>CAZWTL010000005.1:76970-93241 GCA_964637025.1 uncultured Syntrophaceae bacterium | reverse complement strand
GCAGATGGCTGTTAACCATCGGGTCCGTGGTTCGAGTCCGCGCTGGGGAGCCAGATCATGACGAGGGGTTAAGATGAATAAACTTAACCCCTCTTTTTTTATCTTGCCAATTCTCTCCCCCTCTTCTCCCCATTTTTCAAATATTCTGCTTCCTTTCTCTTGAGGATTCCTGTTTTGCATCCGGTATAGGCAATCTATTCTGGCCTGATGGAACTGCCACGCATGGCCATTGTCCGGTGTCATATCAAATCATTGAATGCTATCCCTCGGAAAAACTCAGGAAACTCCAGTCATTATCCTCTTGACTTTTAATTCGCATAAGGACATAAATCGATTATCGTTTCTCCCAGTTGCTCAGTAAACCCATCAACCTTCCCCCTTAACCTTCTGGCGAGTAAAATGAGAAGGTTGGGCTACCGAAAAATGATCTTGTGAGCCTAACTTCCTGATATCTGTAAACGCGAAGATCGCTGAAGACACTTTATTTCAATGCATAACACCTGAGAGGGGGAATGAAGATGAAAAATAAACTATGGGCATTGATGCTATTCTGGACGATAGGTTCGATCGCTTCAGCTGAAGCAGGTATCTTTGACACTATCGTAAAGGAACTTCCCGTGATGAAGAGCGGACTGTCTCAGTCTGGCATGGATCAGGAGACCACCATTTCGGGTTTGAAGGAAGCCTTGTCCATCGGTACGGAGAATGCCATTAAAGCGGTGTCAAAAACGGATGGGTATTTCAGCAACCCAATGGTGAAGCTTCTTCTTCCCGACAAGATCCAGAAGGCTGCCGATGTGATTGCCAAACTGGGCTTTCAAAAACAAGTCGACGATTTTATCCTGAGTATGAATCGTGCAGCGGAGGCGGCAGCGCCGAAGGCCACCGACCTTTTTGTGGATGCCATCAAGACCATGTCGTTCGATGATGCCCGGAAGATTCTTCAGGGAGAAGAAACGGCTGCAACCCAGTATTTTAAGGATAAGACGTCAAATAAGCTCTACGATGAATTTAAGCCGGTGGTTGTATCCAATATGAACAAGGTGGGAGTGACGAAGGCATACAAAGATATGATGACCCCTTATGAATCCCTGCCACTTGTTCCCAAAGAATCCATGGATCTCGATCACTACGTGACCTATAAAGCCCTTGATGGTCTATTCCTTATGATAGGACAGGAAGAGAAGAAGATACGCACCGATCCTGCCGCCAGAGTAACAGAACTCCTGAAGACCGTCTTTGGGAAATAGTAATCGCGGTTGACATCATGCTGTTTGATTGTATGATACGCCATCTTTTGCCTCGCGGGACCGTCCCGTGGAAACGGTCGCCGAAAAACCCTGCCGGTTCATGAACCATCGATTCATCTGAAGGAGGATAGCCCATGAAGGATTGCGTAATCGTCTCGGCCTGCCGGACCGCCATCGGTTCATTCGGCGGCTCGCTCAGGGATCTCAACTGCGCCGCTATCGGAAGCGTCGTCATGAATGAGGCCGTCCGAAGGGCGGGAATCGAACCGGGCGCGATCGATGACGTCCGTTTCGGCTGCTGTATGGAGCCTACGGACGCCCTGAACGTCACCCGGATTGCGGCACTCATGGCGGGCATTCCGGAGACCGTCACGGCCGCGACGGTGAATCGGGTTTGCATCTCCGGCATGGAGGCGGTCGTTTCCGGCATGGCGATGATTCAGGCCGGAATGGCGGATGCCGTCCTGGCGGGCGGGATGGAGCACATGTCGGGAATTCCCTATTCCGTGCCGAACGCACGGTGGGGCTGCCGCTTCCAGGACCAGATCTTCGTCGACGAGATCGTCCACGGGCTCCATGCCGGATCGCATCTCCTGCCCGGACTGGAGAAGGGTCCGGTCAAGGAAGGCGGCGTCGTCGAGCTCTTCAGGGGCAAACCCTACATCATGGGGGTCACGGCCGAGCTGATCGCCCAGATGTACGGCCTCAGCCGCATCGAGATCGACGAAGTGGCCCTCCGCAGCCACAACAACGCCGAAAGGGCAACCCTGGAGGGGGATTTCGTCGAAGAGATCGTTCCGTTGGAGATCCCGCAGAGGAAGGGGAAATCGCCCCTGGTCTTTGACAGGGACGAACATTTCCGTCCGGGGCTGACCCTGGAAGCCCTGGCTGCCCTCCCTCCCGCCTTTGTGCCGAAGACCGGCAAGGTGACGGCCGGAAATTCCTCAGGAGTGAACGACGGGGCGAGCGCCATGGTTATCCTGTCGGCCGAAAAAGCGGCTGAGCTTGGCCTGAAGCCGCTGGCGCGGATCCGTGCGGTCGGCCGCGGCGGCTGCCATCCGTCTGTCATGGGGTTGAGTCCCGTTCCGGCCGTGAGGAACCTTCTTTCGAGATCCGGCTTCAAGATGGGGGACTTCGAACTGATCGAGGTCAACGAGGCCTTTGCCGCCCAGTATCTGGGCTGCGAACGCGAGCTGGGACTCAACCGCGAGATCGTCAACGTCAACGGCTCGGGCGTCGGTCTCGGCCACCCCGTGGGCTCCACCGGATGCCGCATCATGGTCACCCTGCTTCATGCGATGCGGAAAAGGGGGAAAACCCTCGGGATGGCGACGCTTTGCGGCGGTGGAGGCGTATCCATGGCCGTCGTGATCGAGACCCTCTGACGGCAAACCGGCCGATCGGACCGGACGGTGATGCGGGGTGGCTTGGACCCGCCCTGTCCGGTTTTACGTCATTTCCGGCCGTGATGGCTTTCGACGGGAGGGTTATTTGACGAAATCCGTCCGGGCCGGATCGGTCCCCCCTTCTCCTCCGTCCGGCGCGGACATGCCCCCTGAGTCGTCGGGCTCGGCGACATCCCCCGTTCGCGATGGCTCTGAACCGTCCGGGGGCTCCCGTAGAAGCTGATCGTATTCGGGAATCACGATTCCCCGGCGGACCATGATCCTGTAAACCGCCTCGGTCCGGCTCTCCACGTAACGGCCTTTCCCCGTGGGGTTGTATCGGAGCGGGCTGGGCAGCACGGCCGCGAGCGCGGCGGCCTCCCGGGCCGTGAGTTCAGTGGCGCTTTTCCCGAAATAGTGGCGTGCCGCCGCCTCGATGCCGAAGATCCCTTCACCCCACTCCGCAACGTTCAGATAGATCTCGATGATCCTCCGTTTGGTGAGATTGCGCTCCAGCCGCCATGTCAGGATCGCCTCCTTGATTTTCCGGACGGGATTTCTCGCCGGAGTCAGATAGAGGTTTTTAGCAAGTTGCTGACTGATCGTGCTTCCCCCGGCCTTGAGCCGCCCTTGTCGGAAATCCTTCTCGATCGCCTTTTGGATCGCCTCGAAATCGAATCCCTCATGCGACCAGAACTTGTCGTCCTCGGCGATGATGACCGCCTTGACCGCATACGGAGAGATCCCGGAGAACGGCACCCACGTCTGTTGGATTCGACGGTTGATTCCGGCCTTGCTCCATTGCCGCTCCCGGTACTCCATAAAGGAGGTTTTTACGGGACGCTCCTGCTTCAGTACGGAGACATCCGGATAGATCAAATATACCGAGATATTCAATATAAAAACCGCTGCCAGCAGGATCGCCGCGCGGCAGAACCACTTCATCCCCATATTCCGCAGTCCTTGCTCGGCCCTTTCATGAGGTCAAATCGTAAAAATCATATCCCATTTCCCGGCACTTGTGAAGCATTCCGCTGTTCCGGAAAAGGATGGGAAACGGGCCTCTCCTAAATTGGGATTGACTTTCCCGAATGATTCTTATAAGTATCCGTCGGTTCTGTGTACAGTTGGTCATCCAATGGCGTAATCTGTGCACCGTTGCAGTATGAGAGCTCCCGAATACCCAAGAGGAGGCGCATCATGATGAGACGGCGGATATTCCTTTGGATGGGACTCGGTGTCCTATTCACGACCCTTTTCCTCTGCCGGAACGCTCTGGCAGTCGAAACCTATACGGTTCAATCCGGCGACTCCCTCTACCGCATCGCCTTGAACCACGGGGTCTCCCTGAATGCGTTGAAGGAGTCCAACCACCTGAAAAGCAGCCGTCTCCGGCCGCATCAAACCTTGATCATCCCCACCCGCCCCCACAGAGCATCCATCAAATCCAAATCCGCCCCTGTTCCGCAAGCCGAGTCGGTCACCGTGCGCAAAGGGGACACCCTGATCGCCATCTCCCGGAGGACCGGAATCCCCGTTTCCGTGATCCGGGAGCTGAATCAGATCCGCGGATCCGCCCTGATGGCCGGACAGAGGCTCGTGCTGCGGGAACCGGTCCCTGATGAAGCGCCTGAGGCGTCGAATGAGACGAAGCTACAATCCCCCGAAGCGGGTGAGCAACAGGAAGAGGCGGAGAACGCCCTATTCCCCGAAGCGCAGGCATCGGCGGATGCCGCCGGGCAGGATTGCTCGGATCTGCTCGGACAATGGAACAGCCCGGAAGAGCAGAAGCTTCTGGTCAAGGTGGCGAAGGGATTCCTCGGAGCGCCCTATCGCCTGGGAGGCTCCTCGGTCACGGGAATCGACTGCTCCGGATTCGTGAAAAAAATCTATCAGTTCTTCAACATCGAACTCCCGCGCACCGCTTTCGAGCAGTCCCGCATCGGGATGCGCGTATCTCGGGATGAACTGGCGGAAGGGGACCTCATCTTTTTCAATACCCGGAAGTACATCGGTCACGTGGGCATTTACATCGGCAACAATGAATTCGTCCACGCATGCTCGCGGAAAAAGGGGGTCCGCGTGGACAACCTCAATACGCCTTATTACGACCGGCGTTTTTGCCGCGCCGTCCGTCTCAAGGGAAATGACAGCAGCCTCTGACGACCGCAGGCGGCCTGCGGTTCCGGCCGGTTCCATCCCCGAAACGCATGGCTCGCTGCGGTCCGGGATCTCCACGGTTCCGTCCTCCGCCGTGGTTCTGCATCCCTTCTTTTCACGACTCCGGCCTTTTCCGTCCATAAACGGTTTGCATCCCGCCTTGAATGGTGGTATGAGACACGCGCGTCATGTGGGCTGAACATTCTTTCGAGAACGGTTTAAAATGACACAATAAAACGCCCGCGTAAGCACGGCGGGGCGGGCCGCAATGGAGGTCGTTATGGACAATTTTACATTCGGGATGACCATGCTGATCTGCGGCATGGGGGGAACGATCCTCACCCTCTGGATCATGAGCCTCGTGATGGGTCTTTTGGGGCGGCTGTTCCCTGAAAAGCCGGAAAAGAAGGAGGCTTAGGTCATGGCAGAAGCGGTTATGAACGGTTTGGGCGGCCTGGTGGTCGGCTTTCAGATGCTTGCAATGGACTGGCGGAACGGCATCATGCTGATCGTGGGGTTCGTATTGCTTTACCTCGGGATCAAGAAGGATTGCGAACCCCTGCTGCTGGTCCCGATCGGATTCGGATGCATCCTGGTCAACATCCCGCTGGCCGACGTCATGAGCGATGAGGGTTTTATCCGGGTGATCTACAATGCGGGCATCGCCACGGAACTCTTTCCGCTGTTGATCTTCATCGGCATTGGCGCCATGACGGACTTCGGTCCGGTGCTGGCCCAGCCGTCCACCTTTCTGCTCGGGGCCGCCGGACAGTTCGGGATCTTCCTGACCCTGCTCCTGGCGCTCGGGCTGGGATTCGAACAGCTCGAGGCTGTTTCGATCGGGATTATCGGTGCTTGTGACGGGCCGACGGCCATCTACGTGACATCCAAGTTCGCCCCCCATCTGCTCGGGGCCGTCTCGGTGGCCGCTTACTCCTACATGTCTCTGGTGCCGATTCTCCAGCCTCCGATCATGAGGCTCCTGACCACCCAGAAGGAGCGCGAAACGATGATGAAGCCGGTCGCCAGACCGGTTTCCAAAACGACGAAGCTCCTATTCCCGCTGGTCATCACGATCCTCGGAGGCCTGATCGCGCCGAAGGGCCTGCCGCTACTGGGAACGATCATGCTGGGGAATCTGATGAAGGAGTCGGGCGTCGTCTCCCGTTTGACCAAGGCCTCGGAAAACGAGATCGCCAACGTCACAACGCTCTTTCTGGGACTCTGCATCGGCGCCACGATGGTGGGCAGCGCTTTCGTGAGGACAGAAACCTTGATCATCCTTGGGCTCGGTTTCATCGCGATCTGTCTCGACACGGTTTGCGGGGTCTGCTTCGGCAAGCTGATGCGTGTGGTCACCGGAGGAAAGTTCAACCCCTTGATCGGTGCGGCGGGCATATCCGCCTTCCCCATGGCGGCGCGCGTGGTTCAGAAAGAAGGCGCCAAGTGGAACAAGAAAAACTACCTGCTGATGCACGCGATGGGGGCCAATGCCGGCGGACAAATCGGCTCGGTCATCGCGGCTGCGGTCATGTTGTCGGTCCTGGCGGGAATGGGAATCATCCGCTGACTGGAATACGGGACCGTTTCGCCCTATGGCTGTGACGTTCTTGTCCAGCCCGGATCGTAGGGAACGGATCGTCCCCGGCCCGGACGCGCCGTCTTTGAGGTATGCATCATGTTTCGGACATCTTTTCTCGTTTCGGTTCTGGTCGCCGCCCTCCTCGTACTGGGCGGCTGCGTTCCCAAGAGCGACTTCCTGCGGAAGCAGGCCGAGGCGGACATTCTGAGCCGGGATATGGCGTCGCTCAGCACGGAAAACAGCGATCTCCGCAAAACCATCGGTATGCTCCAGGAGAAGGTCCGGGGGTTGCAGAATGAAATCGCCCGCCTTCAGTCGACCCAGGACAATATCGCTGCCGAACGAAGCAGCCTCAACGTTCGGCTCGACGGCCTCAAGGCGCAGACGAACAGGACCATCGAGGAACTGCGGAACCGAAGTGCCGAACTGGAGGGCGACAAACAGATGCTCGGAGAGAGCATCGTCCTGCTGAAAAAATCAAAAGATGAACTGACGGATCTCAATATCGCCCTTGAGGCTGAAAAGCAGGTGCTCAGGGAAAACATCGAACAGATGAGAAGATCCCTTGAGGAACTGAAAAGCCGCAATGCCCAACTCGAGTCAGAGAAGCAGGCGTTGGAGGAGACCGTAGGGCAACTCACGCTGTCAAGAGACGAACTGAGCCGAAAGAACATCGATTTGGAAGGCGAGAAGCAGGCGCTCGAGGAGGGCATGGCCGAACTGAGGGCGTCGCAGGAAGAGGAGATCGAGAAGGGAAACAGCGCCTATGAGGAGCTCCACGCCGCGCTGAAGAACGAGTTCGACGAGGGACAGCTCTCCATCGCCGATCTTCCCGGAGGTCTGACGATCGACATACCGGACAGGATGCTTTTTGCTTCCGGACACGCGGATCTCAAGCGTGAGGGGTTGACCCTGCTGAAACGGGTCGCTGCAACTCTGAAGACCCTCAGCGGCAAGCGCATACGCGTGGAAGGACACACGGACAACGTGCCCATCAAAGGCGCCCTATCCAAGCGCTTTCCCACGAACTGGGAGCTCTCCGCGGCCCGAGCCCTGAGCGTGACGCGCTGTCTGGAACAGGAGGGGGTCGCCCCGACCCTCCTGTCCGCTGCGGCCTTCGGGGAACACCAGCCGGCGACTGGAAACGAGACACCCGAAGGTCGTTCCCGGAACCGGAGAATCTCGATCGTTCTCGTTCCCGCGGATTGATCCTCACGCGCCTTCCCGACCCTTACGGCTGTCGGATGGACGGCGAATGAAAGCATCGTGGTTTGGAACATGACTGCTAAGCCCAATATCCGTGATATGACCCTTGAGGAGATCGAGTTCTGGATCGCCAGCCTGGGCAAGGAAAAATACCGGGCCAGGCAAATCATGAAATGGCTCTATTCGGGAAACGCGACCACCTTCGCCGAGATGACGACCCTGTCCGCAGAATTCCGCCTTCGATTGGAGGAGATCGCAGGGATATGCGAACCCGCCATGGACAGGGTCCAATCCTCGCAGGACGGGACGAAGAAGATCCTCTTCCGCCTCGCGGACGGTCATTTCATCGAGAGCGTGCTGATCCCGGGCCGTAACCACTGGACCGCCTGCATCTCCACTCAGGTCGGCTGTGCGATGGGCTGCCGCTTCTGCCTGACCGGACGCCAGGGGCTGAAACGTAATCTGCTTCCATCCGAAATCACGGGCCAGTTGACGATGCTGCGTCGCCATACCCCCGAGGGGCCGCAGGTCAAGAACATCGTGTTCATGGGGATGGGAGAGCCGCTCGCCAACTACGACCATACCGTAAAGGCGATCCGGATCCTGACTTCCGATTACGGCCTCGGCTTTTCGAACCGTAGGGTAACGGTTTCCACCTGCGGCATCGCCCCCCGGATCGTTCAGCTCGGAGGGGATGTTTGCGTCAATCTCGCCATCTCACTCAATGCCCCCGATGACCGGCGGCGCGACGACCTGATGCCCGTGAACCGTCGATACCCCCTATCGGAGCTGCTGAGGGCCTGCGCCGATTATCCCATGCCGGGACGGAGGATGCTGACCTTCGAGTACATTCTGATCGCAGGCTTCAACGACGCGCCGGCCGATGCCGAAAAGCTTGCCCGTCTTCTCAGAGGCCTTCACTGCAAACTGAACCTCATTGCCTTTAACGCATTCCCCGGTTCCGTTTACCGCACCCCGTCCGCTGAGTCGGTTTCATCCTTTCAGCAGGTCCTGCTCGACCATCATTATACGGCCATCCTCCGCGCGAGCCATGGAAGAGACATCCTCGCCGCCTGCGGACAGTTGAGCGGCGAGGCCGTCTCCGGAGCAGTTCCTTCCCCGCCGGAATCGGGCGGCGCTGCGGGAACCCTCTTCACCCCCTGTGAGCTGAAAACATGAAAAAAAGCATTTTGGTGGTAGACGATGACCCTGCCGTCGTAGATGTGGTGCAGGGCTGGCTCAAGATCCACGGCTACGATGTGTGCACCGCTCTCAATGGAACAGAGGGATTGCGGAAATGCAGGTTCCGTAAACCCGATGCCGTGATACTGGACATCATCATGCCGGACATCAGCGGAACGCGCGTTGCGGAGGAAATCAGGGAAGATCCCGCCACCGGGTCCATCCCCATCATCTTTCTGACCGGCGCGATCAGGTCATGTGAGGTTCCCGATAGCCACATGATGGGAGGCCAATATTTTCTGGCCAAACCCTTTCAGGGTGTGGAACTTCTGAAGGTGGTGCAACAGGTGCTGACGGACCGGTGAGTCACGGGGAAGCGCTCCCGGAATTCGTATTCCCGGCCTCGGCGTCCGATCCGGCCTCCTCCATTCTCCTCTTCGTTTCAGCTATAAAGTAATTGACCTGGTAATCGAGGCCGACGTTCGCATATTCCCTCGTGATGGTTTCAAACCTTCGCAGGGCTGCGCGGTATTCCTTCATGTTGAAGTAGAATTTCCCGATGTAGAATTCCTTCTCTCCCAGGTTCTTCCGGCAATCCCGTATTTTCTTTTCGGCCATGAATGCAAACCGGCTTTCGGGAAACCGCAGCAGAAGCCTTTCGAACTCCTTGAGCGCCTTGAAGGTCTCCGATTGGTCGCGATCGATCGTCGTGATCCCGTTGTAATGGCACATCCCGATCTGATACATCACATAGGGAAGATTTTCGTTCGTCGGATGGAGATTCACGAAGTCTCTGTAGGAGAGGGCGGCTTCTGGGTATTGCTTGTCGCTGTAATAGGAATCGGCGATTCCGAGCTCCGCCATGATCGCAAGCGTGCTGAGAGGATACTCCTCCTTCACGCGCTGAAACAGGTCTGCGGCCCTCTGGTAATCTCCATCCTGATACTCTTCCAGACCCCGCTGGTAGAGCCCCTCCGGACTTCCCTGGGCCAGGTCGCCGCCTCGGTCCCAGGGAAGCCACATCTTGCAGCCTGCCAGCAGCAAAACCAGCACCATCAAAGCCGCAATGGCTATCTTTCCTCGCACAGCGACCGCCTTTCCCCGTCTACAGGGCCTTGAGGATGGACGACTCCAGTCTTTCCTTCGGCACCAGGCCGATGATCGTGTCGAGCACATTGCCGCCCTTGAAGAGCATGAGCGTCGGAATGCTCTGAACACCGTACGTCTCGGCCGGTTTGGGATGTTCGTCGATATTGACCTTCGCGACTTTGATCCGGTCGCGGTATTGAACGGACAGCGCTTCGATGACGGGGCCGATGGCCTTGCACGGCCCGCACCATGGCGCCCAAAAGTCGACAAGGACGGGTTTGTCCGCCTTGAGAACCTCGTCTTCAAAATTGTCTTCGCCAACGTGGATGACCGTCTCCGCAACCATATCCCGTTCTCCCTTCGGTGTATTGTTGTCCTTTTTATCGCACGAATGGACAAATATTGTCAATCAAAGATCCTCTGTGCGCGCGCCGTCCTCGGACCGCAGAAGCCTGCGGCACGCCTATTTGCCGTAGCAGTTGATCCCCATGTAGGCCTTGCGGAAGGAGTCCAGCATCGGCGTCAGTCCCCTTTCCACCAGCCGGGGCGATGAGAGCCTCCTGAGGATCTCATCCCTGTCGAGCAACACATTCAGGCTGCGTTTCGGGATGTCGATTTCCACGATGTCCCCGTTACGGACCGCACCGATCGCCCCGCCGTTGTACGCCTCCATCTCCACATGACCGATGCAGGGGCCGGTTGTTGCTCCGGAGAAACGTCCGTCCGTGATCAGCGCGACCCGTTGATATCCCGCCCCCTTGATGGCATCGGTCGGGGTGAGCATTTCCGGCATTCCCGGAGCGCCAGCCGGTCCCTGGTAGGGGAGGACGACGACGTCGCCTTCCTCGATCCCCTTCGCCTCGATCGCATCCAGCAGGTCTTTCTCGCTGTAGAACACCTTCGCCGGTCCCCGATGCACGAACATTTCGGGGGCGACCGCGGTTTGCTTGATCACGGCGCTGCGGGCGATATTCCCCTTCAGCACGGCGATGCCCCCCTCCCGATGAACGGGATTGTCCAATCCCCTGATGACCTCTCCGTTGGAAACCGTCGCCGCTGCGGCAATTTGCAGAATCGATTTTCCGTTGATGGTGGGCGTATCCTTGAGCATGCCCATCAACCGATTCAGGACAGCGGG
Organism: uncultured Syntrophaceae bacterium; assembly: GCA_964637025.1. Lineage (GTDB taxonomy): Bacteria > Desulfobacterota > Syntrophia > Syntrophales > UBA5619 > UBA5619. The sequence goes on along the minus strand of CAZWTL010000005.1, from coordinate 82,249 downwards.
GATGCCTCCTGCGGCATCGATGTCGGCCATTTCACTGGTTCCTGCCGGAATGATCGAACAGAGGTGCGGCGTTTCCCTGGAAATCGCATCGAACAGGTCGATGTCGATATCGATGCCGGCGGCGCGAGCGACCGCGGGTATGTGCAGAACCGTATTGGTCGACCCCCCCATGGCCATGTCCACGCGGATGGCATTCTCGAATGAGGCCGGAGTCATCATGTCACGCGGGCGAATGCCCCTCCGGACGAGATCGACGATCCTGAGGCCGGATTCATAGGCCTGTCGCTTTTTCAGGGGATCCAGCGCCAGCGTTGTGGCGCATCTCGTCAGGGACATCCCCAGAACCTCGGTCACCACGGCCATGGTATTCGCGGTATAAAGGCCTACGCAGGATCCCGCCCCGCAAACCATACATGGGATCAGCGCCTCCGCCTCCTCGACGCTGATCTTCCCCGCCTTGACCTGCCCGACCATTCCGAATCCCTGGATGGGATGATAGGTTCTCCCATCGATCACATTGGCCTTCATGGGCCCGCCTGTGATCATCAGGGCCGGCAGATTGAGCCTTCCCGCCGCCATCAGCATACCGGGGGTGATCTTGTCGCAGTTGGTCACGCCGACCCACCCGTCCAGGCAATGGGAGAGAACCATGATCTCGATGTTGTCCGCGATGTGTTCACGGCTTGGAAGGCTCAGCCGCATCTCAACGGACATGGCAATTCCGTCGCATACCCCGGGGACGCCCCATTCAAAGGGAACGCCGCCTGCGTCGCGGATTCCCCGTTTCACCTCCCGGGTCAGTTCGCCCAGATGAATGTGCCCGGGTATGAGATCGTTGAAACTGTTGGCGACGCCGATGAACGGTTTTCCGGTCTCCAGGTCCTCCCGGGCCACCCCCGCGGACAACAGCAAAGCGCGATGGGGGATGGTCTCCACCCCTTTTTTCAATATATCCGAACGCATTCACCCTCTCCTTTTCTCTTCCCGCAGCTGCCTGTCGCAGCCGCCCCGCACCCCGGCGATCCGGGACGCCCATTCCTCTGACCTCACCCTGACCGGCCAGCTCTCCAAAGCCGGTCGAAACCCCTGTTCAGGCAACACGTCCAATCCGCCCGATGCTCCGGATGCTCCAGCCAATCCCTCCTTTTGACTTGCGCCGGGCGATCTGTTATAGGCCGTTCTCAGGGCAACGCATCCCTTCTGAAGGAGGACGCATGACACCGTTGGGCATCATTTCCGGAACCATCTCGCTGCCGAGGCGGGATTTCTTTTCCGGCCTGCGCGAGGAGACCGTCGAAACAGATTTCGGCCCGGCGACGGTGCTCTGCAACGCCCGCATCGTTTTCATCCCCCGTCACGGAACGGATCCCCATCGCCACATTCCGCCCCACCTGATCAACCATCCGGCAAACCTCTCCGCGCTGAAGAGGCTTGGGGCGCGGGAGATCCTCGCCATCCATTCGACGGGTTCGCTGAAACGCCGTCTCAAACCGGGATGCCTCGTTGTTCCGGATGATTACATCCTGATCGGGTCCGGACCCACGGTCGTCCGCGACAGGGCATTGCATATCGTGCCGGTCCTCAGCCACGAGGTTCGCCGCAAATGGCTTGAGGCGGCCCGCGACTGCGCCCTGGATTGCGTCGACGGCGGCACGTACTGGCAATCCGCAGGTCCCCGCCTCGAAACGCGTGCGGAGGTGGCGATGATCTCCCGCTTTGCCGACCTCGTCGGGATGACGATGGCGAGCGAGGCGTCGGTCGCCCAGGAATTGGGGATCCCCTTCGCTTCCCTCTGCTCGGTGGACAACTTCGCCCACGGCCTCGAGGACCGGCCCCTCACGATGGAGAAGGTCCTCTGGCACGCCCGCCACAACGCCGAATCGGTTCTGCGGATCCTGACGCGTTACATCGAGCGCAACGGCTCCCGGGACGCCGCAACGTGAATCAGAAGGCGCCGAGCTGGCAGGGCTTGATCCGTATCCCCATCTTTTCGCAGGCATTGGCCACTTTCATTCTGGCCATCCCTCGCTCCTCGGCAATTTCCCAGGCGGTCCTGCAGGGAAGCCTCCCGGCGTCGAGACGGTCCCGAATCGAGGTCTCGAGCTCCGGATCGTCTACGTCGCTCTTGAGAGGCTTCCCCTCGGGATAGCCGAACAGGCCCAGCTGGCATCGGACGATGCGGAATTCCAGCAGATCGATCGTCTTGCCGACCTCCGCAAGCGAAACGCCGATGCTTTTCCCGATCCTCTCGGCGTCGGCGCATGCGATCCGCCCTTCCCTTCCGTGTTGCCGCAACGCCGCGGCGATTTTTTCATCCGGCCGTTCGCCCGGGGCATGTTTGGCCGCATAGCGGCCTGCATCGGCGTGAGTCATCGTCCCGTCCTCAATATTTCATGTAGTGAAAAGGCTCTATCGCAGAAAGCGCCTCGGCATCCAGGGTCTGGAACCCGTTCTGCTCTAAAAGGGCCTCCGCCTTTTCGATCTGGTCCACGCTGACCACAAATACCGCCTTCCGGTGGCCTTCCAGCACGAAGCCGTAAGCATTGTTGATATTGATGTTCTCCAATAAAAGAAGCTGGGTGAGGCGGTCCAGGCTGCCCGGCTGGTCCGGGATGACGACCGCCAGGACCTTGCAGAGCGATACGGTCATTCCGGCCTCGGTCAAGGCCGCTTCGGCGCGAACGGGATCGTCGACGATCAGATTGATGACCCCGAACGTATCGGACGTTGAGATCGTCGTCGCCCGGATGTTGATCTTCTCCTTGGCCAATACTCTGGTGACCGCCGCGAGTCTTCCGGGCTTGTTTTCCGCAAAGATCGAAAGCTGATAAGAAATCATCGGCACCTCCTGATGTTAATCCTTCCGATTGTCGATAACGCGCTTCGCCTTCCCCTCGCTCCGCGGCAGGCTGTCCGGCTCCACGAGTTCGACCAGGGGCGTGATCAGGATCTCGCTCCGGAGGTCCTCCGTGATGCGGCGCCGAAGCGTTTCAAGCTGCTTCAGGTTTCCGCTGAAGAACTCCTTCTGGACCTCCACCCTGACGGTCATCGAATCGTTGAAGTCGATTCGTTCGAGAACGATCAGGAAGTTCGTCCCTACGCCCGGGATTTCCATGAGTTTCCGCTCGATCTGAATCGGGAAGATGTTGACCCCTTTGAGGATCATCATGTCGTCCGTCCGCCCGGTGATCCGTTCGATCCTCCGGTGGGTGCGTCCGCAAGGGCAAGGGCCCGGCATGATCCGCGTGAGGTCCTTGGTGCGGTAGCGGAGGATGGGCATCCCTGTCCGCATGAGCGTGGTCAGAACCAGCTCGCCTTCCACGCCTTCGGGAACGGGCTTCAGCGTCACAGGGTCGATGATCTCCACGATATAGTTGTCCTCCCAGATGTGCATGCCGTTCTGCTCCGGGCATTCGAAGGCCACCCCGGGGCCGTTCATTTCGGACAGGCCGTAGGAGTTGAAGGCCTTGAAGCCGTAAAGCTCCTCGATCTTCCTTCGCATCTTCTCCGAATGGGGTTCGGCGCCGAGAAACGCCATCCGGATCTTCGTGTCGCGCCGGGGATCGACGCCGACTTCCTGAAATACCGTGGAGAGGTGGAGGGCGTAACTGGGGATGATGTGGACCGCCGTGGTTTCGAAATCCCGCATCAGCTGAATCTGGCGCTTGCTGTTTCCAGCCCCGGCGGGGATCACCAGCGCCCCGATCTTCTCCGCTCCGTAATGGAATCCCAGGCCTCCGGTGAACAGACCGTAGGTCATCATGTTCTGGAAGACATCGGAGCGCCTCATGCCGGCCATGTACATGCTGCGGGCGAGCAAATTCGTCCATGCCTCGATGTCGCCTGAGGTGTGAAAGATGACCGTGGCCCGTCCGGTCGTGCCCGAGGAGGAGTGCATCCGAATCAGTTCGTCCCGGGAACTGGCGAGAAAACCGTAAGGCCAATTTTCCCGGAGGTCTTCCTTGGTCGTCAGAGGCAGCCCTTCGACATCGGCGGACGTTCGGATTTCCTTGATGTTCAAACCCGATTCCTTGAAACGATTCGCGTAATGAGGCGATCTCCCCGCCCGTTCGAGTGTCTCCGCAAGCCTATCCGCCTGAAGTTTTAAAAGTCCATCCCGGCTGATCGTCTCGACCTCTTCTTCCCAGTACATTTTTCGCCTCCGCCCGCTTGTTTGATGATGAATTATCTACAACGACTGTCATGGATTATCAAGGCAAACTTCGTGGTTGACAACGCCACCCGGGTTCGGACAGAATCTGTTTGACACGCAAGTGGTTATTCCCTATATATCCGGACGAATTCAGAAGCCGATCGATGGGAAAGGAACGGGCAGATGAACATCATTGTTTCCGGCGCGCTGGCCTATGACCGCATCATGGATTTCCCGGGATACTTTTCGGACCACATCCTGCCGGACAGAATTCATGCGTTGAACGTCTGTTTCCAGGTCAACGGCATGAAGGAAAAATTCGGCGGCACAGCGGGAAATATCGCCTATGCGCTCAGAATGCTGGGCGAACGTCCCATCATCACCGCCACCATCGGCCACGATTATCACCGGTATTTCGCCTGGCTCGAGCAAAACGGCATCTCCACCAGCCACATCCGGGTCATCGACGAAGAATTCACGGCCGGCGCCTTCATCACAACGGACCTTTCCGACAACCAGATCACCGGTTTCAATCCCGGCGCCATGAAATATTCCTCCCGGCTGGATTTCGACGGGCTCGACCCGTGTGAAACCATCATGATCATCGCGCCGGGGAATTTCGATGACATGGCAAACTACCCTCGCCTCTGCAAGTCCAGGGGAATCGACTACATCCTCGATCCCGGCCAATCCCTTCCCCTGTGGGATCCGCAAGAGCTGATCCGCGCCATCGAGGGATCCCGGATCCTGATCGTGAACGATTATGAACTGAACCTGATCATCGGTAAAACCGGCTTGAAGAAGGAGGATCTTCTGCAACTGTCCGGGACCCTGATCACGACACTGGGCGCCCTGGGCTCGCAGATTTCGACCCGGGATTTTGAAATCGCCATTTCCCCGGCCCGGGCCCGGAAGGTCGAGGATCCGACGGGCGCGGGCGATTCCTACCGCGGGGGATTGATCAGCGGCCTGATCCGCGGAAACCACATCGAACAGTGCGCATGGATGGGCAGCGTCTGCGCCTCCTTTGCCGTCGAATGCTACGGCACCCAGGAGTACCGGTTCACGCCGGATGAATTCAACGAGAGGCTCAACGGCTCGAAATGACGCATCCCAGCGCCCCGGG
>CAZWTL010000005.1:17571-76870 GCA_964637025.1 uncultured Syntrophaceae bacterium | reverse complement strand
CCCCGGGATCAAACGCCGCCGCTTTCCCCGCCGGTCTCCCGCGGGTCCATCCGAACGCCCAGCGAGCGGGCCAACCTGAGATGCTCCTCGTCCGAGATCCAGGAGACGCGCAGATACCTGGAGATTGCGCCGTCCGTCATTCCGAGCCTGCGGGCCTCGTTCACGGTGACCCGATAGGCCTCGACTTCCGTTTCGCGGTCCACGTACGATTTGCTGCGATCGTAAAGGTTCCTCCCCTCACGCTGCTGTTTGACGTGACAAAGTTCGTGCAGAATGTCCAGATAGAGGAATTCGTCCGGTGCGTGTCTCAGGTGCGCCAATCCGATCGTGATGGAGGCGTCGTCGTTGGAGACGAACATCTCGTGGGGCCGGTCCACGACCAATACCCGGGTGCTCCCGATGACCTCTTCGATCTCCCCGGCGTCGTCGAATACGGACGACAGGGGACCGCAGCCGCGGATATCCGCAAAAATGTCCTCCAAACGGTACTCTCCGGCTTCGACGGTCCGCTGGATTCGAAAACCGCTGATCATGGCGCCGCGTTTGGCACCCAAGCCCCCGGCGCCCTTTTTTTCGTCCGTTTCCGACATCGCCCCCCGGTCTCCCTCTCCGAACATTTTTTGTGGTCCGGCGGCTCGACCCTGTGGGTCACGCCGCTGCCCGACTCCCGGATCCCAGCAGCATCTGTCCGGGCATTGCATGATCTATAAATCGCCCGGCCGAAACAATGCAACCTTTTTTCCGATTTCCTCGGGTTAAGCGTGCCAAGCGATAAAAGGGTTGCCAAAACGCCGGCACCGCGCTATGAATTCCTCAAGGCCGACACCCCCTGTCCGTCGCCGGCCGGACACCCCATTACCCGGAAGGTCCATGCAAGTGTGCTGAAAACCTATCACGGCAGGATCCGAAATATCGTCTTCCTCTTCGCCCACTGCGGGCTTGCCGAAGAGGGAGGAAACCGTATTTATGAAGTCGCCGCGTCCGTTTTCGCACCGGACCGGCCTGAGGAAAAGTTCTCTTCCCGCGTCCGTTACGGCCGATCGACGGAGCGGGAACATCATGTCTCCGGCATCTCCAGGGAGACGCTGCGGAGCGCGCCGACGCTGGCCGATGTCGCGGCCTTTCTGTCGCCGCTGCTTTCCGGAGCGGATACGGTTTTAACGCTGAATCCCCGGGAACAGATCGAAACCCTGCTGGCCGCCGGCGGGAATCCCAGGGTGATCGACCTCCGGTTCGTTGCCGAATTCTTTCTTCCCCAGGTGGACAGCTCCGCGATGAAACCTCTCTGGGAGCACCTCCACGGCAGGAAGCGGGATAAATTTTCCTTCAGCGCCCCGGAGGTCGTCGAACTATCGGTCGAACTGGTCCGTCAGATCGAAACCCGCGTGCTGAACCCCGCGGAATTTCCCCCTGCGGCTTCGCTCCGTTTCCATCTGGAGAGGAGCGAAACCCTTTTCGGCGATCTCTTTCTCCATCTGAATCGAAATTTCCGTGACTACTTCGGCGGTCTGTTCGATCCGTCTGCGGGGTTGGACACTTCGGACTGGAAGCGGTTTCTGGCCAAGGGGCCTCTTCCGGCTCATCCCCCGGAGGGAGACGAACCCGTCAAGAAGATCCGCGTCGCCCGGATGGGCGACCTCTTCGGGAGCCTGGCCGCCTCGGCGCGCGGTTATGCCCTCAGGCCGTCCCAGAACGCCTATGCCGGACTGGTGGCCGGGGCGCTCAATGACGGTGCCGTTCTCGCCGTTGAAGCGGGGACCGGCACAGGCAAAACCCAGGGCTATCTGATCCCGGTTTTTGAGCACCTTCGGCTGAATCCCCGGGAGCGCGTCGCGGTTTCAACCTTCACAAAGAACCTCCAGGATCAGATCATCCGGAGGGAAATCCCCTTGGCCGCATCCCTCAATCGGGCATACCGCAGGATCCCTTGCGCTTTGCTCAAGGGGAAATCGAATTACATCTGCGCCGAAAAGCTGGGAAACCTGTACGAGGAGGGGCTCTCCGGCGCCCGCCTGATCGCTTGGCTCTATTTCGTGATCCGTCTTCTCCATTTCCGGCTGGTGGACGGGGATGGCGTGGGGGAGCGGGTCCGGTTCCACCTGGACGACGGCCCCGTCTTCCGGCGTCTCCGCCATGAGATATCGGCTCGGAGCGGCTGCCCGCCCCGCCACCTTCGCTGCCCGGCGCAGGTGGTCGCCGCCGAGGCCCGCAATGCACGACTGATCGTGACCAATCATCACAAGCTCGCCCTTCTCGACCGGGACGAGACGCTTGGCGGCTCCTTCGGAACCTACGTGATCGACGAGGCCAACCATTTCGAAGGCGCCGTCCGCGGCGCCTTTGCGGTTGAAATCTCCTCCAGGGACATTGCGGACACCGTCTCCTATCTCGAAGCGGCTCTCCGCCGCCTGCGGTCTGACGCCTCCGGCTTCGACGCATCGGGAATCACGACCGCCCTGGACGCCATAGCCTCCTTCCGCTCGGAAGCGTCCGATCTGGCACAGGCCCTTGCAGCGGTCCGCGGGACCTCCGTCCCGGGAGAATCGTCGGTCCTGGACGCGGTGCACCCGGCATTCCGGGATGGCAGCCTCAAGAGGCACCTTGCCGATCTGAGGAATTCCCTGAAAGGGATCACCGGCAATCTCTCCTTCGTCAAGGAGCCGATGACGGGCCGCAAACTCGGGCTCCATGCCCGCACCCTGGACCGGATGAAGACCGCCCTCGGGGATCTCCGTGAAAACGCAGCCACACTCAAGGCGATCGGAGAAAAGATCGGTTCGGCGACGGATGTCGCGGCCTGCATCCTCTTTCAACGTCACTGGGTGATCTCGGTCCGGCCTGTGGAGGTGGCCGATCTTCTTCGGGACCATCTGTACAGCAGCCACCGCTGCGTGATCTTCACGTCGGCCACGCTCCGCCATAGCGGGAGCTTCGACGGGTTTCGCGTCTCGGTCGGCATGGACGCCCCGGGAGAAACGGAAACGGCGGAGACAAGACCCCTCTCCGCGCTCCCCTCGCAAGGCCGGGATCAACCGAATTCCGCGGGGCAATCCCCTGACCATGAATTCCGTTTCGCGGCGATCCCGTCGCCCTTTGACCCCGCCGCAGCGGAGATCGCCGTTCCCGAACGCGCCGTAAGCGGCGCATTTGAAAACAAGGACGTCTGGCTAACCCGAGTCTGCGAGCTGCTGCCCGTCCTGGTCCGCAGCAATCGGGGACGCACCCTCGTACTCTTCTCGAGCTACGCGGACATGAATGCGGTCTCCGGAAGGGTTGCGGACCGTATCCGCGCCGACGGCTTTCCCCTCATCATCCAGCAGAACGGCGTCCCCACGTCAGTCCTCTGCGACGAGTTCAGGGCCATCCGTGAAAGCGTCCTGTTCGGAGTGGACACCTTCTGGTATGGCGTGGATTTCCCGGGCGACACGCTGACCCAGGTGGTCATCACCCGCATCCCCTTTCCACACCCCCAGGATCCCCTTCAGATTGCGCGCCGCAATCTCCTGCCGCGTCAGGAGTACTGGCGGCGTTACCGTTATGAGACCGAAATCAAACTGCGACAGGGGATCGGTCGCCTGATCCGTTCGGAGTCCGACCGGGGACGGGTCGTGATCCTCGACGCCCGTTACCCGAACTTCAACGGCGGAAAGGAACCGTCATGACAGGGGTCATTCTTTCGGGGGGCAGAAGCAGCCGCATGGGAGAGAACAAGGCCCTTCTCCCGGTGAACGGGGAACGGATGATCGACCGGACCGTTCGTCTCTTCCGGACCCTTTTCGAAGAGGTGATCATCGTGACCGTCTCACCGCTGGATTATCTCGACCAAGACGCGGCCGTTGCCGTCGATATCCGCCCGGGGAAGGGGGCGCTGGGTGGGATCTACACGGGTCTCTTCCACGCCCGCGGGGAACGGGCCTTCTTCGCGGCTTGCGACATGCCTTTCTTGAACCGCGGCTTCATCGAGCGGATGATCTCCCTGGCCTCAGGTTACGATATCGTCGTCCCGGTTACCCCCGAAGGCCCCCAGCCCCTCCACGCCATCTATGCCCGCCGATGCCTTCCGGTCATCCGGGGACTGATCGACAGGGACCGTCTGAAGATCGCAGGTTTCTACCCGGGTCACCGCATTCTGGCGATCCCGCCCGAGGCGATCCGCTCCTTTGATCCGGAGATGAAGATGTTCCTGAATGTGAACACGCGCGACGATCTGCATCTTCTTTCGTCCGGGTAATCGGCCGCGTCCCGGAGGCATGCGGCTGTTTCCCCTCGAGTCCATTAGACATTCCCGATATAATGTGCTAATCGGCACAAAAAAAAGGGGGGCATGATCCATGGAAAGCGAAAGATCGTTCAACCGTTGGCTCGTCGTTGTCGGTGCGTTGTTGATCCAGATCAGCCTCGGCGCCATCTATATCTACAGCGTCTTCAAGCCGGGGCTCAAAGCCTCCTTTCCCGACTGGAGCAACACGGACCTGGCGCTCCCGTCCATGCTGGTCCTGCTCTTCTTCGGCCTGGCCACCATCTTTGCCGGCCGTATCCAGGACAGGATCGGTCCCCGCCGCGTCGCCATGACGGGTGCGGTGCTGCTGGGGCTCGGGCTGCTGCTGGCCTCCTTTGCGAACAGCCTGTTCGTGTTCACCCTGGGGTTCGGCGTCATCGGCGGCGTCGGCATCGGCGCGGCCTATGTCTGCCCGATCGCGACCTGCGTGAAATGGTTTCCCGACAAACGGGGCCTCATCTCCGGCCTTGCCGTCGCCGGATTCGGCGCCGGAGGCCTCGTGTTCGCACCGGTGGCCAAGGCGCTGATGCAATCCCTCGGCGTAATGAACATGTTTCTCTGTCTAGGCGTCATTTTTTTCGTGATCGTGATGATCGGGGCCCAGTTCATGATCAATCCGCCGGCCGACTACTCTCCCCCGGGATGGACGCCGCCTGCCTCGGCCGGAAACGCGGCAGTGTGCAGTTCCGCCGCGGACTACACCTGGCAGGAGATGATCCGGACTCCCCAATTCTGGCTTCTCTGGATCACCTACTTCGCGGGCTGCTCCGCCGGATTCCTGATCATCATGAACACGGTCAACATCTGGCAGTCCTTTTCCATCCTCGGCCTCGTGAGCCGTTATTCGACGATCCCCGGTGATGTTTATCTGGATGTTCTGACGAAAGGCACGACTGCCGTGATGGCCATCTCCGTGGTTAACGCACTGGGCCGCATCGTCTGGGGCAAGGTTTCGGACAGCCTCGGGCGGAAGAAGACCCTTTACATCATGTTTCTCTTTGGCGGAACGGTCATGCTTTCCCTCAACTGGCTCACCTCGTTCCCGCTCTTCCTCTTCGGGGTCATGTCCGTGGGGTTCTGTTTCGGCGGATTCCTCGGACTTTATCCCGCCGTTACGGCGGACTATTTCGGAACGAAGCATATGGGGGTCAACTACGGCTGCATGTTCATGGCCTACGGCGTGGCCGGGCTCTTCGGCCCCTGGATCGCCCCGAAGCTGATGAGGGTCGTGCAGGAGGTTCCTTATGAGATCCTGGTTGGCGGGTCCACCGCGACAAAGACCTACGCGGCCGGAAACTATGCCGCCTCCTTCATCATTGCCGGGGTGATGTGTCTGGTATCGATTCTGCTGGTCCGGATCGTGAGGCCGCCTGCCGCAAAAGGCTGAGGGGGATCGACCTTGGGGTTGCCCTATCCGGAAGGGGTTCCGATCCCGGATAAGGTCTTGCGGACTCTGTCCGGAAGGGACCGGAGGAGGGGCTCGCTCAGCGGACAGGATGGTGGGGCCGGCTCAATCCTCTTTCAACTTTTTCAGCCGGCCCTCCAGGACCCGCCGTGAAATCCCGAGATAGGCAGCGGCCCGTGTCCGGTTGCCCGCATGCTTTTCGAGGGCCATGCGGATGATCCGACGGTTGAGCCCTTCGAGATCGAGCCGTTCTTCCGGAAGCTTGAATTCCCCGTCGATCAACGGAGACGGCCATGGCTTCTCCCGGGAGAGGCCGTTGCGGATGAAGCCCAGGTCGTCCAGATCGGCCTGGTCGGCCCCCTGCATCAGCACCAGCCGCTCCATCGCATTCTTGAGCTGCCGAACATTCCCGGGCCACGGGTAGGAGCGGAGAAAACGCTCCGCATCCGGCGTGAAGCCGCCGAAATTCTGACCTCGCCGCAGGGAGGCCCTCTTTGCAAACCGGAACGCCAGGGGCAGAATGTCCTCCTTCCGCTCCCGCAGAGCCGGAATCCGGATGTGTCCCATGTTCACCCGGTAATAGAGGTCCAGGCGAAACCGGTTCGCTTCAACCTCCCGTTCGAGATCCTTGTTCGTCGCCGAGATGATCCGAATGTCGACGGGGATCTCCTTGACGCCTCCCAGACGGTAGAGCTTCTTCTCTTCCAGGACCCGCAGCAGCTTCACCTGGACGGCCGACGGCAGCTCGCCGATTTCGTCGAGGAAAATCGTGCCTCCGTTGGCGGCCTCGATCTTGCCCATCTGTCCCCGCGAGGTGGCGCCCGTAAAGGCGCCCGGGTCATGGCCGAAGAGCTCCCCTTCGAAGAGCTCCTGACTGATCGCGCCGCAGTTGATGGCCACAAAGGGCGCCAGACCGCTTTGCCCCCCGTAATGGTGGATATAGCGGGCGATCAGCTCCTTGCCGGTGCCGCTCTCACCTTCGATCAGGACGGGAATTCCTCGATCCGTGCTGTACCGCTCCGCCTGGCCGGCCACGCGGCGCATCGCCTCGGAGTAGATGGCCATCCCCTCGAGGCCGACCTCTTCGAGGTACGCGGCCCGGAGCCGCTCCACCTCCCCCCGGACCGCCTGCGTCTCCATCCCGACCCGTTCCTGGAATTCCTGCTTTAAAATCCGGTAATTGTTTCGCAAGGCCAGGTAGTCTGCCGAGCGTTCGATCACAATGGCCAGTTCACGGACGTCAATGGGTTTCTGGAGATAGTCAAAGGCCCCGTATTTGAGCGCCTTCACGGCGCTGGCGGTGTCTCCGTGACCCGTGACGACGATCACGTCCACGGGCGACTTCTCGATCACCTTGATTCGCCGCAACAGCTCCAGACCGTCGATCTCGGGCATCCGGATGTCGGTGATCACGAGATGGATGTCCTGGGCGTGGTATTCCCGGAGCCCCTCCATACCGTCCGCCGCACAGACCACGGAGTGGCCAAGCTTCTGAAGAAACCTGGAGAGGCTCTTGCGGACGTCCTTTTCATCGTCGACCAACAGGATATTCACTCCCCGTCCCCTCCCGCGGGAATCAGGACCGTGAACGCGGCCCCGCCGACCCCGTTGTTACGGACCTCGATGAGCCCTCCGCACTTGCCGACAATGGACTGGCAGATGCTGAGTCCCAGACCCGTTCCCTTGCCGGCGGGCTTGGTCGTGAAGAAAGGCTCGAAGATCCTCTCCAGCAGGTGGTCCGGGATGCCGCCGGCGTTGTCGCCTACCTCGATGAAGACGGAGCGATCCCGCCTGCCCGTCCGGACCCACAGCCTCTTCGGATCGATGGTACTCGTGTCGAGGGCCTGACGCGCATTCACGATCAGGTTCATCACCACCTGTTCCAGTTCGCTCAAAGAGATGTGCAGCGCCGGCAGTCCGCAATCGAGATCCCGTTCCACCAGGATCCCATGGGCTTCGATCTGCCTCCCGATCATGGAAAAGACGTTTTCGATGGCCTCGCGGGCCGTTGCGTGCTCCATCCCGGCATCCCTTTCCTCCCGGGCGAAATTACGGACATTCTGGATCACCTTGTCCATCCTCGCCACCTGCCTGGAAATCATCTCCAACCCTTCGAAAAGCTCTTCGGGGTCCAGGGTCCATCCCTCGTTGCGTCCGAAGAGGAAACCGTCGGTGACGACGCGGATCGTGTTCAGAGGCTGGTTGAGTTCGTGGGCGATGCCTGCCGCCAGGGTCCCCAGGGCCGCCAGCCGGTCTTCGTGGTAGAGATTCAGGTCCCGCATGCGGGCCTTGCTGATGCGTCCGGACCGCGGTTGCGTCGTTTTCCGGGATCCGTTCTTCTTGCTTCCCTTCTTTTCATCCATGGATCCGTTCTCCAAGAATTTTGAGATTTAACACATGCCGGCTTGTCAATCAAGAGCCATACCCGAGCCAATGGAAATTTGGTGTGGTTGCACGTCAAGGAACCTTGAACGATCTTCATGCGGCGTGCGGATTTATCTTGACGGCCCGTTGCGGTTCATGGTTAAGCGACGGGTACGTCGATTCGGAACACCGTCCAGGACTTGCGGCGAATCAGGTGAATAAAGGGAGCTGATGATGAAAGGCTGTCAGATTGTTTTTCAGCCGTCCGGCCGGAGAGGGACGATCCCGGAAGGGAAGACCCTGCTTGAAGCGGCCCGGATGCTGGGGGTCGGAATCGAATCGGTCTGCGGTGGGAAGGGCTCATGCGGGAAGTGCCTAGTGCGCATCGAGACGGGTGGCGTCGGTTGCCCGGGCATCAACACTTCATCGGACCCTCTCTCCCCCTTCACCGATGAGGAAGCGAAACACATCGGGGAAAAGGAGCGGGCCGAAGGTTACCGCCTCGCCTGTGTCGCCAGGATTCAGGGAGATCTGTCGGTCTTTCTTCCTGAACAGAGCAGAAGCGGAGGCCAGATCGTGCGGAAAGCAGCCGGGAATATCGAGATCGAGCTCGACCCCGCGGTCCGTCTCTTCACCGTCACCCTCCGTCCCCCGGAACTGGAGGATCCGCAGGCCGATTACGAGCGGCTCGTCGGGGCGCTGAGTTCCCGATTCGGCCTCCCGCGCCTTGAGATCGATCACCCGGCCATTCGGGCCCTCCCCAGGGCGCTCCGGAAAGGACAATGGACCGTCACCGCGGCTGTCTGGATGGAAACCGAAATCCTGGCTCTGTTCCCGGGAGTGGTCGATGATTGCTTCGGTCTGGCGATCGATATGGGCACGACCACCGTGGCCGGATACCTCTGCAGTCTGACCACGGGAAAGGTGGTGGCCACGCGGTCGATCATGAACCCTCAGGTCGCCTTCGGCGAGGATGTGATCTCGCGGATCACCTATGCGATCGAACAGACTGACGGTCTGGATAAGCTTCATGAAACCATCCGGGAGGGTCTCAACGGCCTGATCAGCGGCATCTCCGCCGACGCCGGTCTGAAAGGCGACGATCTGCTCGATATGACGCTGGTGGGCAATACCGCCATGCACCACCTCTTTCTCGGCATCGATCCGCAGCCTCTGGGCTGTTCCCCCTTCGCCCCGGCCGTACACCGCAGCCTGGACATCAAGGCGCGCGATCTGGGCATGGATATCCATCCCGGGGCCCGCGTCCACATTCTGCCGATCGAGGCGGGATTTGTCGGTGCGGACAACGTGGCTGTATTGATCGCTGAGGAACCTTATCGCCGGGACGAGGTGACGCTCATCATCGACGTGGGGACCAACGGCGAGATGATCCTGGGAAACCGCAACAGGCTTCTGTGTGCCTCCTGCGCGACCGGTCCGGCCCTGGAGGGGGCCCACATCCGGTTCGGCATGCGCGCGGCCCCCGGGGCGATCGAACGGATTCGGATCGATCCCGCAACCCTGGAGGTCTCCTTCAAAGTGATCGGCATTGAAGATGCGCCGGCAGGATCCGCTCCTGTCGGCGCCCGTGGCATCTGCGGCTCCGGAATCATCGACGGCGTATCCGAGCTCTACCGGGCCGGGATGATAGACCCCAGCGGCCGCTTCCGCACCGATCTCTCCACGCCCCGACTTTGCCTGAACAACGGCAAACCGGAGTTCGTCATCGCATGGCCCCATCAGACGTCGCTTCAGGAGGCCATCACGATCGGCCAACAGGATGTGCGGAGCGTCCAGCTCGCCAAGGGAGCTCTTTACGCCGGGGCGAAACTGCTGATGAAACGGCTTGGCATTACGCGGCTGGACCGGGTGGTGCTGGCCGGCGCCTTCGGAAGCTACATCGACAAGACGGAAGCGATGCGTCTTGGAATGTTCCCCGACTGCGATCCAGGTTCCGTGTTCTCCGTGGGAAACGCTGCCGGCGACGGGGCGCGGATCACCCTCCTGAACCGCGGCAAACGCCGCGAAGCCGAAGAGATGGCGAGGCAGGTCGAATATGTGGAGCTGACCCTGTCAACGGATTTCCAGGAGGAGTTCATGACCGCCATGCACATCCCCCACATGAAGGACCCGTTCCCCCATCTTTTGCCTGACGGGGATTGAAGAAGCGGGGCGTTTCGAGTTCGCGCGATGGCTCCGGAAGCCTTCTCCGATATTCACGGTGGCGATGCGCTCCATCGGATGCCAGGAGCCCCGGGTCGGATTCAGGCTGGCGACGCCCTGCCGCTGACGCCGTTCAAAGGCAGGGTTCCCCGGCCTGACCGAGCACCGGGGAACCTCAGGAAAGGGCTCATTCAAACGGGATGCGCTCTCAGTATTTGCAATTGTCCTGGAAAGTTTCCCACATGGCCATGAAGTTCTCGATCGGCACGTCGTCCTGGACGTTGTGGACCGTGGAGAAGACGAAGCCGCCGCCCGGGGCGAAGGTGTCGATGAGCCTTTTGGTCTCGTCGCGCACCTGCTGGGGCGTGCCGTTGGGCAGGGTCGACTGGGTGTTGATGCCGCCGCCCCAGAAGGTAAGCTGGCTGCCGAACTCCTTCTTCAACCGCTCGGGCTCCATGTTCGTGGCGGTGATCTGGACGGGGTTGAGGATGTCGTAGCCCGCCTCGATGATGTCCGGGATGATGGCATAGACGGAGCCGCAGGTGTGGAGCATGATCTTGACGTTCTGCCGGGACTTGATGTGGGCGTTGAGCTTCTTGTGCATGGGCATCATCATCTCCCGGATGATCTTGGGCGACACGAAGGTGCCCCGCTGGGTGCCGAAATCGTCCGGTTCTGCCGTTGAATCGATCAGGCCGCCGTAGACCGCGAAGATGTTGTCGTAGTATTCGCACTTTTTCTCCAGCAGCTTTTCAATGAAAGGGATGCAGCGTTCCGGCTCGGCCAGGAGCATGGCCAGCCAGTTCTCGAACCCCCAGACCAGGGGGCCCGTCTGGAGGAAACCGTTGCCGAAGACCTCGGTGATCATGGTGAAGAAACCGGCGTCGTGGTAGTCTTGGAGCTCCTTTCGGTCCGCCATGGCGAACTTCTCGGGCACGGGCCAGACGAACTTCGCGTCCTCTTCGGCGCTCTCGGAATTCTTCAGCACCGTGTCATAGAGGTCGAAGTAAAGGGCTTTCTGCTTGGGCATCCGGTAGAGGGTGCCCCATTCGTTGCGCGCGTAGTAGCTCTCCTCGTCCTCCCACTTCTTGGAGTAGGGATTGGGGGGTTTGATGGGCTTCAACCTGGGGTTGCGGACATCGCCCTTGAGCAGATCCAGCACCTTGTCCGAGGCGTAGACGACCTGGTAGGGGAGGCTGCAGATTTCCAGCTTTTCATCCTTGATGCCGAAGTAATCCAGGAGCTTGACATAGAAATATTTCGTGAACTTGCAGCAATGGCCCGAACCGAGATCCAGGGGAATACGGTCGGGTTCCTTGTGGTTGAGCGTGCACAGCACTCTTTCGCGTGAATTCATGGAAGGTCCTCCTAGTTGAAGCTCTGGTTCAGTTCTCTTGCCCTGCTGGCCGCCGTGGCTGCGTCCGCCGCGAATCCATCGGCGCCGATCGAATCTACGAATGCCTGGGTGACGGGGGCTCCGCCCACCATGACCTTCACCCGGTTCCTCACCCCCGCAGCCGCAAGGGCGTTGAGCGTCTCTTTGACGGCCGGCATCGTCGTGGTCAGAAGGGCCGATATGCCCATGACCCGGCAGTCGGGATTGGCCTTGATCGCCTCGATGAACTTTTCGGCCTTGACGTCGACGCCCAGGTCGATGACCTCGAATCCCTGGCTTTCGACCATCATGGCCACGAGATTCTTGCCGATGTCGTGGAGGTCTCCGGCTACCGTGCCGATGACGAACTTGCCGATGACAGCGCCGCTTTCGCCCACCAGTTTCGGCCTCAATATCTCCAACCCTTTCTTCATGGCCCTGGCCGCGATGAGCATCTCGGGCACATAGATCTCGCCCTGCTTGAACTTCTCACCCACGTCCCTCATGGAATCGATCATGCCCTGGAGCACATCGATCGGCTTCATCCCCTCGTCCATGGCCGCCGCGATAAGATCCTGAACGGCTTTCCCCTTGCCGGCCTCGATGGCCGCGCCGATTTCCCGAATTTTGGACATCTTGAATTTCTCCCTTCCTTATGGTTTGGTTTTAAAAAAACATCTCCTGCGTGAGCGCCTCGCCCGATCGGATCCTGAGGAAATGGTCCGGGCTGTAGGGGCCGCGGACGATTGCTCGGAAGTAGTCGAGGCTGCCCGGGATCTCTTCGTACTGTTTTTTCAGGACCGCAGCGTTCTCCATGGCCCGCTGCCGGAGCGTCCCCATCGCTTCGACGCCCGTATCAATCAGGGCGATATGGGTGTAGTGTCTGAGTTCCTCCTCCATGACCCATTCCGCGGTTTCCCGGTCGAACTTGGCCATATTCTCTTCCATGATGCCCAGGGGATCCTTCTTTTCCGCGATCCAGCCCGGAGTCAGATAATAGGTGCCCGGTTTTTGATGGAACACCTCCTGATACCGGGACGGCGATCCCAGGAACAGGGCGATGCAGTCATGGCACCGGGGGATGACAAGCTCCTGTCGTTCCGCCCTGGCGCCGACCACGCCATTGGAACACAGGCCATAGCCCAGGATGATGCGCTCCGCCGTCTGGGCGTACCGGTCGATCTTTTCCTGGAGCTGGCCCAGGAGCTTCGTCGGGGTCCGGTGGAGGGCCTGATCGAGGTAGACGATTTCCACCCCTTCATCCCTTTCCTCCTCCAGCACCCGCGCCAGCTCCGGCTCCATGACCCTGCAGGCAATGATCACTCGCCGATCGCATCCGATCCCCCTTGCCGTCATCCCTTCTCTCCTTGAACCCCATTCAAAACCGCGTCCTCACCCGGCCCGCCCCACGACGCGGGATGCATCAGAACACGTGCCGCGGTATCCACAGGACCAGCTGCGGAAACAGACACATCAGAAGCACCCCGATTGCCTGCATCACCATGAAGGGGATGGAGGCCCAGTAGAGGTCACTGATGGGAATCGCGATATTCTGCTGCTGCGCCACCCCCTTCACGTAGAAGGACGCGTAGGAGAAGGGCGGCGACAGGTAAGACATCTGGATCATCACGGCGAACATGACGCCGAACCAGAGGGGGTCGAACCCCAGGGTGCTGACGACCGGCGTGAAGACGGGAATGCCGATCAGCAGCATGCCGTAGCAGTCGATGAACATCCCCATGATGTAGAGGATGAAGAGGATCAGGGCCATGACGATCCAGGGGTTGACCTCCAGGCCGCTCACCAGGCTGTTGATGGCGTCGCCGCCCCCGAGCCCGAGGAAGACCGCGGTGAACATCGAGGCGCCCAGAATGATGAACATGATCATGGCCGTGGTCTTCATGGTCAGGTAGCAGCATTCCTTGACGACCGACCATCTGAGCTGCCGGTTGTAGATGGCGATTGCCGTGGCGCCTGCGCAGCCCAGGGCCGCCGCCTCCGTCGGCGTCGCGGCGCCCAGGAGGATCGTTCCCAGCACCAGGAGGATCAGGATCGAGGTCGGCATGACCGACCGGAAAAACATCAGCCACTTCTGGGCCCGGCTGTACTTGGCCGCCTCGGCGGGATCGATGGCCGGGGCGCAGTCGGGCTGGAAGATGATTTTCGCGACGATATAGACCAGGTAGAGGATCGACAGCAAAATGCCGGAGCCGATTCCGCCGGCAAAGAGCTGGCCGATCGAGATCTGGGCCTGGGCCCCGTAGATCACCAGGATGATGCTGGGGGGGATCAGGGTCCCCAGGCACCCGGCCGCCATGATGGTGCCTGTGGCCAGCCTCATTTCGTATCTGCACTTGTGCATGGCCGGCAAGGCCAGGATGGTCATCAGGGTGAGCGACGCGCCGATGATGCCGCTCGCTGCCGCCAGGAGGGTGCAGATCACGACCGTGGTGATCGCGATGCCCCCCCGCAGGGGGCCGAAGATGATGTACATGGAATCGAAGAGGTCGTTGGCGGCGCCGGAGCGTTCCAGCATGGCCCCCATGAAGATGAACAGCGGAATCGAGGTATAGACGATGTTCGTTCCGATGCTGGTCGTGGTCCGGACGAAGAGGTTCAGGGCCGCCGGGTTTCCCCAGACCGTGGCCGCCGAGATGCAGGCGAGCCCCCCCAGGGTGAAGGCCAGGGGATGGCCGCTCAGAAGGACGATCATGAAAAGGATGCCGACGATGGCGAGTGTTTCCAGCGGTGTCATAGCTCCACCCCCTTGGCGACGTAGACGAAATCACGGATCCATTTGGCCAGCCCCTGGAGGAGGAGCAGAATGTAGCCGACGGCAAAGATCACCTTCAGGGGGTAGAGGGGGGGGGCCCACATGCTGAAGGTGGTTTCCCGGATGCCGACCGAATAGATCGCATTGGCCCCCATCTTCCAGACCATGACGCCGGAAAAAACGAAGAAGATCGTGGTGAAGAAGAAGAGATCGATCCAGGCCCGCCCCTTCCTCGACAGTTTGTTGTAGAAGACGTCCGTCCTGACGTGGTTGTTATCCTTGAGCACCCAGGCGCCGCCCATCATGAAAAAGGCCCCGAACAGCATCGCCGCCAGCTCCCAGCTCCAGTCGGTGGGCTTCTGGAAGATGTAGCGCAGGAGGGACTCCCCGGTTTCCAGAACGATAATGGGCAGAATCAACATGCTGAAGATCTTTCCGGCCCAGACGCTCAGGGAATCGATTCCCTTGACCAATTGATCTATTTTCCCAATCATCTTTTCACGACTCCTCATCCCGTTCGAAGGGGTGCAGCCGCGCGTTCCCCACGTCGGCTGCACCCTCATGCATCACGATCCGCTCGATCGAGACACGGTTACTTGTACGTGCCGGGCTTGAACCCCATCTGCTGCTCCGGGGTCAGACCGTCACCCCACCAGGCGGCCGTTGTCTTGTAGGGGTACCAGATTTCCATGAACTTGTAGAGGGAATTGTAAGTCTCCGCCGTAAGTCCGCCGTACTTCTTGACGTCCTCCTGCTCGATCGCGTACATCTGCTTGCGCAGTTCGATGAAGGGCGTCTTATCCATGCGCAGGAACTGCATCTTCTTCTTGGCCTCCAGCTCACGCTTGGCCACGGCGCTCTGATACTGGCTCTTGGTCCAATGCTGGTGCTCCCGGGCCTTGAAGGCGAGCTCCACAATGGTCTGGACGTCCGGGGGCAGCTTGGCCCAGGCGGCCTTGTTGACCACGACGGTGGTGATGAAGTGGCCGTTCCAGAAGTCGGGCCAGATCCCGTACTTGGCGATGTCGGTCAGCCCGAGCCCCTCGTTGTATTTCAGGTGTCCGAACTCCGCCATGTCCACGGTGCCGGTCTGGAGCCCCGTGAACACCTCCTCGAGGGGCAGCGTGATGCCGGCGATGCCGTTCTTGGCCAGGAGGCGCGGATCGGAGGTCCGCATCTTGCGTCCCTTCATATCGGCGATGCTCTTGTAGGGTTTGTTGGCCATCAGGACCTCGGTGCCCCAGATCTCGCAGGCTAGGAGCTTCAGGTTCATCTTGTCGAAAGCCTTCTGCATCAGGTCCCAGCCTCCGAACTCGTAGATCCAGACCCACTTGTCATGGGCGTCGAGCCCCAGCCCCATGGTGGACAGGGGCATCAGGGCGTACTCCACCCCCTTGGCGTAGATCGGCCAGCTCGAATGCATCTCGAAGACGCCGTCGCCGCAGGCCTGGAAGGCCTCGAGGCTCGGGGCGAAGGTGCCGTTCGGGCTCACCTTGATCTGGAGCCTGCCGCCGGTGGCCTTCATGATGTCCTCGGCCGTCTGCGTGTTCTGCTGAAAATCGGAATGGGCGTTGCTGTGGATGACCTGCATGCGCCACGTCCACTGGGGCGCTGCAGCCCAAGCCGTGGCGGTGAAGCAAAACACCGCCATCCATGCTGCGAACGAGAATACTTTCTTGCTCATCTACCATCCTCCTTTGCTGATTTATGATCATCCTGGAACCCGGCAACCACTGTCGGGCGTTCCCATGATGATTCCCAACACTTCCCTGCCGCCGGATGGCGAGCCGGGTCCGCGGGAGCTCACGCTTTGGGCGGGCCGCTCCCGAAATTCTCCTGACTGCGCAGCGTTTTGCAGAGCTGCGCCGCTGCCGGGGCGTCATAGGCGGTTCCATCCGCCCCGATCTGCTCCGCAAAGTCCGCCGTTACCGGGGCGCCGCCCACGACGATCTTGACGCGGTTGCGGAGTCCCGCCGCCTCAAGGGCCCGGATCGTGTTCCGCATTTCGGTCATGGTTGTGGTTAAAAGGGCGCTCATCGCCAGGATGTCCGGATTGAGGTCCCGGACCGCCCGGACGAACTTCGCCGAGCTCACGGAGACCCCCAGATCCTCCACCTGGAACCCCTGTCCCTTGAGCACCATCAGCACCAGGTTCTTGCCGATGTCGTGCAGATCCCCCCGAACGGTGCCGATCACCACCCTGCCGAGCGACTCAGCCTCCCCCGCGCCGGCCAGAACCGGCTTGAAGTGGTCCAGCGCCTCGGACATGGCCCGCGCCGCGATCATCATCTCGGGGATATAGATCCGGCCGTTCTGAAACTGCTCGCCGGCGACGGTGATGGCCGGGATCAGCCCCCGGGAAACCACGTCCCGCACTGCCGAGCCGGTTTCGATCTCCCGACTCATCATAGCGGTCAGCCGCGGCAGGTCGCCGGCGACCAGGGCGTCCGCATAGGCCTCCACGTCCAGACCCGTTTTCAGCTTCGTCGTTTCGGTTTTGCGTACCTTGGTCCTCGAGGTCCAGATCTTTCCCTTGATGGCCCCTTCCTCGAGTTGGATCGGGTATGTTCCGAACTCCCGGACTGCATCGAACAGGGCCCGCATGTTCTGCACCGGGACGTAGTCGGTGATGGAGTTGGACGAGGCAGCCATGTAGCCGCCTCCCGGTCCGATCGTCCGGATCCGTTCGTAGACCTCGGCGCGGACATCGTCCGGGGTTCCCAGGGTCAGGGTCGAGTCGAGGTTGATGTTGCCGATGAGGCAGAGTTTCTTTCCCCACCGCTGCTTCGCCTCGACGATGTCCATGGCGTTGGGCTGGATCGGGTTGAAACCGTGGAATCCGCAGTCGATCAGGTCGTCCATCACCTCGGTGCAGTCGCCGTCGCTGTGCAGGATGAAGCCGATCCCCTTCTCCCGGCAGATCCGGCCCATCTTCCGGTACCAGGGGAAAACATGCCGGCGCAGATATCTGGGATGGACCAGGAGCCCCGTGTTGAAGGCGATGTCGTCGGGGTTGAGCACCGCGCCCACGCAGGGGTGTTCAATCACCCGCAGGAAGGTCTCGTACTGGATCTCTCCGACCTTGTTGATGATCGCCGCGGCCAGATCCTCGTCCTGTTCGAGACCATTGAAGAAGGTTTCTGCTCCCATGTACATCCAGGCCGTGGTGTAGATCTTGCCAAGAAGCAGGACCGCCTTCATCCCCCCGGGGAGGATCCGGTCGAATACCCCCCACTTGGAGAGGTCGAAGTCGTCGGCGCTGGGCCACCGGAACTTCTCGAATTTCTCCCAGCTCGTCAGCACCCCCGCGTGGGTGTAGGCCCACTCCCGGGAAACCCGGTCGCCATACTCGGTGCGTACCCCGACCCCCTTGAGGGTCATCCCCTTAGGCGCCCGGACCGGTTCGAGGATCCCCGAGGAGGAGGCGACGAAATCGAAACCGGCGGAGTGCCAGAAATCCACCTCGTCCTGAAGGGTTCTGACCGGCCTTCCCATGAAGGCCTCCTTGGGCCTCTGGTCCACGTGCCAATCCCCAAGCGGCACCCGGTCCGGTTCCCCGCAGTTGAGCGCCGTCATGACCCGTTCGAAATCCGGTTTCAGCTCTCTCCCCATTCCTGCCATTTCCTTCCTCTGCGCTCCCGTCTTGCCACAGCCTTCCCTGCCGGCTATTCGACGCGTCCCTCGCGGAACGCGCAGATGTATTCCATGCAGTAGTCGTCCTTTCCGGCGACCATGGTCGCTGCCTTGAGCATGGCGTAGAGCTGTTTGTCCGTCGGATCGATGATCGCCGCATCGAGACCCATGGCGATCGCGGCGGCCAGAAAGGCCCGGTTGATCAGCTTCCGCGCCGGCAGCCCGTAGGAGACGTTCGTCAGACCGCAGATCGTATGGACGCCGGCAAACTCCTTCATGATCATCCGGATCGCCTCGAGGGTGGCGCAGGCCGACTGGGGGTTGGTGGAAAGGGGGTAGACCAGGGGGTCGATGTAGAGGTCGTCCAGCGCAACCCCCGCTGCAGCGAGTTTTTCCACCAGTCGTCCCGCAAGCCGCACCTTGTCTTCCGCCGTTTCGGCCATCTCCCGCTCGGCCTGGCACAAGGCGACGACCTTGGTCCTGTTCGCCACGACCAGGGGAAGGGTCCCCTCGATCCGGGAGGGCTCCAGCGTGATGGAGTTGATGATCGGCGTCTGCTTCACCAGGGGCAGGATCGCCCGGATCACGGCTCCGTCCGGGCTGTCGATGGAGAGCGGCAGCTCCGTCACCTCCTGCACCGCTTCGACGATCCACTGGAGTTTTTGCGCCTCCTCGCCGACGAAGGTGCCGGCATTGACGTCGATGTAATGGGCGCCGGCTTCGGCTTGCGCCCTCGCCTCGCCCTGGATGAATCCCCGGTCCCCCTCCGCGATGGCCTTGGCGATCGACTTTCTCGATGCATTGATCCTTTCGGCGATGATCAGCATGACGTTTCTCCTTTCTTCTTGACCTCGGGAATCCCCAGCCTGCGGGCCGTATGGTCCCTTCCCATATAGAAATTGATCCAGGAGGAGGTCTGATAGAAATCCCAGTTGCATGGGGGGACGGCGTCTCCGTCCAGCCGGGACTCCTCCCGGTAATGTTTCAGCCGTGAATAGGCCTTGACGTAGATGCAGCGGCGCTTTCCCGGATAGACCTCGCACCAGCCGTTGATGCTGCCTCCGCAGGCCCCGTTGCGCATGTGCTTGGGGCATCTGGACATGGGACAGGTGTAAGCCGCGTCCATCAGGGCGCAATCGCCGCAGTCCCGGCAGTCGAAGAGCAGGAACTTGGCCAGGTGCTCCCACCAGTGCAGGGCCGGTTCCAGTTTCGTTCCCTCGGTATGGCGGCACAGGTTGCGCATGAAGCCGAACAGATTCCGCCCCGGTTCGAAAAGGAGCTTGTGGAAGAACCGCGCGTTCCGGTAGGAGAAGCCCACCGGCACATCGAGAGGCCTTCCCCTGCGTTCCGTTTCGACCCCGGTATTGAGTCCGGTCCGGGGATCCCGCAGGTACAGGTAGAACCCTCCGGGCTGCGGATGGTCGAAATGGGGAAGCAGTTCCTGCCAGCCGGGATACAGGGATTCCCCCTCCTCAACGATCTCCTCGACCTCTGTACATCGCAAACCGTGCCCTCCGATGTGAACGCCGCTGTAGCCCATCCCCTTGAGGATGGCGTACATCCGGGCGGCACGGAGGAGCCTCGCCCGGCCCCCCCTGTCCGGTTCCGATCTCTCGCGGTCGAGCTGCGCCAGGAGCGGGTCCGTGACGACACACCCGGGGACCCGATTCTGGTTCATCAGCCGCGCTGTTCCGAAGGCAAGCACATAGATGTTGCCCACCACGGGAACCGTGAATCCGTTCAAGCGCATGAACTGGATGAGTTCATGGAACTTCCTGGCGTCGTAGCCGAGCTGCGTCACGACGAACTTCGCCCCCGCCGCAATCTTCTTTCTCAGTTTGAAATACTGGACCCTCTGTTCCGCTTCCGTCGCCTTGAAGGGGGAAACGACGGCGCCGGCAAAGAAGTCGCTCGGCCGATGATGGATCTCACCCCTGGGCCCGGGATAGACCAGCCCCCGGTTCATCTCCGATGCGAGCTGAAGGGCGTGGATGGGATCGAGGTCGAAAACCGGCGCCGGCCTTCCGCGGAAACCGCTTACCGGATAGTCTCCACTCATGATCAGCAGGTTGCGCACCCCGGCCCGTTCAAGCGCGTAGAGTTCGCCTTCAATCTGGTTGCGGTTCTTGTCCTTGCAGGTGAGATGGACCAGCGGTTCGATCCCAAGCCCCAGGATTTCCGCTCCCAGGGAATCGGCGAGGATCGCCGGATTCCCGCCCGGATTGTCGGTCAGGGTGAGCGCATGGATGCGCCCTCCCCGGGCCGCTTCGGCCGCGGATGCCATCGTGATCTCCTGGGCTTTCTCCCGCGCCCCCCTTCCGGGCACCAGTTCCCAGGTGACTGAAAAGGTCCCCGGATCCGAAAGGGATTGGGCAAAACGATTTTCCAACGCCGACCTTCCTGTCCTGTCTGATGGCGGAAGTCCGTCCAGCTCGGGCGGACTTCCGGAAATTCCTTCTCTCCCTCAAACCGCTTTGGCCGCGATTTTGGCTGCCTTGAGCGTATTCATCATCAACATCGTGATCGTCATGGGCCCCACCCCGCCCGGCACCGGAGTGATCAGCGAGGCCCTCTCTTTCACCGCGTCGAAATCGACGTCACCGCAGAGGATCGCTTTGCCTTCGGGCGTCATCCCGATCCGGTTCACGCCGACATCGATTACGACCGCCCCTTCCCGGACCATCTCCGCGGTAATCGCCCTGGGCCTTCCGGCCGCCACGATCAGGATATCCGCCCGCCGCGTGTGGACCGTCGTGTCCCGGGTCCCCGTGTGGCAGACCGTAACCGTCGCGTTCGCGCCGGTCTGTTTCTGCATGAGGATGTTGGCAATGGGCTTGCCCACGATGTTCGACCGCCCGATCACGACCACCTCGGCCCCTGAGGTATCGACCCCGGAGCGGACCAGAAGCTGCTGAATCCCCGCCGGGGTGCAGGGGAGATAATCCGCCTCGCCGATCACCATCTTGCCCACATTCACCGGATGGAAGCCGTCGACGTCTTTCTTCGGATCGATCGCATAGAGGACCTGGGTCTCGTTGATCTGCCGGGGCAGGGGAAGCTGCACCAGGATGCCGTGGATGCCGGAATCCCGGTTGTACCTCCCGATCAGGGCCAGCAGTTCGGCCTCGGTCATCGCGGCAGGGCAGTTTTCCTGAACGGAGTGGAAGCCGATGGCCTTGGCCGCCTTCTGCTTGGCCGTCACATAGCTGACGGAAGCGGCGTTCTCGCCCACCAGGATCGTGACCAGACCCGGAACCACCCCTGAATCCGCTTTGAGGCGGACCGTCTCCGCCGTGATCTCCTCTCGGATCTGTCTCGCGATCTCGATGCCGTTGATCAGTTTTGCCGTCATGGCGCCCTCCTCCTAAAAGAGTCCCTTGACCCGGCCGGTGTCGCAGTCCACATCGATCCGGCGAAAGGCCGGATCGGACGCCGTTCCGGGCATCAGCTTGATCTCCCCCGCCACGGGCACGAGGAATTTGGCCCCTCCGTAGATCAGGATGTCCCGGATCGGCAGCGTCCACCCTTGAGGGCGGCCCTTGATCCCGGGATCGTGGGTGAGGCTCAGGTGGGTCTTCACCATGCAGGTGCAGAAATCCCGGACACCGGGATCCGCTTCGAACCGTTTGGCCTTCTCCAGCGCGAGGGGCGCATAGCTCACCCCGTCGGCGCCGTAGACCTCCTTCGCGATGAGCTCGATCCTGCTCCGCAGCGGCAGCTTATCGTCGTAGAGAAACCTAAAGTCCTTCCTTTCGTCGCAGGCGTCGACGACCGCCTCGGCCAGTTCCCGGGCCCCCTCGCCTCCCCTGAGCCAATGTTCCGAGAGGGCGACGCGGGCGCCTGCCTGTTCGGTCAGGGAGCGGAGCAGGGCGATTTCCGTTTTCGTGTCCGTATGGAAGCTGTTGATGCAGACCACGGGATTGATTCCCGCCTTCTTCACGGTTTCGATGTGGGCCTGGAGGTTGGCGAACCCCTTCTCGAGGAGCGGAAGGTTTTCGCTCGTGTAGGCGGGGTCGAGCTTCTTTCCCGGCGCCACGGCGGGACCGCCGCCGTGCATCTTCAGCGCCCGGACCGTGGCGACGATCACCGCGCAGTTCGGCGTCAGCCCGCTCAGGCGGCTCTTGATGTTCCAAAACTTTTCAAAGCCGATGTCGGCGCCGAATCCGCTCTCCGTGACATGGTAATCGGCCAGCTTCAGGGCCACGCGATCCGCCAGGATCGAACTCTGCCCCACGGCAATGTTCGCGAAGGGACCCGCGTGGACGAATACCGGCTGCCCTTCGATCGACTGCAGCAGGTTCGGGTTGATCGCCTTGACCATCCATGCGGTCATGGCCCCGGCCACCTCCAGGTCCGAGGTCGTCACCGGCGCCCCTTTTTTGTCATAGGCCACGACGATCCGTCCCATCCGCTCCCGGAGGTCCCGGAGGCTCGTGGCCATGGCGAGGATCGCCATGATCTCCGAGCTGACCGTAATGGCGAATCCCGAGTTCATCATGAAGCCGTCCATCTTCCCGCCGAGGCCGATCACGATCTCCCTGAGGGACTGGGCGCAGAAGTCGATCGCCCATTTCATCTGGATGTTCCGCGGGTCGATGTCCAGCCTCCGGAGGTTCTTGGAGGCCAGCACCGCGTCGTCGTAGTTGAATTCGTGCTGCATCCTGGAGGTGAGCGCCACCATGGCCAGATTATGGGCGCTCGCGACGCAGTCGATATCCCCGGTGAGCCCCAGGGAAAAGGGGGTCAGCGGAATGCACTGGGAAAGGCCACCCCCGGCCGCGCTCCCTTTGATGTTGAAGGTCGGTCCGCCGGAGGGCTGACGGATCGCGCCGGTCACGCGCTTCCCGCACTTGGCGAGACCCTGCACGAGACCCAGGACGGTCGTGCTTTTGCCTTCCCCCAGCGGGGTCGGGGTGATCGCCGTCACGTCGATGTACTTCCCGTTCCGCTTTCCCTCCAGACGGTTGAGGACCTGCATGAAGTCCACCTTCCCGATGTGGTGGCCCATGGGGATGAGTTCGTCCCCCTGGATGCCCGCCTCTTCGGCCAGTTGCGAGATCCCCTTCATGTGCCTCTCGGCCGCCTCTGCGACCTGCCAGTCCTGAAGCACCCGGGGATCGATCTCATTCATCCGAAACATTCCATTTGCCTCCAGTGAATCCTTTGATCTCTCTTTTCGCTTCAACCCATGGGGGTCGATCTTTTATCCCAGCCGCCCCTCCCGGAAGGCGCGGATGTATCGCAGGCAATCCCTTTCCCGTCCCGAAACAAGGCGGCCCGCCAGAATGACCGCAGCCAGTTCGCCATCGGTGGTGTCGAGGATGGCTGAATCCAGACCCCGTTCCATGGCCGCGGCCAGAAAGGTCCGGTTGAGGAGGCTTCGGGCGGGCAGACCATAGGAGACCGTGCTGAGGCAGCAGGTCGTATGGACTCCGGGAAATGCGGTCATGATTTTCCCGATCGCGTCGAGGGTGGCCCGGGCCGCGGAAGGATTCGTGGAAAGGGAATAGACCATGGGGTCGATGTAGAGGTCGTCTGCAGGAACCCCGGCTCCGGTCACCATCCGGATCAGGCGTCCGGCGATTTCGAACTTCTCCTCCGCGGTCTCGGCGTTGAACTCCTCTCCCTGACAGGAGGCGATGACCTTGGCGGAACGGTCGACCGCCAGCCTGAGCACCGTCCCGTCCCGGCCCTCATCCAGGGTGACGGCATTGATCATCGGCCGGTGCCGGACCAGGGGCAGCACCTTTTCGATGACCGCGGGATGGGGGCTGTCGATGCACAAAGGGGTATCCGTTACCTCCTGCACGGCACGGATCATCCACGCCAGCCGCTTCTCTTCATCCGGCCCGAAGACGGCGGCGCAGAGATTGATATAGTCCGCTCCGGAGGCCGCCTGGTCGCGTGCTTCACTCTGGATGAATCGGCGGTTATCCGTCAGTACGGCCTGTGCGATGTACTTCCGGGTAGCGTCAATCCTGTCGCCGATGATCAGCATGGGCGGTCTGCTCTTTTCATGGCCTTCCGTTTAATCCGCGATCCTTCTTTCCTGTTTGCAACAGCAAAGAAAGTGCCAGATGCGCTCCATGCGCCATCCCTCTCCCATCCTCTTGACATCATGGATGGATTCGCGTTCCTTCCGGATCAATGGAATCGACGGACAAACCCCGGTGCACCGTTCGGTGCACCGTTCGGTGCGATGGGTCCGGATCGGTGGTGACGCCCGCGGACCTGAGTGCAGGCGCATGGGAGATCAGGCGGGTCGGTGTCGCGGCGAGATCACCCGGTCCTCATCCTGGATTTCGTCCGAGGAAACCTGAGGAAGCTTGCGATCGAATATGGGAGGCGTCAAGGGATCGGGAATCCCGCCCCGGAGGCTCTCCGAGGCGGGGATAGGTCAAGATTCACCCGACAGTCTATGATTGTGAATCCATTCTATCGTAATCGGGATAAACGTTCTTCCAGCCCTTGATGAAGCCGTAAACGACGAACCCGATGGTCGCCAGGACAATGCCGCCGCCGATGACCAGCAGGATGTTGTGCGGTATCGTGAACATCTGATCCATTGAAAATCTCCTTCCGACTCTGATTCGGGGCCTGTTCGGGTTTGGCCCCGCTATTCATATCCGTGCGGTGCGCAGCAGGGGATTGGCGCTGCGGATCCTCCGGAAGATCTCCTCCAGCCCGGCGTCCCTACGATGGCAGAAGAGATAGGCGCTCTCCCGGGGCAGTTTCATCCGGACAAAGCCGAACCCTCCGGGCAGCCGCGATCCCTCGATGGTGTTGATCTGGACCATCGGTACGACGAGGGTCCTCCGGATGCTCTTCAGCCGGACCTTTCCGCCCTCCTCCACGTCGACCCGGTAGAAGAGCCCCGCGGCCCAGTACCAGGTATAGGCATAGAAAAAGGCGATCATCACGCCGAACAGCCAGTCCCCCTGGAACACATCCCTCTGGAACTTCATCCAGATCGGGGGAATGGTTCCCACCGTCCAGACCAGAAGGATGCCGTAAAAGGCGGCCCTGTAGGGCACAGGGACCTGAAACGCGATGCCCTCCTCAGCCTTTAGATCCGACTCCAAGACCCATCCTCTCCTGTTGAGCACGTCCCGGCGGCGGCATTCAGCCGCCGCCGGGAATCCCTGCTTTCAAAATGGCTGTCCCGCCATCAGCCCCTGAAGAAATAATTGGGCGCCCAGAGGATGAGGTCCGGGAAGTACATGCACAGCACCAGGCCGACGAACTGAAGCCCCAAAAACGGTAAGGCCGACTTCCAGACGTCCACCGTGGAGCATTCGGGAGGCGCCACGCTCTTGAGGTAGAAGAGCGACATCCCGAAGGGGGGCGACAGGAAGGACATCTGCAGATTGACGGCGATCAGCACGCCGAACCAGATCGGGTCGAAGCCGAGCTGCCGGATGATCGGGCCGAACAGGGGGATGATCAGCATGAGGATCCCGACCCAGTCGACGAACATCCCCAGGAAGATCACGATGAACATCATGATCCAGATGACCGTCCACTTGCCCAGACCCGAGCCCAAGAGCATGTTGTTGACGAACTCCCCGCCCCCGACCATGATGTAGAGGGCGATGAAGACGTTCGCCCCGAACATCGTCCACATGACCATGCCGGAGGCCTTGATCGTGTTGATCGCGGCCTGGATCAGGTCCTTCCAGGCCATCCGGCCCTTGATGACGGCGATGATGTAGGCCCCCAGGCAGCCGACGCCCGCCGCCTCGGTGGGCGCCGCGACGCCGATGACGATCGTTCCCAGAACCAGGAAGATCAGGATCGCGCCGGGGATGATGGGCACCGCCACACGGAGGAGCCCCTTCCAGTCCAGCCGCTCTTCCTTCGGGACCGGGGGTCCCATCGAGGGATCCATGTAACAGCGGACCGTGATGTAGAGGATATAGAGCCCGGACAGGAGGAAACCCGGGACGAACGCGCCGGCATAGAGCTGGCCGATCGAGGAGTTGTCCACCATCCCGTAGACGATCAGCATGACCGAGGGGGGGATCAGAATCCCCAGGGTGCCCCCGGCCAGGATCGCCCCCAGGGACATGAGCTTGTCGTACTTGCGGTTGAGCATCTGGGGCAGCGCGATCATCCCCATGGTGACCTCGGTGGCGCCGACCACGCCCGCCATGGCGGCCATCATCGTGCAGGCCGCGATCGTGGCCGTGGCCACGCCGCCCTTGAGCCATCCGAGCCAGTGGTAGACCATCATGTAGATGTCCTCGATGATCCCGCTCCGCTCGAGGATGTTGGCCATCAGGATGAACAGCGGGATGGCGTCCAGCAGGTAGTTGGTCATCAGGCCGAAAATCCGGGTCGGCACGATGTTGACGGCCGAGGGCCCCTGGAAGATCGCCGTGAAGAGGATCCCCACGAAGCCCGTGGAAAAGGCCACGGGCAGGCCCAGGAACATCACGAAGACCATGCTTCCGAATATAACCAAGGTGATCCATTCAATGCTCATTTGAATTCCCTCCCTGTCATGACGATGTGGACGTCCCGGATGGTCCAGACAATGCCCTGCAGGAGCAGGAGCACTCCGCCGAAGGGCATCAGGAACTTGACGGGATACAGGGGGGGAGCCCAATCCGTGAACGAGGCCTCGCCCGGAACGTAGATCCCCAGGAAGGAGTTGCCCGCGTTCATCGTCTGCGAACTCCAGTAGAAGTTCCAGGAGGTGTAGATGTAGATCAGGGCGAAGGCGTAGAAGAAGACCGCAGTGATCAGGTCCATGATCGCCTTGGTCCGAAGGGTCCGCTTCGCGTAGATCACATCGACCCGCACGTGCGCCCTCCAGTAGTGGACCACGCCCACCACCATGACATAGTACATGGCGAAGAGGGAGTACATGAGTTCGTGGCCCCAGTTCGTGGGCAGGTTGAAGACGTAGCGCATGATCACTTCAAACGAGATCACCACCACGCAAAGCAGCGAAAGGTAGGCCATCATTTTGGCGACGAAGAGGTTCGTCTTCTCGACGGCCATGATGAAGGTTCTCAGTTTGTCCATTGGATCTGCCTTTCATGAGCAATCAAATCCCTGAAAAAAGGGGAGGGGTCTCCCCCCTCCCCCTGGTCGTCGGGCTAAAACACGAGCTTCTTGCCGTTGCGGTCCACCATGTCCGCGTCGCTGTAGTATCCGATCTTGACGGATTTGATGTACTCGAACTGGGACTTGAAGGCCTTCATCGCCAGCGGATCCTTCTTGGCCCAGGCCACCCAGAGCTCGGGCGCGAATTTCCTGAACTTCTCGATGTCGGACTCCTTCAGGCGGATGATCTCGCAACCCTTGGCCAGGAACTTGGGAATCGCCTCGAGATCGGCCTTCTGGTTCCCCACATAGTGGTCGATGGAGTGCCAGGCGACCGCCGCTTCGAGCAGATCCTGGAGGTGCTTGGGCAGCGCCTTCCACTTGTTCATGTTGACCTCGATGCTCATCAAGTCGCAGGGCTGGTGGAGGCACGGGGTGGAGGGGGGTCCGATGATGATGTATTTGGCGATTTCCGCGAACCCCAGGTTGTAGTTGACGGCCCATCCGGTGTAGTCGGAGGCGTCGATGACCCCCTTCTCCAGGGCCGGATAGACCTCTCCGCCGGGAAGCAGAACCGTGGAGACGCCGGCGGCGCGGTAGATGTCGGCGATGATCCCGCCGGGGTACCTGATTTTCTTTCCCTTGAAGTCCTCAAAGGAACGGATGGGGACCTTGGAATGGATCAGGTTGTCGTCGTGCTGGATCGGCCCGAGGTACATCATGTTGTGCTTGCCGTAGGCCTCGCGGGCGATCTCCTTTCCGCCCAGGGCGTTGTACCAGGTGTCCCACTGATCGGGACGGTCCATCCCGAAAGGATAGGAGGAGAAGAACGTGGCCGCGGGGATCTTTCCGGGCCAGTAAACGTCGAAGCTGTGATAGGCGTCAAAAACGCCCGCCTTGACCGCGTCGAACATCTCGAAGGTCCCGACGATGGCGCCCGCGGGCAGACCTTCGATCTGCAGTTTTCCCTCGGTGATCTCGCCGACCTTCTTGCAGAAATTCTGGAACAGGTTATACCCTACCGTTCCGGCGTCCCAGCAGGTCTGCATTTTCCATTTGATCGGGGCTGCCGCCGAAAGCCGCATGACGCCCGGGAATCCCATGACCCCCGCGGCCCCTCCGGCCACAACCGCCGCCTTTTTCAGGAAACTGCGACGCGATCCCTTCTCTACGTTGGTCCTGTTCTGCTTGCCTGTCTTGGTCATAACCTTCCCTCCATCTTGTTAGGTGAAACGACGGTCCTGATCGATCATCACCGGATGGCCGGTGAATCAACAGAACACCCTGGATCCCACTGCGCGCCAAAGGGTACGCGATGGCGCTCAGTGCTTATTCACCGGCCCATGGGACTGCCGGGAACACGCCTTCACAGCTAGCATTCATTGGAATGGTTGTCAAGAACAAGAGAACGCTATTTTAAATTTTCACCTCCTGGCCCCGCTTCAGGGCGTGCGGTTCAAGGCCTCCTGCAAGAGCTGTACAGGATGCACCGTTTTGACCCCCTTGGCCGGATCGAGATGGTTCGAGATCGTCACGTTGCATCCCGGGCAGCAGGTCGCCACGAACTGGGCGTTCGTCGCGTGGATGTTGTCCACCTTGCGCTTGGTGATCTTCGCGGAGGTCTCCGCATGTTCGACCTGGAAGGATCCACCGCCGCCGCAGCAGTCGTTCGCGCCGGCCATTTCCGCGTATTCGACGCCGGGAATGGCCTTGAGGATGTTCCGGGGCTGGGCGCTCACCTTCTGTCCCTTCACGAGATGGCAGGGATCGTGGTAGGTCACCTTGATCTTTTTGCCGTTCGCCCCCAGTTTGGGCAGCCAGTCCTGGTGTGCGTCGATGAAAACCGTCACGTCCTGGGTCTTGGAGGCCAGCAGCTCTGCGGCCTTGATCTCCTCGTCCGTCACCTTCTCGCCCAGTTCCTTCAGGTCCTTGAGCAGGTGGGGGTACTCGTTCTTCAGGGCCGCGCCGCAGGTCGCGCAGTCGACGACCACGGCATCCACATCGCCCCGGGCGAAGAGCTTCAGGGCGTCGCGGATGACGCTCACCGAGGTCTCCCGGTCGCCGGACATGAAGATGGGCAGGCCGCAGCATCCCTGGTCCTTCGGAATGATGACCTCGACGCCCATCTTGGAGAGGACGTCGACCACGGCGTTGCCGATGTCTCCGAAGACGTAGTTCGTGGCGCACCCGTGGAAGTACAGGACCTTCGCCCTGGCCTTTCCGGTCTTGGGGGAGACGACCT
Source organism: uncultured Syntrophaceae bacterium (assembly GCA_964637025.1). Classification (GTDB taxonomy): domain Bacteria; phylum Desulfobacterota; class Syntrophia; order Syntrophales; family UBA5619; genus UBA5619. The sequence continues at coordinate 47,585 of CAZWTL010000005.1, read as the reverse complement.
CGGGCACCGTGTCCGCAAAGGGCTTCCGGTTGAAGGGCGGGATCCGATCCACCGAGAGCGCACCGGCCTTGATCTTCTTCTCGATGCCCGGTCCGCTGAAGTTTCTGCGGGCCCACCCGCCCAGGGTTGCCGACTTGGACATGAGCCACTTGCTGGCCAGGATCTGGAACATGATCTTCTTTTTCCAGTCGATGCCGTACTTCTGCTTGGCCCGCCACCGGACGCCGGAGAAGAGGTGGTCGCCGTGAACGCCGCTGGGGCAGTTGGCGACGCAGGAGCCACAGAGCAGGCAGGTGGAGTAGAAGACGTCCTTCATCTCCTCGTTCAACTGCAGTTTCCCCTCGTCAAGGCAGCGCGACAGCTGAACCTTGCCCCGGGGAGAGGCCTCCTCAAGCAGGCTTTCCTTGTATACCGGGCAGTGCGCCAGGCAGAGCCCGCACCGGATGCAGTGATAGATGTTCTCACCCGTGTTCTTGCTGAATATTTGATTGTCTTCCATAGCGAATCGATCCCTCTCTTTCCTGAACGCTCTCAGACCCCGCCCACGTACCGGCCCGGGTTCATGATGCCGGCCGGATCCAGCTTTTCCTTCAGGCGACGCACGACCACCGCATCGCTGCGAGTCTGACCCCAGACGCTGACCTTTTCCTTGATCGCCTTGGGGGCCCGTTCGACGATGCAGTTGCCTCCGTTTTTAACCGCCTCGGCGGTCAGTTTGCCGATAAAGGCGACCAGGGCCGCCGACTTGGCCGACAGATCCTCCCCCAGCGGCAGCACGGCATGGAGAATGCCGTTGCCGGCGCGGCAGAAGAGGTTCCCGTTCAGTCCTGCCTCCTGGAGCTCCTTCTCGCAGGATCCGAACATCTCCTCGGCCTTGGAAAGGGAAAAATTCGCCTTGAGCGATACGAGCTGGGCATGGGTTTTGGCCAGACCGTCGGCAAGGTCCCGGTAGGCGATCCAGAATTCGCGGTGCGCGTCGCCGTCGAGTACGGCGGCATCCGTCGCCCCCTCCTGGCGTCCCATCTGTCCGAGATCCTTCTTCAGCCGGGCCACGGCCTCCTCGATGCCTTCCAGGGCCACGACCGCCACGTACCGGCCCTTCAGGGCCGAAGTCGCCTTCAGCTCCACCGCGGTCTTGGCATTGAGGAGATCCAGGGTGGCCGGGTAGTATTTGGAATGGAGGAGCTTCTTGAGAAAACCGGCCGCCTCCTTCAAACCGTTGAACGGGAACAGCATCGTCGCCTCGGCATCGGGCCGGGGGGTGATCCGGAAGGTGATCTCGCAGATGATTCCGACGGCCCCCATGGAGCCGATCATCAGCTTCGTCATGTCGTAACCGGCGACGTTCTTGACCGCCTTGCCGCCGGCAGAGACGATGTCCCCGTTGGGCATCACGGCCTTCATCCCCAGGATGAAGTCCCGGCAGGCCCCGTACAGGAAACGCTTCGCCCCGCTGTCGTTGGTCGCGACGATCCCGCCGACCGTGGCCCCCTGGGAATGCTGGGGATCGAGGGGAATGAAATACCCCCTTCCCTCGCCCGCGAGTTTCGCCTGGATTTCCGCCAGGGTCAGCCCGCTCTCCACGCCGACGGTGAGGTTGGCAATGTCGTAATCGTTGTACCGATTCAACCGTTGGGTGGAAAGGAGGATGTCGTACTTCTTGGGAATGCCGCCCAGGGCCATTTTCGTGCCCCCCCCTGAGGGAATGACGGCAAGTTTTTCGGAGTACGCGTAAGCGACGACCTTCGAGGTCTCTTCCATCGTTCCCGGCGAAACCATGGCCCGGGCGGTCAGACCGTCGACCGCCAGGGTTCTGAGTCTTTCCGGGTCTGTGATCACATTGGCTTCGCCGACGATTTCCCTGAGTTTCGAAGCCAATTTTTCATTGTCGGACATAGGTTTCTCTCCTTTCCTCGATCAAGCCGCCTTCTCTTCCGGAAGCAACTTTCCGGGGTTGTAAACATCCTCGGGATCAAAAGCCTTCTTCACATTCCGCATCGCGGCGAGATCCGCCTTGCTGAAAATGAGAGGCATTCCCTTGAGCTTCTCGACCCCGATGCCGTGCTCGCCGCTGATCGTTCCGCCCATCTCCGCACAGATCTTCATGATCTCGAATGCCGCCTTGTGCACGCGGTCCAGTTCGTCCTTGTCCCGCTCATCGAAAAGGATCAGGGGATGGAGGTTGCCGTCGCCCGCATGGAAGACGTTGGCGATCGGGAGGTTGTATTTTTTGCCAATCTCGACCACCTGCGCCAGGGCCTCGGGCAGCCGGGTCCGCGGCACGGTCGGGTCGTTGACCAGGTAGTTGGGACGGAGCCGTCCGACCGCGCCGAAGGCGCCCTTCCGGCCCGCCCATATCTTCTCGCGTTCCGCTTCGTTCTTGGCCACACGCACCTCGCGGACCTTGTTCTTCTTGCAGATCTCGACGACCTGTTCGGTCAGGCGGTCCATGCCGTCCGCCAGGCCGTCCAACTCAATGAGCAGGATGGAGGCGGCGTCTTCAGGGAAGCCCACGTGGTAAGCGGCCTCGACCGCCTTGATCGTCAGGTTGTCCATCATCTCCAGGGTGGTCGGGATCATGCCGGCCTTCACGATGTCGCTGACGGTGTTGGCGCCGTCGGCGATCGTGTCGTAGATCGCCAGCATGGTTTTGACCGCTTCGGTTTTGGGCATCATGCGCAGGGTCAGCTTCGTGACCATGCCGAGGGTTCCCTCGGATCCGACCAGAAGCCCCGGAAGGTCGAATCCAGGATTGTCGAGGGATTTGCCACCGATCTCGATGACCTCCCCGTCATAGAGGACGATCTCGGCCCCGAGGATGTGGTTGCTCGTCACGCCGTACTTGAAGCAGTGGGCGCCCCCGGCGTTCTCCCCCAGATTGCCGGCAATCGTCGTCGCCTTTTCACTGGAGGGATCGGGATGGTAGAGGTATCCATACTTGCCGATCGCACCCTTGATATCCAGGGTGATCGCGCCCGGCTCCACCACGACCCGCTGATTCTCCACGTCGATCTCGAGAATCCTGTTCATGCGGGTGAAGAGCATGGCAATGCCGCCCCGCGTGGGAGAGCTTCCGCCGCTGAGGTTGGTTCCGGCGCCGCGGGCCACGACCGGTATGCCATTCTCCCTGGCAAACTTGACCACCCGCGACACCTCCTCCGTGGAGGCGGGCATCACGATGCAGTCCGGCCTGCCCCGGTTCAGGGAGGCGTCGTATCCGTAGAGCTGGAGTTCCATCTCGGAGAACATGACGTCCTCTTTTCCGACGATCTTCGCCAGCTCCTGAATCATCTTTTCCCGTTCCATATCGATGCTCCTTTCAACATCCCATCGACGCGACCGACGGGCCCATGATGGGAAACCCGTCGGATGCTCCCGTAAAAAAAGGCGAAGCGATCCCGGATTCCGGGATGGCCCCGCCTCTCTGTGTTCAGTGATCCGTTCTCTTCTTCATAGACTCGGGTTCTTTGAACGTCAAGTTCCGCGGTTGGACCGTCCCGGCGGCTCCGGCCTGCATCTGCCGGCCCGCCGGGCGGCTCCGAATCCGCAGGGCGTCCGTTATTTGTTGCGAAGCGCCTCCATGTCCCTGATCTCCTTCTCCTGGGCCAGGATGGTGAGGGCGTTGTCATACACGGGCGTGTCGACCATCTTGCCCTTGTAGGAAACTGCGGCCTTGCCCATGGCAATGCCTTCCTTCTCGAAGACCTCCACCACGCCCGCGGCCCATTCGACCTGGACTGCAGTCGGCCGGTAGAGGCGGTTGGAGGGTTCGACCTGAGTCGGATGAATCAGCATTCGGCCCTCATACCCCATCTGGCGGCCTTCCATGACGCTCTTCTCGAAAGCCGGAATGTTCGCGAAATCGACAAAGGGGCAGTCGATCGCGACGCACCCTGCGGCGCGGGCGGCCACGGCGGTGTAGTAGCGGCCGTAGAGCTGCTCGGTTGCCTCCGTGGTCAGATCCACGCGCATGTCCTTGCAGTAGTCCACCGCTCCGAAGATCAGCGATCCGACGCGTTTGCTGGCCGTGGCCGATGCGTACGCGTTGATCATGCCCTTGGCGGTTTCGATCAGCAGCTGAATGGCGATGCTGCCCACCTTCAGGCCGCGGCGGCGCTCGAGCTCTTCGAGCTTCCAGTCAAGGCGCTTGACGTCGTCGGGATGGCCGGTCTTGGCCAGGCAGACACCGTCGAGTCCCTCATGCACGATCGCTTCGAGGTCATCGTTGGTCAGCAGGGTTTCCCAGTTGTTGATCCGGGAAAAGACCTTCGCGCCGCCCGTGCCCGCGAACTTCAGGTTCGCGGCAATGATCTCGCGGGCCTTCGGCTTTTCGGCGGGAGGAACGGAGTCCTCCAGGTCCAGTGTGATGATGTCGGCCGGAACCGCCGGCGCCTTGCTGACAAATTTCTCGTTGTTGCCCGGAACGTAGAACACGGATCTCATGACTGCCATAATCGTTGCTCCTTTCGTGTTTGAGGGTTATGCCTTCACCCTGAGTTTGCCCTGCGCTTCGAATTCATGCAACTTCCCCGGAATTTCATTGGGATTGTCCACGACGATGATTCCCACCTCACGCAGCCGCGCGATCTTGTCCTGGGTGGAGCCGCTGCCGCGTTCCACGATCGCACTGGCGTGGGAAAACTTCATTCCAGCAGGCGCCCATGCGCCCGAAACGTAGATGATGATCGGTTTGGTGAACTTTCCCGACTCGACGAGCTGCGCCGCCTCCTCCTCATGCGACCCGCCCATCTCGCCGAAAATGGCCATGACGTCCGTGTCTGGGTCATCCTGGAACATGGGCAGGACATCCGCAAAGGACATGCCCGTCACCGGCTCCGTCCCCACATGAAGAACCGTGCTCACGCCGAAACCGGCCCGGGCGATCACGTAGGGAAGGGTTCCCGACTGACCACCGCTGCGGGAGATGACCCCCACATGGCCCGGCACGAAATGATTTTTGGCGAATTCCACCGATCCGCCCAGCCATCCGAGGGCGCCGATGCCGGGCGTATTCACCCCGATGGACCCCGGGCCCAGAAGCATCGCCCCTTTCTGCTTCCCGTAGGCGACCATCTCGAGGATGTCGTAGAGGGGCACGCGTTCGACGGGCATGACGATCCACTTGATGTCCGCATCCAACGCCTCCATGACGGCGTCCTTCAGCCCCGTCCCCGGAATGAAGGTGACGGAGACATCGAACAATCCGTGGTTTTTGACCGCGTCTTTGACCGTGTTGTACACGGGGATCCCGTCCACTTCCTCGCCGCCGCGGCCCGGCGTAACGCCCGCGACGACGTTCGTCCCGAGGCGGCGCATGAACTTGGCGCGCATGGATCCCTCGCGTCCCGTAATCCCCTGAACCACCACTTTCGTCGTTTTTGTCAGCAAGATAGCCATATCGATTCTCACCACCTTCTTGGTTAGGATATTCCGTGCTTCTTTCGGTATGCCTCCAGCCCCGGGATGGGCGCCTCGATCTTGATGGCCCCTTTGCCCCTGAACCAGCATTCATATTCGCAGGCCAGACACTCCGTCCCGAGTCGTTTGGGATCCCCCTCGACGACGGGTTTCCCGTCCTTCAGAACCAATATCCCGCGGGCAAAGGTCTTGCAGGCCTCGATGCAGGCCTTGGATTCGCATGCCTCGCATTTGCTGTCATCGATGATGACCGTGATCGTCTGTTCCTGAAATTCCATGGGCGGCCTCCTTATCCCTTTCTTTCCTTCTTGTATTCGAGAACCATCTCCTTCATTTCCGCGGCAAGACCCACCGTGTCATAAACGCGCTCGCCGCCATAGATCCGGATTCGGGCATTGAGACCCTTGGTCCCCTCTTTCAGGATTTCCAGAGACTCCTTCTCCTTGTTTCCGGCCAGCAGCAGCATCACGGGGAAGCCCGGCCTTTTGGGGAGTTCCTCCCTCAGGGCCTTGACCACGCCGTGGGCATGGTGCCACTGCTCCTGGTTGGCCGCCATAAAGCCGCCAAGCATGTAGCCGTCGATCCCGGGCTGGGAGAAGACAAGCTTGGCCGCGCGATAGACCTTGGAGGCCGGGGGATTTCCGCTGGTATCGGCAAAGTCGGGCACCCGCAGACCCTGTTTGTTGAGGCCGTCGACCCCGAGCATGGCACCTCCTCCACCCATTCCGTGATATCCGATCGTTCCGAAGCATTCCCCCTGGATCTGGTTGTCCATCTCGGCAAAGTAGCAGGTGCCTCTGAGGTCCTTCTCCTCCACCCACCAGGCGATTTTGTCCAGTTCGGTCGGCGGGGTTCCCGACTCGCGGGCCACCTTGATCCCCAGCTCGGGATGGCGGATGACCGATGAGTCGTCGATGGAGAGACGGCAGTCGCTGGCCAGGACCTTCCCGTCCTTGGTGACGACCATGGGGTTGATCTCGATCAGTCTGGCGCCGTAATTCTTGAAGGTTTCATAGAGACCGACCAACAGGCGGGCGACTTGGACGATGTGAGCGCTGGGGACCTTCACCTTGTTCGCCAGATTGAGGGCGTCGTAGATCTTGAAACCACGAAGGACATCGATGTTCATCATGGCGATCTTGTCGGCCGGAACCGCCTCGATGTCCATTCCGCCTTCCGTTGAAAACATGAATACGGGACATCGCGCTTCCCGCTTGGCGTTCACCACGATCCCCGCATAGTATTCCTTTGCGATCGCCAGTTTCTCTTCGACCAGCACCTTTTCCACCAGGAGCCCCTTGATGGTGGCCCCCAGCAGCGCCGCCGCGGCCTTTTCAGCCTCCGCCGGCGTATCCGCGAATTTGACCCCGCCGGCCTTGCCGCGCCCGCCGGCCCAGATCTGCACCTTGATGACCACGGGCTTCCCGATCTTCTCGGCAATGCTGCGGGCCTCCCCGGGCGTTTTGGCGACTTCCCCCTGAGGAATCGGCATCCCGGCAATCTTGAACAATGCCTTTCCTTCATGCTCATGCAAGCGAGCCATATCTGCCTCCTGAAACAGTTTTTGACGTCACGATCCCATTCGAACGGCCCAGACAACCTGACTGGCCGGGTCCCGTCCCTGCCGGCTGCACATGCCGTCCGGAGAGGGGGACATCACCTCATTTTATTGCCTATCAGAAGCTCCCCGGGTTGTCAACACGGAAAGCCGCACCCCCTTTGTTTCCGGACCCTTTCCCCTTGAATCGGTCCATCCACCTTCGAGATCCCCGTACCGGTCCCGCCCAACCATCGCCTGCCGGCATTGCCCTATGTGCAATTGTCCTTAACATAGCAATAGTGATGCCATGACGAAAGCCTGTGCAACCGCACGAGGCTCCGGGGAGGAGTCCAGGGATTCGACCTCAATGATATCGATGAATTGACGCTCGGATCGCGGCAGAAATCCCCTTGATGCGCCGACGGGAAAACGGAAAGATTGGAACGGGAATGACAAAGGTGGGTGCGGATATCGCACACACCAATCCATGAAGTGCCTTGAAATTCGATCCTTCTGGAGTCACGTCCCTGTGGTGTTATTTTCGCACTGACCGTGCGAATAGTGAACGTTCGGTGGATTGGAACATCACCCATTGAAACCGTCCACTTTCCTTTTTTCACGGATCAGCTTGTAACGGGAAATCCCCAGACGTCTGGCCGCCTCAGCCATGTTTCCTCCGGTCATTTCCAGCGTGCTCTCAATGATCCTCCGTTTGCTTTCGTAGGCGATATGGTTCGTGACCCGCGTAAAATCGATGCTGTCGGAGGGCGGTTGCAGCAGGGCATGGTCAACCGGAATACGGAGTTTTTCCCGCTGGACCGTCGCCTTCATTTCCGCCGGAAGGTTATCGGAGGTGATCAGGGTTCCGTTGTTGTGAAGGATCATGATCCTCTCTATGATATTCTTGAGCTCGCGGATATTTCCCGGCCATGGATAGGCCAGCAGGATGCACTCGGCGTCTTCCGTAAAGCCCTGAACATTCTTCGAAAATTTCCGATTGAACTCCTCCACGTAGTAATTGGCCAGCAGCAGGAGGTCGTCGGTTCTTTCCCTGAGAGGCGGGATCATGATCGGGACGACGCTGATCCGGTAGAACAGGTCTTCCCTGAACGAGCCTTCCGCCACCATGCGGTTCAAATCCCGGTTGGTGGTGAAGATGAACCGGACGTCGATCGGGATGTTTTCGTTGCCCCCGAGCCGGCGGACGTAGCCATCCTCGAGCATCCGCAGAAATTTGGCCTGGAGATGGATGCTCATGTCCCCGATCTCGTCCAGGAGCATCGTGCCGCCGCTGGCGTGCTCCAGCAGCCCGTGCTTTCGTTTGCGCGCATCGGTGAACGCACCCGCCTCGTAACCGAAAAGTTCGCTCTCCAGAAGCGTGCCGGGGATCGCAGCACAGTTGACATCGACAAAAGGCTTTACGTTTCGATCGCTCTGCCGATGAATCGCCCGGGCGATCAGCTCCTTGCCGGTGCCGCTTTCTCCCTGAATCAGGATATTGGTGTTGTGCCCGGCCACCTCCCGGATTACATGAAACAGACCCAGCATCTTCTTCGACTTGCCGAGCATGTTGTGAAATCCGAGCAGGATATCCTCCCGTTCCTTGAGCTTGGCCACCTCGGTCTTGAGGGATTTTGCCTCCTGGGAAAGCACGGAATGCATGATGGCGTTGTCGTAGGATGTCGAGGCGTTCTTGACCAGGATGTCCAGGACATGGACCTGGTCCTCCGAATACCCCCCTGCCGTCCTGGCCAGGTACAGAACGCCTCTGAACTTGTCCTTGACCCTGAGCGGCAGGGCGATTTCCGACACGTATCCGGGAAAGACGGGCTGCAGGGCCTGGTCATGCGCGCCGTTGAGGATCGCGTCCCGGTCCAGGGCTTTGCGGATGATGGTGCTGCCGATCCGCTGTTCGCAGGTCGCGAAATCATCGACGGTCACCTGGTCCCCGTCGTTCAGGAGGCACCGCCTCATCTCGATGTCGTGGAGATAGACGAGAACCTTCTCCGAACGCGCGATCCGGACGGCGCTCTTGACCAGGATCTGAAGAATATGGTTGGCTTGGACATAGCTGGCGTTCATCTCCGAAACGGCATCCTGGAGGATCGTGAGCTGCCGGATCTTCTCGGCATTGGCTTCGAAGAGGCGCATGTTGTGGATGATCATGCTCACGGTGTTGGCATAGGTGACGAAGAGGTCGATCTCCTTGGGGCAGAATTTCGTCTCCTCCTTGAACCAGGCGGCGATGATTCCGATCACCTCTTCCCCGATCTTGAGGGGGGCGCAGAAGTAGGATCCCCGGTCGTAGATCTTGGTCAGGCTCCGATCCGTTTCCGTGATCCTGGGATCGGTGGCGGTCATCTCCACCGCGATGGGCTGTCCGGATTTGGCCACCTTGGTGACGATGCAGTCGTGCTGGTTCACGTTGAGGGCCACCGCAAAGACCTGTCTGGCCTCGTCGGGGCTGTAATTCTTGACTACCTTGGCCTCGAGGTTCTGTCTCGAATCGTCGAACAGCCGGATGATCCCCCGGTCGAATCCGATGCTGTCCACCACCTCGTCGAGGATCTTCACCAGCATTCCATTCACATTGGAGGGCATCGTCAAACAGCAGCTCAGCCGGAAGATGCTTTGCAGCAACTGGTCCTTGTCGAGCATCAGGGCGGTTGACCCCTCCGACCGGCTTTCCGCGTTTGCTGAAGACCGGGCCATGGATAGCAATCCTTTCTCCTCGCTGTTTTGACCGTGGCGGTCAGGCGCCGTCCGCCCGGAAATCATCCGATTCGGTCGTAGGCATGGAACTGCATCGTGAAGATGGCTCTGCCCTGGGTCGCGGAACGAAGATCCGTCGAATAGCCGAACATCGCCTTCAAGGGGACCTTCGCCCGGATTTCGCTGACCGCGCCCTTGGATTCGATGGCCTGGATGTCCCCGCGCCGGGCGTTGATGTCGCCGATCACCTCGCCCATGAACTCGCTGGGCGTGATGATGTCCACGGACATGATCGGTTCCAGCAGCACCGGATCCGCCTTCAGGCAGCCCTCCCGGAAGGCCGCGGACGCCGCGATCTTGCAGCCGAGAGGCGAGGTTTCGCCTTCCCGGATCACGCCGCCGAGAATGGCGACCCGGATGTCGATCACGGGATACCCGGCCAGAACGCCGCTCAGCGTTCCCTCGCGCACCCCCTCCTCCATCGCAGCCAGGAGCTCCTCGGGAAGGACGGCATCTCCGGCGATCTGGCGTATGATCTCGATTCCCCCCCCGCGTTCCCTGGGCTCCAGAATGAGCTTCACCTGGCCGAAATGTTTCTTCTCCCCCAATTCCTTTTCAAACACTCCCTCGCTTTCAACCCGCTTCTGGATCGTTTCACGATGAACGACCCGCGGCTTGCCTACGTTGACGCGGGCGTTGAACTCCCGCAACAGCCGATCGGTGATGATGTCGAGATGAAGCTCCCCCATCCCCGAGAGAACCGTCTGGGCGGTTTCATCATCATATTTGACGCGCAGGGTCGGATCCTCCTCCATGAGCTTGCTCAGGGCAATGCCCAGCTTCTCCTGATCGGCAGGCGTCTTGGCCTCGATCGCCAGACTGATGACCGGCTCGTAGAAATCGATCGGCTCCAGGAGGATCGGGTGCGCCTCGTCGCAGATCGTATCCCCGGTCGTGATCTCCTTCAAGCCCATGACGGCGATGATGTCGCCCGCACCCGCCTGCTCCACCCGCTCCCGCTTGTTGGCATGCATCTTCAGGAGGCGGGCGATCTTCTCCCGCTTCCCCCGGCTCGCATTGAAGAGTTCATCCCCGGCATGCAGCCTCCCGGAATAGATCCTGAGGTAGGTCAACTTCCTCCCTTCCTCCTGCATGATCTTGAAGGCCAGAGCGGCCAGCGGCGCCTTGTCGCTGCTTTCGCGGATCTCCTCCTGCTTGGTCACGGGGTGGAGGCCCTTGACAGGGGGGATGTCTTCCGGAGAAGGGAGATATCGGACCACCGCATCCAGCAACGGTTGCACCCCTTTGTTCCGGAGGGCCGAACCGCAGAGTACGGGTACGATAGCGAGGGATATCGTGGCCTTCCGGATCGCCGCCCCGATATCCGCCTCGGCGATTTCCATCCCGTCGAGATACTTTTCCGCGATGCCGTCGTCCACGTCGGCCAGCGCGGCGATCATCCGGTCGCGATGCTCCATGGCCCGCGCCCGGATCCCGTCAGGAATATCCGCATAACGGTACGAAGCCCCCTTGCTGGCTTCGTCCCAGGTGATGATCTGCTGCCGGATCAGGTCCACGACGCCGCCGAAGGCGTCTCCATCCCCGAACGGCATCTGGATCATCAACGGCAGCGAGTTGAAACGTTTCCTCATCTGCCGAACCGTTCCCTCATAGTCCGCCCCAACCCGGTCCATCTTGTTGATGAACGCCACCTTGGGGACGCCGTACTTGTCGGCCTGATGCCAGACGGTTTCCGACTGGGGCTCGACCCCGCCCACGGCGCAGAAGACGACCACCGCCCCGTCCAACACCCGGAGGCACCTTTCGACCTCGATGGTGAAGTCGACATGACCCGGCGTATCGATGATGTGGATCTCATGGTTTTCCCAGGCGCAGGTCGTCACGGCCGACGTGATGGTGATGCCCCGCTCCTGCTCCTGGGGCATCCAATCCATCACGGCCTCCCCGTCATGGACCTCGCCCATTTTATGGGATTTCCCCGTGTAGAAGAGGATACGCTCGGTCACCGTCGTCTTGCCCGCATCGATGTGGGCGGCGATTCCGATATTCCGGGTACGTGAGAGTCTGGATTTGGGTGCCATAGGGATTCCAGTCGTGGCGGCGCGTGCGTCCGCTATTCCTCCTTCTTCTTCTGCTGCGCCGGCGTGATCAGTTCACGGTTCATCACAAAAGGGCTGCGCAGGCCGATGTGGCCCTTCAGGGACTCCCTCTGCCTCCCGCCGATCAGGATACGGATTTTTTTAATCTCCGGGAGATTGGCGGTCAACGTATTGGTCAACGAGTACACGGTTGCCATCTCCGCGGCGCTTCCACCGGGATGATGCGCCGCGAGGCTCTCTCCGAAATCGACGGCAAGGGTGTCGGCCCCCTCCCGCTTGACGCCCCCGAGTTCGGCCTTTTCGGGAAATGTATTGACCAGCCCGGATTTCGAGCCGGCGATGAGGGCGAGGGTCATCTCCCTCGCCTGCCCCTCAACCCCCGTCTCCCTGGGGATGAAGCGTTTTTCAGGAACGAGGAAGCGTTCGTTCTCATCTGAAAAAAAGAGGGTGACTTCCTGCTTGTCCCTCTTCTTCGCCGCAGAGTGTTTGCCTGCGGCCGGCGGATAGATGTAATCGAAAAGGGCAATGAAAAAAAAAGCCAGAAAAACGACGGAGGCCACGATGATCAGGGAAAGGAGCAGTTTCCTTCTCCCCTTTTTCGTTTTTTTATGTCTGACTTCTTCGGTCCGCCTCTGTTTCTTCGTGGCCATAATCTCTTCTCCGCTCCCCCGCCGTTTGAGTTGCGGCAACTTAGGGTATTTTCACGGCCGTGTCAAGAAACGAAACCGACCGGATCGGTTTATTTTGCCGCTGAAGGACCGTGGTTGCCGTTCACCCACCAGTCGCTCTTGTCCTTGAACCACCAGTTGGAGGAATCCGTATCGATGATCTCCAAGGCCAGGGTGCGGGCGTTTTCCGTCGCAAGGCGCTGGACGGCAAAACGGATCCACTCCCGGCTGTATTTGTTTCCCAGATCCCCGCACTCCTTGAGTTGAAGAATCAACGCCAGTTGGTCGGCATCCCTGGCCATGAGGGACTCCCTCGTTTCCTTCCCATTGAATTCGTTCAGGGTCTTCTCGATCTCTTCGCCGAAAAAAAGGGGTTCGGCCAGTTCCCGGATTGCCTTTTCCTCATCCACCTCCACATACTTCTTGTTCACGTAATTCATGTCGCCGGTCCTGGCCTCCGGAAGGTCGTGCATCAGGCAGAGCTTCAGGACCTTCAACTCGTCCGCCTCCGGATCCATCTTGCAGAGAACATAACCGATGTAGAGCGTCCTGAGGATGTGCTCCGCCACCGATTCGCTCCCGGACCCGAGAAATTGGAAACCGCTCCGGGGCGTTTTCTTGAGCATGCCGACCTCAAAAAGAAAATCCGCCAATTCCCTCATACCTTCCCCGCCGCCCCTTGTCTCCGCTCGTCCGTATCCCCGAAACGCCGCATCCCGGTCATGACTCCCGTTTCAGGGTTCGGATCCGGTTGGCCATCCGTTCCGAGATATTTCGCACCCGCATCTGCATCGCGGCTATTCCTTCGGGTTTCATGGCCGCCACCTGATCCACCTGCTCCTTCCAGTATTCGAGGACGCCGATTTCGGCCTCCCTCAATTTCCGCTCGAACCGCGCCTGGATTTCCCTCGCCAGGAGCGCCTGCTGCTCCCTCTCGGCCATGATCATCCTCCTTGCATCAGCCGCCCGGCTGATCAGAAATGCCGCATAATCGGGGTCGTCATGCTGTTCCTTTGGAATGGTGTCCAACATATATCACTTCAAACCGATCTTGCAACCCTGAAAATGGCGCGGGAAAGGTGTCGGTAAAGGGGCGAATTCCATGCGACATCGGCGATGATTCCCGCCCTTTGCCTCTGGACATTTCGATGCGTCTGTCGTAAACTGGACCATCCCAGCGGAGGAAACGGTTATGGCGCTCGATTTCGAATTCACGATGGAGCAGAAGATGATCGAGGACATCGTCTGGCGCTGGGCGTCCTCATGGCTCGAACCGCAGATGGAGGAACTCTACGAGCAGGATCGGATGCCACCGGATCTCTTCCGGGAACTGGGAAAGATCGGCGTCAATGGCATCGCGTTCGAGGAACAATACGGCGGCGCCGGCCTCGGTTACGTCGAAACCCTGTTGGTATACGAGACCATCGCCCGCGTGAGCAACGCGCTGGCCATGACCGTAGGGGCGAGCCAAACCCTCTGCTTCGACAACTTCCGGCGGAATGCGACCGAGGAGCAGAAGATGGAATTTCTCCCCAAGGCGTGCAGCGGGGAATACATCGGATGCCTGGGAATCACGGAACCCGACGCCGGATCCGATGCGATGGGAATGAACACACGGGCGGTCAAGGTGAAGGATCGCTATGTGATCAACGGGAGCAAGGCCTTCATCACCAACGGCACGGTCGCCGACTTCATGCTTTTCTACGCCAAGACGGATCCCGGCCGCGGATCAAAGGGGATTTCTGCCTTTTTCTTTCTCACCGACGGGGCCAAGGGGTTGCACCGGGAAAGAATCAAGAAATGGGGGATGCGCGCCTCGCCGACCGCCCTCATTACCTTCGAGGACGTGGAGATTCCCGAGGATCACCTGATCGGCGGACTGAACCGGGGCGCCGCCATCCTCACCGATGGCCTCTGCACCGAGCGGATCACCCTGAGCGGGTGCTGTCTCGGATCGCAGCGTGCCTGCCTCGATTTGAGCCTCCGGTACGCCCGTGAGAGGGTTCAATTCGGGAAACCCATCTCCTCCTTCCAATTCATCCAGGGCAAGCTGGCCGATATGTACACCCGCTACATGGCCTCCAAATGGATGGCCTACAGCGCCGCCTCCTATTGCGATTCACTGGAGAAGAAGGTCGGAGGCAAGGGAACGGATCTCGACCGCAAGGCCGCCGCCGCCCTGCTCTTCTGCGGCGAGATGGGCACCCAGGTGGCTTCTGACGCCGTTCAGATCCATGGCGGCTACGGCTATTGTCAGGAATACGCCGTATCCCGTCATTACCTCGATCAGAAGCTCTGGGAGATTGGCGCCGGGACCGCCGAGGTCCGCAGGATGATCATCGCCAGGGAACTCCTCCGGGACAGCTTCCAGAGCGCACGTTGAAGGCCTTTGGATTGCGACGACGGAACCGACCGGCATCTTGGATCCAACGCCATTGAGACAACCTCTGGGACGGGTTCAGCCCGCGATCCCATTTGGCGGTTCATCGGGAATTTGAGGATGCGCCTGCGTCGCGGGACGGGTCGTGTCCCATGATGCAACGCTGTATGGACTTTCCCGGGGGTCATTCCTGTTTGTCTTTGACTTTTCAACACATATGGATTATGTTCGGCAGCGGGCGAAGCAATCACCCTTTTTTCCTTTCGAAATGGGATCTCAAAAACGATCGGGAGGGAACCATGACCGGCAGGAAGGGCTGGAAAGCTGCAGAGGATTTAAACCGAAGCGCCATCAGGAATCGGAATCAAGAAGGTTCGACCGGTTCCCTCGATGCACCGGGGAGACGACGGCGGCGCGTTGGTTTCCCTATCGCCGTGGCTTGCCTTTGTGTCGCGGTCCTTCTCTCCTCGTCGCTTCATGCGGCGGAGGACAATGCGCGCCTCGTTTTTCAGAAGACGGCCGACAGCAGCAAGAGCAGGGTCCATGTGGTTCAAAAAGGGGAATGGGTGTCAAGCATACTCCGCGATTACTTCGGCGCGAAGCGTGTTCCTCTGGACATGATCCGCCGTTTGAACCCCTCCATTGCCAACCTGAACAAAATCCGCCCCGGCCAGCGGATCGTGCTGCCTCTCCCCGCGGCTTCGGATGCCTGCGGGCCGATTCCCCCTGGCATCGACGCGGACGCCCCTCCGGTCGTCTACCGGATTACCGAAGGGGACTCCATCAGCCGCATCATCCTTTCCGAACTGAACGTGAATCCGTCGCAGGTCCTTCCGATCTACCGCCTGATCCGGAGGCTGAATCCGGAAATTCAGGATTTCAGCAGCCTCTCCCCGGGACAGACCCTGCGGCTGCCCTCGACCGGCCGCCCGGGGATGCAGCCCGCGGAACCTCTTCCCGATTCAAAGCCGGCCCTGCCGCTCAAGGCCGCGATCGCATCCATGGAAAAATTGGACGCGGAAACGGCGGCGATCCTGAATTCCCTGCTTTCGATCATCGGGCCGGTCATCGGAAGGATGGGGGGCGCGGTCACCGCGGCGGGCAGTTATTTCATCCCTCTTGCGGAAAACTCGCAGATCACCCTGGACTGCTCCCAGATTCCGGTGGTGGAACTGGATGACGGAACCACGGTCTTCCTGGATTATGGGGGCCGTCTTTCCGAGAACCTCAAAAATCTGATTCGCGCGGCAGGCCGGAACTGCGCCTTTCTCGCGCCGGAGTCTTTCCGCGACAGACTCGGCGGCTTGACAGGCATCATCGGCTTCTCGCGAGATTACCGGATGGAGCGGGCCGAAAACCCCGTTGAACTGATGTCGAAGCCGGATATCCTGATCCTCCCCGACTGGATCATCACCGGCAGGAAGAGGTCCGATGGCGGAACATACCGGCAGGGACTCCATCTGCTGGACCACGGTGAACAGCCTCTCCCCGTGGATGCTCGGGCTTTCGTGGAGAAAAACGACTTCATCGTCACCGAGATCGCCGGGGACCGCGTCGTCTCCTCCCTTGAATCCCCCGTCGCGGTACAGCCTTCCATCACGGATCTGCGTTCCCTGGAAGGCGTCGCTTTCGCGGAAAAGCTCCTGATCGCCCTGGGTCAGGCGCCGATCCGGAATGCCGAGGTGGGGGTTTCCGAACAGAACCGTCATGGATTCAATATCTCCGTCACCGGTGAGCTGCTTGTGCGCAGGGGAGACAGGCAATTCATTCTGATGACGAAAAAGCTCCCCGACCCATTTATCGCCATCCTCGGGGAAGCAGGCACCGAGGTGATCGTGATCGGGCAGAAGGACAAGGGACGTGCCCTTATCGAAGACGTGCTGCGGGGACTGGGAATTCCCGTCTCGTTCGGCCATTTTTCCTGCCGTATTCCGGAAGAGAACCAGCGCACCCGGTTGACATCCTCCTTCTCCGCTCTCCGGACCAACTTGGAGGACAAACCGGTCTACCTCATCGACTTTGACATCCCCTCCCCTGTCCTGCCTTTCTTTACCGGTCCGCAGGGCGGGCTTGTGATACGGTATTGACGAGGCTTGGGATTGAAGACCAAAGCGATTGCCCTCTTTTCGGGGGGTCTGGACAGCATCCTGGCCTTCAAGGTCATCGAGGAACAGGGGATTGACGTTCAAGGCATTGCCTTCGAAACCCCGTTTTTCAGCGCGTCAAAGGCGCGTGAAATCGCCCGGAATGTGGGACTGCCCCTGGCCGTGCTCGACATCACGGAAGAACACCTGCAGATGCTGCGGGCGCCCCGTTACGGCTTTGGCAGGAACATGAATCCCTGTATCGACTGCCATACGCTGATGCTCCGGATCGCCGGACGGCGGATGGAGGAGGAGGGGTTCAATTTCATGTTCACCGGTGAGGTCCTGGGCGAACGCCCCATGTCCCAGGGGAGGCAGTCTCTCCACATCGTGGCCAAGCATTCGGGCTATCCCGATCGCATACTGCGCCCTCTGAGCGCCCTTCTGCTTCCCGAAACGGAACCCGAGCGCACGGGAAAGGTGGACCGCAACCGCCTCTGCGACATCCAGGGAAGGGGCCGCAAGCGGCAGATGGAGATGGCCGTGCGCTACGGCATCACCTCCTATCCGCCGCCGGCCGGGGGTTGCCTTCTCACCGATCCGATCTTCGCACGCCGCCTCCGCGATCTCTTCATCCGGGAACCCGGGCACCGGATCCGGGACATCGAACTCCTGAAAGTCGGCAGGCATTTCGGTCTTGCCGGGACGGTCAAAGCCGTTGTCGGACGCAACGCCAGGGAGAACGCCGAAATCGAAAGGCTGGCCGAACCGTCCGACGCCCTCATGCGGACGGCCCATTTCCCCGGACCCACGGTCCTGGTTCCGGGCGGCGGGGAGGAGTCGACCCGCTTTAGGGCTGCGGGTCTTTGCGTCCGCTACAGCGACGCCCCCCGGGGATGCGATGCAGCCGTCCGCTGCCTTCTGAACGGCGGAACCGTCTCCCTTTCGGTCCCGGCCATGACCCCTGAAGAGGCGGAACGGCTGCTGATCTGATCCCGGGCGTCCAGTCCCCGCTCCGCCAAAGGGTTGCCCCCTGGCGGATGCCAGCCGAGCGTCAAGGGGGCCGGTTCCTTCGATTTGCGGCCGATCGGCATCCGGGCGTTTGTCGGTTTCAAAGGACAGTCTGCGCATGCCCCCGGAGAGCGGTTTGCGAGTGCCGGCCTTTCCCCTTCCTGGACATGCGAGGCCGCGTCCATGCGATCGGGGCGGCCGAGAGGAATTCGGCTGCGCCCTGCAGACGGAGCTGCATGCCGAACGATAGCGTTTGAGGCGGGAATGACGCCCTTCGGATGTGGGATGTTCCATGGGAAAGGCTGAGGCGGCCCCGACGCCGCGCGCGCCGGCGCGCGAAATCTTCGGTTGGGCGATGTTCGATTTTGCGAACTCCGGCTATACGACGGTGATCGTCACGGTCGTCTTCAGCGTGATTTTTCCGCGCCTCGTCGTCGGCGACGCCCCCGATTACCGCCTGGGCAATCTGCTCTGGAGCGTGGCGCTGTCGGTCAGCTACGGCCTGGTCGTGGTTACGGCGCCCCTGCTCGGTGCGATGATCGACGTTCGCGCCGCGAAAAAACGCTTTCTGTTCGCGAGCTATCTGATCACGGTTGTATCCACCGCATTTCTCTATCTCGTCAGCCCCGGCCAGATCCTGCTCGGCATGGCGCTGATCGTCCTCTCGAACTACGCGTTCGCCGTCGGGGAATCGTTTGCATCCAGTTTTCTGCCCGATCTCGGTCCGCCGGATGAAATCGGCAAGATCTCGGGATACGCATGGGGGCTGGGCTATGCGGGCGGCATTGCCTGCACGGCCCTGGTTATTGCCGCCGTCGGCGAACTGACCTTCGACAATTTCGACCGTCTCAGGCTCGTGGGGCCGATCACGGCGCTGTTCTTCCTTGTCGGGGCCATTCCGACGTTCGGGCTGCTGCGGGAGCGGGGCAAGCCAAAGCCGCTGCCGGCCGGAGAGACGCTGATGGGCATGGGACTCCGCCGGCTGGTCGACACGCTGCGCGCGCTCCGGGGTTTCCGCGACCTCCTGGCGTTTTTTGTCGCATTCTTCTTCGCCATGGCCGGTCTCTCCATCGTGATCGCCTTCGCGTTCGTCTACGGGGATCAGGTGATCCGCTGGAGCCCAAGAAGCCAGATCCTGATGTTTGTCCTCAGCAACCTGACGGCCGCGGTCGGCGCGGTCGGATTCGGCCACCTTCAGCAGCGCTGGGGGAACGTGCGCACCTTCAACGTGACGTTGGGCATTTGGGTTGCGGCCATCATCGGGATCTGGGCCACACCGGGGATCACGTCCGCATTGAATGGAGCCCTGGGAACGACCTGGTCTGCGGAATCGGTCTTCCTGGCCATGGGGGCGCTGGCAGGCCTTTGTCTGGGAGCCACGCAGTCGGCCGGCCGCACGGTTGTCGCCGTGTTCTGCCCGGCGTCGAAATCGGCGGAGTTTTTCGGTTTCTGGGGGCTCTTTGGGAAGCTGGCGGCGATATTCGGGCTGTTGTCGCTCGGGATGTTGCAGATGCGCCTCGGTCTGGAATCGGCCATTCTGCTCTGTTCCCTTTTGTTTCTGGCCGCGATGGCGTTCACGCTGCTCGTGCGCGAACCGCGCGGACGTGCGGCCGCCGCTGCCTACATGATCTCGCGGAAGGAGACGACACCCTGCTTCGGCAAAGACGCCGGCGGTTAGCACCCGGACCAGCGGCGCCATCGTCTTCTCCTGCCGCATGCGTTTCCAGCCCGCGCCGCACCGCTTCAAAACGGCGCGGCATCGGAAACGCGTTTGACCGCGCGGCGGCGGTCACACCCACAGGCGACTGCCTTTGTTGAATGCCGTTCCGGTCAGGATGCCGCGGATGGGCCGGCACGGTGCTGGGGCCGGAGCAGGTCCTCGACCGTCTTGACGGGATTGAAGGTGGCCAGAGGAACCTCGATGAAGGCGGTGTTCCAGAAGGCCATCGATCCGTTCCAGAGACCCGGCCGTTCGAGGGCCAGAAGCGTTCTTCCCTTCTCCGATTTCCTGGTGATCAACGCCGTTTTCGGGTCGACGAACGACCTGAGATCGAATTTCCGCCCCCGGAAATCCCGGACCCCGCAGACGATGTCGACGGGGTTGAAGTGGGTTGCCGACGTCCAGATGGCGCGCTGATCCGGGTCGCTCCGGTCGATCTGGGACTCCTCTACGATCTGCAGCGACGCGCCCCCGTTTCCGTCCGGATCATCGACCCAGAATGGACCGCCGCCGGGTTCGCCCTCATTTTTAACCATCCCGCAAACGCGGATCGGACGGTTCAGCCATCCGAGAAGAAGGTCACGACGCTCGGACAGGGGCAGATCCCAGAAAGCGGGACGCAAATCGATGTTCACCTCCCTTTGCACAAATCCGCAAATCTGTTCCAGATCCTTTTCCGCAATCCCGCCCTCTCCAAGGATCCGGACGCACCCGAATATCCTCTCCTGCAGCCGAAGCAGATAGCCTGCCAGTAGCTTTTTCCAGAGGACCATCTCCTCCTTGAGAGGATCCGGCACGATGTTGTCGATGTTTTTGAGGAAGATCACCTCCTCGTCAAGGAGATTCAGATTGTCCAGGAGCGAACCGTGGCCGCCGGGACGGAACACCAGTTTTCCCTCCTCGGTTCGAAAGGGGTGCAGCGAAGGATCGACGGCGATCGTGTCCGTTTCGGGCGCTTGGGCGGAGATGCCGATTTCGAACGCCGTGTGCAGGCGCGCCTGGTAATCTTGCACGACCCTGGCCAGAAGCGCCCGTACAGACGCCTCGTGTTCGGGCGAGACGGTGAAATGGAGTCGGGAGACGTTCTGGGCGTCCCGGGCATACAGGGCCGCTTCCACGAGATGCTCTTCAAGGGCAGTCCGGCTGCCGTCCGGATAGGCGTGGAATTTCAGAAGTGCCTTGGGAAGGAAACCGTAATTCAGCCCCTCCGGGCCCAGGATGAATCGGATCAGGGTCGTCTCTTTCCCGCCTGCCAGCAGGGCATTCACATCCAGGCCCTGTGATGCGCAGATCTCCTGAAGATCCGGGAAGAAGGCGTATTCACTCAAATGCCTCGCAAAAAAATCCCTCTCTCCCTCGCCGGGGAAGGCGCCTGCATCGAGGCACCGGTGCCATCCGATAAACATCCGGCTTGCCGCCCCGGAGGCGGGAACGAACTTCAGGAGCCTGCGCGTCCTGCAGGCCTTTTCGTACGACTCCAGGAGGTCCTGTCGTTCGGTTTCGGAAATGACGACGATGCCATCCCCGGACCGGCCGGGGCGGTTGAGACGAACCGGCTTGACGCCCTGCCGGAATATCGCGAGCTGTCGCTCGATCTCCCCGAGGGACAGCCCATGAGCGGCGATCTGGCCGAGGTCTTGTGCGGACCATTTAGACGATGATTCGTTCATGGCTTCTTCTTACCGCCCTTCTTCATTCTTTTACCGTCCTCCGCGGGCGGAAAGGCCTTTCGGTCCCGCAACACACGGGCAATATCCTTCTGTCTTCTCATGACCCTGCTTTTAGACATCCTTCCATCCATCGATGCCGCATCGGCATTCCATGCGGCGATCCGGTCGGGATCGCGGGCGTCCGCAGCCCATACGCCGCACTTTACACCTGGCTCGGACAGATTGTCGAGTATAAAATCGGCGCACGAAAATCCGTTCTGCGCGTTCAGGCTGTCCGGGAGCGGCAGCCGTCCGAGCGACCGTTGCGGGACGTCGGGAACGGACAAGGGCGCCGGTCATGAGCCATCGGGGATCGACAGGACGGCAAAGCTGTTGCACCATGCAAAGAGGCGGGGCTGCAGACCCGTTCAGATGCATCCCTCGATCGGAAAGAGGAATCCCCGGATTCCCGCCCGGGGATGCTCCTCCTGCAGCCTGCGGATCCTGCCGTTGATCCTCGCAACTTCCTCATCGTCGACGGCCATCAGCAGGACATTGTTTTTCCCCGGCCAGGGATGGGCCCCGAGTTTCGGGACCGTCTGAGTGCCCTCGCCCCGGGCCTCCACCAATTTGGTATACCCATGAATCCCGGCCTCTTTCAGTGCAGCGCTCAAATCCTCATCCACCGCCTCGCCATAGATGATCAGAAACATTTTCATGGGATCGCCTCCGGTTTTACCGCTGTGACGCGGCCCCTTCTTCCCCAGGGCCAGCCATGCGCCCCTGCTCCGCACCGGCAGCCCTCCTCGCCTTCCGGCGCCTGCGGAAAAAATCCTGGAAGTCATCGAACAGGTCGTAGGCGGCCGGCACCACGACGAGCGTCAGGAACAGGGAGGTCAGAAGCCCGCCGATGACCGCAATCCCCATCGGGGAACGGGTTTCCGCCCCCTCTCCCACGGCGAGGGCGACCGGCAGCATCCCGAAAATCATCGCGAAGGTGGTCATCAGGATCGGACGGAGACGCACCGGACCGGCCTGGAGGATCGCGTCCCTCCGCGACATTCCCCGGGCACGCAGCACGTTGGTGTAGTCGACCAGCAGGATCGCGTTTTTCTTCACCAGCCCCATCAGCAGGATGAGGCCGATGAAACTGAAGATGCTGATCGTTTTCCCGAACAGCATGAGCGCACCGAAGGCCCCGATGAACGAGAGGGGCATCGCCAGGAGCACCGTAAAGGGATGGACGAAGCTCTCGAACTGGGCCGCCAGCACCATATAGGCCATCACAATACCGAGAATCAGGGCGAAGACAAGATACTTGAAGGATTCGCCCATCGTGTCGGCCATCCCCTTGTACTTGGGGAGGTAATCGGCCGGCAGGATCTGTCCCGCAATCGCGTCGAGTTCCTGCGTTGCCGTGCCCAGTGGCTTGCCTTCGAGATTCGCGAACAGGGTGACGGCCCGCTGGCGATCGACGCGGTTGATGACGCTGGGTCCGCCACCCTCCTGGATCCCGATCAGATTCCGGAGCTCCACAAGGCTTCCCTCGCCGGATCGAATGTAGAGCCTGCCCAGATCTTCCGGATTCTGCCGGTCGTCCGGATTGAGGCGGATCCGCAGATCATAGCGCTTCCCGCGGCTCTCATCCTTGTATTTCGTCACCTCGGTTTCGCCGCTGATCAGCAGGTTGATCGCCCCGGCGATCGTCGAAACATCGACACCGAGATCGGCCGCCTTGTCCCGATCGATGAAGACCTTCAGCTCGGGCTTCCCCATCTCCAGGGAGGTGTCTACGTCCACGATCCCGGGCAGCTTGGAGAATTGGCTGGCAATCTGCATCGTATAGGTTTGGATCATTTCCAGGTCCGGACCCCGAACGCTGTATTGGATCGGAACCGACCGCTGGCCGCCGCCGACGAGCGAGATGTCCTCCACGGATACCTTCAGTCCCGGGATCTGCCGGAGCTTCTGGCGGATCTCCTTCTTGATCCCCTCCTGGCTCTTTTTTCGTTCGCGCTTCGGAATCAGGCTGGTCATCATCAGCGCCCGGTTGACGTTTCCGCCCGCTCCGGCGATATAGTAGACGTTTCTGACCTC
Source organism: uncultured Syntrophaceae bacterium (assembly GCA_964637025.1). Lineage (GTDB taxonomy): Bacteria > Desulfobacterota > Syntrophia > Syntrophales > UBA5619 > UBA5619. The sequence goes on along the minus strand of CAZWTL010000005.1, from coordinate 24,186 downwards.
GGGCATCTGCCGAACGAACTGCTCGGCGGGATGGAAAAGTTCGTCGGCCTGCCACAGCGAGTAGTCGATGGGCGCCTCCATTCGGACGGTAAAGTTCCCCTGGTCCTCGGGAGGGATCAGCTCCTTTCCCATGAATTTGACCATGTAGAGGCTCGCTCCGAACAGAACCGCCGTCGCCAGGAGCATCCATCCCCGGTGGCGAAGCGAAAAAACCAAGACCGGCCGATAGGCCCCTTCGATTCTGCCGTAGGCGGCTTCGAATGCCGTCGCGATCCGTCCCTTCGGCATCGCCTTTGGGGAGGTCCCGGACGGGTCGTCGCGATGCTCACGCTTGAGGCGTTTGAGGAAGATCGAGGCGAGCATCGGGGTCAGCGTGAAGGAGACCAGCAGGGAAACCAGTACCGAGAATACGACGGTCAGCGCGAACTGGAGGAAAAAGCGGCCGATGATCCCCTTCATGAAGGCCACGGGAAGAAAAATGGCCACGATGGCAAAGGTCGTCGCCATCACGGCGAGCCCGATCTCGGAGGTCGCGAAGCAGGCGGCTTCGCGCGGCTTCATCCCCTCCTCGATGTGCCTGTAGATATTCTCGATCACGATGATCGCATCGTCAATCAGCAGACCGATGGAAAGGGTCAGGGCCAGCATCGTCATGTTGTTGAAGGTGAAATCGAAGGCCCGGATCAGCGCGAAGGTGGAGATCACCGAGACCGGCAGGGCGAGCGCACTGATCAGCGTGGTCCGGACGTTCCGCAGGAAGACGAAGACGGCCACGACCGCGAAGAAGCCGCCGAGGATCAGGTGGTGCTGGACCTCGCTGATGGACCGTTTGATGAAGGTGGACTGATCGATGGCGATGTTGAGGTTCATTCCCGGGGGAAGCGTCTTCTGGATCCTCTCGATCTCCTCCTTGACCCTGTTGACGACCTCGACCGTGTTCGTGCCGGATTGTTTCTGCACCCCCATCCCCACGGCCGGAATCCCGTTGAAACGGACGATGGAGCGCTGTTCCTCCATTCCGTCCTCCACCCTCCCGATGTCCCTCAGACGGACAGGGGCCCCGCCATGGAAGGCGATCACCAGGTCGTTGAAATCCGGGACATTGGGGAATTCCCCCTTCACCTTGACCGTGTACTCCTTGGTTCTGCTCTCGATCCGTCCTGCGGGAAGCTCGATGTTCTGGCGTTGCAGCGCGGAAAGGACGTCGTTGGCGGCAATGTTGTAGGCGTTGAGTTTGTCCGGATCGAGCCATACCCGGACCTGGCGAAGGCGGAGGCCGCCTGTCGTGACGTCTCCGACGCCGTTGATCCGCTGGAGCTGTTCCTTGATGACCTCGTCGAAATAGGTCGACAGTTCTCGAACCGATTTCTGTCCGGAAAGGTTCAGCCAGAGAACCGGGCTCGAATCCGGATCGACCTTCGCGATGCGCGGCTCCTCGATGTCTTTGGGAAGTTTTCTGCGGATCGATGAGACCTTCTCACGGACGTCCTGGACAGCCATGTCGATGTCGCGTTCGAGCACGAACTCCACCGTCACCCGGGAGTCCCCCTCGGTGCTGTTGGAGGTGATGCTCTTGACGCCGTTGATTGTGTTGACGGCTCCCTCGATCTTGTCGGTGACGTCCACGTCGATCACCTCCGGGCTCGCCCCGTTGAGATGGGTCGAAACGGTGACGATCGGGAAATCGACCTTGGGAAAGAGATCGACGCCGATTTCCGGATAGCTGACGACGCCGAGCACCACCAGGGCCATGATAACCATCGTGGCGAAAACGGGCCTTTTGACCGAGGTGTCAGCTAGCCACATGGACGGGCACCCCTTCCATCAGATTGTTCTGTCCCACGGTCACCACGATCTCGTCCTCTTTCAGGCCCTCGACAATTTCCATGAATTCTCCGTATTTCCTTCCGGTTCGCACTTTTCTCTCCCTCGCCACGTTCCCCTCCACCACGAAAAGCTTCGTGGTGGAGTTGTCGTAGAGAAGCGCGGTAACGGGTGCGACGACCGTTTTCCGCGCCCCTCCCGTATAAAGCGTCACCCGCGCGAAAAAACCCGGCTTGAGCATCCGGTCCGCATTGTTCACGATCGCTTCGACCTGGAGGGAGCGTGTCCTTTCCTCGAGGCTGGGGTAAATCGTCTTGAGCTTTCCATGAAATTCGCGCCCCGGAAAAGCATCCACGGCAAAGGCCACGTCCTGCCCCGCGCGGATCGCCCCCACGTCCTTTTCCGACACGGTAAAGGAAAGCTTCAGCAGGTCCGCACGGATAATCGATATGAGGGGGGCGCCGTTACGGATATAATCGCCCGAGGTGGCCTTCTTGGACAGCACGCTGCCCGTCATGGGCGCATGGATCTTCGCTTTGGTGATCTTCTCGCCAGCCAAATCCCGGCCAGCCTTGGCCCGATCCACATCCCCCTGGGCCAGGGCCAGGCGGGCAGCGATGTCGTCGAACTGCTGTTTCGTGACCAGTTCCTCTCGATAGAGGGCCTCCTTGCGCTCATATTCGAGGGTGGCGTTGGCCAGGGCCGTCTGTGCCTGCTTCAGGGCAGCCTCGGCCTGCTCTTCCGCCAGCCGGTAATCGGTATCCTTGATTTCGGCCACGAGCTGGTCCTTTGAGACAGGAGCGCCTTCATCGACATGGATCGCCTGAAGGATCCCGTCCAGCTCTGAGCTCACCGTGACCTCGTCGAAGGGTTTGAGGTTTCCGATCGACTCCACAAAAGGCCTCAGCGAACGACTTTCCGCCTTCCACACGCGGACATTGACGGCTCTCTCCTTGGCCGCCTTCTGTTCCTGCTTCTGGCATCCCGTAGTGAAGCAAAGGGCAGCAGCCACCAGTGCGGCCGTGAGGGCCGACCCGACCCGCGAAAGGGTGCGATCCGAACGAATGGGTCGCTCGCCCCCGGTGCCCCGTCCCGCTTTCGAGGACGCCGGGGCCGATGAAAGATGGGCCGTTTCACTGCATGCAAGGCCCATAGGCCCGGCCGTAAACTTTGATTTTCCGGTCAACGACGGCATCCCTCCCCGCATGTATGACTCCTTCCTCAACGCAATCCTCCGTAATCGGTAAAATGGCCCGCGCCGTTTTCACAACCGCGCCGCTTGCCTATCCCTATCGACCGGCCAAAGTTTGAAGCAGTGTCCCGGTGGCTTTTCTCATGTTCAGAAGGGCCAGCCGATAACCGTACTCGGCAGAGGCCACCTTCCTCTCCGCCGAAACCAGCAGGGTGTTGGCATCCATCACGTCAAGGCTGTTCGCCAAACCGAACGCGAACTGCCTGTCCACCCCACGGTAGTTTTCCCTTGCGAAAAGCAGTTGGTCGTTGAGAAACTGAAGAATGCCTTTCTGGGTCACCAGATCCAGATAACCGGTTCTCACCTCGATTCCGATCGCCTTCCTCTTCTCCTCGTAATACAGCGCGACCTGCCTCTCCCTCGCCTGCGCCTCCGACACCTCGGCCTTGCGAAGCCCTCCTTCGAAGAACGGAAAATTCAGGGCGATCCCGCCGTAGATGCTCTCGCGATTCAGGTTCGACGATGCCGGATTTTGGTCCTGGGCCGTATAGACCCCGGACAAGGAAACCGTGGGCCAAAAAGCCCCTCTCGCATACTGGACCTGCTGCGCGGCGATCGCTTTTTGCATCTCCACGCTCTTGAGGTCCGGCCGTTCGGCAAACGCCTGTTCCTGGAACGCGGCCAGCGACTGGAGCTCGCCTTGCGCCGCCGGATTCTCACGGAGCGTGAATTCCCCCTGGATGCCGACATGGCTCGCCAGAACGGCCATGGCCAGTTCGAGGCTGTTCTGGGCCTGCAGCCGGTCGGACCTGGCGCCCGAGAGCTCCCCCTCCGCCCGCAACAACGCCGTCTTGGTCACCTCTCCGACCCTGAGACGTTTTTCGGCCGCTTCGCGGTACTTCGAAAGCCGTTCAAGATTGGCATCGGCAATCTCCAGATTTTTCCTCGCCATGAGCACGTCGAAATAGGCGGCGGCCACGTAGCGCAGCAGGTAGTCTTCGCGGACGGCCGCAAGGTCCAGGCGGCTTTTTTCGACGTTTTGTTTCGAGATGTCGAGCGCCCTCCATTCCCGTCCGCTCAAGGAAAAGGTCTCATCCACCCTGAGGCCCCAGGACGCGGCATGTTCCGGCTGGATGACGCTCCCCGTGGCGCTTTGTTTTTGCTCCGAATACCTGGCCGCGCTGGCGGTTGCGGTCATTCTCGGCAGAAGAAACGAGGTGGCCTTTTCCCTTCCGATCTCCGCGATCTTCAGCTCCTCTTCCGCGGCTCTGAGCTTCTCGGAACTTGCCAGTGCCATCCGGCAAAGATCCTCCAGGGAATACTCCGCCGCCACGGCGGTTGCCGCTCCACACCCCATCAGGAACAACGCAGCGGCCGCTATGGTGTGAATGACTTTTTTCATGAACGCTCCTTGAAAGAATGCATGCCGCACTATCCGTATTTTTCTACAGCAGGGCAAGGACGTCTCCCCGACAAATAAAGATTCAAGGCGATCCGTGCCTTACGGTGTCCCTCCCCGCACGTCTATCCCCATGGCGCGCTCCAGCCTTGCCCGGCTGATGCTGTAATCGCCCAGGGCATTGTCGCCGTCCGACCGGACTTTTGTGAGGAGCGTCTGGGCATCCAGGACTTCGGTCGCGGTGCCCACCTGTTCCCGGTACCGTTCCGTATTGATCCTGAAGTTCTCCTCGGCCTGTTCTATCGCCTTTCTCGCCACCTGAACCTGCTTCTGCGCCTCGTGGAGATAAAGAAAGGCGTCTTTCACCTCCAGGACAATCCGGTCCCGGATATGGGTCAGGGCATCCGCGGCCCGGTTTTCAAGACTGACGACGGCATCCACGCGATTCCTGGTCCTCCCCCATTCCCAAACGTTCCAGTTCGCCATGGCCATCACATACCAGTTTTCCTGGTCCTGGTAGGGGCTTCCGGACACGCCGGGTGTGTCCCCGTACTTCGAATAGTTTCCGACCAGGCTGACGTTCGGATAGTACTCGCTCCGGGCCAGATCGACCATGCTCCTGGCCTGATCCAGTCGGCAGGCATACAGCCGGATTTCCGGCCGGTTCTCAAGGGCCGAGCCGATGCAGGCGTCCAGCGTCATCCCGAAGGGACGGTCGCTGAGAAGATCCTCGATTGCGACAGGGGTGCCGATCTCCCGGCGGAGCACCGTGTTGAATCTCGACTTGGCCATCTCCAGGCCGTTTTCGGCCCGGACCAGCGATTGAGTTCCGTTCGCCAGTTCGACCTCCGCGGCCAGGAGATCGTTCTTGGGGATCACGCCGGCGTCATAGAAGGATTGCGCCGTATCCCGGTGGGCCCTCAACAGGTCGAGCGATTGTCCGGCTACGGCAAGGAGCCGGCTTGCCTTCAGGATGTTGAAATAGGCGATCTTGACCTCCTCAATGAGATCCAGAACGGCTATCGACTCTTCGACTTTTGCGATATCGACCCCAAGACGGCTCGCACGGTAGTTTGCGCTCAACGCCCCTCCGGTATACAGGGGCTGTTTCGCCTCGACCGTCCAGTTGTAATTGTCCCGGGTGCCAGCCTGGTAGGTGTTCGGCGGAATGGTGATCGCGCCCACGGGGGTGTTCACTTTTAAGGGGGTCGGCGGAACGTCGACAGCCGGATCCCCGTTCAGACGCGTGTAGCTGTAAGCCGTGCTGAATTTCGGGAGGAAGCCGGTGAAGGCCTCCTTCATCTGCGCTTCAGCACCCCGGACCCCCTCACGGGCGGAATGGATGAGCACGCTCTGTTTCAGCGCGATATCGATGCTTTCGGAAAGGGACAACGGCTTGACCGTTTCCGCGGCCAGAGCTGCCGTCCCCGTGGACAGCGCCAAGATCAGGGCCAGGATACCGATGAATCGTCTTTCACTGTGCATCCGACTTCACCCCCTCCAGAAAGATTTTCATCACGAACGGAACCTTGGTTTCGAGGGATTGGCCCTTGTCCACGGTGAGCCACTTGAAGGAGCAGGAATTGATGATGCCGATCAGGGCCGCCGCCGCCATCCTCGAATCGATCTTTTTGAGATTCCCCTTCCGGATCCCTTCGCACATGACGCTTTCGACGAAGGTCAGGTATGCGGCATAATCGCGCATGATCCGCTGCCGGAGGGTTTCGCTCCCCTCGGACAGCGAGAGATGATCGCCGCGGATGAAGATGTTGCAGAAGTCTGCGTTGTTTTCGACGAAACGGAAATTCTCGGCGGCCAGAACCTCGATTTTTCTGAAGGTGTCGTCCTCCCGTCCGACCGCCTCTCGTATCCTCCCATAGAGCATCTCGAGTTTTTCGGTCAGCAGCGTTTCATACAGGCTCTCCTTGCTTGCGAAAAACAGGTAGATCGTGCCGACGGCGAACCCGGAAGCGTCCGCAATCTCCGCGACGGTTGCGTTGTGAAATCCCTTGGCCGCAAAGATCTTCCCCGCGTTTTCCAGGATTTCGGTCCGTCTGAAATGAAATTCCCTTTCCTTGCGCCTGGCTTTTTCCATGGCTGATTCGCTATTCACCCTTTTGAAGAAGAATTCATTTTATGAATCCGCGTTCTCAATGCGTTCAAAAACATTTTTTGTCAAGGGATTTCTCCTGATGCGCGC
>CAZWTL010000005.1:0-17471 GCA_964637025.1 uncultured Syntrophaceae bacterium | reverse complement strand
AATCCCTTTCAGTCCAGGAGATCCCGAAGCATGGGCAGCATCAGGTCCATGGATCGCCTCCCCTCATCGATCGCCTCACCGGCCCGGTTGAACTCCATCAAACCGATGTGGGCGAGTTTGGGCTGGATCAGGATGTCGGGTGGATCCGTGGCAAGCCGTTCGCGGGTGATGCGGTCCTGCATGATCTTTACGGAGGCGGTCATCACGTCGAAAATCGAGGGGCCCCGGTCCGGTTGCTCCTGGAAGAGGTGCTTGAACAGGAGCGGGGTCGCCTGTTGCGCCCTCTGGTTGAGAAAGGAGGCCCATTTCCCCGTCGCCTTCCCGTTCTCACCGCTTCGGCCTCTGTCTCCCGGCTCTTCCATCCGGCCTGCCCGGGCCTTTCCCATGATATCGGAATTCAGGTTGACTGCGACAACGACATCGGCGCCCATCGAACGGCACAGGGACACGGGAACGGGATTGACCAGCCCCCCGTCCACGAGCCACTGGCCGTTGCGCGGGCAGGGTGTGAATATCCCGGGAAGCGAAATGCTCGCCCGGATGGCGTCCATCAGCGACCCGTCACGCAGCCAGACTTCCCCGCCGGTCATCAGATCCGCAGCGACAGCCGCAAAAGGGATCGGAAGCGTTGCGATTTCGGGATCGGCCATGTTCTGTCGGAAGTAACCCGTGATCCGATCGCCTTCGATGAGTCCCGAACGGGGGATCATGACATCCATGAAACCCAGGATGTCGGACCAGCTCAGCCGCCGCACCCAACGATCCAAAGGGTCGAGGAAATCGGCCGCGAAGCATCCCGACACCAGTGCACCGATGGATGCCCCGCAAGCGACATCCACCCCGATCCCCGCCTCCTGCAGGCTTCGGATCACGCCGATGTGGGACCACCCTCGGGCGGATCCGCTTCCGAGTGCAATCCCGATCTTTTTGGCCATACCTTATGTTTCCGCGATCAACCGTTCCTTTTGCATCCCTTCCCGCGCCGACATCACGATGAAATGGAGGCGGTTCAGGATATTCACCTCGCTCGTTCCAGGGTCCATGTCGAGAAAGAGGAGGTTCAGGCGTTGGTAAAGGGATTTGAGTCTTTTCTCGACGCCCTTCCCGATGATGTGATTGGCGAGACAGCCGAAGGGCTGAAGGCAGATGATGTTTCCGACCCCTCCTTTGAGCATGGCGATCATCTCGGCGGGGAGCAGCCACCCTTCACCGGCCTGGTTGGCGAGGCTCGTCGCCCGGCTCGCCTCCTCTGCGAGCTCCTTGAGATCGTATTGATGGCGATAGTGACGGAAATCCTCCATGACCCGCTCCACACGGTTTACATAGAAGCGGACATAGCGGTCCAGGAGGCGGGTCGTCACAAGATCGCGGAAGGAGCGTTTCAAATAGGCGCGCTGGTCGAATTCCTCATTCACAAAGCGCTGCTCGAAAAAGCTCAGCAGCGGCGGAATGACCACCTCCACGCCCTGCGAAACCAGCCACTCCACGATGTTGTTGTTTGAAAAGGCGTTGTACTTGACAAAGATCTCTCCCAGGACGCCAACGACCGGGGCCGGAGTGCTGGTGGCCGGTAGCGCATTGAAATCCCGGACTGCCCGCCGAAGCAGCGCGATGAGTGTTTTGAAATCCCCCCTGTCCGACAGATGGCGCCCCATTTCCGTCATGTACCGTTTCTGAAGTTCCATCGCGGCGCCGTCCTGGATCTCGTGCGGCGCGGTCGCCAGCGTCATCCGGGCCAGGGCGTCGCTGAAGATCAATCCCAAAGCCAACCTCTTGACCAGCTTTTTCCGGTCGATTGGAAGCCCGGTCTCGGGTGAGTTCCCTTCAGCGGAAAGGGAGACCACCGGGACCCTTCCGAATCCGGCGGCCGCCAGCGCCTTTCTCGTCAGCGGCAGATAATTGGAGGCCCGGCACTGGCCGAAGGTCTGCGTCAGCAGGATCGTCGTTTTGTCCGGATCGTGCTTACCCGACCTGAGGGCCTTGATGATGTCCCCAATCACGATCACGGCGGGATAGCACATGTCGTTGTTCACGTACCGGAGCCCGATGTCGACGGAGGTGCGATCCTGAGGCGTCAGCAGCTCCACCCGACATCCCAGGGAGGCAAAGACCGGCGGGATAAACGGTGAATAGAGGGGTGAAAACCAGGGGACGAGGATCGTCCTTTCCCCGGTGTTCTTCCCGGACGGGCCATTTTCGGGGCCCGGCGCAGCCTTGGATTGTTCCCCGGCGGCGCGCTCGCGTATGGCGTCAAGCATGGAGCGCAGACGGATCCTCACCGCACCGAGGTTGGCGATCTCGTCCATTTTGATGAGGCTGTAGATCTTTCCCTGACTCTGGATGATTTCCCTCACCTCGTCCGAGGAGATCGCGTCCAGCCCGCAGCCGAAGGAGGTGACCTGCAGCATCTGGAGATGAGGCGTGTGGGCGACGGTCTTGGCCACGGAGAGGATCCGGTTCGTATAGGCCCACTGCGTCAGGACGGAGCTTCCCTTCAGTGAGTGGTCCGCTGCAAGCGGTACCGCGCTTTCCGGGATCACGTCCACGCCGAATCCGGCCAGGAGCTCTGGCAGGCCGTGATTGATCATGGGATCGCAGTGGTAGGGACGTCCCGATACGACCACGGCAAGCCGGCCCTCCACGCGGGCCTTTTCCATCCGTTCAAGGCCTCGTCCCTGGAGTGCGCTCCGCACCTCCCTCTGGGCTGCGAGCCCCTTTTCCACCGCCTCGTCGACCCGTTTCTTGTCCGTTCCGAACCGCCCCAGAAAGAGATGGATCTGCTTTTTAAGGAGCGCCGTGTCCTTGAAGCTGACGACCGGACTGTCGATGGGGACGCCATAGCGGCCTTCCGGATCGATCGCGCTCCGAACCACGTCGGGGTAACCGGTCACGACAGGACAGTTGAAGCTGTTGAGGGTGTCGGGATCCTCCTTGCTTTCGAAGACGACCATTGGATAAAAAATTCGATCGATCCCCCGCTCGATCAGGTCGAGGATGTGGCCGTGGGCGAGTTTCCCGGGAAAGCAGACGTTGTCGGACATGACCGTTCCCACACCCTTTTCGAAAAGCTTCATTCCGGACGGCGAGGAGAGAACCACCCTGAATCCGCAATGGGTCAGCAACGCGCACCAGAAGGGAAAATTCTCGTATAGATTCAGCACCCGCGGGATCCCGAAGGTGAGGATCGGCTGATGTTCCGGCGTAAGCGGTCGGTCGAAGATGAGCCTTAGTCTTTCCGCAAAGAGGTTTTCCCCCGGTTTGAGCGCGGCGCCGCCGTTGCTGAAACGGCGTTCGCAGCGGTTGCCGGTGAAATAATCACGCCTTGGCCCGAAGCGCATCCGGGTCACCGTGCATCGGTTCTCGCACCCGTCGCATCGAAACGTCTTCTGGGCCACGTCCGACTCCATGGTCCGGACATCGAGCCCCGGGAAGGTGGTCTCCATCCTTGGTTCGGCGAGATGGTTGCCGTGTGCGGTCAGAGCGGCGCCGTAGGCCCCCATCAACTCGGCAATGTCCGGTCGGACCGCCTCTCTTCCGATCTGCAGTTCGAAGGCGCGCAGGACGGCCGGGTTGCGGAATGTGCCCCCCTGGACAACGATGGCTTCGCCGAGCACACCGGGATCCTTCAGCTTGAGCACCTTGAAGAGGGAATTCCGGATCACCGAAAAGGCCAGACCGGCCGAGATCTCGCCCACGGATGCCCCTTCGCGCAGCGCCTGCTTCACGCGGGAGTTCATGAATACGGTGCAGCGCGTGCCGAGATCGAAGGGTTCGGCCGCCTCGCAGGCCTGCCGTGAAAAATCGGAAATCCCGAGATTGAGGGACCGGGCGAGGGTTTCGATAAAGGAGCCGCACCCCGACGAGCAGGCCTCGTTGATCTGGATGTCCGAGACGCAGCCGTCCCGCACGTAAATGGCCTTCATGTCCTGCCCGCCGATATCGAGGATGAAGGAGACCTCCGGCAGGAAAAAACGGGCCGCACGGTAGTGGGCCATGGTTTCGACGACACCGTCGTCCAGGGCGAATGCCGCACGGATGAGGTCCTCTCCGTATCCCGTCACGGCCGTTCGCACGATGCGGGGCGCCACCCCAGCATTCCGGCAAGCCTCCTGGAATGCGTCGATCCCGGTGCGGACGGCTCCGATCGGATCGCCCGCGTTCGACGCATACCAGGTCAGGGCCACGCGATTCCGATCGTCCATGAGAAGAAGCTTCGTCGTGGTCGATCCGGAATCGATGCCGAGGAAGCAGGGAACGTCGTCGAGATCGCCGATGCCCACCCTGGGCACCCGGTGAATCCGGTGGCGCTCCTCCCAGTCGGCGAATTCTCCGGGATGATCGAACAGAGGGGGAAGCCTCGTCCCCTCCTCCCGGCATCCATGCAGGGTTCCATGGGCGAGGATCTTCATGCATTGATCCAGCGCGTAACGGTTGCTGTTTTCTCCGTGATACAGTGCGGCTCCATGGGCCGCGATCAATTCAGGGCGATCGCAGCCCTTCACCCCCGTCTCTGGATTCAGATGAAGAATGCTGCAGAACGCATCGCGGAGATGGGGGAAGAAGGTCAGCGGCCCGCCGGCGAACAGAACCTTTTCCCGGATGTCGCATCCCCGGGCAAGCGTCGAGATCACCTGGAGGGCCACCGCATGAAAAACCGATGCGGCGACGTCTTCGCGGGAGACGCGGTTGCTCAGAAGGGCCTGGATGTCCGTTTTGGCGAAGACCCCGCAACGGGAGGCAATGGGATGAACCGTGCGGCCGGCCGCCGCCAGGCGATCGACCGTTTCTAGGGGCTCGTGGAGCAGAACCGCCATCTGTTCGATGAAGGCGCCGGTCCCTCCGGCGCAGCTTCCGTTCATTCGGATATCGGGCTGGAACCGGTCATCGAAGAAGGCGATTTTGGAATCCTCGCCGCCGATCTCAATCATGGTACGGACATCGGACCATCGGTCCCGAATCAGCTTGGTGGAAGCCACAACCTCCTGTACGAACGGGAAACCGAAAGCATCCGCCACGCCCATACCCGCAGATCCGGTGAAGGCCAAATCCAAGAGCCGGTTTCCCAGAACCTGGAGGGCCTCTTCGAGCATCTCCCGGACCGTTCTGACCGTCAGTGCGTGGTGCCGCCGGTACCGCGAAAAAACGATGCGGCCCTCCGAATCGCAGAGGACCAGTTTTACGGTGGTCGAACCGATGTCGATCCCCGCGAGGTATATTTTTTCCATCGCGTCCTATCTCCGCGGGATGATTTTAGCGTATCGCATCGGCTTGTCAACCTCCATTTTCCACATCCGGATGTGATTCATCCGCGCATCCCGGTATTCCCGTATCTTTCGGACATGAAGACGCCGGCGCCCCTGACGGATCGGGATCTCTCCAAACGCGGACCGGCCGCTTTTCTGAGAGATCCCGAGCTTGGACAGGGGATGCGGCAGGCGGGACGACTCGATCGGGAGTGGGCGAGGCCCGGATTGGGGCTTGCCCGCGCGGTTGCAGACCGCATGGATCCGTTCCATCCACCGGTTCCCCATCCCGGACCTCCGAAATCACGTCAACGCGGGATGGCTTCCCAGATCCATGGTTTGAACCTTGCCCGGGGCGCCGCCGGGGAATTTTGTTATTCCTTGAATGGACGGGGATCGGCTCTCTTCTTAATGGAGCCTGCCATATTCTTCGCCCATCAAAATGTGTTCTCCTGCGTCGGGAGTCAATGTGAATCCAACGTGACTTTGAAAAAGCATGACGAAATCAGAACCCCCAAACAAGAAATATCCGAGACTCTCCCCCTTTTTGACCCTCCGGCCCGCCTTGACATCTGTTTCAAAATTGACCGAGGAGACCTGTGACATTCCGATCGGCAACAAGGCCACCAGGCCGTACGCGTCCGTTTCGAGAATGACGCAGCCGCGGGTTTCAATGTTCTGCCAGCCGGGTGCCTTGGATTCAAGACCGTATTTCTTGAATTTGGAGTCCCAGGTGATGATCCCGCCCACCGCGTCGTCACCGGGAATGACGCGGACCTCCTTGATGAGGCCGCCTACCGGAAAATGATACCGGTGATAATCGTTGACGTCGAGGAAGGTATGGGTCAGGGTTCCTCCTGCAAAGGCCTCCTTGTAAGGGCTGTCTTCGCCGATGAGGACATGGATGGACCTGAACGTTTTCGATTTGAGGGTGACCCCGGATACGATATTGGACTGCCGGTCGATCTTCCATACGCCCTGGGGCTTGGAGTCCGCAGGGGACGCGACGACGTGCGGGAGTTCAGGCGCTGCAATGGGCCGCACTTCAGGCGACTTCAGCCTCCTGGCGAAGAAATCATTGAATGACTTCCAGTTGGACGGATCTTCATACCATCCGTTTTGCAGTCCGAAACTTTTATCCTGGTAGGCATTGAGGTAATATTCATGACGCCACGACTCGGGGGTGCTTAAATAACGGCCCCATTCTTGGGTAAATTGGATCAACCAGGTGCGATAGGGTTCATGGTATTGGAGCGAGTTGCGGTAATACCCTTTGTCGATCAGCTCCGGAAGGGGTTGATCATTGATGAAATAGAAGTAATCCAGGCTCTGATCGATTTGATCATACAGACCGGGGGTCGGGTGCGGAAAATTTTTGATGATCGACCAGGGCATGGCCTGGGCTGCCCAATCCAGGAAAACATAATATTCCTCCAGCGTCTGAGCCGGATTGGTTCTCCGATCCGGATTCTGTTCTTTTGCCAGTTGAATGGAGCGAATCAGCATGGCCTTCAATTCCGGATTGTGCTCGGCCATGGTGATCAATTGCCGGGTCATCGGTTGATGCGTTGTGGATTGCGCCAGGGCGTTCAAACTGATCAAAACGGACAATGCCGCAACCCAGAACAACCCAACCGCCGTCGATCTCGTCTTCATCCCCTTCATCAATATCCCCCTCCGATGATTTTTGGGTTCAGGTTTTCATTCATCTCTGCTTGCACACCGGACCTGTCGGTGTCGATCTCCGCGTGAAAGGCATTCCGGATTGCGTGAAATCTCCTTCACCCCCTGGGTTGGCGGGACAGAGCCGTCGAAAGATCTGAACGGGTCGGCCCACCGTCGTTCGACCCTTTCAGGAAGGCATCTGCCGCGGGGAATGATTGTACACAGAAACGGAAAAAAGTCATTCAAATTCATGGGGCGCGAACAGAGATCCCTTTGTGCGCTGTCGCAGATGACCGGGGTGCGTATCCAGGATAAGATCCATCCAGGAACCGGCGCCGGACCGGCGGGGGCCAGAGACCGACCATCAACGACCCAGCGAATGGATTCCACTCCCAACCGGACGGCAGGGATCAAACATCATGTTTGCGCAGGGGTCCATCCAGCAATTCCCTATCGCTTTTCGCCGACCCGCCCGTGGATCGCACCCCACAATATTTCTTGACAAGCCCGGACGGGCTTCCTATACTCCTGCCCCGCTAATGGACCATACCTCATCAAACACACTGATATCATGACGAAAACACATACGCCTCCACTCCGGGAATCGGATTCCCGTCCATACGAAGCCGTCATTCTCGGGGCTTTTTTCTTTTCCGGAGCGACCAGCCTCTCCTTGGAGGTGGCCTGGTCCAAAGAGCTGACCTATCTGCTCGGAGTGGACATTTACGCGACGACAACGGTCGTCACGGCCTTCATGGCGGGGCTTGGATTGGGGGCCCTGCTGGCCGCCCGTCTCCGCCGCTGGGTCAAGGCCTCCGTCCGGTCCTATGGCCTGCTGCAGATCGTCATCGGTTCCTGCGCCCTGATTTCGATTCCGCTGTTCCGCCTCACCGCACCCCTCTTTTCCCTCCTCTTCAGTTCCCTGGGGTACGACAGCGCCCTGTTTCTCCTGACCCGGTTTCTGGTGGTGTTCGGATTCATGCTGATCCCGGTCACCCTGATGGGCATGACCCTGCCGGTGGTGGTCGGGGCCTCCCACAGGGGCGCCCAGGGACGTTATGCCTATCTGGCGGGGAAATTATACGGGATCAACACCTTGGGGGCGGTGGCGGGCACTCTGGCCGCGGGCTTTTTTCTGATCCCGACCCTGGGCATCCTCAAGACCTGCATTGTTACAGGCATCGTGGATCTGGCTATCGGATGCCTTCTGTTCCTGGTTGCCCGTGCCGAGGCCATGGAGGAACCGGCCGCGGCGAAACCGTGCCGGACAAATGCCGTTCAGGCTCCGATGGCCCCCGCGGAATCCCCTGCATCGTCCATCCCCTCCATCGCAATGCCTTCATGGCCGGCCGTCGTATTTCTTTTCACAGGCATGGGCGCCCTGGTCTACGAGATCATCTGGTTCCGGCTTCTGGCCAGAATCATCGGTCCATCGGTCCATGCATTTTCCGTTATGCTCGCCACCTACCTTCTGGGCATCGCGACGGGCAGCCTGATCGGAACAAAAATGCTCAAAAGAATCGGCGACCCTCGTCTGGCCATGGCCGCCCTTCTCGGAGCCGTCGGCCTGGGTCCCGTGTTGACGCTCTTTTTCCTGAATCATCTCCCCATCGGGTACGGCGCGCTGTTCGTTCGCTTCACGAGCGACCATTTCACCCTTGTGAACCTGATGCTCCAAGGATTGACGGCATCGGCCCTGATCCTTCCGGCCACCCTGCCCCTGGGGGCCTTGTTTCCGATCGTGACCCGCGTCTACAACCTGGAAAAGGGCGACGGTTCCGTCGAGGGCTCTGTCGGCCATCTCTACTTCTACAACACCCTGGGCGGGGTTGCCGGAACCCTTGCAGCGGGCTTCTGGCTGGTCCCCACGGCGGGCGTCAAAGCGTCCATCCTTGCGGCTTCCGGATTGAACGTCGTCATGGCCGTGGCCATCTACTCCACCTGCATCCGCGCAGCGTTTCTCAGGAAGGCGGCCGCGGCCTCCGCCGTTGTCGCAGCCTTTGCGCTGCTGATGTATTTGAGCCCGGGCATGGACCACACGGTGCTGAACGCCGGCCTCTACTCGGAAATGATCAAGAAGGAGGACTTTTCCCGTCACATCGCCCCGGAGCATCGGCAACTGGGCCGCCTCATCCATTTCGAGGAGGGAATCAGCAACAGTGTGGCGGTCGTGGCCAATAAGTTCGACGACGGGAACCTTACGCTTCATCTGAGCGGCAGTTGGGAGGCCACCACGGAGATTCACGGCCGCCTGCATCTGAAATTTCTCGGACATCTGCCGATGTTGTTCGCCCGAAAAGCCGAAACCGTAGCGGTGATCGGCCTGGGCGCCGGCATCACCACCGGTGCGGTGCTGCTGCATCCGGATGTCCGGCGGGTGGACGTGTTCGAACTGGAGCCCGGCGTCGTCCGCGCCAGCCGTTATTTCGCTTTCGCGAACAACGACCCCCTGGCGGATGACCGGCTCCGGCTCTTCATGGTGGACGGCCGAAGCCACATCACCTATGGCGGGACGCGTTATGACGTCATCACCTCGGACCCGATCCATCCCTACGTGGCGGGCGCCGCGAACCTCTACACGCTGGACTACTACCGCATCATGGCCGAGCGTCTCAATCCGGGAGGCATTTTCTGTCAGTGGGTCCCGCTCGTGGGGATGTCTTCCGAATCCTACAACACCATCCTGAACACCATGCACCGGGCCTTTCCCCACATGGCCCTGTTTTCATTCTGTGGAGAATCGGTGATCGTCGCTTCCCCGGAACCGCTCCGAGCGGACTGGGGCTCCCTGGAGAAACGGTTTTACGCCCCCAAAGTCCATGCGGATCTCGAAAGGGTCGACGTCTTGACCCCGTTCAACCTGGTCGCATTCCTCATGGGCGCCGAAGGTCAGATTGACCGGCACCTGTCCGGCTTCAACGGGCTCAACACCGACGACAATGTCTGGCTGGAACATCGCATTCCGTTCGATTTTCTCGCGGCGGAGGGGCTGAACCTTTTCGCCTGGCTGCGGGACAACCTCCCCCCTGACGAGGGAAGAACCGTTCGGGATCTGTTTCCCGGCATCCCCATGGACAGGCTGAGGGAAGAGCTGGCCCTTCTGAAGAGAGAGGGCGACCGCGACTACGAGCGCGCCCAGAACGCCTATCAACGCAATGATTTGCAATCCATGGAGCATTTCCTGCGCAGGACCATGGCCGACTTCAATGCCGCCCATCACTATGCGGCGGGGACCCAATTGGCAAATCATCTGCTCGATTCAGGCCGCATCGATGAGCTTTTACCCATCGCATCGCATCTCCAGCGCAATTTCCCGGCCTTTCCCGAGGCCTACATCGCCGAAGCCAGGGCTTGGATGAAAAAGGGGGACATGAGCAGGGCTCATCAGGCCCTGGACCGAGGGTGGATCTACCTGAAGGGAGATCCCGAGATGGCCCGTTGGCGGCGCCAACTGGGTCAGACCCTGCCCTAATCCCGATTGACCGGAAGCGCGGATAAGGCTATAAGACGGATCAGAAACCTGCAGGAGATAACGGACAGCCCCGGACCCATGATGAACCATATCCGCAATTTCAGCATCATCGCCCATATCGACCACGGCAAGTCGACCCTCGCCGACCGGCTGATCCAATACACCGGCGTGGCGAACGACCGCAACTTCCAGGACCAGATCCTCGACAACATGGAGATCGAGCGGGAGCGGGGCATCACCATCAAAAGCCAGGCCGTCGCCCTCCCTTACCGCGCCCAGGACGGCAGAGGCTTCACCCTGAACCTGATCGACACCCCGGGTCATGTGGATTTCACCTACGAAGTCTCCCGGTCTCTCGCCTCCTGCGAGGGGGTGCTGCTGCTCATCGATGCGGCGCAGGGAGTCCAGGCCCAGACCCTGGCCAATCTTTATCTGGCGATGGAGCACGATCTGGCCATCATCCCGGTGATCAACAAGATCGACCTTCCCTCGGCGGATGTGGAGAGGGTCATTGAGCAGATTGATTCAGAGCTGGGACTCAACCCGGACGACCATCTGAAATGTTCGGCCAAGGAGGGAACCGGCATTGCGGAGATCCTCGAGGCGATCGTCGAGCGGATTCCTCCCCCGAAGGGAGATCCGGCCGCCCCGCTGGCGGCCCTGATTTTCGACGCCAAATACGACTCCTTCCGGGGGACGGTGATCCACTGCCGGATCATGGAAGGCGCGGTGAAGGCGGGCGACATCATCCGGTTCATGCACAACGGCGCCACCTACAGGGTGGAAGAGGTGGGTCGGTTCCTCCTCCAGCGTGAAAAGCGCGACCTCCTCAGCGCCGGTGAGGTGGGTTACATCATCGCGGGCGTCAAGACCGTGTCGGACGTCCAGACCGGCGACACCATCACCCTGGACGGCCGGCCCTGTCCCAAACCCCTGCCTGGCTTCAAGGAGATCAAACCCGTCGTCTTCGCCTCCATCTACCCCATCGCTTCGGACGACTACGAGGACCTGGCCGCCTCGCTTGAGAAGTACAAGCTCAACGACGCCTCCTTCATCTACGAAAAGGACTCCTCGGCGGCCCTGGGCCAGGGGTTCCGCTGCGGATTCCTCGGGCTTCTCCACCTGGACATCGTGCAGGAACGGCTGGAGCGGGAGTACGATCTTTCGATCATCCTCTCGGTGCCGTCGGTGCGATACCGCTTCATCCTGAAGGACGGTACGGTCCTCCAAGTCGACAATCCGACCCACTACCCCGATGCCGCCTCCATCGCCGCATCGGAGGAGCCCTACATCCGGGCGGCCATGATGATGCCCGACCGCTACCTCGGGGCCGTCATGAAACTCTGCATGGAAAAGCGGGGGGTCAATTCCCATCTGAGCTACCCGAGCCCGGGCCGGGCGGAGCTCTCTTACGAAATGCCGCTGGCCGAGGTGATCTTCGATTTTTATGACCGGTTCAAGTCCGTGACGCAGGGCTATGGCTCGTTCGACTACGACGTGATCGACTACCGGGAAAGCAACCTCGTGCTGCTGGACATCCTGGTCAACGGCGAAAAAGTGGACGCCCTTTCCCAGATCGTGCACCGGGAGCGGGCGCGGGCCCGGGGGCTTCAGGCCTGCGAGCGGCTCAAGGAGGAGATCCCCAGGCAGATGTTCAAGATCGCGATCCAGGGCGCCATCGGCGGGGAGATCGTCTCCCGGACCACCATCTCCCCCTTCCGCAAGGACGTCATCGCCAAATGCTACGGCGGGGACATCACCCGGAAGCGCAAACTCCTGGAGAAGCAGAGGAAGGGCAAGAAGCGGATGAAGATGATCGGCGACGTCTCCATCCCCCAGAGCGCCTTCCTGGCTGTTTTGAAATCGGATACGGAGTGAATGAACCCGCGCC
Organism: uncultured Syntrophaceae bacterium; assembly: GCA_964637025.1. GTDB lineage: Bacteria > Desulfobacterota > Syntrophia > Syntrophales > UBA5619 > UBA5619. The sequence continues at coordinate 5,200 of CAZWTL010000005.1, read as the reverse complement.
GCGTTCGCCCCCCCGCATCGCCGGACAGCCATCCGGACCCTGCGGTCGGCCGCAGGGTCCTGGCCTGGGGCATATGCGCCCGAGCCCTTTCCCCCTTCGGAACAGAACCATGGATTCATTCGACGCCAGCGCCCTTCCCGGTCTCTATGTCCACATCCCTTTCTGCCTGAAAAAATGCGGCTACTGCGGCTTCTATTCGATCATCGACCGGACGATGATCCCGGGATTCCTCGTGGCGCTGCGGCGCGAAGCAACCCTCCGCAAAGGATGGGCCTCCTGCTTCGACACCCTCTACATCGGCGGCGGAACGCCTTCCGTTCTTCAGGCCGATGAGCTGGAAAGGCTGATTCTGGACGTCCGCGGTGCAATCGCGGTCACGGATGACGCGGAAATCACCGTGGAAACCAATCCGGCCGATATCACGCCCACGCTCATGGCCTCGCTGCGGCGTGCCGGGGTGAACCGCGTCAGCCTCGGCGTCCAGTCCCTGGACGACGGCATGCTGGCTTTTCTCGGCCGTCGCCATGATCGCAACCGGGCCGTCGCGGCTGCCGCGGCGGTGCTGAACGCCGGGTTCGACGGCGTCGGCCTCGATCTGCTCTACGGGATACCGGGTCAAGGGCTGGACGGATGGCGCCAGACGCTTCAAGAGGCCATCGATCTTCACCCCGATCATCTCTCCTGCTACCAGCTCACGATCGAAGAGGATACGCCCCTGGCTCTGCGCCGCCGCCGGGGGGAGATCGAGATGCCAGGCGATGCCCTTCAGGCCGATTTCTTCTGGTTCACCTCCCAATTCCTGGAGGAGAACGGCTTCGTCCACTACGAGGTCTCCAATTTCGCCCGCCCGGGTCGGGAGTCGCGGCACAACCGGAAATACTGGATTCACGCCCCCTATCTCGGCCTCGGTCCGGCGGCCCATTCCTTTAGCGGACGGGAACGGCGCTGGAACCGCCGCTCCGTCGAAGCCTACCTCTCGGACCTGGAGGCCGGGAGGGACCCCGTTGAGGCAAATGAAACCCTGGATGACGACCAGCTTGGCCTCGAGGCGCTCTTTCTCGGTTTACGAACGCGCCGGGGGATCTGCCTGGCGTCGTTCAAGGCCCGTTACGGCCGGGATCTCCTGGCAGAGCGGCGGGAGATGATCGACCGTCTGGTGTCGGAGGGTCTTGTGGACATCAGGGCCGGATTTCTGCGCCCCACCCGCGCAGGAATGGCCGTAGCCGACAGCCTGGCCCTGATCTGACGGTCAGAGGTCGGAGGTCTGAAAAGAGACTCGCGGCGCGGCGCACCTCGGCATCAAGCCGGCATTTGCCCCTGATCCTTTGCGGGCAGGAAGGGCGGAACCGCACAACAACCTCCTCATGTTGCGGATTTGCCCTGCTGCAGCCGGCGCCAAAGCGTGCTGGCACCGATGCCCAGCAACTTTGCCGTCTCGGTCTTGTGACCGCCGGTGTGTTCCAGGACCAGACGGGTGTAACGTTGTTCGAGTTCCTTCAGGCTGGGTAGGTCTGCGGCCAGCGCGGAGAGGGTGTCACGCGATGATGAAGCCGCAGGCATGGGAAAGTGTTCCGGTTGGATTTTCTCGCTTCCGGCCATGACCACGGCGTACTCCACCCAATTCTGCAACTCGCGGACGTTGCCCGGCCAGGCATAGGCCTCCATCTGGCGGACGGCCTTGGGGGAAAATCCGGGATTATCCGGCTGGATGCGGGCCAGGAAATGCCTTGCCAGCAGCAGGATGTCCTCCCGCCTCTCCCTCAGCGGGGACACCGACAGCGGGAACACGGCGAGCCGGTAATAGAGGTCTTCCCGGAAACGGCCTTCCTTCACCATCTCCTGAAGGTCCCGGTTCGTGGCGGCAATGATGCGCGCCCGGACGGGAAAATCCTTGAGTCCTCCGACCTGTCTCACCTCCCTTTCCTGCAGCGCCCGGAGGAGCTTGGCCTGCATCTCCAGCGGGATCTCACCCACCTCGTCCAGAAAGAGCGTCCCGTCGCCCGCCTCGACGAATAACCCTTTCTTGTCTGAAGTCGCCCCGGTAAAAGCGCCTCTGACGTGTCCGAAGAGCTCCGACTCCAGGAGGTTCAGCGGCAGGGCGGCACAGTTGATGGCCAGGAAGGGCTTGTCGGCGCTCGCGGAGTGTCGGTGGATGAAACGCGCGATAACCTCCTTGCCCGTGCCGCTTTCCCCCTGAATCAGGACCGTCGATTGCGTGGCGGCCACTTTCTCGGCCCTGATGAGCATCCTGGACATCGCCGCGGACCGGAAGATGATCTCCGGATCGGGTTCGCCCGGATGTTTCATGGTCTTCAGGAGCTTGATTTCCGTGTTCTGACGGGCAAGATCCTCCCGCGTCCGTTCGAGTTCCCGTCTGAGCCGGGAGATTTCCCCGTCGATCTCTTCCACGGAAAGGATGCGCCGAACCTCCTCGGGATCCAGCCCCCAATCCTGGAGGATCCTTCCCTCAAAGCAGCAGCATTCCTTCCCCTCGGCCTGACAGGCCGTCTCGCGGACCAGCACCTCCGTCCCGAGGACGGCGCTTGCATAACCGCTGAGCATCCCGCTGGTGATGCGGCAGACCGGGTGCCGGCTGGCCTCGAACTGCGACAGCCAGACGGTGGACTCGAACGAGTCGGTCCAACTCCCGGTGAAATGGACCTGCTTCTTTTCGGGATCGATGCGAATCTCCTTGAAGCTCGCGTTCGCCAGACCCATCATCATCTGCAGAACGCAACCCGCCTTGAGCAGCTCCTCGGGGGTGTCAAAGTCATACAGGTCGGCCATGGAGATGGCCATCCCCATGCCGTGCTCATACCCATAACGCGCGAAGATGACAGAGGCCTTCTCCCACCCGATGCTGTGGATCAGGTCGTTCTGAAGCCGGGCCAGGGGCCTCAAACCGAAAACGATGAACCGTGAATCCCCGAAAACGGGAAACCCCGTCTTCTGGTCGACCCCGATCATCTCCAGACGCTGCAAGTCGCTGGCAAGCATCTCTTCCTCCGTGTTGACCCATGGTTGCTGATAATACCACAATGAAATAATACTTTTCAATATGAAATACTTCTTCACCGCCTCTCCAGGATCGATTCACTAATATATTGTTTTTATTTTATATTTATTTCTTGTCCCTTGGCATGCGACTTGCCGTTACATCATGGCATAAGCGAACAGATCTTTCCGAAGGAAAGATCATCAAACCAATATGGAGGTAGACATCATGAAACCCTTTGAACAACGAATCTACAGGACCTCAATGGCCGCAGTCTGTGCCCTCCTGGCAGCCCTGATGCTGCTCACCGTCGGCGCTTGGCCTGCCTTTGCAGGCAGCCTGTCGGTGACCGGCAGGACCGTGGCGGACAACGAGGCGGTCTGGGGCCAACCCGCCTGCATCCAGAAGCTCGGCGATGGCATGGAAAAGCGATACTACAAGGTGACCAACCCGATGTACTTCGGCTATCGGACCTTCGTGTACAAGGACGGCAGGGCCGTCGATGACGGCGGACTGGCGGTCGACGTCCCCGAAACCCGGAGGGGAAATACGGACTTTCAGACGGTCAAGACAGACTTTGAGTCGGTCTTGACCTACGGCCGCCTGGTTGAGAGATAGTCCGCAACCGCAGCGGGGCCGTGAGGGCCTTTCGGTCCAGGAGCGTCCGGAACGCCCTCGCGGCCCCTGCGGTTGCATCCAGGGGATCCATCCATCGCGGCTGCGGAGTCATCGAGACGACCTTTCCGACCGTGGCCGGTTCCGCCGGCCGTGAGGATCCGTTCGAGGGCGTTGCGGACATCGCTGAAATCCTTGAACAGAACGCAGGGGGTTCCCATCTCCACGCACTTTGCATGGAGGATCGGCTTGGCGAAGACCAGATCGGCGGCGCCCACGGCGCAGAAATCGGAATAGCCGTCGCCCACATAGACGATGCGTTCGTAGGACCCGCGAAACCGGTAGAGGAGCGAGCGCTTGCAGGTCCCGCACAGGCCGCACGACCCGTTCGCCTCGGGAAAGTCGATATCAAACGTCCCGCTGTACAGGAACAGGAGGCGGTTGGAATAGCATTCCAGGTCGAGTCCGTGCTTCCTGAGGATCGCATCGATGTAGAAGTCCAGACCGTCGGAAACGATCTTGAGAGCGATCCCCCTGTCCTGGCAGAATCCCAGGAAACCCGGAAAAAAGGAATCAAGCCTTTCGTTCCGGACCACAAAATCCATGATCTCCCGACGGTTCCCCCTCAACTGGGGCGCAATCCGCCGGTAAGCCTCCCGGGAACCGACCTTGCCCGCCAGGTAAGAGCGGTCGATCTCCTCCCATTCCCGGGCGAAGCGCTCCAGGAAGAGATTGCCCATGTCCACACGGCAGACCGTTCCGTCGAAATCGCAGACAACGAGCAGACGGCGGCCGGGAGCCGGCGGGCCGGATTCGGACGGGCAAGGCCCATCTTCATGGATGTTCGATGTCATTCGTTTTTTTCTTCCACTGCCTGACGATGAGGCGCACCCCGACCAGGATGAGCAGGAGGGGCAGCAGCAGGTTCACGATTTTCCAGATCTCCAAGTTGAGGTTCTCGGACAGGAAAAAAATCATGCCGACGCATCCGATGATCCAGCCGCCGATGTCCCTGCCCCGTCGAATCAGTGTTCCGATGGCGATCACGATCAGCAGCAGGGGCCAGCTGCGGGAGAAATCCCACGCGCCCATTTTGTGCAGAATGATCAGGCTCCCGATGGCGATCAGGATCATCCCGCCCGTCAGAACACTCCTTTTCTTCCCCTTGTCGATCTCTTCCATTCCAGCCCCCCGGTCGTCGCTTTTTCCCCCGCCCGGCGCGGGGCATGCATCACGTCTTTTCCGCCAGCTTCAGGAACGGCTTGAACAGATCAATCGGAATGGGGAAGACCGTGGTCGAATTGTTCTCCGAGGCGATCTGGTTGAGGGTTTGCAGATAGCGGAGCTGGAGCGACATGGGCTGCGTTTCCATCAGGGCCGCCGCTTCGATCAGCTTCTGGGCTGCCTGGAATTCCCCTTCGGCATTGATCACCTTGGCCCTCCGCTCCCGTTCCGCTTCGGCCTGTTTTGCCATCGCCCGTTTCATCTCCTCCGGAAGATCGATGTGTTTGACCTCCACCAGGGAAACCTTGATCCCCCAGGGATCGGTGCTCCGGTCGAGGATCTCCTGGAGATGGAGGTTGATCTTCT
>CAZWTL010000004.1:0-109635 GCA_964637025.1 uncultured Syntrophaceae bacterium | reverse complement strand
TCCGGGTCACCCGGATCTTCGCCGGCACCAACGAGATCATGAAGACGATCGCCGCACGCTTCATGGGGCTGTAGAGGGGCCGTTCCCGCAACCCGGTTGCGAACGGAGGCGCTTGGGCGCCGCTTGTTGGGCGGAGCGTCGTGATCCTCTGCCGGAGAGAAGATCCCCTCACCCTATCGGTTCGTCGTCCGGAATCGAAGGAGGGTCTCATGGTGGAATCCGGACATCTTACGGGTTTCAGCGGGGATGAAAAAGGTTAACCCTCACGGAGAAACGATCAGAAAGCGGGGCGACATCTTCCCGGGCAAGCGCCGGCTGCTGGTCTATGCGCGGAAATGGTGGGCCGTCGCCTCGGATGCCGCCGTCCTGCTGTTCGTGATCGCCCTGCTGTATGCGGGTCTGCTTTACCTGTGCAGGGTGGTGTGGAATCTGTACCTTGCCACATATACCGGACAGATGTTCGTGGCCCATTTCCCCGAGGAAGCGGCCGTGACATTCCATCTCATGCAGATGGATTTTATCGAATGCTCCGTCCGGATCACCATTTACGCCTTTTGCATCTCGACCGTTGCCGGGGCGGTGTGCCGGTTTTCGAACCTCAGGGGTCGCCTCTACGATCCCTTCGGCTTTCCGGGTCGGTCCGTCGTCTGTGGATTGCCGCTGACCGCCCTTGTGGCATACGGTGTCAGGCCCGTTTACGATCTCCCGACTTGGGGCGCCGCTTTTGTCGTCGTCCTCTTCCCCACTTTCTGCGTGTACGGCCGCTGTTTCGATTATGCCCGGAGGCTGACTCCCACATGGGAGGACGTGAAAAGATGGGTCGGTCGGATCGATTGGCGGTGACGCGCAACCCTCCTTCAGCCCCACGCTCAAAAGCGGATCCATCCAACAACCCCTGTCCTCCGTGGCGATGGCCCGGCTTTCGCCCGCAGCCCCTCCTCCGGTTCATGATCGGGCCGACCGACCGTCGATCGCGGCCCTGTTGGCGATTGCCGGCCCGGCGGCGACGTGCCCGCTTGAAGATTTCCGCATCCATCTCGGACCTGTCTGTGGTATGATTGCACGACGCCGCGGTCCTGGCCGTTCGATCACCGAAGCCCGGCGCCGCATCGGCCTCGGAGCAAGGATCGCCCCCGGCGGCGTATGAGAAGACGCACTCGGACCGGCATCATGGTCTCCGCAGGCGGCCGTCCGCACCAACCCGTGTTGTGAAGTCTTGATCCCCCAGCGGTTCGGGACGGGATCTCCGAGTCGACAAGGATCGGCAATGCCTCTCCTGCATGCAACTTTAAAGCGAGCCGCGATCCGCAGGGCGGCGCTCATCGACTACGGACGGTTTTTCCTGCTGGCGGGCCTGGCCGTCTGGCTCCTGGCGGCCGGGATCCGGGGTTTGGACTATCCCTGGCAGTGGTATCGCGTTCCCCGGTTTCTCTTTAGCGTGGAAGACGGCGTCTGGCATGCGGGCCCGCTTCTGGAGGGCCTCCGGATCACCCTGGAGATTTCGGCGCTGTCGCTGGTCTGTGCGGCCCTGTTGGGATTTGCGACGGCGCTCCTCAGGCTCTCGCCCTCCCTTACGGGGCGAGCCCTGGCCAGGAGCTATCTGGAACTGATCCGGAATACACCGCTGCTGATCCAGATCTTCTTCGTCTACTTCGTCCTGTCCCCGGTTTTGGACATTGGCGCCTTCTCCTCGGCGGTCCTGGCGCTGAGCCTTTTCGAAGGGGCTTACGCCGCCGAGATCCTCAGGGCGGGGATCGTCTCACTGTCCCGAGGGCAGTGGGACGCGGCCTACAGCCTGGGGCTCGGAACCTACGCCACCTACCGCTACGTGATCCTGCCCCAGGCCGTCCGCCGCGTCCTGCCGCCGCTGGCCGGACAGGGAATTTCGCTGGTCAAGGACTCCTCGCTTGTGAGCACGATCGCCGTCTACGACCTCACGATGCAGGGGCAGAGGATCGTGGCGGAGACGTTTTTGGCCTTCGAGATCTGGTTCACCGTGGCGGCCATCTATCTCCTGTTGGCCTTTGCCCTGTCCGCCGCGGTCCGTCGCCTCGAACAGCGGATGCAGGGGGGAATCCCGAGGGGAACCGGGGGTGGCGCATGAATCCGGACCAGCGGATCATCGAGGTTCGAGACCTTTCGAAGACATTTCCGGGTGGTGTCGTCGCCCTGGACCGATTCTCCCTGACCGTCCGCAGGGGGGAGGTGGTCGTGGTCATCGGCCCATCGGGTTCGGGAAAATCGACCTTCCTGAGGTGCCTCAACGGCATCGAGGAGATCGACGCCGGCTCCATCGTCATCGACGGGATTCCCCTTGACCATCACCGCAGGAACCGCCTGCTGATCCGGCAGGAGGTGGGAATGGTTTTCCAGTCCTTCAACCTGTTCCCCCACATGACGGTGCGGGAGAACATCGATCTCGCCCAGGTGCATGTGCGGAGGAAGACGCGGGCGGAGGCTGCCGAGGCGACGATGGCGCTCCTGGCCAAGGTCGGGATCGCGGAAAAGGGGGACCGATATCCTCACGAACTTTCGGGCGGACAGCAGCAGCGCGTGGCCATCGCGCGGGCGCTCGCGATGAGCCCCAAAGTCATGCTCTTCGACGAGGCCACCAGCGCGCTTGACCCGGAGATGATCGGAGAGGTTCTGGAGGTGATGCGGACACTTGCAGCGGAAGGGATGACGATGGTGGTCGTCACCCATGAGATGGGTTTCGCCCGCGAGGCCGGCGACCGGATCGTCTTCATGGAAGCGGGACGGATCGTGGAAGAGGCCCCGACGGAACTCTTTTTCAGTGCCCCGAGGATGGAACGTACGCGGACCTTCCTCGGCCAGATTTTGTGACCAGAAGAGGAGGACAGCCATGAAAGATCGCAACCGTTGGATCGCAGTGCTGCTGGCTGCGGGGATCGCGTTCGGCGCCTCGCACGCGTTTGCCCAGACCCTGCCGGGCGGCACGGAGAGCATGCTGGAGCAGGTGATGAAGCGGGGCACACTGAGGGTCGGCATGTCCACTTTCGTTCCTTGGGCGATGCAGGACAAGGCGGGAAATTTCATCGGCTTCGAGATCGATGTCGCCAGCCGGCTTGCGCAGGACATGGGAATAAAGGCGGAGTTCATCCCCACGAAGTGGTCGGGGATCATCCCGGCCCTGCTCACGGGGAAGTTCGACATCATCATCGGCGGCATGGGGATCAGGCCGGAGAGGAACCTGAAGGTGAATTTCTCCATCCCCTATGACCACACGGGGATGTCGCTCGTGGCCCACAAGAAGGCGGCCGCGGGATTCAAGACGCTCGATGATTTCAACCGGCCGGGCGTCTCGATTGCCGTGCGGACCGGGACGACGGCCGCAGCCGCGGCGAAGCAGTGGATGCCGAAGGCCACCCTGCGGCTGTTCGACGACGAATCCCAGGCCGTGCAAGAACTCCTGCTGGGCCGGGTTCACGCCGTCGTCGCCTCCGCACCGCTTCCCGCCTTTCAGGCGATCGCCAATCCCGACCGCCTCTTCCTCCCGCTCAAGGAGGATTTTACCCGCGAACCGATTGGCTTCGCCGTTCGGAAGGGTGATCCGGACACGCTGAATTTCCTGGACAACTGGATCCGTGTGGCGGAGGCTGAAGGCTGGCTCAAGGAGCGCAAACGCTACTGGTTCGAGTCGAAGGCATGGGAAAAACTTCTCAAATGAAGGCGCGGCCCGCGCAAGGGAAGGTCTCTTGAGGCACCGAAAGATCCGATTCACGCCGGTCGACGGCGTTCTGGCCGCCATCCTGGCGGCAGCCGCGTTCTTGCTTGTCCATCGGGTGACAATGGAGATGCAGTACCACTGGCAGTGGCCGGTGATCCTCCAGTACCTCGTCCGGACAAACCCGGAAGGCTGGGCCGCGGGCGCGCTTGCCCAGGGGTTTTTCATGACCGTCAAGCTGAGCTTCTGGGCCACGGTTCTGGCCATGGGAGTGGGGACCGTCATCGGCCTTCTGCGCGTGAGCCGCGGCCTCTTCCGCCGCCTGGTGGCGGGATGCTACGTCGAACTCGTGCGGAACCTCCCGCCGCTGGTTCTGGTTTTCATCGTCTATTACTTCATCGGCGAACGCATCATGACGCTCTTCGGGATCGAGCACCTGATCCAGACCGCCTCCCCCCAGACGCAGGAAATCCTTTCCCGGCTCTTCGCCCCCCCCGCCCGTCTCCCGGGTTTCTTCGCCGGGCTGGCGACTCTTGTTTTCTACGAGGGCGCCTACATCGCCGAAATGGTGCGGGCGGGAGTCCAATCCATCGAGAAGGGCCAATGGGAGGCCGCGCACGCCCTTGGCCTGTCCCGCGCACAGCAGCTGCGATTCGTCATCCTGCCCCAGGCTTTCCGGAGGATGCTGCCCTCCCTGGCGGGGCAGCTCATCTCGACGATCAAGGACTCGGCCATCGTTTCCGTCATCTCGATTCCGGAACTCACCTTTCAGGGGCTCGAACTCATGAGCGCCACGTACCTGATATTCGAGGTCTGGATCACGATTGCGGTTCTCTATTTTGCCTTGACCTTTGCCTGCTCCGTCGGGATCAGGCGGCTGGAAAGGGCCTGGCAGCGGTAAAAATCCGTTGCACGGCGCGACCCGAGCACGGATCCATCAAGGAGGTTCATGATGAAGGATCATGCCGAAGCAATGGTTCTGGCTTCCTTTGCCGGAGATGCACTGGCGCTGGGGGCTCACTGGATCTATGATCCGGAACGCATCGGCTGGGAGTTCGGACGTGTGGCTGAGCTGCAGACGCCTCGGCCCGATTCCTATCATCGCACGAAACGGAAGGGACAATTCACCCACTATGGCGATCAAACCTTCGTTCTGATCGAATCGCTGGCCGCCTGCCGGGGATTCGATCTGTCCGATTTCGCCGCGCGATGGCGGGCCCTTTTCCGCGGCTACACTGGCTATATCGACAAGGCGACCCGGGGGACGCTGAGAAATTTTGCCGAGGGCGCGGGTCCGGCGTCAGCCGCCTCCCCTTCCGACGATCTGGCCGGCGCGGCCCGCATCGCCCCACTGATCTTCTGGCTTCGCAACGATCCCCAGGCCCTGTCTGCGGCTGTGCGCTCCCAGACCGCCATGACCCACGGGAACCCGCTCATCGCGGATGCCGCCGCATATTTCGCGGATGCCGCCCTGCTCATCCTCGGCGGGAGGACGCCCATGGCGGCTCTTGAAGCCGCGGCTGCGGGCCCCTTTTCCCGTTCGCCTCTGGCCGCCTGGATCCAGGCGGGGATTGCCCGCCGGGAAGAGGAGAGCGTCGAGGCGCTCGGAGCGTTCGGACGGAGCTGCCATGTCTCCGAAGCGTTTCCCGGCGTTGTCCAGATCGTCGCCCGCCATGAGAACGACCTGGCCGGGGCCCTGATCGACAACGTCATGGCCGGCGGCGATTCCGCAGCCCGGGGGATGATTGTGGGGATGCTGCTCGGAGCGCATCAGGGAGAGCAGGCCATACCGCCATCGTGGCTGTCGGAGATGGAGCGGACCGCGGCGATCCGTGCCCTTCTGGCCGGGGGCGCGTGACCCGCGATGATCGTTTCGCGGCCGCGGGCCGAAGGCCGCACAGCAGGAGGAGAGACATCATGATGACCGTTGGGGAGATATACGAGAAGTTCGACAGGATCGGCTGTCTCGCCTTTGCGACCGTAGACCGCGGCATCCCCCAGATCCGGATGGCGCATCTGTTTGCCCATGACGAAGGGGGGCTCTATTTTCGGACCATGATCACGAAACCTTTCTACGCGCAGCTCAAGAAGACCGGCGTGGTTTCCGTGTGCGGCATGTACCCCGACACCCGGGTCTGCCACGGCGGCGACGGCATGCCCCGTTTTGCACCCGGATACACCATTCGCGCCACGGGCAGTGTCAAGGAGATCTCCCTGGACAGGCTCAGGGAGAAAGCCGCCGTCGACGGGATGTTCGGGCTGGGGGTCAAAGACATCGAACGGTATCCTGCAATGACCGCCTTTTGTCTTTACAGGGGCTGGGGAGAGGTTTATGATTTCGACTTCGAAATGGAACGCCGGCCGCATAAGCTGTTGCGCACCGGTTTCTGCTTCGGCGGCGGCCACATCCCGTTCAGGGGGATCCGCATCACGGAGGATTGCATAGCCTGCGGATCGTGCCTGGAAAGGTGCACTTTCAAGGCCATCGATCAACAGGACGACCGGTTCGTCATCGATCACAACAAATGCGACGCGTGCGGCAGCTGCTACACGGTATGCCCCGTGGGCGCCGTCGAAATCGCCATCGAAGACCCGGAAGCATGAAACCGACCGTCCATTGAGGAGTCCGCACGATGCCGATGAAACGGTTTCCGAGAGCCGCGGTGCTTTGCCTGGCAACCCTGCTGCTGGCGGGGATATCGGGCTGCGCCGTCCTTCCGTTCGGGGGCGGGTCCCCGGCGCCGGTTCCCGTGACGATCCTGTTCTTCAATGACCTGCATGGCCACTTGATGCCGTTCGAGATCAAAGGCGAAAAGGGGCGGGAGGAGGTGGGCGGCATCGCCCGCATGGCCGCCCTGATCCGGGACATCCGTGCGGAAAACGGGCGCAGGAATGTCCGCACCCTGGTGCTCATGGCCGGCGACATGCTGCAGGGCACGCCCATGTCCACGGTATTCCGCGGAGATCCGGACATCGAATGTCTCAACGCCATGGGCGTGGACTCAGCCACCGTGGGCAACCACGAGTTCGACTTCGGCCTGGACAATTTTCGGAGGCTTCGGGAACGGGCCGCTTTTCCCTTCCTGAGTGCCAACATCGTCGAGAAAGGAAACGGACGGCCGCTCTGCCGGTCCTGCCTGACCATTCCGATTCAGGAGGGTCTGTCCCTCACCGTCATCGGCATCACCACCGAGGAGTTGCTCACCGTCACCCTGCCCAGCAACGTGGCCGCGCTGGATGTCGTCGAACCCGTAGCCTCATTGCAGCGGATTTATGGCGAGCTCCGTTCCCGGGGTCCGGTGGTGCTGCTTTCCCACTGCGAGCAGCGGACCGACCGCAGGATCGCCGAAGCCCTGCCCGACCTCACGGCCGTCATCGGCGGACATGACCACATTCTGTTGTCTCCTTACCGCCGGGTGGGTGATGTTCCGATCTTCCAGGCTTTTGAAAAGGGACGCTACCTGGGCCGCATCGATCTGCTGATCGATCCCGCTGCCCGCAGGGCCGCTTTGACCGGCTGGGCCTACATCCCGATTACCGCCGCCATGGAGTCGGACCCGCAGATCGCCTCCATCGTTGCCTCTTACCAGGAAAAGCTCGGCAGCCGGTTCAAGGAGGTGATCGGCCATGCGGATATCTTCCTGGATGCCGAGCGCCGGCGGATTCGCTACGAGGAGACCACGATGGGCAATTTCGTCGCCGACAGCATGGTGGAGTACACGGGCGTCCGCATCGCGATGATCAATTCGGGATCGATGCGCGCCAGCATTCAGAAAGGGCCGGTGACGGTCGAGGATGTCTTGAAAACCCTGCCGTTTGCCAACGAGATTGTGGTTGCGGAGTTGACCGGAGACGATATCGAGCAGGCCCTGCAAAGGGCCGTCAGCGGCTCGCGCGAGGATGAAGACGGGGGCTTCCTGCAGGTTTCCGGCCTGGAGTTCGACATCCGCGGCCGCTCCGCGGTGGATATCCGCGTGGGAAAAGACCGGCGGCCGCTGCAACCCCGGACCTTGTACCGGGTCGCCATCACGGATTTCCTGGCGACGGGAGGCGACCGGTATGCGGTCTTCAAGGGAAGACCCCATCTCTATACGGGACTGCCGTTGGGGCAGTTGATCGCCGATACCGTCCGACGGCGCGGGGTGATCTCGGCCAAAGAGGAAGGGCGCATCCGGCGCCTGGAGTGACGGGGCGCCGATCGAAGCCGCCCGCGCGAGGGTCAAGGATTCAACCGACGCCGATCCGGGTTGCGGACACGGCCAGCGGATCGGAAACGGACGCATTGGCGGAATCGCAGGTCACGGGGGAGGAGACCCATGGGGGGGCCGCTGACGGGTTTGAAGATTCTCGATTTCACGACGCTGCTGCCGGGGCCGTACGCGACCATGACGCTTGCGGACCTGGGTGCGGAAGTGGTCAGGGTCGTCTCCGGCTCCCGGCCGGACCCGACCGCCTTCCTGCCCCCCTTTCTGCCGGGCACCGGCCTCTCCTCCACGATGGCCTGGCTCGGCAGGGGAAAGCGCTGCCTGGCTCTCAACCTCAAGGCCCCGAGAGCGGCCGACATCGTTCGAAGGCTGATCCGCGATTACGACATCATGATCGAACAGTTCCGTCCGGGCGTCATGGCGAAACTCGGCCTGGACTACGCATCCCTGAAGGCGGCGAATCCCGCGCTGATTTACTGTTCGCTCACCGGCTACGGCCAGACGGGTCCCCTGAGGAACCGGGCGGGTCACGACATCAATTACATCGCCAGATCCGGGGTCGCCTCCTATTCGGGAAGCAAGGGCTCCGGCCCCTGCCTGGCAGGGATACAGATCGCCGACGTGGCCTCGGGATCCAACCAAGCGGTGATCGGAATTCTGGCTGCGGTCGTGCACCGTATGCAGACCGGGGAAGGGCAGCGTGTGGATGTCTCGATGACCGACGGAGCCGTCTGTCTCAATGCGATATCCGCAGCCGCGTATCTCGCGGACGGGACCGAGCCCCGCTGCGGGGAAGAGATTCTGAACGGCGGCTCGCTCTACGATTTTTACGAGACCAGGGACGGAAGGTACATCAGCTTCGGCGGCCTGGAGCCCCGGTTCTTCTCCGCATTCTGCGTCGCGATCGGCCGGCCCGATCTGCAGGCCGGCGGGGTCCTTCCTCCGGACCTGCCCCGCGTGAAGGAGGAGGTTCGGGCGGTCATCCGGACGAAGAGCCGCGATGAGTGGACCGCTGTTTTTTCGAAGGTGGACGCCTGCGTGGAGCCGGTGCTCTCCCTGGGGGAGGCACTGGAAAACGAACAGGCGAGGGCGCGGGGGATGGTCGTCGATGTGGATCTGCCCGGAGGCGGAAAGGTGAGGCAGCCCGCCCATCCGATCCGCTACTCGGCCACGCCGCTGAATTACGGCCAGGCCGGGATCGCCGAGGGGAGGCACACGCGGGAGGTCCTCCGGGAGATCGGCTACAAGGAAGAGGAGATCGACGCATTCGACAGGGATGGACTTTTCAATTGAAGAGGAGTCGCGATGGAGGATTTTTTCAAGCTCGAAAAGGATGGGGGAGTGGCCTGGCTGATCCTGAACCGGCCGGAGAAGCGCAACGCGATGACCTGGGAGTTTTTCACGGAGTTGGCGGAGCGCTTCCGGAATCTGGATGAAGACCCGGAGATCCGGTCGGTCGTGATCCGGGCCGAAGGGAAGATGTTCACCGCAGGCCTCGACCTTGTCGCCGCGGGGTCCCTCCTCGGTGGGGGGAACGCGTTTGACCGGGAAGAATTCCGTAAGAAGGTCCTCGTGCTTCAGGCCGGAATCAATGCGGTCGAGCGCTGCCGAAAGCCGGTCATCGCAGCGTCGCACGGCCACTGCCTCGGCGGGGGTGTGGACCTGCTTTCGGCCTGCGACATCCGGCTGGCCTCCCGGGACGCGGTCTTCTCGATCCGGGAGACGCGGATCGGCATTGTCGCCGATCTCGGGACCCTCCAGCGGCTGCCGACGATCATCGGCCACGGATGGAGCCGCGAACTGGCCCTCACCGGCCGGGATTTCACGGCGGCGGAGGCCCTGCAGATCGGATTCATCACGCACCTGGCCGAAGACCGGGAGTCCCTCATCGCGGAGGCAAGCCGGCTCGCGGAGGAGATCGCCGGCCTCCCGCCGCTCACGGTCCAGGGGGTGAAGGACGCACTCCTCTACAGCCGCGACAACGGCGTCTATCCCGGACTCGCCTACGTCTCCCAGAAGAACGCCGCCCTGATCCCCAGCGAGGACATGATGGAGGCCGTGGCGGCCTTCCTGGAAAAACGCAAGCCCGTTTTCAAAGGGAGGTGATGCATGGTGAACAGGCCTCCGGCCGCGCCGCAGCCGGTTCGAAATCCGATACCGAAAACAGGGGCTGGAAATGTCAAGACGTCCCCGGCCCCTGCCGTGGAGCGCCCGTGAAAAGGCTGTTCTCACGCCCGGAGCGGGATTCCGCCCGTCCGGCAAAAGGGGGATGTGCGGGGCCGAACCAGGGTTCGCCTCCTGGTCAGAGAGAACGGATCTGTTCGTCCGCCCATACGACATTTTTCCGGATCAGGTCGGGAACGGGAAGGCTGTAGGGACATCGCTTCAGGCAGGCGCCGCAGCCGGTGCAGCGCCGGGCCGCCTCGACGCCGTCCCTGACCCATCCCCCCGCGAGGATTTCCGGCCCCATCCGCTTGACCATGAAACGGATGCCGAGGATGTACTGGATCGGGATCTTCTCCGGACAGGGCTGGCAATAGTCGCAGCGGCGGCAGAATTGTCTGTCGAAGCGGGAACGGATCGCCCCGATCTCCCGGATCTCCTCCTCGGCGAGCGCCCGCTCCCCCAGGAAAATCTCCACATTCTCGTCGACGATTTCCCGTTTTTCCATTCCGGGGATGACGACCGTTCCCTCTACGGCCAGCGCGTACTTGAGGGCCAGGCGGGCGTTGCCGATCACGCCACCGGAGAAGGGCTTCATCAGGATCACGCCGACGTTCGCCGCAAGCGCTTTGGGGATCACGGTTTCGGCGGACTTCGGCTCCAGGAAGCTGAAGCAGGTCATGATCGTTTCGAACAGGCCGTCGGCGATGGCCTGCCCCAGGACGTTCAGGTTGTGGCCGGTGATTCCGATGTTCCCGATCAGCCCCTCATCGCGGGCCTTGAGCAGCCCCGCCAGGGCGCCGTCGGCCGATGTCACCCGCCGATACTCTTCCGGCTCGTTGACGAAGTGGCACTGATAGATGTCGATCCTGTCCCGTCCGAGCTCCCGAAGGCTGACCTCGACGTCCCTTCGGATCCCGTCGGCGCTCCGTTGAGGGGACTTCGTGGCCAGGATGACCTTTCCGCCGGTCTCCCGGAGGGCCATGCCGATCCGCCGTTCGCTGGTCGTGTAGAGGCGGGAGGTGTCGATGAAATCGATCCCCCTGCGGATGGCGTGGGCGACCGTTTCCACCGCCTGCCTTTCGTCGACCCGCTGGATGGGGATGCCCCCGAGGCCTAGCCTCGACACTTTCAATCCCGTCCTTCCCAGAACGATCATGTCTCCCATGGCGAGTGATCTTCCCTTCAAGGCCTTTCGAACCCTGCGTCGCAGATAAGGGGATCATGCGATCCGCCGATCCCGGATGATTCAGTGTGACGGGGGAGGGCGTTTCTACCGGCGCTGGCGGATCCTGGTGCCCTCGCCGATGGCGTCGTCGGGATAGGCCACCACCCTTTCGTGCTCCTGCAGTCCGGAGACGATTTGGGTCGTCAATCCCGTGCTCTGTCCGATCTCCACCGTGCGGCGTCGGGCCTTGCCCCGCTCTTCCACAAAGACGGACCACGCCTTCCCGGTGCGGAAAAGGGCGCTGGTGGGGACCTGAAGGATCTCCTTCCCCTCCCAGACGATGAAGTGCGCCTCCAGGCGATAGGCATCGCCGAGGGTTCGCCACGTCTCCGGAGGGGACGTGATGTCGGCGATGACCAGAACCCTCTGCTCCTCCACGCCGAGGCTCGAGATTTTCGTGAAGCCGGAGGGCTCGATCTGCCTCACGCGTCCCATAAGCGACTCGTCCCGGCCCCAGCGTTTGAACAGCACCCTTGTCCCGGGCGCGATCTTGACCGCGTCCGACGAGAGGACCTCCACCCGGACCTCGATGTTGCGGACATCGCCGATTTCCATCAGGGGTTCGCCGGCCTGGACTGCGCCCTCGCTTTCCCGATAGATCCGGAAGATGGCGCCGTTTGCGGGAGCCGGGACCTCGACGTTTCCCCCGTTTTGGATTGCAGAGGCGAAATGGCGCAGGGCGGTCTTGGCCCGCTCCAGTTCGGAACGGGCGACATCTGCGGCGGCGCGCGCCGCGAGCTGGACGGCCCGGGCCTTTTGAGCCTCGGACTCGGCCTGTTCGAACTGATCCCTGGCCACCGCCCCGCTGGCATGGAGTTTCGACATCCTCGCCGCCCTTTTCCCCGCATAATCGGCGTCGGCCGTGGCCGCCCGATCCTTTTCCACGGCGGCGGAAAGCGATGCCTCCGCAGCGGAAACAACGGCCTCCGCCTCCGCCCGGCTCCGCGGATCCAGGGCCTGAGACCTGATCGGCTCCAGCACGGCGACGATCTGCCCCTTCCGGACCGGGTCGCCCGCCTTCGCCTCGATGCGCCTGAGGTATCCGGTGGTCGGCGCCGAGATCACGAAACGGTCCTTAAGCCGGGTCCTTCCCTCTTCCTCGATGGTCACCTGAAGCGGGCCCCGCGTCACTTGGACGAAATCCACCTCCTGCGTGCGGGGCAGGAAGCCGTAGACGATCGCCATGACCACGACCAGCAGAACGCCGGTCAGCCAGAATTTTCTGCGCAACGCCGCATTCATGCATTCACTCCCGAGTCTTGAGAACCTCCACCAGGTCGAGCCGGTCGATCCTGCGGCGGACGACCAGGGCCGATACCGTGGCGGCGGACAGGACAACCGACGCGGCCAGGGAAAACGTCCCGGGTGCGATCACGAGCGGCACCCGGAAGAGGTCGGATGCCAGGGCCTGTGCGATATAACCGCAGAGCCAGTATCCCAGCAGAAAACCCAATGGTATGGCGGCGAGCGTGATCAACCCCAGTTCCCCCAGCAGAATGTAAGATATTTCCCCCCGCGTGTAGCCCAGAACCCGGAGACTGGAAAGTTCCCGGCTCCGCTCCGAAAAAATGATCCGGGCGTTGTTGTAGACCACGCCGAACGAGATGAAACATGCCATGAGTGTAGCAATAAACGTAAAAAAAAGCATCCCTTTCGCCTGCACATCGTAAAAGTTGCGAATCTCGTCCATGCGGACGACCGTCCCGGATATGCGCGGCATTCCGACGAACTCGTGAAAGAGGTCCTTCCGATGGAGCGCATCGGTCACCAGATGGGCGCCGGAGATCGCATCGCCCTCGATCAGCAGCCGGTTCAGAGATCGGATATCCATATACCCCATGACCCCGAGATACTGCTTGGTCAGGGCTGCGACCGGGACCTGCCGGATCGAGCGTGTCCCTTCGAGCAGTTCGATCGTCAGCACATCTCCCGGTTTCACGCCGAGGATCTTTCCCAGGTAATCGGTCAGCAGGATGCCGTCAGGCGGCAGCGGCACCGGCTTGAGGTCGGTGTCGAGCAGAAGATGGAGGCGGCTGTCGGATTCGATCCCGTTGATGGCCGTCTTGTAGCTGCGGTGGCCGTGGATCATCTTCACCGCGACGTTCCGGTAAGGTTCGGCGTGGTGCACCCCTTCGAGGGCCTGGAGCTCATGGATGACCCGGCGCGACGTCGGCTCGATGAACGTGACGGTCATGTCCTCCTTCTGGGAAAGGACGAGTTGAACCCGGACCATGTGGTCGACCGCATCCTTGAAAAACCCGCTGGCGATCATGGTCGCGCAGGCGGCGGCGATGCCGATCGTCGAAAGCATGGTCCTTATGGGCTTGCGCTCGATGTTCCTGACGATGATCCTCGACGGCTGCGTCAGTCTGCGGCCGACGCCGATCCGTTCGACCAGGGATACCCGGTACTGCGCGGGGGCCTCGGGTCTCATGGCCTCTGCGGGGGGTTGCCCGGCCGCGCGCCGGAGGGTGTGCAGCGTGCCGGCAAGGGCCGAGGCGATCGTGATCAGCACGATGGCGATGACCGTCCTGGGATCGAGTATAAAAATCAGGGCGGGAAAACGGTAGACGGCCATATAGATGTTGCCCAGCAGGTGGCCGAACCAGATCCCTCCCGCAATGCCGATGGCCAGACCGGGAACCACCATCAGGACCACCAGCTTCGCGTAATGGAGGCCGATGCTGAAATTGTCGTACCCAAAGGCCTTGAGGGCGGCGATCTGCTCGCGCTGCATGTTGATCGTCCGGCTCATCACGACATTCAACAGGAAGGCCGCGACGCAGATGAAGAGGGTGGGGAATATCCGGGAACTGGTCTGGAGCTGTTTGAATTCCTCGCCCAGGAGGCGGTGCGATATCTGGTCCTTGCGCGCGTAGGCGCCGAACCCCCCGTAAGGCTCCACGATCCGGTCCACTGCGCGCAGGACGTCGCTCGGCCGGGCGTCCGGGTGGAGCGACATGACCACGCTGTTGAACGCCCCCTCCATGTCGTAGGCCCTGCCGAGGGCCTTGCGGCTCATCCACAGAACGCCGTAATGCTTGAAGTCCGGGCTCATCGCCTCCGGTTTCATCAGCAGGACGAACTCCGGCGAGAGTGCGATGCCGGTGATGGTCAGCCGTTTCCATTTGCCGTTGATGATCGCCGAAAATGAATCCCCGATGTTAAACCCGTGCGCCTGGGCGAAGTTCTCGTTGACGACGGCCTCGTCGTCTTGGGCGGGGTCCGCGGGCCGACCCTTGCGAATGAAAAGACGGTTCATCAGGGGGGCTCCGTGGTCGGGGATGGAGATGACCGCGGCATTGACCGGCTCGCCGAAACCGTCGATCTCCAGCTTGACCGGCGCGTAGACCCTGGTTTCGACCTGGTTGACGCCCGGGATCTCCCGGAGCTTCTCCTTGAGGCTTTCCGGCGCCCGCTTGAGGTGGACAAAAACGTCGGAGAAACTGTAGTCGCGATAGAACCGGTTCCGGGTGAGGTTCAGGGAATCCATGGTGCTGATGAACATGATGAAGGTTGCCGTGCCGCTCATCACGACGAGCATGATGGCGAACACCTGCCCCTTCATGCGCCACAGTTCCCGCCAGAGTTTCCGGTCCAGCGCGTTCACGGGATTACCATTGGAGTTCGCTTGCGGATTTTTTCACCGCATTGGTCGTCACTTCGGCGATCCTGCCGTTGCTCAGATGAACGACGCGGTCGGCCATCCCGGCGATGTCCACGTTGTGGGTGATGATGGCGGTGGTCGTGCCGAGGCTGCGGTTGATCTCCTCCAGGGCTTCGAGCACCACGATGCCGGTCTTGGAATCGAGGGCGCCCGTAGGTTCGTCGCAAAGCAGGACCGCCGGATTCTTGGAGATGGCGCGTGCGATCGCAACACGCTGCTGCTCACCCCCGGAGAGCTGTGCCGGGAAATGGTCCAGCCGGTCCGCCAGGCCGACGAGCGCCAGGGCCTCCTCCGGAACCATCGGGTTCGGCGCGATTTCCGTGACCACCGCGACGTTCTCCCTGGCCGTGAGGCTGGAGATCAGGTTGTAGAACTGAAAGACGAATCCGACATGGTAACGCCGGTACTCCGTCAACTCGTCTTCGCCGGCCCGGGTGAGGTCCCGGCCCCGGTACGAGACGACGCCCTGGGTCGCCGTATCGAGCCCGCCCAGGATGTTGAGCAGGGTGGACTTTCCGCTCCCGGAGGGGCCGAGGAGCACGATGAGTTCGCCGGCGTACAACTCCATCTCGATCCCCCGCAGGGCGTGCACCTCCATCTCGCCCATCCGGTATATCTTGGTGAGGTCCCGGACCTGAAACACCGCTTCCCGGATTTTGCCTCCGCTCTCCTGTCGCGAGATCATGATTCCTCCCGTTTCCCTGGCCGTGAAGATGCCCGATCGCCGCCGCCGTTCGCACCATATGATGAAAAGGGCATTGGAATCAAGCCCTTCTTGCGGCGGTATTGACACAAAGTTTTCCGTCACTTATATTGGATCAACGCTGCCGACAAAGCCGATCCCGGCGGGACCCGGATGCGCGCTTTCGAAATCCGAATATCCGGACTGTGCGAGGACCCTGATCCTTTGGCTCGGCAGAGCGGGGCCGCCCTTGGACCGGAGGGGCCGAAAAGCGGCAAGACCCGGCCCCCTGCCAGCCGCGGAGCGATCGGCGGGATCCATCGGAAGGGGGGGTGTTCGCCGGGGCGGCTCAAACCGTCATCATGGGAGGAAATTCACGATGGACAAGATCCGTCCATGGATTGCGAAGGCGATTTCTTTCGTCCGGCAGGAGATCTGGCGAATCCGCCGGCGGGACCTCCCCCCGGGAAAATCCTTTTTCCTGAAGCTCCTGCGGGTGGCGATCCTTTCGATCCGAGGGTTCGGCGAAGACAAGTGCCAGCTCCGGGCGTCGGCCCTCACCTTCTACTCGCTGATCTCCATCGTGCCGGTCGCGGCCATGGCCTTCGGCATCGCCAAGGGGTTCGGATTCGAAAAAGTGCTCGAGGCGCAACTGCGCGTCAAGCTCGCCGGCCAGCAGGCGATCATGGACAACGTCATCCAGTTTTCCCATTCTCTGCTGGAATCCACCCAGGGAGGGGTCCTCGCGGGAGCGGGGTTGATCGTGCTTTTCTGGGCCGTGATCAAGATGCTCGGACAGATCGAGGAATCCCTGAACGACATCTGGAAGGTCAGGAAGCAACGCTCGCTGGGCCGGAAATTCAGCGACTACCTCTCGCTGATGCTGGTCTGCCCCGTGCTCGTGATCCTCTCGAGCAGCGTGACCGTCTTCGTCACCACCCAGGTGACGCTGATTCTGGACAAGATCGCGATCCTGGGCGTCTTCAGCCCCTTGGTCTTCTTCCTTCTGAAGCTGCTGCCCTACTGTCTGCTGTGGGGGCTCTTCACCTTTCTATTCATCTTCATGCCGAACACGAAAATCCGCTTCACGTCCGGTCTGCTGGCCGGGGTCGTGACCGGCACGGTCTTTCAGATCGTTCAATGGGCGTACATCACCTTCCAGATCGGGGCGGCCAAATACAACGCCGTGTACGGCAGTTTCGCAGCCATCCCGCTTTTCCTCGCCTGGCTGCAGTTGAGCTGGATGATCGTTCTCTACGGGGCGGAGTTCTCCTTTGCCTTTCAAAACGTGGACGACCATGAATTCGAGCCCGACGCCCGGCAGGTCAGCGGGCGACTCAGAATGCTGCTCTCCCTCCGGATTGCCCAGCACGTGATCGGGAACTTCGCCCGGATGGGGGCGCCGATGACCGAACAGCGGATCTGCGACGAACTCGCGATCCCGGTCCTTTTGGTGCGTGAAATCCTGACCGATCTGGTCCGGAGCGGGATCCTCTCCGTGTCGGAGGCGGGAAGGAGGCGGGAGAAGGGGTATCAGCCGGCCTGCGACATTCACGTCCTGACGATCCGTTACGTCGTCGAGGCCCTGGAACTTCAAGGCCTCAACACGATCCCTTTCGCATGCACGCCCGAATTGTCCGCGCTTGCGAAAGCGCTGGAGGCCTTCGGGAAGGCGATGGAAAGGCATCCCGACAACAGGCTGCTGAAGGACGCGTGAGGTGCCGAGCGGGGAACGCGTCTCCTGTGCGCCGGGGAAGGGGCGCAAGACGCTGCCTTCAAGCCCGCCGAGGGTCTCCGGATCGGGGGACGGTTCAGAAAAAGCTATTTTTTGCCCAGATCCGCGGCGAGTCTTTTCGCCCGGCTGAATTCGGGGCTGTCGACCACCCCTTGCTGAGCGGTGCTGGTTGCAGCCAGTTCGCGCATCTGCTGTACCCGCTCCTCGCTGGGGGGGTGCGTGCTGAGCGCGTCGGAAAGGCTTTTTGCGACTCCGACTCCCCCCTGGCCGGCCTTCTTCTCCGTTTCGAGGAGCTTTTCATAGAATTTCCCGACTTGGTCCTTGTCGTATCCGGCGCCGACCGCATATCTGAACCCGAGGCGGTCCGCCTCCATCTCGTCCTCGCGTGAATTCACCAGGAACGTGTATTTCTGTGCAAGAACTCCGCCGCCCGCGCCGACGGCGCCGCCCAGCAGGGCCGCTTTCGCCTGGCATTGCGTATCGCCTTCAGCGCAGAGCATCCTTCCGACGCCGTATCCAAGGGCTGCGCCGATGACGGCCCCGCCAGCCGCGTAAAGCCAGGTCTTGTTCTGGGCCTTTTCCATGGCGTACATCCGCTCCGCCGAGTGCCGGGCAACGACGTGGCCGATCTCGTGCGAAACGACCCCGGCCAGTTCCGCTTCGTTCGAGGCCATGGCGATCAACGGCGCGGTGACGAATATTTTTCCTGCCGGGAGGGCGAAGGCGTTGACGTCCACCACGTCGACGACCGTGAAGTCGTAATGGTAGGGATTGCCCTCCAGGTGGTTGGCCCTTACGATTTTCATGCCGAGATCAGAAACGTAATTTTGAAGCTCCCGGTTCCCGGCCGCGGGATAGTCCTTCGTCATCTGGGGAAGCGCCTCCTGGGTCAGGCGCCTTTCGTCTTCGACGGTCAGAGGGGTTTCCTGGCCCACATTGCTTCCTTCGCGATAGCGGGAGCTGTTGGTGGGGGCGCAGGAAACCACAAGAGACAGGGCCACCAGGACAACGAGGAGGGGCTTGCTTTTCTTCATGGTTGGTCTCCTTCCGATGGAACGGCGATGTTGAAAACCTTATGGCCTCAATCTACACCGGGATACCGGCGGTGTCAAATGCACCGCTGCAACGAGCTGGAATCAGATCCGCCCGCTGCCGCACGTTGTGATATAATGTTCTTGAAACACGAAAATTTATTCATACTGTCGAATCGCTTCCGCAAGCAAATGGTTATCAGACGGAATCAGGCAGACAAAAGGATGATGTTTGATGGCTGCAGGAAAACGGAAGGCCCGGCCGATTGGAAGCCGCCATGGGAACCGCTGTGAACCATGGATCCCCCAGTGCATCGGTGGACATCGCGGTGGGCGGGGCCGACATTCTGGTGTCGAAGTGAGTGGACATTCCCTGTGGAACGGCACGTGACACCTATGCATCTTGAAGCCTTTGAAAAGATGGATGCTCCTGGTCCGAGGAAATACATCCGTCAGCTCCAGGCAGAAGGGTATGGGAGTGATGAAAAAGATCCATCTTGGATCACAAGGACTTCGTGTGCCTGCAATCGGTTTGGGCTGCATGGGAATGTCGGAATTTTACGGCCCCTCTTCGGAAGCCCAAAATCTTTGCGTTCTCGATCGGGCCGCAGACATTGGGTGCACGTTCTGGGACACGTCGGACATTTACGGCCCGTTTACGAATGAAATCTTGTTGTCAAAGGCACTCAAGGGGCGCCGCGACCAAATCACCTTGGCAACCAAATTTGGCGTTTCCCGCGGTGAAGACGGCAGCTGGCAGGGTGTCAAAGGAAGGGCAGATTATGTCAAGGCTTGCTGCGATGCCTCACTGAAGCGCCTCAGGACGGATTACATCGATCTCTACTATCAGCATCGTGTGGACCCCGAAACGCCGATCGAGGAAACGGTCGGCGCTATGGCTGAGCTCGTGAAGGCGGGAAAAGTGCGCTATATCGGCCTGTCTGAGGCAGATCCGGAAACCATCGTCCGAGCCCACGAGACCCATCCCGTCAGTGCGCTTCAGACCGAATATTCCTTGTGGTCGCGGGATGTTGAGTCCGACATCCTGCCAACAATTCAAAAACTCAACATCGGATTTGTGGCCTACGCTCCCCTTGGCCGAGGATTTTTATCCGGGGCAATCCGGTCACGCGGCGATCTGGAACCCGGAGACTGGAGGTTGGAGAATCCGCGATTCACCGAGGAGGCCATCGCCAGGAACAGCCGGCTGGCCAATGATGTGGCTGAAGTCGCAAAAGAGAGTGGAGCCACAGCCGCTCAAGTCGCATTGGCATGGCTTCTGTCGCGCGCTTTCCCCCTTGCCGCGATACCGGGGACACGGAGAACGGAACGCCTGGAGGAAAACTGGGCGTCGCAAGATATAACGTTGCGAACGGAACACCTGGGCCGCCTTGATTCCCTGATCCATCAGGGTGTGGCAGGCGATCGGTACTAATCCTGTGCGGATACCCAAACGCGCTGGAGACGGTGAAGAAGCTCCGCGGCGTTCGTTTCGACTGGAAGGACAGCAAAAGGGCCTCCGTGGGTTTGATCGCGGAGGAAGTGGAAGATGTCGTGCCGGAAGTCGTGTCCCGCGACGGCAAAACGTTAACGGGCCTGAATTACGACAGCCTGATCGGAGTTCTTGTGGAAGCCATCAAAGAACAAGAAGTGAAACATCAAGCGGAATTGAGGGAACAGAGGCAGCTCATTCAGGAACAGCAAAATACCATCGAGGCGTTGCAGGAACAGCAGCGGATTGACGCTGCTCTTGCCAGGAAGGTGTCAGATCTCGAACGGATATTGTTGATGTCCCATACCGTGTCAAAGGCATATTGATGCATCATTGCACAAACGGGTTGATCCCCGCCCTTCCCGCGGGGAAGAGGCTCCTTCCGGTTCCCCTTATCCGGACACCCTTCTCCCTGGAACGGATGCGATATCCCGCTGACGGGGAAAAAGCCAAAAGCTCAACGAAGTTCGAAACCGACGGGGAAAGCGAAGTTCCGGCATGAATGGTTGGTCAACTGGAACGGATGGGGGCAGAGATGAGAAAATTGCAGCTCGGCAAGGCGTTCACCCTCTTGGAACCGGGTCCAGTGGTCTTCGTGACCACCCGTGACGGAGAGAAGAACAATGTCATGACCATCTCCTGGACCATGGTCATTGACTTTACCCCGATGCTGGCAATAACCACCGGACCTTGGAACCATTCATATGCCGCGCTTCGCAAATACAAGGAGTGCGTGATCGCGATTCCTTCGGTGGACTTGATCGATCAGGTCGTTGGCGTGGGAACATGTTCCGGGGCGGACGTGGACAAATTCGAGATGTTCGGACTGACCCCTCTGAAGGGCAAACACGTTCGTGCGCCCCTGATCAGGGAATGCCTGGCGAATATCGAATGCAGGGTCGTCGACTTCTTGGGAAAGCACAACATCGTTGTGCTGGAAGCTATCGCCGCCTACCGTGATGACGCCAGAAAAGAGAAGAGAACCCTTCATGCGGTCGGTGACGGCACCTTTATAGTGGACGGGCGAAAGATCGATAGAAAGAAAATGATGAGATCCAAGATTCCGCCCGGAGTCTAGCGGTTCCATAGGCCAAGGCAGCATGACGCGCCATGCTTCACGCGATGGGCCTTGGTGGGCATCCGTTCACGGTAGCGGACGATCCTCTCAGACCGCCACCGGATCTGAATTCTTTCAAATTGCAGCTCAGGGAATCTCGTTGGGTTCGGTAGGGTTGACCCGCAGGTGGATTTAATAGCCGAATCTCCTTGACACATCCTGCCCTTCCCCATATACTCGCGCCGTGCAACCGCAATGCTTTGCCCATTCCATCTTTCCATACGGTGAAGGCCCTTGCCGGCCGGCCTGTGATTTCAAAACGAGGAGTCCTGGATGAATCATTTGAAGATGGAGGCGGCTCTGACCTACCATCTTTTGAGGCTCAAAATCACAGGCAGGAAAGAGCCCGTCTTCGTCTGCTTCTATCTCACCAACCGCTGCAATCTGCGCTGCAGGTACTGTTTTGTCGTCGATGAAAAGATCGACAAAAAGATCCTGTCCGCCGAATTCACGCGCGACGAGGCCTTCCGCTACGTGGACGAGTTCTATGCCATGGGGACGCGGATGATGTTTCTGCTCGGGGGCGAGCCCCTGCTGCACCGGGATATCGGCGACATCGTCGAATACATCGTACGCAAGGGCATCGTGCTCCACGTGGTCACCAACGGAACGCTTCTCGGCGAGAAATGGGAGGCGGTCCGGAAGGCCCATGCCGTTTGCGTCAGTCTGGACGGCGTCGGAGAGACGAACGACGGTCTCCGGGGCGAAGGCGTCTATGCGCGCGCCATGGCGGGATTGAAAAAAGCCAGGGAGAACGGCGTGCGCTGCCGCATCCACTCCGTCATATCCCGCAGCAACCTCGCGAATTTCGAGGAGATGGCGATCCTGGCCAAGGAACTCGCCGTGCCCCTCACCGTCTCCCCGCCGACCCACATCGGCGCGACCGATTGTGAATCCCTGAGGATCAGCGACGCGGAATACAGGGAATTCTGGACACGATACAGGATATTGAAGAGGCGAGGCTATCCCATCGGGAACACCTTCAGGGCCATCGATGCCGTGCGCACCTGGCCGGTCGGATATCATGAGATCATGAAGGACGACACGCCGCTGCCGCGGGGGTACCGGAAACCCGCACGTTGCGTCAGCGGCGACATCTTCTGCGGCCTCGAGCCTTCGGGGACCCTTTACTATTGCGTGCAGCTCGGCTGCTTCCGCGGCCCGAACGTCCGTGAAGTCGGCCTCCGGAGGGCATGGGAGATGCTGGTGAGGGACCGGCCCAATTGCGTATCCTGCGCGAGCATCAATACCGTCGAAAATTCCATGACGATCCGCCTGGACCCCGGGGCGCTGTTCGAACGGTTGAAATTTCGTTTCCTCGGGAAATAGAGGTTCGGCGATGCGAGACAAGATTCCACTGGTCCGCGTGAACTGCGCGCGCTGCGGCGGCTGGGACGCCGATCGCGTCGTTCGGACGCCCGATTACGAGCTGAATCTGGACGCGACCTTTGAGGTTTCGTCTTGCCGCGGCTGCGGGCACATCTACACGTCCGTGCGGCCTGAACGCGGCACGCTCTTCTCGAGATTCTATCCCGACGATTACATCTGCTACGGCGGCCAGAAGGGCGTCGCCGGATTCATGGACCGCAGGCGCATGGACGGGCAGGCCCTGCAGCGGGCAGCCATGATCGGGGAATATGTCGCGGGTCAGGGCCCCGTCAAACTCCTCGAGGTCGGCTGCGCCACGGGCGAGTTCCTCAAGACCTGCCGCCGGAAATTCGGATGGGACGTGGAGGGTATCGAGCCGAACCGGCGCCTGTGCGACGCCCTGAAACGGGAGGGATACCCCGTCGTGCCTTCCACGCTCGAGGAGGCCGATCTTCCCGCCGGACGGTATGACGCAGTGTGCCTGTTCAATGTCCTGGAGCATCTCTGGGATTCCGTCTGTTCACTGAAGCGGATCAACCGCCTCCTCAAGCCCGGCGGGCTGACGGTTCTGGAAATACCGGATTTCGATTCCCCGTCCCGAAGACGGTTCGGCAAATACTGGTTTCTGTACCATCTGCCCCGCCATCTGTCCCATTTCACCAAGAAATCCCTGACGGATCTCATGGGAGACTGCGGTTTCGGGATCGTGTCCATGCGCAAACAGTTCCGTCCCACGGTCAATGTCCTGAGCCTCGAGTATGCCGTCCGCGGCAGGACGGCGTCCGTTCCGGTGCGGTCCTTCTTTTCCGCGAAGAATCCCGCCATGATCGCGGCGGGCATCCTGTTCGAACTGATTCAGAACGCAACGGGCGATTCGAACATCGTCACGGCCATCTTCAGGAAAACGGACGAGATCCGGGGGCCGGCCGGCTCCCTCATGCAGGAGAGGATCCCATGAACCTGCTCGGCCAGTTCAAAAACCAGGTGAACGCCCGTCTGATCGGGAGAAAGCCCCTCTTCCTCCTGCGCGTCGCCAGACACTTCCTGCTCAATGTCCTCCGCCGGCGCAAGACAACCCTGCGTTCGATGGTGGTGATGATCAACACCGAGTGCAACTGCGACTGCCGCCACTGCTTTGCCAAATCCTTCGAAAAGGATCCGTTCCACCGTGAAAAACTGACCACGGCGGAGATGAAGGGGGCGCTGCGGGAGATGGTCGAAAACGGCGTTTTCCATTTTGCCCTTCAGGGCGGGGAGCCTTTTCTCCATCCCGACCTCGACGGGCTCATCGCGGCCTGCAGCCCCCGCAAAAGCTACATCACCCTTGTTTCCAACGGCGCCATGGTCACGGAGGAGATGCTGCGGCGCGTTTACGCGCTGGGCGTCGACAAGATCGCCGTCAGCATCGACAGCCACTTCGACGCGGAACACGATGCGTTCCGGGGAGTCGTGGGCTGCCGGGAAAGGGCGATTCAGACGCTCCATGCGGCAAGAAAGATCGGCCTCGACATCTCCATCGCGGTGACGGTGCTCAACGACACCCTCCACACCGACAGCGTGCAGAAGCTGCTGGAATACGCCGCCGCCCGCCAAATCAACGTGGAAATCAATATCCCGCAACCCGTCGGCAACTGGGACGGCAGGATGGATCTGATCCTGACGGACGAGAACTTCGCGTACATCAACAACCTGCACCGGAAGAATCCGCGCATCCGCCGCGACCTCTACCCGCACATCGGCCGAACCGGGTGTCCGGCCGGGAAGGAATCGCTTTACATGAACGTCTACGGCGACATCTTCCCCTGCGTCTACATGCACATTTCCATCGGCAACATCCGGGACCACTCCCTGAAGGACATCCGTCAAAACGCGCTGTCCGTCCGGGAGTTCGCCGAGTATATTCCCAAATGTCTTGCGGGGGAGGACCGGGATTTCATCCGGAGATACGTGTCGCAGGGATTCGGGGTCCCGAAACCGGCCGATGGATTCAGGATCTTCGGGCTTCCCGAACCGCCGAGGCGAAGGGAAGCCGGCCGCGGCTCACTTCACGCCGCCCCGGAAAAGGATGCGCCATAACCACATGAAGTAATGGGCCAGGAAATGCCGGGACACCGGGTCCCGGTTCCTGAATGCCAGGAACAGGTCGATTAAGACCAGGGCCGGGGTTTTCGGAAAAATCCACAGAAGCCGGACGATCCCGTGCCGCAGCATGAATTCCTTGAGCCTCCGGGGCAGGACGGGAATCAGGCGGTAGAAGAGGACATACGCGCGGAACAGCCGTCGCAGCCCGGGATCGGTGGTGATGCCGTAATCGTAGCAGAAGTCGTCCTGCTCGCCGGCGTTGATCTTCTGCTCGTCCTCCGGTCTGATCATGCCGTGCTGAATCGCATACCCGACCATCGGCGTTTTCGGATAGCAGGTCAGAAAAAAGAAGTTCGATTTGTGAAGCCCCTGCAACTGGGAGTATTCCCAGGCGGCATCGTACAGGTGCTGCTCGTCGCGTTCGTTGGGAAGGCCGAAGATGTGGTCGATCGAGTACCGCACCCTGTATTTGTCGAGCGCTCGGAAACAGCGGCGCACCTCTTCGTTCGTTTCCGGGCGATGGAGCAGCGCTTTCCGGTTCTTCTCGTCCATGGACTGGATGCCGAGCTGCACCCGATAACACCCGCTCGAGGCGAGAAGCGAGGCGATTTCCTCGTCCGTGATCAGGGGATGCCCCATGCAGGTATAGGGGATGCCGATCTCGGCCTTGTACCGCGCGGCGAATTCGCGGAACCAGGGCTTGTTCGAATAGAGGATGTTGTCCTCGAAATCGATGAGACGGATGCGATAACGCTCCTTGGCCCGCCGCAGTTCCTCCATGATGCCGTCGACGCTCCTGCGCCGATGGTCCTTGCCGTTGTTGAACTCCGCGAGGAAACTCTGGGAGCAGTAGCTGCACACGCAGATGCATCCCTTGGACATGAGCGTGTAGTAGCGGTTTCCGACGATGATGTCGTTTTCGAAAAGGGATTTGTCGAAGACCGGCAGCGCGTCGAGATCCTGCAGGGGCCGGACGGGATTCCTGACGATTTCGCCGTCCTTCTTGAACCAGAGGTTCCGGATCGTGCAGTCGATCTCCCCTTTCGCCATGCTCTCCGCGAGTTCGACGATGGCCTGTTCGCCCTCGCCGACGCAGACGATATCCACGTTGGGGTTGCCGATCACCGTGTCGGGACAGCTCGTCGCGAACACCCCGCCGAAGATGACGGGCACGGGCAGGTGCCGTTTGACCCCTTCGGCAATCTCGCACGCCCACCGATAGTTGTTGGCGAACACGGAGATGGCCACGAGATCCGGTTGAAGACGCACGATTTTCCGCACGACCTTGGCGCGCTGGGAAAACAGCCGTTCCAGCCAGGGGAGATGGAAGTACATGCTCTCGTTGAACAGCGCCGGATCGAACGCGAGCGCGGTTTCATGCCCCGCCTGTTTCAGCGACGCCGAAAGGCTTTCAATCGAGAGATTGTCCTCTCCCATGGCCGCAAATACGATTTTCATCTCATCCGCAATCCAATGGCGTTCTCGGCGCAAACAAGGCCATGGCCTCGCCGCGCCTGTCTCATCCGGTGTCCTGATCCAGGAAAGCTTCCTGCGGCAACCCTGCCCGCCGGGGGAGTTCCAAAGGGACGAAACGGTCGAAAATAGTCATGAGAATACATGGCTTCCGATGGTCGGGACTATAGGGGGGGCGGCGGAGCTTGTCAAGGGATATTTGGCCGTGGGTGCGGGCTGCGGGGGCGCGGTCCCGCGAAAGCCGGGAGGCGTCCCGTTCGACGGTGAGGGCAAGATATTTCATTGACAGGGGAAACCGCTTCATTCTATGAATGTCCCGCGGACCCTGCGGCTGGACGGGGCCGGCGGATTCTCGCGACAGGGGGCAGCCGCGCTGCGCGATGGCCCCGAGGCCTTCCGGCGCCGTGGCCGGAACCGTTGGCCGCTTACGTGCGGGGCTTTGGGGACGCTGCGGGTGACAGCGGAACGGACCCCGCCGCGTCCTGGGGAGATCGCTCCATGGGGTACGGAATCCCGAGTCCGGGAAATGAACGGGTGAATGGCTGAAGGAGGTGCGTCATGGCAGCAAAGAGCGTTGTCGCGGTCGGGAAGAAACTCAAAGACTTCAAGCTGAAGGATCAGAACCGCCAGGATTTCGCCCTTGCGGGTTTTCTGGGGAAACGGGTTCTCCTCTCCTTCCATCCCCTCGCCTGGACGGCGGTCTGCGCCCAGCAGATGCAGTCCCTGGAAAGGAACCGCAAGGCGCTGGAAAAACTCAACACGGTAGCCGTTGGCCTGAGCGTCGACGCCGTCCCCTCCAAGTCGGCCTGGGCCAAAAGCCTGAGGATCAGGCACACGAGGCTCCTTTCCGATTTCTGGCCCCACGGGGGGGTCGCCAAGACCCTGGGCCTCCTGCGGGACGAGGGATTTTCCGAGAGGGCCAACGTCATCGTCGACGAAAAGGGCAAGGTCATCTTTGTCAAGATATATCCGATCCGGGAGCTTCCCGACATCGCCGAGATCCTGGCCGCGTTGAAGGGATGACCGGGAGCGCCGAGCCCCGGAAGACGGATCCCCAATGAAGAAGCGCGGTGAGCGGATCGGCCTCATCGCCGACAGCCACGGCGACCTGGAGGCCACGCGGCAGGCGATCGGCCTGCTGAAGCGCAGGGGTGCGTCCCTCCTGATCCATCTCGGCGATTTCTGCGATTCCGTCCGTCATGAGCGCTCCGCGGCGATGATCTCTCTGCTTCGGGAACAGGGGATCCCCGCCGTCAAGGGGAACAACGATTTCGCGGTCGAAAACAGGCTGGCCGGCAGCCGCAGACCCCTTGACGCCGACGGCATAGGAATGCTGGCCTATCTGCGCGACTTGCCTCTCGTCCGGGTCCGGGAAGCCATCCGATTCGCCCACTCGCTTCCCTTCGATACGTTCCGCGCCTTCTACGAGCCGATCGACACGGGCGGAACCGACCGGGCAAAAAGGGTCTTCGACCAAACGGATTGCAGCATCCTGTTCTGCGGCCATTCGCACCGCCCGGTGCGGTTCAGGTATGCGGGGGGGCGCGTGACGCGCATGCCGGTCGAGCCGGGACGGCCCGAGGTCCTGGAGGGTGCGGCGCGCCACATCGTCGTTGTCGGAGCGGTCTCCGACGGCGATTGCGCGTTGTACGACGAGGAGGCCCGCTCCTGCGAACGCCTTAGGACGGGATGACCCGGCGCACCGCCGGACATCCGCCGCGTTCGGAAGGGCATGAGGCGCTGGTCCGGCTCGGGGCCGACCTTCAGGGACGGTTCAGGCGAGAGCGGTTCGGGACGATTCCGTCGATTTGACGGACTGCCGATTCTTTCCCCTGGTGGGACGGGATCGCCTCGATGACGGACGGAGCCGGGCCTGCCGCATGGCAAGGCTTTGGTTTGGGGAAGTAAGCCGGGGCAGACAGAGCCTCGCCCGGTTCATGACCGGCTGCAGGGAGAGCCCCGGAGATATTGGAGCGGAGCAGATTCGGAGGGCGCTCCGCCCGGACCGACAGGATCACCTCCCGATATTTCTTCTTGACATCGCGCCCTGAATTCGATAACGATATCTTATAAAACACTATTTCATACAGTGATACACCGGTAACATTCTCGTCCTGCCAAAGACACAGGAATCTGGGGATTGGCATGAAGGCGGAAAACATGGGAGACTTTCTTCTATCGATCGGTATGATCCTGACGGTCGCCTCTTTTCCGCCTGTCTTGAAAAGGCCCCGCGCTTCCCGTTCGGGTTGGCTGGGCGTCGCGGGACCGGCTTGGGTCGGACTTTCGGTACCGCTTGTCCCGACCCGGTTCCGTCCGAATCAGGCCGAGAAAAACGTAGGGACCGGTGCAACGGGATGCCTTCCCATGCCGGCCCCTCCGGCTTCAGCCCCGCTGCTTTCCATTCCGCATTCGACGCGTACATGGACGGATTCAGAACCCGTTTTGCTGTTTCCCCATATTCTTTCACAGGGCTAGACGATGGATACGCTCCATAGCATCGCACTGGGTTTTTCGGTCGTCACCACCCCCTCGAATCTCTTCTATTGCTTCATCGGGGTTCTCATCGGCACCCTCATCGGCGTTCTGCCCGGCATCGGAACGGCGGGCAGCGTGGCCATCCTGCTTCCGTTCACCTTTGGCCTCCCCCCGGTCACCGCCATCATTCTGCTGGCCGGGATATGGTACGGCGCCATGTACGGCGGATCGACCACGGCCATCCTGGTCAACATCCCGGGGGAATCGTCGTCGGTCGTGACCTGCATCGATGGATACCAGATGGCCCGCCAGGGAAAGGCGGGGAGGGCGCTGGGGATCTCGGCCATCGGCTCGTTCATCGCCGGCACCCTGAGCGTCGTGCTGCTGATGATGGTGGCGCCGGTCGTGGCCCGGTATTCCGTGAAGTTCGGCCCCCCCGAGCTGTTCTCTCTGATTTTCCTGGGGCTGACCATGTCCGCATATCTGTCTTCGGGATCCATGGTCAAATCGTTCATCATGGTCGCGCTGGGGATGATTCTGGGCACCATGGGGATCGACACGGTTTCCGGAGTGCAACGCTTCACGTTCGGCATCAATGAATTGTACGAGGGGATCGGCATCGTTCCGATGGTCATGGGAATTTTCGGGGTCGGAGAGATCCTCATCAACCTGGAGCAGATCGTGGAGCGCGAGGTCTTCCAGGCCCGGATCAAGGGCCTGCTGCCCAGTTGGGAGGATTGGAAAGCCTCGATCAACCCGATCCTCCGGGGTTCATTTTTGGGATTTTTCCTCGGGGTTCTGCCGGCCTCGGGGACCCTGATCGGGACCTTTGTATCCTATATTATTGAAAAGCGGCTTTCCAAGCATCCCGAGCGATTCGGAAAGGGTGCGATCGAAGGGGTGGCCGGACCCGAAGCCGCGAACAATTCGGCCTCTTCCGGAACCTTCGTCCCCCTGCTGACATTCGGCATTCCGACGACCGCGACCATGGCCCTGATCCTGGGGGCCCTGCTGATCCATGGAATCACCCCGGGGCCCCTCCTCATCAAGGAGCATCCCGATGTCTTCTGGGGGATCATCGTGAGCATGTACATCGGCAACGTGATGCTTCTGGTCCTGAACCTGCCGCTGATCGGCATCTGGGTGCGACTGCTGAAGGTCCCGTACCGGATCCTCTTCCCCCTGATCCTGTTCTTCTGCGTCGTCGGCGTTTATTCCAGCCAGAGCAGCCTGATGGACATCAACCTGATGATCATCTTCGGTATCGTAGGCTACCTCGCCAGAAAAACGGGTTTCGAGTGTGCTCCCCTGGTCTTCGCCTACATTCTGTCGCCCCTCTGGGAAGAATCCTTCCGGCAGTCGCTGCTCATGTCCCACGGGGATTTGACCATGTTCGCCACCCGGCCCGTGCCGGCGGTGCTCTTGTCCATAACGTTGCTTTTCATCGTATCGTCGGTTGTTTTTGCGAGAAGGAGAAGGCGATTGCTCGAGAAACTGGGAAGCGCCGATTCATGATCCTTTGTTTCGGAATCGGTTGGCAGCCAAACGCGTTGAAGGGAGAGTCGAGTCGAGGGGAAGAGGAAACAGCCCGTATAACTTATAAAGCAGAGGCAAAGGAGAAAGGACGATGAAGAAGACAGTTGCATTGCTATTCGTGTGCGTTTTGATTTGCGCTACGGCAATGGTCAGCCTGGCTGTTGCGCAGGAAAAGTTCCCGAGCAAGCCGATCACGCTGGTCGTACCGTATGCGCCGGGAGGAAGCCATGACCTGGTCGCCCGCGCCCTTCAGACGCAGTTGGAAAAGATCCTCGGGGTTTCCGTGCTCGTCGAGAACAAGCCGGGCGGAGGGACGACGATCGGCTGCAATGTGGTGAAAACGGCGCCCCCCAACGGGTATCTCTTCGGAACGGTCTCCCCCACGTTCAGCATCCTCAAATACACCATTCCCGACGCCAACATTCAGTATGACCAATTCGAACCCATCGCTTTCGTGGGATACAGCCCGCAGGGCCTCCTCACCCGGAAGGACGCCCCCTGGAACACCTTAAAGGAAGTGATGGATTATGCGAAGGCAAACCCGGGCAAGCTGCGGGTCGGCAACGGCGGACACGGAGGCAACTTTCATCTTGGGGCGATCGGCATCGAGCAGGCCGCGGGGGTGACATTCACCCACATTCCCTTCAAGGGAAGCGCCCCGGCGATTCCGGCCGTCATGGGCGGCCACGTGGACGTGATCATGTCCACGATCGCCGACACCCTCCATATGGTCAAGGGGGGCAGCCTGAAGGTCCTGGGGCTGGCGGCGCCCGAAAAGAACAAGTTTGCTCCGAACGCCCAGTTGTTCAAGGATCTGGGGATTGACGCCGAATACCTGACCTATTGGGCTTACATCGGTCCCAAGGGCATGCCCAAGGATCGGGTGAAGGTCCTCTACGATGCCATCAAGAAGGGCATGGAGGCGAAGGAGGTGATGGACTTCTTCGACAATCAGGGGGCCACCGTCTCGATGAAGACCCCGGAGGAATTGGCGCAGTTCTGGAAGAAGGAAGACGTGAAATACGATAAACTGACCAAACTGGTCGGGAAAGCGCCTTAACGGATTTCATCCAAAACGCAACAGTGCGCGGACGGGGATCGGGGAACGCCCCCTGTCGGGGCGTTCCCCGATCCCCCATGACGATGCCCATGTCCCGTCTCGACGGGAAAGGAAAACATCGCCGTAAACGGACGCCGATGTCCGGCAGGAATCTTTACACATGAAAATGGATCGTATCTGTGGCATCTTTTTTACAATTTTGGGGGTGGTCGTGGTGTTTGCCGTGGCCCGCTCCTACCCGATCGGAACGCTGCAGAAACCGGGCGGCGGCTTCTTCCCTCTGATCGGGTCCGTCATGCTGTTGGGTTTGTCGCTGGTGCTGACGGTCCAGAGCTTCGTCAAGAAGGACCGTACCGAGGGAGACGATGCCCCTTTCTTCCCGGCCAGGGAAGCGCCCCGGAGAATTCTCTTCGTCTTCGCCGCCCTGCTGGTCTACAGGTATCTTCTTCCGGTGATCGGTTTTGCTCCGGTCACGGGATTCTTCATCCTTTTTCTGGCAAAGTTTCTGGGGCATTTCGCCTGGAAGACGAGCATCGTCTTCGGCCTGATGACCGCCGTTGTCTCTTATTACCTCTTCCAGGTGGTGTTGAAGGTTCCCATGCCCGTACCCCTTGTCCATTTTTAGTCAATATCCGCTGAAGATCAATCAAGGAGAGAAGAGATGTTCGAACTATCCGATCGCGTAAAAAAACTGTCCGGGTCCGAGCGTTCCCAGCGGCCCACGGCCATCCCCAGGGACGCCATTCGCCTGGAGATGGGGGAGCCCGACTTCCCCACGCCCCTGCACATTCAGGAGGCGGCCGCGCGCGCCATGCGGGACGGACATACCCATTACGGCAATGCTTACGGGGAACCGGCGCTGAGGGAGGCCGTCTGTACGGGCCTCGAACGGGATTATGGCCAGAAGCGCGGTCCGGAGAACGTTCTGATCACCTCGGGGGGGATCGCGGGCATTCACACCATCTGCGCGACCTATCTCAATCCCGGCGATGAAGTACTGATTCCGGATCCGGAATATTCGGCCTATGCCGACTCCGTTTCGCTCTTTGGCGGAACGCCGGTTTTCATCCCCCTCAGCGAGGACTTTCACATCGATTTTGATGTCCTTGAAGAACGCGTCTCCTCGAGATCCAGGATCCTGTTCGTCTCCAATCCGGGCAATCCGACCGGCCGGGTGTTGAGGGAGGACGAGGTCCGGAGGCTGGCCCGGCTCGCCGTGGAAAGGAACTTGCTCCTGGTGATCGACGAAGTCTACCACAAGCTCATCTATGGGGAGGTCCCGTTCCTGTCGATCTGCCAGGTCGAGGAGGTCCGGAACCGTTCCATTCTGCTCAACAGCTTCTCGAAGACCTATGCCATGACCGGCTGGCGGGTGGGGTACATGGTGGCCGATGCGCCGCGCATCAAGGAGATGGTGACCTTTAACAAGGCGATGGCGACCTGCACCAACGTGCCGGCGCAGATGGCCTGCGTGGCCGCCCTTCTCGGCCCCCAGGAGTGCGTCGAAACCATGCGCCGCGAATATGAGAAGAGAAAGAACCTTGTCACGCGGCTGCTGGGCGATATCGGAGGGCTTTCCACGCCGCCTTGCGAAGGGGCTTTTTATTTTTTCCCCCGCTATGAACATGCCCTGACCAGCCCGAAGATGCGGGAGTATCTTTTCTCCAAGGGGATTCTGGTTCGCAGCGGCACGGAGTTCGGGGCCTGCGGCGAGAGCCATTTCCGCATCTGCTTCGCCACATCCGTCGAAATCCTGGAAAAGGGGCTCGCACGCCTGAAACAGGCCCTGGACGAGATCGCGGGCGGTTGAATCCGGCAATCCGGGACCGCACCTGCCGTGCGGCAGTGAGAGCGTTGAACGGTCGCCGGCAAGCGTCCGTCTGCAACGGTTGAAACACAGGGGTCTTGGCCATGGTCACGCGTTTCCTGCAAAATAGGGATTTCTGGGCCGGGCTGATGCTGATCGGCTTCGGCGCCGCTGCCGTAATCATCTCCAGGAGTTACGGGTTCGGAAGCGCGTCGCGTATGGGGCCGGGATTCTTCCCCACCATTCTGGGCGGGATCCTGATCGTGTTCGGCGTCTCCGTCGTGGCGATGGGGCTGCGCAGCGGCGAGCGGATCACGCAACCTCTCACCGCCAGGACCGTGATCCTTCCGCCGCTGGCCCTGGTGCTGTTCGGCCTCCTGATGGACCGGGCCGGCTTCATTCCGGCCCTCGTGGTCCTGGTCTTCGTGGCGGCGCTTTCCGGCCGGACGTTCCGCGTTCTGGAGGTCCTCCTGCTCACGGCGGTCCTGCTGGCCGCGGCGATCGCCCTGTTCATCTGGGGCCTCGGGCTTCCCTACCCGCTCTTCAAGGGAATCTGACAAGGAGGGATTCAATGGAGATTGTCCACCACCTTGTCTACGGCTTCAGCGTGGCCCTCACGCTGCAGAACGTGCTCTATTGTTTCCTCGGCGTTCTGCTCGGCACCCTGATCGGGGTGCTTCCCGGCATCGGTCCCCTGGCGACGATCGCGATGCTGCTGCCGATCACCTACAACGTGCCCACGGTCTCGGCCCTGATCATGCTGGCCGGGATCTACTACGGCGCCGCGTACGGAGGATCGACCACCTCGATCCTCGTGAACCTCCCCGGGGAGACGGCGTCGGTGATCACCTGCATCGACGGCTATCAGATGGCCCGCCAGGGCCGCGCCGGACCGGCCCTGGCG
The DNA here is from genome assembly GCA_964637025.1 of uncultured Syntrophaceae bacterium. Taxonomy (GTDB): domain Bacteria; phylum Desulfobacterota; class Syntrophia; order Syntrophales; family UBA5619; genus UBA5619. Next base: position 75,922 of record CAZWTL010000004.1, on the reverse strand, counting down.
ATCGCGGCGATCGGATCGTTTTTTGCCGGCACCGTCTGTACGCTGATCATCGCGCTTTTCGGTCCGACCCTGGCGGAGATGGCCCTGAAGTTCGGCTCGCCGGAATACTTTTCTCTCATGTTGATGGCCCTGGTCGCGGCCTCGGTGCTGGCCCAGGGGGACATGATCAAGTCGCTGGCCATGGTGGTGCTGGGGCTTCTGTTCGGCATCGTCGGTTCCGACGTCGATTCCGGGATCTCGCGTTTCACCTTCGGCTTCTTTGAGCTCCTGGAGGGGATCGATTTTGTGATCATCGCGATCGGCGTCTTTGCCATCGGCGAAATCATCTGCAACCTCAGCGATGCCGAGGAGCGGCAGCAGGTCTTTTCCTCAAAGCTGGGCAGCCTCTACCCCTCACGGGACGACCTCAAACAGTCCGCTTTCCCGATCCTCAGGGGGACGGCGATCGGCGCGTTCTTCGGCACTTTGCCCGGCACGGGTCCCGCCATTTCATCGTTCGCTTCTTACATGGTCGAGAAGAGGATCTCCCGGGACCCGTCACGCTTCGGCAAGGGAGCGATCGAGGGGCTGGCGGGACCGGAATCCGCCAACAACGCCGCCTCCCAGTGCGCATTCATTCCCACCCTGACCCTGGGCGTTCCGGGCAGCGGCACCATGGCGCTCATGCTTGCCGCGTTGATGATCAAGGGGATCACGCCGGGTCCTTCGGTGATGGTCGAACAACCGGCCCTCTTCTGGGGGCTTATCGCCAGCATGTGGATCGGCAACCTGATCCTGGTCGTCCTGAACCTGCCGCTGGTCGGCCTCTGGGTGAGCCTGCTCAAGGTTCCCTACCGCCTGCTGTTCCCGGCGATCATGGTTTTTTCCGCGATCGGCATTTACAGCACCGACAACAGCGCCTTTGACCTCTACCTGGCTGCGTTCTTCACCATTTTGGGGGTTTGCTGGCGGGTGTTCGGATTCAGCCCCGTGCCGCTTCTGCTGGGATTCGTGCTGGGACCGATCCTGGAGGAGAATTTGCGACGGTCCCTGCAGGTCTCTGAGGGGGATCCGACGGTGTTCCTGACCCGGCCGATCAGCCTGGCGTTCGTCATCGCCACGGTCCTGATCCTGATCGTGATGTGGCTGCCGGCCGTGCGCAAGCGACGTGACGACATGGTCAGCTGATGACCGGCAACGCCTGTTCAAAGCCGTCCCGGCAGGCCACAACGGTCGGGCAAAGGGTGGGAAGGTCTTCAATCAGCAGCTCGCTGATCTTGAAGAGCGGCATGCAAACCTCATAGCAAAGAAAGGATGGAAATCATGACAAGACGAGTTCCCAGGAGAAACGGGTGGCCGGTTTTCATGACGGCCCTGCTCACGATCGCGGCCGTCGCCTGGCCTTTGTCCCCGGTTTGGGCGGCCGCGGATTCCTATCCGGAAAAACCGGTGCGGTTTCTGATCGCCTTTGCACCCGGGGGAAGCACCGACGCCACGGGCCGCCTGATCGCCGCCAAGCTTTCCGAACGCCTCGGCAAGCAATTCGTTACGGAAAACAAGGCCGGGGGCGGCGGCACCCTGGCCGCACAGATCGTCGCCAATGCAGCCCCGGACGGCTATACCCTGCTCTTCCACTCCTCGGGGATTATCCTCAATCCCCTGATTTCACAACAACCCTACGATCCCTTCAAGTCCTTTGCCCCCATCGCCAAGATCGGCAACTCGGTTTCGGTCCTTGACGTCCACCCGTCGGTCCCGGCCAATTCGGTGAAGGAGCTCATTGCCCTGGCCAAGAAGGAACCCGGCAAACTGGTGGCGGCGGCGGCAGGGGCCGGCAGTTTCGGCCATCTGTCCACGGAGCTCTTCAAGTCGATGGCCGGCATCGATTACAAGATCACCCAGTTCAAGGGCGGCGGACCGGCGATGGTCGACGTGCTCGGAGGCCACTCCCATCTCATTTTCGTCAGCATCGCGCAGGCGCTTCCCCATATCAAGTCCGGAAAGGTGAAAGCCCTCGGCTATGCCGCAAAGAACCGCAGCAAGATTCTGCCGGATATTCCGACCGTCTCCGAGGCGGGCCTTCCGGGGTATGAGTCCTTCATCTGGTGGGGTCTGTTCGCCCCGGCAGGGACGCCGCAACCGATCATCGACAAGCTCAACGCGGAGATTGCCGCGATCATGAAGACGCCGGAGATGGTGAAAATCCTGGAGGACCAGGGGGCGGAAATCGATCTGCTGACCGGGGCCGCCTTCACCAAATTCATGGAGGCGGAATCCGTCAAGTGGAACAAGGTCATCAAGGAGTGCAACATCCAGGCGCAGTAAGTGTCTCGACGTCCCTGCATTGAACCCCCGCCCGGCGGCTTGACCGGCACCGGTCCGCTGAACTCGGGCCGCCGGGCGCGCGGGAGATATCTCAACGGATAGCCCGGCCGCTCTCCGGGACGGTTCGGAAGCGAGGGTTTCCGTAAACGGAGTCCCCTGCACCACGGTGCGGGCCTCAGGAGAAGGGGAAAAATGCCGACGGTCATGATCATGACCCAGAAATTCGCCGAGGTCTCCCGCGATCCCATCGAGAAACTTCGGCAGGCCGGATTCATTGTGGAAGAGAAGGCCTATGACCGGGTCGCTCCATCCCGGGAAGACGAGGTCTGCCGGGCCATTCAGGGGGCGGACGCGATCGTCGTGACCGCCATGTTTCCGGTGACCCGGAAAATCATCGAAAGTTGCGGCCGCCTGAAAATGATCGCCATACGGAGCGCCGGTTTCGAGGGATCGGATTTGAAGGCCGCCACCGACCACGGGGTGGTGGTCACCCACAATCCGGGTTCCAACGCCGATTCCGTGGCCGACATGACCATCGGCCTCATGCTTGCCGTTTCCAGGCAAATCGCCCAAAAGGACAGGGAGATGCGAAAGGGGCTCTATCCGCGGGCCAGCGGCGGGGAAGACCTCTTCCGGAAGACCGTGGGGATCATCGGCCTGGGAAACGTCGGCAAGAGGGTGGCCAGGAGGTTGCAGGGTTTCGAAACCAGGATCATCGCCAACGATATCGTCGAGTACCCGGATTTTCAGGAACGGTATGGCATCCCCTGCCGTTCGAAGGAAGCGCTTCTGCGGGAGGCCGATTTTGTGACCATCCACGTGCCTCTGGACGGCTCCACCCGGGGCATGATCGATGGAGATCGGCTGCGACTCATGAAGAGGACCGCCTTTCTGATCAACACATCCCGGGGGGCCGTCCTGGATGAATGCGCCCTTTACAACGCCTTGAGGGAAGGGTGGATTGCCGGCGCGGGACTCGATGTTTTCGAAGCAGAGCCTCCGGTCTTTCGGGACCACCTCCTGTTGGAGAATGTCGTCTCCACCCCCCACGTGGCCGGTCTGAGCAACCAGGCCTCTTACGCCATGGCCATGCAGACGGTGGAGAAGGTGATCGCCCTGTTCGAGGGAAGAATACCTGAAAACGTTCTCAATCCCGAAGTACTCCAGAAACTGGGACTCGGCGGTTGAGACCTTCACCTGCCCCCTCCGCCCTGTTGCCCCCCGCATTGGCCGTCAGCGGTTCCATTGTCCGCCCGCGACACGCGCATCATCATTGGCGTGCGTTCCGGAATGGCAGCGGACGGACATTGACATTGCCGCGAGGAGTGGGTTAATGTTGCCCCCGATGGGCGGAGGATCGCGCGCAGGCGATTCGCGTGGCGCGGATGGGCCGCTCAAGGAGGATCTGCCTATGCGGATCCTGCATCGGGTCCGATCCCACCGTCGTCTGGGGGTCATGCCGCATCGGCGCCCGAAGGCATGAAAGGAGACTTCGAATGAACATAAAGGAGATCGGGAAACCCGGGTTCCGCTACAGGACGGACTTTGACCGGCCGGCGGCGGACCTGATCGAACCGTATCGCAATCTGATGAAGAAGACGGGATGCCTGACCGGCAACGTGAACGATTGCATCGGCCGGGGGGCGGCCATGGACAGCCGGATCAAAAACCTGGGGGACGGGATGAAGATCGTCGGGCCCGCGATGACCGTCCGCGTGCCGCCCACGGACAACCTCATGATCCACAAGGCCCTGACCTTGATCCAACCGGGAGACGTGCTGGTGATCGAGGGCGGCGGGAACCATTCCTGGGCCCTGCTCGGATTCCTCATGGTGAGCACGGCCATGAAGCTCGGCGTGGCGGGAATCGTGGCCGACGGGTGCGTGAGGGATGCGGAAGAGATCCGGAAATCCGGTTTCCCGGTTTTTTCGGCGGGCCTGTCGCCCAATGGCCCGTTCAAGGAGGGGCCCGGCGAGATTAATTTCCCGATCAGCTGCGGAGGCCAGGTCGTCCGTCCGGGGGACATCATCATAGCGGATGACGACGGCGTGGTGGTCCTGAAGCAGGAAATAGCGGCCACCGTCATCCATGAGGTGGACAAGGTCATTCAGCGCGAGGACAAAAGATTGAAGGAGATCGGGGCCGGCATGGTGATTCGGCCGGGTATCGACGAAATCCTCGAACAAAAGGGGATCAGGTAGGGGATGCCCCCTCCCCGGTCATGCCGGGCATGGGCGGGGAAGGGGAGCGGAAGGGTCAACCGACGGGTTCGGATCAGGAACGCCGGGCGCCTCTGTCCGCGGAGAGCGATGAACCATGGGTCAAACCGTTGCCGAGAAGGTCTTCAGCGCCCATGTCCGACGCGAGGTGGCTGCCGGCGACATTCTGTTCGCGCCGCTCGATCTCATGATGTCCAACGACGCCTCTTTCCCCCTGGTCCTGGAGGCGCTTCGAAAAATCCCGGACTTCACGGTCAAGGAGGCGCGGAAGCTGGTTCTGATCCTGGATCACTACTGTCCGAGCCCGAGCCGGGAAGTATCCCGCATCCACGGGGAGATGAAGGACTTTGCCCGTCGATTCGGCTGCACCCTCTACGGAGAAGGCGAGGGGGTCTGCCACCAGCTGGTGCCCGAGAAAGGACATGTCCAGCCGGGCCAGCTCGTTATCGGATCGGACTCCCATACGACAACCTACGGGGCGTTGAACGCCTTTGCCACCGGCGTGGGATCGACGGACATGGCCGTGGCCCTTCACTACGGCCTCCTGTGGTTCAAGGTCCCGCCGTCCGTCCGGATCGAGCTCAAGGGCGGGATCCCCTGCGGGGTCAGCGCCAAGGACATCGGCCTCCACATCGTGGGACAGATCACCGCCAGGGGGGCCAACGGCCTGGCCATCGAGTTTTCCGGCGAAACCCTGGAAGGATTGTCCATGGACGGCCGGCTGACCGTCTGCAATCTGATGATGGAGACAGGGGCCAAGGCGGGCATCATGCCCGCGGACGCGGTCTGCCGGGACTGGCTGAGGGAGCGCGGCATCGGGGATGTTCGGCCCGTTGTGCCGGACAGGGATGCGGCTTACGCCGGGGAGCGCCTCGTCGACGTCTCCACGCTCGAACCCCAGGTGGCCGTTCCCCACCGGGTGGACAACGTTCAGCCCGTTTCCCTGGTGAAGGGGGAAAGGATCGCCATGGCTTTTCTGGGGACCTGCACCAACGGGCGGATCGAGGATCTGGCTGCGGCGGCGCAGATTCTCAAGGGGAAGAAGATTCATCCCGGGGTGGTGTTCGTCATCGCGCCCGCCAGCAGGGCCGTCATGCTGGAGGCGTGCAAAAGGGGCTATATCCAGACCCTGATCGAAAGCGGCGGCATGCTCAATGTGCCGGGTTGCGGTCCCTGTGTCGGGGCCTTGGGGGGGGTGCCCGCGGACGACGTGAATGTCATCTCCACCGCAAACCGGAATTTTCTCGGCCGGATGGGAAATGTCAAGGCCCGCATCTATCTCGCTTCGCCTGCCACCCTGGCGGCATCGTGTCTGGCGGGCGCAATCGCGGATCCGAGAGCATTTCTGTGAGACAGGGGCCTTCGACGGAGACGTTCATGGGAATCGCGCATAAATTCGGCGACGACGTCAACACGGACTACATCATCGCCTCCAAGAGAAAAAGGGATACCGTGGACCCGCACCGGCTGGCCCGCTTTCTGATGGAGGACATCCGGCCGGGCTTCGGCGAAACGGTCCGGGCCGGCGACTTTCTGGTTGCCGGCGAAAATTTCGGCTGTGGATCGGCCATGGAGATCGCCCCGCTCGTGATCGCCGGAGCGGGCATCCAGGCCGTGCTGGCAAAGTCTTTTGCCAGAACCTTCTTCCGCAATGCGGTCAACCTGGGTCTTCCCGTCATCACCGGGGATACGGACCCGATCGCCGAAGGGGACGAATTGGCCCTGGACCTGGAGCAGGGGAGGGTCCGGAATGTCTCCTCCGGAGCCGTGATGGATTTTCAGCCGATGCCCGTCCTGATGAAACGGATCATCATGGCCGGCGGCATCATTCCCTTTCTGGAGAGCGGCGAGGGGAGGGCGCTGCTTTAAGCCTGCCCTGCAGAGGGATCCGGATCCCGGCCGGCCGCGCGGATCGCTTCCCGCTATGGGAATGGATGCGCCCTTCTCCACCCCCCGAAGCGCCGTTCCCGCCCGGCTTCACGGCAGAGCCGTCCCCATCCAAATCCCTTCTTCGGCGCCCTGCCGCCACGCCGGCCCTTCCCGCGCTCGATGCGAACCCCTTCGATCCCCGAGACGGGGAGGGTGCGATCCGGACGGGCGGCTACGGTTCGATGCCGTCCTGCGCGCAGGCGATCACGACACGCCATGACGTGCCGTGCAATGCGACGGTCCCCCAGTAGGCGATCTTCGTTGACGGCGATCCCGCGCCCGGCTGACGGAATCGGTAGGAGCCCGTTCCCTCCCGGGCGGCGGCCACCTTCCGGGCCAGGGCGATCACCTCGGGGAACGGCTGATACAGCGGGTCATGGAAGGTATTGCGTCCGATCTGATCGGCGTCGATGTCGTAGAGCATCAATCCGTCGGGCTGCATCACAAAGATGTCGAGGGGCAGGTTCGAGGAGACCGGTCCGACAATGATCGACAGCAGCTGTTCCGGGGCGAACAGGGCCGACACCGATCCCGAGAATCGTCGATCCGCTGAGAAAACAGGGTGATGCAGGGCGACCGCGGAAGGGCCCTCCACGGAGCGGAATCCATCGCTCAACACGGGCTTCCGGGTTTTGAACAGCCGGACCCAATGCGCCTGGCCGCTGAGGTCAGCGCCTTCCGATCCCCTGTGCGCGGGAGGTTCCACGGCCAGCATGATGCCCCGATCGTTCGCCAGCTCGCAGTCGATGAGATAGGGATGCGCCCCGTAAAGACGCTTCAGCTCGCCCCTGACGGAATCGCCCTCCAACCCTGTGCCGGAGACCGTGTGTGCGGTCCGCTGAAGATCGCTGTCCAGCCGGTTCAGCGCCGTTGCAATCTCCTGCCGGAGTTCGGCCAGAATCTCCTGCAGCTCCGTTCGGGAAAAGAGCGGCTTATGAGGGCTCTCCACGGGGACGGACAATTCGCCTGCGATGATTTTCGTCCTCAACACCTCGATCCTGCCATGGATTTCTTCACCGATCCTATTCCGGTTCTGGTCATTGTAGACGAATCCGACGCCGTTCTCCTTCAAGCCCAGGGTTTTCAGACCTCCGGTGAAATTCCCCTCGACAAACGCCTTCACGCTTTCGAACACCGCCACATCGATGTGCTTGGTCATGCTGGTCAGGACCAGTCCGGGGGCCTGGGCGCCCTGATCCGTGTCCACGCCGATCGCCATCCGCTTCATCTCCTTGGCCGCCCGGAAAAGGCCCATGCCGGTGGCGCCCGCTGCGTGGTAAACGATGTCCGCCCCCTCCCCGTACATGCGGGTTGCGATCTGATAACCCTTCTGGGGATCGTTGAACGCCCTGCCGGTTATCCCGGCGAATTTCGAGACGATCCGGATATCCGGCCGGGCGGCGGCTGCGCCGGCCAGATAGCCCGCCTGAAATTTGCGGATGATCGGGCTGTACATGCCGCCGATGAAGCCGATTTTGCCGGTCCGGCTCGTCAGGGCCGCGATGGCGCCCACCAGGTAGGAACCCTCCTCCTCCCTGAACATCAGGCCGGCCAAATTGGCCGGGGAAGGCACGATCCGTCCCTGGCCGTCTCGCCTGACGCTGTAGTCGACACAGGCGAATTTCTTGTGGGGATATTGGGGGGCCAGTTCATTCAATCTGTCGGAAAAGGCGAAGCCGACCCCGATGATCATCCCGGCATCGGACGCCGCGGCTTCTTGCAGCGCCCGGTCGCGCTCCAGGCTTCTCCCGGGTTCGACGTAAACCGCCTTCACGCCGAATGCGGCCGCCGCCTTTTCCAGACCGCTGCAGGCCGAATCGTTGAATCCCCCGTCTCCCCGACCGTTGATGTCGAAGATGAGAACGACTTTGAGGGGCGCGGTGCCCTGGGCCCAGCCGTCCGGACTCGCGGCACAGCAGGCCAGCAGGGCCAGACAGAGGGGAAAAAGCGTCCGCAATGTTTTCATGGTTCGTCTCCTTTCGCCCGATTCGGCCGTTGTTTCGGCATCGATCCGATCCGCCGCACGCAAAAAGGACCGGTCCATCCGGATCTCGCGTCCGCAGTATAATCGCATCCGCGTCGCGGGTCAAAGAAACAGTGTTCAACAGGGGCTTGAGATGTTTCGGAAACCATGCAACACTTCCATCGGGCGCGCCGGAGCCGCAGGGAAAATCAGAAGCGGCCGCGCGGCGGAGACGAAGCCGTTGCGCCTCTAGACAGGAGGCGCCGAAACCGTGGACCTCATGGTCAGGAGCCTTTCCTTGATCCCCGGTACGGTCGCCGCGGAAATTGCATAAAACGATGGACGGGACTTGCCCATCAGGTCCCGCGAATCGGGTTTTCATTCAGGAGGATGCGATGCCGGAAGCAGAATCGACGATGTGGCAGTGCCAGATGGCCAGTTGCGGCTATATCTACAACCCGGGACGAGGGGACCGAAAAGGAAAGATCCCCCAGGGCACCCGGTTCGAAGATCTGCCGGATGACTGGAAATGCCCCTGCTGCGGGGCCGGAAAAACGATGTTCAGGCCCCTGACCGGATCCGAATCGGCCAAGGGGGCGGACGGCCGGTGCGCCCCGTGAGCGGGAACGGCTGAGGAAATGCTCCGCTATCCCCCCGAGCCGACGCCTTGGCGCCAGGGGTGCCGGCCTGCGCCGGGCCCGAGAAGGGTAACCGCGCATCCTCAAGATGCGTCTTGACGCGGAGAATGGGGCGTGCAAGGGTAAAAAGGAGCTTGCCGTTTTGGCCAAGCAGCTCAACCTTGACGCCGTCGATGACACGGTGCATGAAATGTGCAAGGATGAAGCTCGCCACGGCAAGGTCTTCCAGGGACTGCTGAACCGTTACTTTCGATGAAGGATCCCGCGTCGCCCCGGCCGAGCCGGGGCCGACGAGCGGCGGATGGCGACGCGGGGCGACCGATGACGCCGGGTTCCGCCCAGCGCGAACCCGGCAGGCCGGATCCGCGTGGACGGACCGCCGATCGTTTTGCGTCTCTGTCGGGAGGTTCTTATGGACGCAGTGCTGCTTGCGAGGCTCCAGTTTGCGATGACCGTGGGCTTCCATTTTCTCTTTCCCGCCATGACCCTGGGAACGTCCCTGGTCATCCTGATCTCCGAAACCCTCCACGTGGTGAAGAAGGACGCCGTCTACAGACGCTTGACGGATTTTTGCGCGAGGCTCCTCGGGCTGATCTTCGTGGTCGGCGCGGCCACGGGCCTCACCATGGAATTCTCTTTCGGAACGAACTGGTCCGCTTATTCCCGGACCGTGGGGGACGTCTTCGGGCCGCTTCTGGCGGCCGAGGGGGTGCTCGCCTTTTTTCTGGAGTCCGTGTTCCTCGGGGTCCTGCTCTTCGGCAGGAAGAGGGTATCGTCCCGGGTCTATTGGCTATCCGCATTTCTCGTATTTTTCGGCGGGCATCTGTCCGCCTTCTGGATCATCGTCGCCAACTCCTGGATGCAGACCCCGGCGGGTTATGAAATCACCTCCGCCGGCCGGATCGTACTGAACAGTTTTTACGACGCCGTGTTCAATCCGTCGACCGTTCCGCGGTTTCTACACACGGTCATGGCCAGCTGGATGACCTCTGCCGTCATGATCGCCGGCATCGCCGGCTACTACGTCCGCAAGGGCCTCCACGGCGAAGCGGCGCGACGAATGCTGACCGTCGGTGTGGTCCTCTTTGCCGTCACGCCGCTTCTGCAGCTCGGCTTCGGTCACATGCACGCCGTCGAGGTGATCGAAAGGCAGCCCGTGAAAATCGCGGCAATCGAGGGGCAGTATGAGACGCTTCGCGGCGCACCGTTGTACGCGCTCGGCTGGGTGGACGAAAAGAACGAAAAGACCTACGGGCTTTACCTGCCGAAAATGCTGAGCTTCCTGTACAACTTCGATTTCGAATCGGAGATCAAGGGGTTGAGGGATTTTCCGCGCGACCACTGGCCCCCTGTGAACCTCGTTTTTCAGGCGTACCACATCATGGTCGGGGTCGGCATGTTCTTGATCGCAGTCGGACTGCTGGGCGCCTGGCTGCTCTGGAGGGGGAAATTGCACTCGACCAGATGGTTTTTGGGGCTGCTGCCCTTTCTCATCCCGCTGCCCCATCTGGCCCATGAAACGGGCTGGATGGCGGCTGAAGTGGGACGGCAGCCATGGATCATCCAGGGGCTCATGAAAACGGCCGATGCGGCTTCCGTGGTCGTTCCCGCCGGCGATATCGTAATCAGCCTGGCGATGTTTTCCGTGGTTTACACGCTGCTGTTCGTCGTATTTCTGATAATTTTCCTGAAGGTCGTCCGGCAGGGGCCGGTCGCGCTGCCCTAGCGGATCGGGGACGGGAGAGGGGGCATGGTATGGACAACATCCAGAATTTTCAGATTCTATGGTTTGTGCTGCTCTTCGTGCTGCTGACAGGCTACGCCCTGCTGGACGGATTCGATCTGGGCGTCGGGGCGCTGCTTCCCGTTCTGGCCAAAAGCAAAACGGAAAAGGATATCCTGATCGCCTCCATCGGCCCCGTCTGGGACGGCAACGAGGTCTGGCTCATCACCGGGGGCGGCGCGCTGTTCGCGGCCTTTCCTCAGGCCTATGCCACGGCTTTTTCCGGCTTCTATCTCGCGATGATGCTGGTGCTGTGCGCCTTGATCTTTCGGGCCGTTTCCATGGAATTCAGGGCCAACGACGAAGCGCGCGCAGGGTGGTGGGAGACAGCCCTCACGGGAGGCAGCGCATTGGCAGCGCTTCTGTTCGGGGTCGCACTGGGCAATGTGATCTACGGGGTGCCGCTGGATGCCCGAATGGAATATGCGGGGGGCTGCCTTACGCTTCTGAGGCCCGTGCCGCTGCTCTTCGGCATCGCCGGATTGGCCGCCGTCCTGCTGCAGGGGGCCGCATGGGCGGTCATGAAAACCGAAGGGGAGCTGCAGAGGCGTTGTTTCAAAACCGCCCGCACATTAACGGCGGTCAACGGGATCACGGGCCTGGCCTATTTCGCAGTCCTGGCCGCCATATTCCCCGACCTGATCCGGTGCGGGCTGTTCTATGCAGGCGTGCTCGTCACGCTGTCGGCGCTTTGGGGATTGTGGATCGCCCTCAAGAGGCGAAACGACAGAGTCCCCTTCTGGGGGTCGTCGCTTGCATTTGTCGGCCTATGGGTTGCCGCTGCCGCGGCCCAGTTCCCGAATCTCATCCGCGCCTCCAACGATCCGGGGCTCAACCTGACGATCTTCAACAGCTCGACGGGCCTTTACACCCTGCAGATCATGAGCGTCATCGCCCTGGCCGGCATGCCCGTTGTGGTCGGGTACACCCTTTTCGTTTACCGGATCTTCAAGGGAAAGGCGCGGACGGGACATTACTGAAACAGGGTCCGATTCGGACGGCATCATTTTTAGAAAGGAGACGGAGATGACATCGAAGGAGTACGTGACGGCCGAAGAGGTCGCGAGGGTTTGCGAAGAAATGGGGTTGGACGATTGGTCCAGGAGGAGCGAGGCGGCGGTTTCCGAACAGGAGGCCGCCAAGATTCTTGCCGCAGTCAACACCGGGCACATGCCGATCCCTCTTGAAGATTTCCGCATCGGCCTGGAGGTGGAGCTCGAGCATGGGACGCGTTTCAAGGACGCCAATGTCACGAACAACCACCCCATCCTGACGGGGAAAATCGTCCTTGCCCATCTGAAGGAAACCATGGACTACTACAGGCGGCTCGACGTGGCCGAAATCGAAGGGGATTTATTGAAAGCGGTTCAGTCGGGGAATCTGGCCAAGATCACCGCCAAGTACAGGAAGCTCATCGAAGCGCAAAAGACCTTGAGCGAGGTCGTTGCAGACCAGCTGAGGTCATGAGATTCGCAAATTCAATCCGGAAAGGAGAAAAGGATGGAACCGAAGATCGCCAAAAAAGGTCCGTACATGATGGACATGCAGCCCGGCAAGTACATGTGGTGCAGCTGCGGCCATTCCGAGCAGCAGCCCTTCTGTGACGGCTCGCATGAGAGGCTCAACACCGGGATGACCCCCATGGAAGTGGAGGTCACCTACCCGAAAAAGATTGCCTGGTGCGGATGCAAGTACAGCAAGAAGCCCCCCTACTGCGACGGCGCCCATAACAAGCTGTAACGTCCGTTCTGGGAGCGTGGATCACCCGCGGTTCCCGAAGCCGCGGGTGATCTGTTGTTCGTTTCCCCGGTTGCCGCGGGGGGTGCACATCGTCCTCGACAGCGGGCTGACTTGATGGTATGAACCTTCACGGTACGACCCCGGTTTCATGGACGGCTCCAAAGGGGGAACGGTGAAACCATCATGATGAACGACAATCCCGCGGAGCAAGCCGGCGATCTCTACGCCGGACTGCTGGCTTATCTCAGAGAGGTCAAGGCGGATGTCGTTGCGAAGCGATCCGTCGATATCGATAAGGCCTGTCGCCTGATCCGCACGCTGGTCGACGAGCCGATGCGGATCCAAAACATCTTTCCCCTCACCCTGAAGGATTCCGCTGAAACGGACTATATGGTCGCCCATCAGGCGAATGTCTCGGTTTTTGCGATGAAACTCGGCCTTGCTCTCAAATTCGGGGCATCGCAGCTTTTCGATCTTGGCGTGGCTTCGCTCATTCACGACCTGGGGATATGGGGACTTCCCGATGCGGTCCTGGGCAAGAAGGACAAACTCACGGAATCGGAGCGTGAGGCGGTCAGGGGCCACTCGATAATGGGCAGGGACCTCCTGGCCCCCTTCAGGCCAGAGCATCCATCGCTTGACGAAGTGGTCTACCAGCACCATGAAAGGGGAAACGGAACGGGCTATCCGCGCGGTCTCAAGATAAAGGACATCCACCGCCATGCCATCCTGATCTGCTTTGCGGACGCCCACGAGGCCATGACGCACCAGCGACCGCACCGGCGGGAGCTCAAACAGACCTTCACGGCCCGGGAGTTGATCGCGGATTTCAGGGAGGCGGCTTTTCCCGAGGATCTGGTCAAGGCCTTTCTGAAAGAGATCACCCCCTATCCGGAAGGCAGCTACGTTCGCCTCAACAACCAATGGATCTGCGAGGTGGTCGCCGTCAACCGGGAGAATCCACTGAGGCCTGAGGTCAGGGTGATCATGGGTCGTCCGGGCCGGGGAGAATCCGGCAGGATCATCCGCCTTTCCGAGAATCCCACCTACTACATTGAGGACTGCCTCTCCCCGAACGAGATCCGCATGGACTGAAGGTATGAGCAGTGATCGAACGGGAAGAGGAGGGGGGCGGAATATCCTCGGGGGCGATGGGCGGTCGCTGGCGATCACCGTTTTTATGGCCGGCTTGGCTGCGGTCCTGATGGTTCTGCCCGCGCCCGCCGGGCTCTCCACAGCAGGCCAGCGCGTGCTGGCCGTGGCCGTCATGGCGATCGGCCTTTGGTGCACGGATGCGATTCCGGCGGCCGTGACCGGGATTCTGCTGGTCATCGCGCTTGCCCTCTCAGGGGGCGTGCCTGGATTCCAGGAGGCGCTGGTGGGGTTTGCGGAGCCGGTCGCCTATTTTCTCATCGGCGTTCTGACCATCGGTCTGGCCGTCCTGCGGAGCGGCTTGGCCGAAAGGGTGGCGCGGTTCTTTCTCCGGCGCTGCCGGGGAAGCTCGCGGGCCCTTTTCCTGCAGATGCTGCTCTCCTTCCCGCTGCTCACGCTGCTCCTCCCTTCGGCGACGACCCGCACGGGCATCCTTGTTTTCGTCTACGAGCAGGCGCTGGATCTGGGCCGCATCCCCCGGGGAGACCCGCTGGCCAAGGCGATCATGATTGGGCTCAATTCGATCAACCGGCTCGCTTCCACGGTCCTGCTGACGGGCGGAATTACACCCGTGCTGGCTGCCTCCCTGATCGGTGGGATCTCGTGGGGGCGCTGGCTGGCGCTGATGATCGTCCCTTACGGGGTTCTGCTCGCCCTCGGCTCCATCCTCATCTATCTGCTGTACCGCAGGGGATTCGACACGCCGCTGGAGGCGCTGCCCTTCACTGCCGGTAAGCCCCTTTCCGGAAAGGAGATCCGGACGCTGGCGATCACCATCGGCGCGTCGCTGCTGTGGCTGACGGATGCTTGGCATCATTGGAACCCGGCCCTGCCCGCGGTCCTCGCCTGGGCCTTTCTGCTCACGCCGGGTATAGGGGTCCTGACCTGGAGGGAGTTCGAAACGGAATTCGGATGGGCCAATTTTTTCGTGCTGGCCTCCTCGCTGTCGCTTGCCCGGGCGCTCAGCAGCAGCGGCGCCAGCGCCTGGATTGCCTCGTCCATCGTTCAGGGCATACCGGCCTTCTCGCAGCAGCCCGTACTGGTTGTGGTCGTGCTCCTGCTGGCTGGGGCGCCGGTCCGTCTGCTGATACCCAACATCACCGGTTTTCTGGCGACGACCATCCCGATCGCGATGTCGATCGGCACGGCCACCGGCCTGAACCCCGTGGTCTGCGGCCTTGCGGTGATGATTGCCGGCGACGCGGTCCTGTATTATCCGGCGCAGAGCGCCTCTTCCCTGGTGGTCTACGAGCGGGGGCACCTTACGGCGGCGGAGATCTTCCGCTTCGGCCTGTGGATGACCTTTGCGGCCTATCTGGCGGTGCTTTTCGTCGCGCTGCCCTACTGGCGGGTGGTTGGCGAGCCTTTGCGCATCATCCCGGGCGGATGATCCCCACCGGTGCACGCGCCTTTCCGATGGTCCCCTCAGTTCAGCATCAAAAAGAGCATGGGGATGATCCCGATGCTGGCCAGGGTCGTCAGGGAGACGATGGCGTTGCTGAAGACAGGATCGGCGTCGTACTGCACCGAAAAAATGGAGACCAGAACGGCGGTGGGCATTGCCGATTGCAGCACACAGACCGCGGTCTGATCCCCGCTGAGACCGGCTGCCAGGCAAATCCCCCAGGCTGCGAGCGGCCCGAGGCCCAGCTTGATGGCCGAGGCGCAGGCGGCGAGCCGAATCCGCCCGGGATCGGCGAAAAATCCCAGCCTCAAGCCGCCGCCCACCACCATCATCGAAAGGGGAAAGGTCGCCTTGTTCATCAGGGAGAAGGTGTGGTCAAGGACCGAGGGGATTGGACAGCCCAGCAAGACGCACAGGCATCCCGCGCCCGTGGCCAGGATCAGGGGATTTTTCAGAAAGGCGGCCGGCGTCACCCGGCCGGTCATGATGCAGGTTCCCACGACATACAGGAAAAAATAGCTGCCGATCGTGAAGAACATGGCCAGCACCATGCCGCGATCGCCCAGGAAGGCATAGCAGACGGGGAAACCCAGGAAGACATGGTTGCCGTAGGACGCCCCGAGGATGAAGGTTTTCCGGCGCCGGTCCCGGATGCCGCCTAACCGGGTGGCGGCCGCGGCAAAAGCGGCCGTGACGACCATGGCAGCGAATCCTGAGGCCGCCATGGCCAGGAACTCTCCGGCGGGAATCCTCTGCAACCCGTATATGGAGGTGAATACGGTGACGGGCAGAAAGAAGTTGAAAACGAGGTTGTTGATGACCTCCACCGGGTAGGGCGACCGCATCATGAGCGCGTAGGAAGCCGCCATGATCAGGAACATCGCAACGACATTTTGCAGGGCTTCGGCCATGGTGACAGCGTACGGTTTCCAGGTATGGACGGCAACCGGTATGGTTCCCGCGTCTCCGCATCTTATGCAGGACGGCTGAAAGCCGGGCCAGGGAAACGACGCGCGTCCCGGTCCTGAACGGCACAGCTCCTCAAGAACCGTCGGACCATCCTTGACGGGACCGCCGCCGTGGTCGACTCTTGCCGGCAAGCGGGAGGGAAACCGACCCAGGGAGCCCGAAGCGAGCGGTCCCCATGCCCTTCTACAATGGCTGCGAAGAGGGAAACTGGTATCCCTTCTTGCGGAACAGTTGCAGACAGGCGTCCACCACCGAGCCGTCATAAAGAATACCGCTGTTCCTCTTGATCTCCTCGAGGGCGGCGTTGAGCCCCAGGGCGGGCCGATAGGGACGGTAAGAGGCCGTAGACTCGACCACGTCCGCAACGGCCATGATGCGGGCCTCCACCAGGATGGCATCGCCCTTCAGATTTTGGGGATACCCGGAGCCGTCCATCCGCTCGTGGTGCTGGAGCACGATCTGCGCCAGCGGCCAGGGAGATTCCACATCCTTGAGCATCTCGTATCCCTTCCGGGGATGCTCCTTGATCAGCGAGAATTCGAGCTTCGACAGCTGGGTGGGTTTGGACAGTATCTCCGCCGGGATCGACAGCTTCCCGATGTCGTGAATCGAGCCGGCCATTCGGATGCCGTCGACTTTGTCCTGGGACAACCCCATCCCCGTTCCAATGGCGCGGGCAAGATCCGCGGTCCTGAGCTGATGACCGGCCGTATAGGGATCCCTCGCCTCCACGGCGGAAACCATGACCTGGATGGTCACGCCGACGGCATTCCTGAGCCTTTCGAGGATCCTGCGGAATTCCTTTTCTGCGCGCTTGCGCCCGCTGATATCCCTGCAAACGCTGACCACGCTGAAGGGCACGCCGTCCGGACCACGCAGGACGTCCCCGTTCACCTCGAAGAGGATCTGCCTGCCGTCCTTCGTGATCAGGGTGTATTCCCTGGGTCCGAGCCTGCCCTCGGTCATGATCCGGAAATTCTGGATCGCGTTCTGGCGGTCCGCGGGGTGAACGAACATGAAGATGCTCCGGCCTTCGATCTCCTCACGCGTGTAGCCGCTGATCCGCAGGGCATACTCGTTCACGAACAGGATTTTGCCGTCGAGATCGGAGTGGATGATCATGTCGGGAATGAAGTCGACAAGTTGCATGTAAAGGTCGCCGTTTCCCTTCAGCGCCCTGGTCGCTGCTGCCGTGCGGAATCCCGGCGTCGCCATCCCCTGAGGCGATGGCCCGAACAAATCCTGTTTTTCGGCCTTGCCCTGCATCGTTCACCCTCGCACGGCTCCGATACTGACGGGTATTCGGAGGATTGTCAAATGGAAAGTGGCTGAAAGTGCCGATCAGAGGATCTGGTTCAGGAAAAGCTTGGTCCGCTCCTGCGATGGGTTCCGGAAAAAATGTTCCGGGGTGCCCTCTTCAACGACCGCACCGCAGTCCATGAAAATGATCCTGTCGGCGACCTCGCGGGCAAAGCCCATCTCATGGGTCACGACGATCATCGTCATGCCCTCGCGGGCCAGGTTCTTCATGACCCCCAGAACCTCTCCGATCATTTCCGGATCCAGGGCGGAGGTGGGCTCGTCGAAGAGCATCAGTTTCGGCTTCATGGCCAGCGCCCGGGCGATCGCCACCCGCTGCTGCTGTCCGCCCGACAGTTTGTGCGGGTATTGATCGGCCTTGTCGAGAATGCCCACCTTGGCGAGCAGCTCCTCGGAGATGGCGATGGCCTCCCTGCGGGAGCGTCTCCGCACGACCATCTGGGCGAGATTGACGTTCTCCAGCACCGTCTTGTGGGGAAACACGTTGAAGGACTGAAAGACCATGCCGATCTCTTCTCGGACCTTGTTGATGTCCGTCGCCTCGTCCTGGACGTCGATGCCGTCCATGAGGATGCGCCCCTGATGGATCGTCTCCAGCCGGTTGATGGACCGCAGCAGTGTGCTTTTTCCCGAGCCGCTCGGACCGATGATGACCATCTTTTCCCCGTCGTATATATCGAGGGAGATGTTGTCCAGCGCCTTGAGCCTTCCGAAATACTTCTCCACGTTTCGGATTTCCAGCACCACGCGGCATTCACTGGTCGGCACGGATTTTTTCCTCCATCAGGCTGATCAGCTTGGAAAAAAAGAGCGTGATGATCAGGTAAATGAGGGCCACCATCGTGTAGGTCTCGAAATAGGTGAAGGATTCGGACGCGAATTCGCGGCCCCGCCGCAGCAGGTCGGAAACGGCCAGGATGGAAACCAGAGAGGAGTCCTTGAGCAGGGCGACGAACTCGTTGCCGATGGGCGGGAGGATCGTCTTGACGGCCTGCGGCAGGATGACGTGGCGCATGGCCTGGGACGAGGTCATTCCCAGGGACCGTGCCGCTTCCATCTGCCCTTTGGGGATCGATTCGATCCCCGCGCGGAAGATCTCCGCCATGTAAGCCCCGTAACAGATGGCCATTGCAATCACGGCGCTCGCCGTGGCCGGGAGGTTGACGAGGCGGCCCAGCGCATAATAGATGTAGAAGAGCTGAACGAGCAGGGGGATTCCCCGGACCACCTCGACATAGAGTGAGGCGACCCCGTTGAGAAGCCGGTTTTTCGAGATCCGGCCGAGGCCGGTGAACAGGCCGATGACCAGGGCCAGCAGGATCGACTCGATGGTGACCTCGAAGGTGACCAGGATGCCGTCCGGGACGAACTTCAGGATCTTCAGGTAGGGATCGGGCCGGACAAGGGCAAGATAGACCACCACCGCGATGGCGCCGATAAAGGCGACGCGCCACGCGGTGAAGAGCCCGGTGTCCCCCCGGGTCGGGATGGCGCCGCCGTCAGTGACTGCGATCACCGTCCGTTCCGCGTGGGGATCCCCTGCTTTCGATCGATTTCTTATCGGAGCCACTTGTTTATGATCGGCTTATCGAGTCCCTTGTCCTTGACGGCCTTGATGCCGCGGTTGATGAGATCCTGGAGCTCCTTGTTGCCCTTTTTCACGACAATGCCGTAGTACTCTTCGGTAAAGGCCTGTCCGACGATCTTGAACTTGTCCTTGTACTCCTTCCGCTGGAGGGCGTAGTTGGCAGCTACCGGGGTGTCGCAGACGACGGCGGCAATTCGTCCGGCCGCCATGTCTTCAAAGGCGAGACCGATCTCGTCGTAGCTCTTCAGCTCGACGCCGGAGGTCTTCTTGACCTCCATCGCGCCGGTCGTGCCGATCTGTGCCCCCGCCTTCTTGCCCTGGAGGTCCGCCAGGACCTTGGAGGTCTTGTCGGTCTTCGGGACGACCAGGATCTGGCCTGCGTTGATGTAGGGGTCGGAGAAGTCCATGGTCTTCTTGCGCTCGTCCGTGATGGTCACGGACGAAATGATCGCGTCGTATTTCCCCGCCTCGATCCCGGCGAAGATGCCGTCCCAGGCGGTGTTCTTGAACACGACCTTGAAACCGGCCTCTTTGGCCACCGCCTTCAGGAAGTCGATGTCGAAGCCGACGATGTTCTTGTTGGCATCCACCATCTCCATCGGCGGCCAGGTGGCGTCGGTGGCAACGGTGATCGTCCTCGTCTTTTCAGCGGCCAGCGCAGCGGGCGGTGCGAGGGGGGCGATCATCAGGGTCAACGCGACAAGCGATGTCACAGCGAAACGGTGTGCTTTCATTTTTCCCTCCCTTTGACTCAAACTCCTCTGGGTTCTCGAACGGGACGCCTTAAAAATGCCCCGCATGACGTTGGGCGATCCGGGGCGCGTTCCAGTATAAGCCCGATCCCTGCCGGAAAGCCCCAACCCCTGTAAGGGCTTCATGGCGCCGATGCACGGCCGGGCAAAGGATAAATTTTGCAAATATCTACTATCGGCCAGAGGGGATGTCAAGATAATAATCCCGGCTTTCCCATTGCTTTTGGGCGCAGCGGAGGTTATAAGCCCCGGTAAAATAGGGATACTTGATTTTGCATAGGGGCTGTCGAATGGGTTTTGCGGATGACCGGATGAAGAGATGGAGGGCGGAGTTTCTCCTCATCGTGACGACGTTTTTCTGGGGGGTGACTTTCGTGGTCGTGAAGGAAGCGATCCAAGTCACGGGTGTCTTCGTCTTTCTCGCGCAGCGTTTCGTTGCCGCCGCGCTCATCATGGCCGTGATCTGCCTGCTGATGCGGCGTCCCTTTTCGTCCCGGCTCATCGGCCGGGGGGTGGTCATGGGCCTCTTTCTTTTCGGCGGCTATGCCT
Source organism: uncultured Syntrophaceae bacterium (assembly GCA_964637025.1). Lineage (GTDB taxonomy): Bacteria > Desulfobacterota > Syntrophia > Syntrophales > UBA5619 > UBA5619. The sequence goes on along the minus strand of CAZWTL010000004.1, from coordinate 55,611 downwards.
TCCAGACCGCGGCCCTTCTCCACACGACGGCCTCCAACGCGGCGTTCCTGACGGGCCTGAGCGTGGTTCTGGTCCCTCTGCTGGGCGTCTGGTTTCACGGCCATCGCGTGACCCGGAACATGAGCTTGGGCGTGGGGCTGGCGGCCGCCGGCCTTTATCTGCTCTGCACGGACGGCGGCTGGTTCTTCAACAAGGGGGACATCCTGGCAGGGATCTGCGCGGTCAGCGTTGCCCTCCACCTGATCTACACGGGGAAATACGCATCGAGCAGCGACGTTTACTGGCTCACGGCCATCCAACTCGGTGTCGTGGCGCTCCTGAGTGTTCTGACGGCCCTGGTGCTCGGGGACCGGATCATGGTCTGGCATCCGCAGATCCTTTGGGCCCTGGTGATCTGCGTCCTGTTCGCGACGGTTTTTGCCTTTCTTGTCCAGACCTCGGCTCAGCGGCTGACGAACCCCACCCGCACCGCTTTGATCTTCTGCATGGAGCCGGTTTTCGCCGCGTTGTGCGGTTACGTGGCCCTTGGGGAGCGATTCGGAATCGCAGGGGCGATCGGCGCGTGCCTGATCCTGGCAGGCATGATTCTGGCGGGGATCGGACAGGGGAATTCCGCTACGGCGGATGGCCGATAGATCCCGATCGGGAGACATCAGCCGGCTGCAGGGGAATCCGGGGATGGTCACGATGTTGCGGATCGGCCGCGTTCCGGAGCTTCCGGCGCAAGAGGACCGATCCGTTTAGCGCCCGTCGTGGACACGTCCGCCCTGGCCCGGGCGGAGATGGCGCAGGAACATGGAAATCGCGATGAACGGCTGGTGCGGCAGGATCCTGAGGATCGATCTGACGGCGGGGAGATGGGAGGTTGAGTGTCCGCCCGTCGCCTCTTACCATGAGAGCATCGGCGGGCGGGGTCTGGCGGGCCGTTATCTGGAGCCGGAGGCCGCGCGCCGCTGGGACGATCCGTCCATGCCGCTGCTGCTCTTCACCGGTCCCCTGGTCGGCACCGCCTCTCCGGCGTCGGGAAGGATGACCCTGCTTTCCCGCTCGCCGCTCACCGGGACGGTCGGCGACTGCTCCGTGGGGGGGACGATGGGAACGCGCCTCAAGAGGGCCGGATGGGACGGGATCGTCATCACCGGCCGCAGCCCTTTCTCCTGCGGCATCGAGATCCGCGACGGCAACGTGGAGATCCGCGACGCCTCAGCCTTGGCAGGTCTTCCCACGTCGCGGGCCTTCGGGATGCTCGAAGGCCGGGGAGGCGTAGCCTTGACCGGGCCCGCGGCCGAACACGGCGTCGCCTTCGCCAACGTGATCGTGGACGGCCATTTTGCGGCGGGACGGAACGGCCTCGGTCTTTCTTTCGCCGCGAAAAACCTCAAGTACGTCGCGGCCGCCGGACAGGGGAGAACGGCCGTTGCCGATCCGGGGGAATTGCGGGATGCCGTGGAGGAGATTCGGCGCCTCATGGCCGCATCGCCGGCGATCTTCGGGGAATTCGGGATCGCCGAATTCGGAACATCCGCCCTCTACGACCTGACCCACTCCCGGCGGATGATGCCGACGGCCAATTTCCGGGGGACCTTCTTTCCTCCGGCCCCCGGCTGCAACGCCCCCTTGCTCCGGGCGCTCTACCGGCCGAAAAGAACCGGCTGCCGGGGCTGTCCGATTGCCTGCAAGAAGGTCGCTCCGGACGGAACATCGCTCCCCGAGTTCGAAACCCTTTCCCATTTCACCGCGCTGCTGGAAAACGGGGATCCGAAAATGGCGGTTGCGGCGAACCGCATCTGCAACGACCTCGGCATGGACACGATCTCCGCCGCGGCGACCCTTGCCTGTCATGCCGAAATCGAAAACGTCCGGCTTGCGGCACCGGAGATCCTTTCGCTGCTCGAGGGCATGGCCAGGGGGGAGGGACCCGGAGCGGCCCTCGGCCGGGGATCTGCGGCCTACGCCGTCTCGCGCGGACGGCCGGAATGCGCCATGGCGGTCAAGGGGCAGGAACTTCCGGCCTATGATCCGCGCGGCGCCCTGGGGATGGCCCTGGCCTACGCCGTCTCCACCCGGGGCGGCTGCCATCTCCGCGCCTATCCGATCGCACACGAGCTGCTTCGCAAGCCGGTGGCGACCGACCGGATGAGCTTCAGCGGCAAGGCAAGGATCGTGAAGATCGCCGAGGACCTCAATGCCGCGGTCGATTCCCTGACGGCCTGCAAGTTTGTCTTCTTCGCCGCCTCGATCGAGGAGTTCGCGAAGGTATTCACGGCCGTAACCGGCGTTCCCTCCTCCGCGCAGGGCCTGCTCCTGGCCGGCGAGCGGATCGTCTACCGGGAACGGATAATGAACGCGGCCAATGGATTCGGGGCCGGAGACGACGATCTGCCGGGGCGTTTCTTCTCGGAGCCCGGCTCCGGGGGGAGCGGATTTTCGACACCGCCCATCGACCGCGACGCGTTTCTGGCGGCGCGCGGACGCTATTACGCCGTCCGCGGCCTGGACGAAAGGGGCATGCCCCTGCCATCCAAGGCCGGGGAATTGGGGCTTTCATGGAAGGGCTGATTCGGAAATACATGGACAAACTGGCTGCCTCCGGATATGCGGAGGCGGGGGCGCCGCTCATGGGCGCCGTCGATGCCGATCTCGTCTGGAACCGGGATGACCCCAACCGCCCCCTTTTCGAGGAGGTGTTCGCCGGGCTCAACATCCAGTCGCTGCTTTACAGCCGTCCCGCCGAACCGTACCGGACCGCGATCGATTATCTCGCCGGCGAGGCGGTTGGCGGCGCAATCTTCCCGGAAGACACGGAGACGAGAACCTTCTTCCACGATCTCCCGGTCGCTGCGGCGTTCGGGGCCGGTGAGGTCGTCGCCGCCCTCAGGCGGCGAAAAGGCGTCATCGTACCGGGCCGGGGGATCGCCACCTTCGGGACGGTAAGCCCGGAGCAGGCCTACGTCACCTTTTGCTCCGTCTGCTTCTCCGCGTTCGTGAAATTTTTTGTCGATTATCTGGCAAATGTCCGACAGGGAACGGTCAGCGCGGAGCGGGAAGAGGCCTTTCAGCGGGCCGTGGCCCATCTCGACGCCCCTCCGTCCGCTCCCCTCGCGCTCAAACGGGGACCTTTTGCCGACGCGGCGGCGGTGATGGAGGCGATGGCGGAAGCGGGGAGGGCGACCGTGGCCTCCAGAATGGTCGACTCTTTTTTCGGGAACGTCTCCTGTCTGTCCGGAAACGTCCTCTATATCAGTCAGACGGGGAGCTCCCTCGACGCATTGGAGGGATGCATCGACCCGGTCCCGCTGGACGGCTCCTCCTGCGCCGGGATCACCGCCTCCAGTGAGTTTGCCGCCCATCGCCGGATCGTCCTGGATGCTGGAAGACGCACCGTTCTCCATGGGCACCCGCGCTTCTCCGTGATTCTTTCGCTGGACTGCGGCCGTACGGATTGCCCGGAACGGGGGGCCTGCCATATCCGCTGTCCCGAAAGGCGGGTCGCCGGCGGGGTTCCCGTCGTGACCGGGGAGATCGGAACCGGCCCCCGCGGCCTCTGCGGGACCGTGCCGCCCGCCCTCAGGGAACATCCGGCGGTCATCGTCCACGGACACGGCGTGTTTGCCGCCGGAGGGGGGGATTTCAACGATGCGTTCGGCGCACTGCTCGCCGTCGAACAGTCGTGCCGGCGGGAGTATTTCCGCCGGGCCAAACTTCAATAGATGCCCAGGTCGCAGCCGCCGGCGAGGGTTGCCCCGAGTTCGCGGCATTTTTCGAGAATCCCTGCGGTGATCCCGCCTTTGCCGATGACGGGATGATGGGCCTTCCGAAATGGATAGCCGAGGGCGATCCGTTCGATGGCGTTGAGGGCGCCGCTGCCGTCGTTTCCCGCGCTGATGAAAACCACATAGGGTTTCCGGAACACCTTGCCTTGCGCGGGGTAAAAGGTCCGGTCGAAGAGATCCTTCATCATGCCGGACATGGTGCCGAAATTCTCCGGGGTGCCGAAGGCGATTCCGTCGGCGGCGACGAGGTCCTCCGTATCGGTTTCCTGCGCCCGCTTGAGAATCACCTCTGTCCCTTCAATGGCCGCCGCGCCCTCGGCGACGGCTTCCGCCATCTGTTTCGTGTTCCCGGTCTGAGAGTGGTAGACGATCAGGATTCTGGCCATGAAGCATCCTCGATCCCATTCGAAATCCTCGGCTCCTCCTTGCAGGGCTGCATTGAAAGATGCGAATGCATGCAGGAGATGCCGGACCCTTTACTCCCCTCTTGACAATATACGACGATTCACTAAGATAAGGCAAACAGTATACGCAACGAAGACATCCCATCGCCCCTTTCCTGTCCGACGGCGAAGGGGTGCGGCAATGTCATTACCGGAACCGAATGAGGAGGATTGAAATGCCCACCTATGAATACGAGTGCCAGGAATGCAAAAAGAAGTTTTCAGTCATGCTGAGCATTTCCGAACACGGCAAGACCAGGGTGGCCTGCCCGAAGTGCAAGAGCAAGAAGGCCAAGCAGCGCATCTCGCTCTTTACGACCAAGACCAGCCGGAAGAGCTGACGGCTATCCCCGAATGCCGGGGCCGTTCCTCCTGCATGAAAACCGGAGCGATCGGTCCGCAGCATAGGCTCATCGGAGGCTGTGTTTGCCTCCTCCGTGAGGTTTGGTTGCGTTCATCGGACAAGCGGACTGGGATTCGATAGGATTTCGATCGTCCAGAAATTGGACATGACGGGAAATCGTGGAATGGTGTCCCAGAATCCCCGCCGGATAAGGCGCGCGTACGACACGTTTCACATGGGCCGTTCCGGCATCGACCTGTACAGCAACGATGTCGGGGCCGATTTCGTCCATATCCGCGGCTTTGCCGCCTATGTGGGCGGTTCCCCCACCAACATGAGCGTGGGATGCCGCCGTCTGGGATTGAAATCGGCGCTTCTGACCGCCTTTGGCGAGGATCCCGTTGGCGACTTCGTGGCCCATTTCCTGACCGAGGAAGGGGTCGATATCCGTTTTTGTCCCCGGAAGCCGGGGCGGCAGACGGGCGCCGTCATCCTGGGCATCGAACCGCCCGACAAATTTCCGCTGGTCTTCTACCGTGACAACTGCGCGGACATCGCGCTGACGATCGATGATGTTCTGGCCGCTCCGATCGCCCGGAGCCGCGTGTTCCAGTTTGCTGGCACGAACCTGAGCCAGGAGCCGAGCCGGAGCGCCACCCTCTGCGCGGTGGAGATTGCCCGGAAGGTCGGGACCGCTGTTGTGCTCGATCTGGATTTCCGGCCGAAGCTGTGGCATGACCCGCGCGCCTTCGGGACCTCCATCCGTTCCGTCCTGCCTTTCACCGATGTCGCAATAGGCACAGAGGATGAAATCAACGCCGTGATGCTGAACGATGCACGATCCGTCCGGATGACCCATTCCCAGCAGAGCGATGTCCGTGTAAGCGGGGAGACGGCCGCATGCGTGGACTTCATGCTGGGGCAAGGCCCCGGGATTGTCGTCGAGAAGCGGGGAGAGGCGGGTTGCCGGATACATCGCCGGGGCGAAAAGGCCGAGGATGTGCCGGGCTTTCCGGTCAAGGTGCAGAATATCCTCGGCGCCGGCGACGCCTTCGGGGCGGGATTCCTCTATGGTTACGTCAAGGGTTGGGACCTCCGGCGGGCGGCCCGGCTCGGAAACGCCTGCGGCGCCATGGTGGTGGCCCGCCACGGCTGCTCCGTCTCCATGCCCTTCTGGGGCGAGGTCACAACCTTTGCTGAAGGACTGGGGGGGCTTTAGAGGCGGAATCGGGGGCTGCGGCATGAAGGGCGAAATCCTGCGACAATTCGATCTGGAGGGAAGGGTTGGGGTCGTCACCGGCGGCGGCGGAGATCTCTGCGGCGCGATGGCGGACGCGCTGGGCGCCATGGGCGCGAGGGTGGCGGTTCTCGACATCAGCCTCGAAAAGGCCGAAAACCGGGCGCAGGCGATTGTCCGGGCCGGAGGGAGCGCCCTCGCGCTGCAGTGCGACGTGCTGGATACGGGCCGGCTTCGGGAGTGTCACGACAACGTCTCCGCCGTCTGGGGAGCCCCTGATTTTCTGATCAACGGCGCCGGCGGAAACGACCCACGGGGCAGCACCGCTTTCGAATTCGAGGGGCCCCGCACAACGGGGAGCGTGCCCGGCCAGTCCTTCTTCGATCTGGACCCGGAGGGTTTCCGGCACGTTTTCAACCTCAATTTCATGGGGACGTTCCTGACGACCCAGACCTTTGCCCGGGAGATGGCGTCACGCGGCCGGGGGGCGATTGTCAACATCTCCTCGATGAGCGCCTTGGTGCCGCTGACCAAGGTGGCCGCCTATTCCGCCGCAAAGGCGGCCGTGAGCAACTTTACGCGGTGGCTGGCGGTCCATTTCGCCCATGCGGGCGTCCGCGTGAACGCGCTGGCCCCGGGTTTCTTTCTGACGGAACAACTGCGTTTCCTCCACATCGATCCCGAGACGGGCGGGTTTCTGCCCCGCGCCCGCCAGGTGATCGCCCACACGCCCATGGGCCGATTCGGCGAGCCGTGCGACCTGATCGGCACGCTGGTGTGGCTGCTTTCCGACGCCTCCGCCTTTGTGACCGGCGTCGTGGTTCCGGTGGACGGAGGTTTTTCCTCCTTCGCCATCTAGGACGGATCCCATCCGATAAGAGGCGACAGACATGGCCAATGTGATCCTGAAGAACGTCGTGAAACGGTTCGGTGCGGTCACGGCGGTCGACCACCTGAGCATCGAGATTCGGGACCGTGAATTCGCGGTGCTGGTCGGACCCTCCGGGTGCGGAAAGACCACGGCGCTGCGGATGATCGCGGGTCTGGAGACGATCACCTCCGGTGAAATCTTCATCGGAGACACCCTCGTCAACGACATGGCGCCCAAGGACCGCGACATCGCCATGGTTTTCCAGAACTATGCCCTCTATCCCCACATGAACGTCCGGGACAATCTCGGATTCGGGCTCAAGATTCGGAAGTTCGCCCGTGAGGAGATCGAAGCCAGGGTCCAGGAGGCAGCCGATATCCTCGGCATCCAGGAGTTGCTGGAGCGCAAGCCGAAGGAGCTGTCGGGAGGACAGCGTCAGCGGGTGGCGGTCGGGCGGGCCATCGTCCGCAAACCCAAGGTTTTTCTCTTCGACGAGCCGCTTTCCAACCTCGACGCGAAGCTGCGGGTCGCGATGCGGGCCGAGATCAGCAAGCTCCACCGTCGCCTGGGCGCCACGATCATCTATGTCACCCACGATCAGGTCGAGGCCATGACCATGGCGGACCGGATCTTCATCCTGCACAACGGCGCGCTGCAGCAGACGGGGGTGCCGTTGGAGGTTTACGGCCAGCCGGCGAACCGTTTCGTGGCGGGCTTCATCGGCTCGCCGGCCATGAATTTCATCGAGGCGACGCTGATCCGAGAGGAGGGGGGATGGCACGTCGATGCCGGGGCGTTCCGGGTCCGGGTGCCGGAGGCGTTTCACGCGCGGCTCGATCCGTATGCCGGCCGGCCGGTGATCTTCGGCTTGCGGCCCGAAGACATCGCGGCGCACCCCGCGGCGGGCAGGAGCGAGGGCAACACCGTCACGGCGCGGGCGGACGTGGTGGAAACCCTGGGATCGGAGATCTTCGTCTATCTGACCTGCGGCGTCCACTCGATCGTGGCTCGGATGGAGGTGCCCGAACGCCCGCTGACCGTGGGACAGGTCCTGGAGGTGGACTTCAGGATGGCCAAGACCCACCTTTTCGACAAGGATACTTCACGAACCATCGTGTGATAGACGGGTGAACGGCGAATGACGCCCCTGTGCGGTCCGGGACCGCGGGGCGGAGGGGCTAATTTCCAAACCCATTGAACCGAGGAGGCGTTCCATGAAAAGAGCAAAGGTGTACGTTGTGTTGGCGGTCCTGCTCTGCGCAGGGGCGGCTTCGGCCACGGCTTTTGCTGCAGTGGATTGGAAGCAGTGCCAGGGAACCGAAATCCGTTTTCTGATGAACAAGCATCCTTTTACGACCTTTATCGAGCCGAAGATTCCCGAGTTCGAGAGACTGACCGGCATCAAGGTGGTCATGGAAACCTTTCCGGAGGATCAGTACCGGAACAAGCGGACGATCGAGCTCAACGCCGGCGGGAAGGTGGACGGGTACATGATCATGCCGGGCCAGGATGACCTCCATTACTGGAAGGCGGGATGGCTCCAGCCCCTGGATGCCTACATCGCGGATCCCGCCTTGACCGATCCGGCCTGGGATCCGAAGGATTTCTTCGCCAGCTTCGCGAAGGCCTCCTCGGTGGAAGGCAAGCAGATCGGCATCGTGATCAACGCCGAGACGTCGCTTCTGGCCTACCGCAAGGATCTCTTCGCGAAATTCAAACAGAAGGTCCCCTCCACCATGAAGGAACTCGAACAGGTCGCGAAGTATTTTCATGGCAAGGAGGTGGATGGCAGGAAGATGGTCGGCATCACGCTGCGCGGGAAGGGAGCGGCGGCGACCTCCCAGTGGGTCGATTTTCTCTACACCTTCGGCGGCTCCTGGACCAACGCCCAGGGCCAGTCGAACCTCGCATCCCCCGAGGACATTGCGGCCTTCAAGTTCTACGGCGACCTCCTGAGGTTCTACGGTCCGCAGGGAGGCACGATGCTCCACTGGGCGGAGAGCACCTCCATCTTCATGGAAGGGAAGGCGGCCATGATCTACGACGCGAACGTCTTCAAGGCCCTCTACGAGAATCCCAAGGAGTCCAAGGTCGCCGGCAAGGTCGGTTATGCGGTGATCCCGGCCGGACCGAAAGGGCTTCGGCTGCCCCATGTTTCCAACTGGAGCCTGTCGATCGGCAAGACGAGCCCGCCCGAGAAACAGAAGGCGGCGTGGCTCTTCATCCAGTGGGCGACCAACAAGGAGAACTGTCTGGGCGCGCTTCTCGCCGGGGTGCCGTCGGGGCGGGCCTCCTCCTGGAAATCCAAGGAATACAAGGCGGGGGACAAGCAGCCTGACTGGACCGCGGCCACCATGAAGTCCTTTGATATCGGTCAGGGCCAGTGGAACCCGCCGGTGATCAACGTCCCCGAGATCCGCGACATCACCGGCCAGGTGATTGTGGCCGCGATCGAGGGGAAGGACGTGGCGGAGGCGGCCAGGAAGGCGGCCGAACTGATGGACAAGAAGATGGAAAGGTAACCCTGCGGGTTTGGGGGACTGCCCGCTTGGAACGCAGCGGGCGGTCCCGCTTTTACCCCTGGATTTTGAACAGCCTCGATGCATGGCACTGCCCCGATCGGCCTTGGGTCTATGAAGCAGTTTCTGGCCTCCATTTCCCGGTTCGTTGACCGCCGCCAGCCCCTTTTTTTCCCGGCGCCGGCGGTGGCGGTCCTGTTTCTGATCGTCATCCTCCCCATCGCCTTCAACCTCTATCTGACCTTCACCAAATGGACCATCGGTCTGGGACAGCCCCGCTTCATCGGCCTCGAAAATTTCGTTGAACTCTTCGGCGACGAGCGCGTCTGGAACGGCGTGAAGGTCATGGTCTGTTTCAGCGGCGCGAGCCTGGCCCTGGAACTGGTCCTGGGCCTGATGATCGCGCTCTACTTCAACCGCGCCTTCAAGGGAAGCGAACTGGTTCAGGCGATTTACATCATCCCCTTCGCCGCGACGCCGGTTGCCGTCGCGCTGATCTGGAGGATCATGCTGAATCCCGAAATCGGGGTGCTCAACTATCTGCTCACGAGTGTGGGGCTGCCTTCGAGCCTTTGGGTCAGCAGCGAAACCATGGTGATCCCTGCCCTGGTGATGGTGGACGTCTGGAAATGGACCCCGATGATCACGCTGATCGTACTGGCGGGACTCAAGTCCCTACCCCAGGATCCGTACGAGGCGGCCCGGATCGACGGGGCGAACGCCCTGCAGATCTTCGGCTACATCACGCTGCCGCTGATCCGGCCCGTGCTGGTTGCGGCGCTCATGCTCCGCTCCCTGGACAACCTCAAGGAGTTCGACATGATCTACACGATCACCCAGGGCGGGCCGGGTATTGCGTCCGAGACGCTCTACCTTTATTCCTACAATGTCGGGTTCAGCTTCTTCAAGGCCGGCTACGGATCGGCCCTGATGGTGGTCGTGTTTCTGATCGTGCTCGTGTTCAATGTGGTCATGAACCGCTTCAGGCGAAGCGCGGTCGCGATCTGAGCAGAGGGACGGCATAAACCGGATTGCGGGGAGATGTTCCGGAAGCCTTGGGGCGCGGAAACGGTCGCGGGGAAGAGGTGAGAGGGCTGAATGCGGAGCGGGGCCAGGAGGCGCTAGGCCGGAAAAGGACCGTCAGGGCCGGATCAGGTTTTTCAGAGATTGGGGTGGATGAACATGCCGGGAAGCCGGATGGGCGACGTCGTCAGAAAGACCCTCTTTTACGCCGGAGCCGTTGCGTTGTGCGCGCCGCCCCTCTTCGTCTTCGTCTGGATGATCCTCACCGGACTCAAGACCGGCGTCCAGAACATCTCCTACCCCCCGGAATTCATTTTTATGCCCACGCTGGAGAACTTCAGGGCGGTTTTCCAGCAGCACCATTTTTTCCGTTATCTGATGAACAGCCTCGTGATCGCCACGCTCGCCACGGCCATCTCGCTGGTGCTGGGGCTGCCGGCGGCCTACTCCATCGCGAAGTACCGGCAGGGCAAGATCGGCATACTCATCCTCGTGGCCCGGATGACGCCGTTCGTGAGCTACCTGCTGCCCTGGTACATCATCTTTCGTTATCTGAGGCTGATCGACACCTTTACGGCGCTCACGATCACCCACCTGATCATCACGATGCCGATGGTGATCTGGCTGATGGTCTCGTTTTTCGAGAGCATGCCGGGCGAACTGGAGGATGCGGCGATGATCGACGGCTGTTCCCGCTGGCAGAGCTTCCTCAGGATCGTGCTGCCCCTCGTACGCAACGGGATCGCCACCTCGGCGATCATGTCCTTCATCTTCTCGTGGAACCAGTTCCTCTTTTCGCTGATCCTCTCGGGTCCTAGGACCAAGACCGTTCCGGTGGCGGTCTACAACTTCATCTCCTACGGGAAGATCGACTGGGCCGGTATCGGTGCGGCAGCGACCCTGATCGTGCTCCCCGTCTCGGTCTTTGCGTTTTTCGTCCGCAAGTCCATCGTCCAGGGCTTGACGATGGGGGCTCTGAAGGATTGAGGACCGTCAACGCCCTCCTGCGCGTCGTCCCCCTTTGCCTCCTCACAGATAGGCCATCACTTTATCCACGACGAGTTGCGAGAACGCCTGCCCATCCGCGTCCGAAATTCGATGTCTTCCGGTCGTGAAGTTAAAGTACAGCCGGCCCAGGAACGTCCGGAGGATCAGACAGATCGGATTGTTGAACGTCGTCCCGATGCTGCTGTGGATGTCCTCCAGTTCCATATCGCCGACGACCCTGATGGCGGTTTCTCCGGTCGCTTTCCCGTTTTCGATCCTGGGCCAAACCACCCCGACATTGGACAGGAAGAAAGAAAGCCGGTGATCCATGATCCGCCTCAGAACGGGGTGCCTGATGGCGATCGGCAACACCCGGCCCGCACGGGTCATCCCGTTCGCCAAACGGTAAAGCGCCACGTCAAAGCCTTCAGCGAGCATCCGCCTGCGGTGGCCGATGACGTGCCGCAGCAGGGCTTGCGGATCTTTTCGGTCACCGGGCAGGCTCGGGATGTTGATCGCAATGAGGGGATTGTTCGTTGCATCCGTCCGCATTCGCGACTGGCGGAGCCGCTGATTCACGGCGAGCCAGTGGTGCATCACCCGCGGGGGGTTCCCCCTGTATTCGTTCCATTCCTGGAGAGCCAACTTGGCCGCCGCAAGACAGAGGTCCGAAAGGGTGCCTTGGTCGCGTCTGGCCCTTTGGCGAAGGGCCTCCTGCAGAAGAGGGTCGTCGAAACGAAAACGGATTACATGACGTTCCGGGGGGCCGGAAGGGGAGCTGATCAACTGGGCGGACGCCTGCACGGGATAGCGGATCAACTGGACGGCCGCTTCCTTGAAAAACCGCCCCCAGTGCATCGGCTCGATCTCCTCACTCCTTCCCGTCTGGGAATGAAGGCCCGCGACATTCGCCCATTCGGGATCTTCCCCCCTGACCAGACGATGGTATTCGCTGAAGAGGCCGCGTAAAAAATCATACAGGCCGCCGCCGTCCGTCGACGCGTGATGCCAGACCACCGCAAAACAGCCATGATCATCCGGCAGAAGCATCAGGAGGAAGCGGGCGGGATATTCCGTTGCAAGATTATTCCCATACCGCTCGACAACGGGGGCAAGGGTCTGTTGGGTCCACTGCTCCATATCGACCGGCCGGTTTCCTATCCCGCGAAGATCGGTCACCTCCAGCGGACACGGTTCGGAAGCAATACGCCACCGGTAGGTTTGAAGCCCAAGGCGTTTCGAAACGACAAGATGGGATCGAAACACCGGTCGGCGCCTCAATGCCTCTTGAAGGGCGGCTTTCAGGGCGTCGATGTCGCACGATCCCTTGAACGAAAAGGCGGTCCAATCGGTCTGGGGGAAGCCTTCACGTTCCCAGGAGAGGATGATCTCCGAGGCGGGATCCAGTGGGGAGCAGGGGCTCCCGTTGTGAACCTTTTTCAAGCCTGGTCAGCCTTTCTCCGCTGGACGGCAACGCCGCCATCGGGGTCGATGGGTCTGTCCGGCAGTATATGAAATAAACCTTTTCAAGGTCAAGGGACACAACAGGAACGGAACGGCGCGGAGCCGTCGGGAAACTCTGAATCGGTCCGCGTTTCCAGCCCGGGAGCCAAATGTTCTTGACAGAGCCTGGGATTTCCTGTAGTCCCGCGGCACCATAACGGGGACGTTTGGTCCCGCGGTTGCGAACACAGGAAGGGATGCATGATCAAGGGGCAATTCGAAAGTATGGGGATTTTCCTGCCGGATCGCACGGTATCCACGCAGGAATTGATCGACCGGATGCCGGCCAAGCCGTTTTTTGACCTGGAGGCCCTGACCGGCGTGAAAGAGAGACGCTGGAGGTCCGATCGCCAGGATTCCTATACCCTTGCGATGGCTGCAGCGGAAGACTGTCTGAGGAGGTCCCGATACGGCGCCAAGGACCTGGACGTGATCATCTGCACCTCGATCAGCAATTTCAAAGGGGGGCTCGATCTCTGGATGAAGCCGGACATGAGCAAGTTCTTGAAAACAAGCCTGGGCATGCGGTCCGACACGATGAGTTTCGGAATCACCAATGCATGTGCAGGAATGCTCACCGGCGTCCATATCCTCAACCATATGATCAAGACCGGAGCGGTCCGGAATGGCCTGATTGTCAGCGGAGAATGCATCACTCCGATTTCCGAGACGGCCCTCAAGGAGATCAGGGAACCCATCGATCCCCAGTTCGCGTCGCTCACCGTCGGCGATTCGGGCGTGGCATTGATCATGGATGGAACGACCGATGAACGCGAAGGGATCGATTTCAGCGATTTCCTGACCATTGCCGGTTTTGCCGATCTGTGTCTCGCCATGCCCAGCAATGAGAATCCCGGATTGGCCATGTATGCCGAGGCGGTTGAAATCCACCGGGAAACGATCAAGAGGCTGCCTCAGGTCATTCGGTTCATGATGGATAAGCATCGTTTCACGGGAAGGGATTTCGACTATGTCATCCCCCACCAGACCTCGACCCGGGCCATCCAGTCGGCGCTGAGTCTCTGTTCAAAACACCTGGAAGTCCTGCCGGAAGCACTGATCAGCATCGATCGATTCGGCAATACCGCATCGACGTCCCATTTTATGGTGCTGCACGATCATCTCTCCCAAAAGCGTCTGAAGGGGCATTCGAAGATTCTCTTCCTGGCGCTGGCGTCAGGTATCGGTATCGGTTTTGTATCCGCCCGGATCGGGCAGCTGGAGGCGTGTTATGGGTACGATCATTAAGGCCTCTTTCGCCTCTCCGGACGGCCCGCAGAGTTCAGTAGGCATGGCTGTATTTGCCGCGCGGAATTGCCTGGCACGGGCCCGGATGGCGATGGAGGATGTCGACCTTCTCATCAATGTCGGGGTCTTCCGCGACGACAACATCATCGAACCGGCGATGGCGACCCTGATCCAGCAGCAACTGGGCATGAACCTCGACCCGACCGCCGAGGAGCCGATGCGGAAAACCACGCTGTCCTTCGACATCAACGACGGGGATTGCGGCCTCATCACGGCAGCCAGGGTTGTCGACACCCTTTTCAAAGCGGGCTCTTCGCAATCGGCGCTCATTGTGTCGGGCGATATTCATCCCTCGAAGTCCCCCCGGCCCGATTTCCCGTTTCAAAGCGTGGCCGCCGCGGTGTTGCTCACCCGTTCTGAAGAGGATAGTCAAGGATTTTCCCGTTTCCATTGCGCGACGTCCGGCAGCGGCGGCCACGGATTTTCCGCCCATGTCAATCTGACGGAGAACGGCCGCCGGGGCAGGGAATGCATGGACTACCTCGTCGAGGATGGTTACCGTGACCGGCTTTCCGATTTCACCGCCGCCATGATCGGGGAGTGGTTCCCGTCGGGGGCGGACAAGCCGGACCACATCGATTTCATTGTGACGTCTCAGCCCGCGAAGGGATTCGGCGCGGAAATCGCCCGCTTCGTGGACCCGAAGGGACGCGCCCGGGTGGTGGATCTGTGCGAGACGTACGGAGACCCCCATACGTCCTCATTGACACTGGGTTACCACGATCTGGCGGGAAAAGGGCTTTTGAAGCGGGGCGACCGCATCCTGTTCATCGCCGCCGGATCCGGCCTCTCGGCGGCATGTGCCTTGTACGTTGTCTGAAATCGGCTGCCCGGCACAGAAGACGATACCCTAGACCTCGGCGTTTGCGGCTGAAGGGATGGGGTCGCGGGCTATTTCAACAGGCCATTCCACTTCAGGGGTGGAGGATGGAGAAAATGGGTCGGGGACCGGTTGTACTGATTACGGGGGCGACCGCGGGAATCGGCCGCCATACCGCCCTTCATCTCGCGGATCGAGGCTTTCACGTTTTCGCGACGGGTCGCCGGAGCGAATCGCTCCGTGCGTTAAAGGCCGAGGCCGGAGACGGGCCGCTCGACACCTTCGTGCTGGACGTCACGGACGCCGGGTCCATCAGCGCCGCCGTGGCCGAGGTGGACAGGCGGACCCAAGGCTATGGACTCGACGCCCTCGTCAACAACGCGGGTTACGGCGTGCTTGGACCTCTGGAGATGATCTCCGACAACGATCTTCGCGCCCAGTTCGACGCAAACGTATTCGGCCTGATGGCCGTGACCAGGGCCTTTGTGCCGAAAATGCGGGAGCGCGGAGCCGGACGGATCGTCAACATCGGGAGCGCCGGCGGCCGGATCACGTTTCCGATCATGGGGGCCTACAACGCCTCGAAGTACGCCGTTGAATCCCTTTCGGACGCATTGCGCCGCGAACTCTATCCGTTCGGCCTCAGGCTGATTCTGATCGAACCGGGAATCGTCCGCACGGAGTTCGCCGAGCGCGCGATGAAGACCATCGGCAAGTGCGGCGCTCCGGACTCTCCATACGCCCGGCTTTTCCGAAGGGTGGAAAGGATTCGCAAGGGATTCGACTGGATCGGAGTCGGGCCGGAATGCGTCTCCCGGGCGGTCGAACGGGCGATCGTGGGGCCCCGGCCGCCGGTGCGCCGTGTCGTGCCCCTTCGCACCTATGCGGTTCTCGCCGTCTTCAGGCTGCTTCCCGCGCGGATGGCGGACCGGCTGCAGCTTGCCGTCCTCGGATGGAACACGCGGCCGTCGCCTTCAAAATGAGTTCCAGCAAACGGCCGCCGCGCTGAGGTCGGACCAGCAGGCGAAATCTCCGCACGCCCCGACAGGGCAGCGGATTTCCCGCCCTTCGGCTGAGGCCGGATGGGGTGCCGAAACCGCCGGCGCCTTGATGATCGCATCCCGCTTCGCGCGCCCGGGGCGGACCTCCTTGCTTCCGCAAGCGGTGCGCGTTCAGCGGCAGGGTCTGCCGACGAGCTCCGGACCCGGGCCTCTCCTGAAACATTCCCACATGCAATGCAAAATCGAGGAGCTTCCCGCCGGGGAAGGGGTCCGGGAACATTTTCCTTGACAAAGGGGGTTGGCATTACGCAATAGAATAGAACATACGGTGTTCTGCCGGGTTCGGCCTTTGCCTCTCGTGGGCAATTCCAGGGACCGGAGGTGGACCATGGGGAGCTGAAGGATGGAGCCATGAAAGCGGTGCAAGCGGACATCACCACGCTCAACGTGGATGCGATCGTCAATGCGGCCAACCGCTCGCTTCTCGGGGGAGGCGGTGTGGACGGCGCCATCCACCGCGCGGCCGGACCCGAACTTCTTGAGGAATGCCGGAAGCTCGGGGGCTGCGATACGGGGGATGCCAAAATCACCTTTGGATACCGGCTACCGGCCCGATTCGTCATCCATACGGTGGGGCCGGTCTGGCGCGGCGGCGGAAGGGGCGAGGCGGAACTCCTGGCGAGCTGCTACCGGAGATCGTTGGCGCTCGCTGTGGAGAAAGGTTTGCGATCGATTGCGTTCCCCTCCATCAGCACGGGCATCTACGGATATCCGATCGAAGAGGCGGCCCGGATCGCCGTGGATGCCGTGAAGGACGCGGACGCCTCCCTGGCGGATCCTCCGGAGGTGATCTTCTGCTGTTTCTCCCGGCAGGATCTGGCGGTCTATGAACGTCTCCTCCGACAGCGGGAGGAGATGCCCTGACAGCGGTCATGGGTCCATGAGCGGAATCGAACGCAGCGGCGGGAACGGACCGGTCCTGACGGAACAGAAGGTTCGGGAACTCATCGCCGCCCAGACCCCTCCTTCCCTGTATGCGGGCAAACGCGTTCTGGTTTTGACCCCGGATGGAACGAGGACATGCCCCCTGCCGATGATGGTCCGGCTGCTGGCGGAGGTGATCGGATCCAGGGCCGAGAGACTCGATTTCATGGTGGCCCTGGGGACCCACCCCGTGATGGCGGCCGAGGAGATCCTGACGCTTTACGGAATCGGCGGCGCGGACCCAGGGGGCCTCTTCCGGTCGTCCTCGTTTTCCTGTCACCGCTGGGATCGGCCGGATACCTTCCGGCGGATCGGCGAGCTCTCCGAGGAGGAATCGGACGCGGTTTCAGGGGGCCTGCTGCGGGAACGGGTGCCGATCGACATCAACCGGGCCGTTTTCGACTACGACCTGCTCGTCATTCTCGGGCCGGTCTTCCCCCACGAGGTGGCCGGGTTTTCCGGGGGGGCCAAGTACCTTTTCCCCGGCGTCTCCGGCGGCGAGTTCCTCCATTTTTTCCACTGGCTGGGGGCGCTGATGACCTGCCGCAAGATCATCGGCCGGAAGGAGACGCCCGTACGGGAGGTGATCCACAGGGCGATGGGGCTCATCGATCGGCCGATCCATTGCCTGGCGATGGTGGTTGATTCAAAGGCCCGGTTGCGCGGCCTGTTCACCGGCGACGCGAGAGAGGCCTGGTCAGCCGCCGCGGATCTGTCGGCGGTGCACCACATCGTGGAGAAGGAGCGTGCTTTCCGGACGGTCCTTGGCCGGGCGCCTGGGATGTACGACGAGATCTGGACTGCCGGCAAGGTGGTCTACAAGCTGGAGCAGGTCGTGGAGCCGGGCGGCACGCTGATCGTCTATGCCCCGCACATCCACGAGCTTTCCTCGTCCTGGGGGGATCAGATCGAACGGATCGGCTACCACGTGCGCGACTATTTCCTCGCCCGGCCGGATCTCCTCTGCAAGGTTCCCCGGGGCGTCGCAGCCCATTCGACGCACGTTTGCGGAACCGGCTGCTATGAAAACGGGATCGAGACGCCTGACGTCAGGGTGGTACTGGCCACGGCCATTCCGGAGGAGAGATGTCGGCGGATCGGCCTGGGATGGATGGACCCGGCCAAGATCCGGATCGAGGATTATGCCGGCCGCGAGGATGACGGCGTCCTGTTCGTGGACCGCGCCGGAGAGATCCTCTATCGTCTGTCGGGCGGAGGCTGACTTTGAAGAGAGAGGCAACGGCGAAAAAGGCGGATATCGGTCTGATCGGCTTGGCGGTCATGGGGCAGAACCTGGCTTTGAACATGGACGACCACGGTTTTTCGGTGGCGGTTTTCAACCGCACCGTCTCCAAGGTGGACGAATTTCTCGGCGGCGGGGCCCGGGGCAGGCGGATCCAGGGCGCCCATTCGCTCAGGGAATTGGCGGGCATGCTGAAAAGGCCCCGCCGCGTGATGCTGATGGTTCAGGCCGGTCCGGCGGTGGACGTTTTCATCGGCAAGCTGATCCCGCTTCTGGACAGGGGGGACGTAATCATCGACGGCGGCAACTCGAATTACAACGACACGATCCGCCGCGTTGCGCAGGTCGAGTCGAAAGGGCTCCTCTATATCGGGACCGGCGTCTCGGGCGGCGAGGAGGGCGCGCGGCGCGGCCCATCGATCATGCCCGGGGGATCTCCAGCTGCGTGGCGGCACGTCCAGGCGATTTTCCAGGGGATCGCAGCCCGGGCGGACGGCGCGCCGTGCTGCGAATGGGTCGGGGAAAACGGCGCGGGCCACTATGTCAAGATGGTTCACAACGGCATCGAATACGGCGACATGCAATTGATCGGCGAGGCGTATCATCTGATGCGGGAAGGCCTCGCAATGAAGGTGCCTCGGATGCACGAGGTCTTTGCGGACTGGAACCGGGGCCGGCTCGATTCTTACCTGATCGAGATCACGCGCGACATCCTCGCATACCGGGACGAGGACGGCCGGCCGCTGGTGGACAAGATCCTCGATGCCGCCGAACAGAAGGGGACGGGCAAATGGACCGGCATTTCCGCGCTGGAACAGGGCGTCCCGCTGACGATGATCGTCGAGGCGGTGCTGGGCCGCGCGCTTTCAGCGCTGAAGGACGAGCGCGTCGCAGCGTCCTCCGTGCTTGCGGGACCCCCGTCCCGTATCGCCGGGGAGCGGAAGGCGTTCATCCGTGATCTGGAAGAGGCGGTCTACGCTTCGAAGCTCATCTCGTATACCCAGGGCTACATGTTGATGCGCGCCGCCGCCAAGGCGTACGGCTGGAATCTCAACTACGGCGGCATAGCGCTCATGTGGCGGGGCGGCTGCATCATCCGGTCGGCCTTCCTGGGCCGGATCAGGGAGGCCTTCGAACGGAACCCGCAACTCACGAACCTGCTCCTGGACCCCTACTTTTCGGGGCAGATCGACGCGGCGCAGGCAGGGTGGCGGCGCGTCGTCTCCAAGGCGGTCCGGAAGGGCATCCCGGCACCGGCGATATCCAGCGCTCTGACGTTTTTCGACGGATACCGGCGCGGATCGCTGCCGGCGAACCTGCTCCAGGCGCAGCGCGATTATTTCGGCGCGCACACCTACCAGCGCGTCGACAGGCCCCGGGGCGAGTACTTCCATACCGACTGGACCGGACGCGGAGGCGGCGCGACATCCACCGTCTGGAAGAAAGACGATAACGGATAAGAGGAGAAGGAGATGCGATACGGCCTGAACATCCCCAGCGAGGGCGCCCTGGATTTCCTTTCCATCGGGGCGCTGGTTCACCGGCTGGACCCCGGGATTGTGCCGTTCCGGAAGGCGACGCACTGCGCGATTCATGTCAGCGGCGGCGAATTCAACTGCGCGGCCAACCTGTCCGACTGCTTCGGCATGAGGACCGGCATCGTCACCGCCATGGTGGATTATCCCGTCGGCGATCTGATCGCGGAGCGGGTCCGGGCGATGGGGGTCAAACCGTTCTACAAACGTTTCAAGCACGACGGCGCGACCGGACCCAACATGGCCACCGTTTTCAGCGACCGCGGGCAGGGCGTTCGGCCGCCCGTCGTATTCTACAACCGCGCCAACGAGGCGGCGGCCCGTCTCAAGCCGGGCGATTTCGACTGGAAGTCGATCTT
Organism: uncultured Syntrophaceae bacterium; assembly: GCA_964637025.1. Taxonomy (GTDB): domain Bacteria; phylum Desulfobacterota; class Syntrophia; order Syntrophales; family UBA5619; genus UBA5619. Next base: position 35,662 of record CAZWTL010000004.1, on the reverse strand, counting down.
TGCCGGCGGCGTTCGCTGGTTCCACAGCGGCGGCATCTTCGCGTCGTTGTCGGAAACCACCGGCGATCTGGTCGTCGAAGGGATGAAGGCCGCCCGGAATGCGGGGGCAACGGTTTCGTTCGACATGAACTATCGGGGCAAACTCTGGAACCTGCGGGGCGGGGCGGAACGGGCGCAGTCGGTCGTCAGGGGCATCGTCGAGCATGTGGACGTGCTGGTCGGAAACGAGGAGGACTTGCAGCTGGGGCTCGGAATTCCCGGTCCTGAAATCGAGGCGAAGTCCAAACTCGATCCCGGCGCCTTCCTGGGGATGATCGACCATGTCATCGGGAAATTCCCGCGGATCAAGATCGTGGCGACGACCCTGCGGGAAGTCCATTCGGCCAACCGGCACCGTTGGGGCGCCGTGGCCTGGATCGACGGCCGGACCTACATTTCGCCGGTCTGCGACCTGGACGTCCATGACCGTGTCGGCGGCGGGGACGGCTTCGCGTCGGGCCTGTTCCATGGCCTGCTCAGCGGCTTGCCGGAACAGGAGGCGGTCGATCTGGGCTGGGCGCACGGCGCGCTGTTGACGACATTTCCGGGCGACACGACCATGGCGACGGCGGAACAGGTCCACGCGTTCGCCAGAGGCGGGTCGGCCCGCATTCAACGGTGAAGGCGGCAGCCTGTGCTGCCCCAATGCGCAAGGGAAGGGATCGGGGCTGAACCCGGGCCGCCCGGCCCGGCTTTTGATCGCCCGTGATGAGAGGGTAAAGGAGGATTTATGCGGGTCAGGGTATCGGCGGTATTCGAGAGGGACGGGGAGATTCTCTGTATGAAGTACGTCTATGGCGGCAAGGAGGTGTTCTCCCTGCCCGGCGGGGGCGTGGATCAAGACAAACCGCTGCGTGAGGCGATCGTGGATGAATGGCGGGACGAACTCGGGGTCAAACTCGATGTCGGTGATGTCATCATGATCGGCGAGGCGCCCGCCACCAAGCGCCATCCCCAGACCCTGCACGTCGTTTTCGAGGCCGTCGAGATCCGCGGGACCCCCAAGGTCCGGCCGGACCACACCCACTCCCTCGACATCGCCTGGGTTCCCGTGGACAAATTGCAGAAGACCCCCCTCTATCCCGACGTGGGGAAACAGCTCCGCGAATGGCTGACCGCGGTTCCCCGGTATTCGCTCGAATTCATCGTGAACTGCATGGAAAGGGGCTTCTGGTGACCGGAGTCACAGGAAGGTGTAGTAAAGCCCCGATAACATCAGGGAGGCGATGAGCATGACCGCGATCGGACCCATGATCAGCCGGTAATTCCGGAACAGCTGCGTCTTGAAATAGCCGCTGGTCACCACGAAACAGACATGGATGGGGGAGAGCATCACCCCCATGAAGCCCATGGCGAACGCAAACGCCGCCGTAGCGGCCATGATCCCCATGGGCGGGTCCGGTCCGAGAAGCGCGAAGACGACGGGAAGGCTGGCACTCACAAACCCGATGGCGATTCCGGTCCCCAGGCCCGAGAGGAAGGGGATCAGCACGATGATCGCGATCAGCGGGATGCCGGCATGGATGAACTCGTCCCGCATCGCGGTGACGAGCGTTGTTCCGGCCGCATCGAGGGGGGCTTTGATCACCGCGGAGAATGCGAGGATCCCGATGACCAGAACGACCATCTGCCATGTGTCCGTCTTTTTGAAGAGCTGCAGCGACGGCCTCCAGGCCGATGCCTTTCCGTGGAAAACCGCGGCGATCGCAACGAGGAGGCCGGCGAGCATGGACAGGAGGTTCGACACCGTGCCGGACAATCCCGTCACGGGCAGAACGGCCGATCCGAGCACCGCAATGAAAACGAGCATGGCTATGGGGCCCAGCGCGGCCAGCAGCGCGGCGGGTTCGGGCTTTCCGTCCCGATGTGGCCGGTCTTCACGCTTCACCTTCCTCAGCATGAAAAAATATCCACCGGTCGCTGCAGCCAGGGTGAAGGGGATCTGGATGAGCAGGAAAAGGGCCATCGGCAGCTCGGAATAGCGGATGGTGAGGACGACGCCCGGATAAAGCGGCCACCAGTATTCCCAGATGTGCCGGAACCAATAATTGACGGCCACCCTCTGCTCCGCCTTGAGCTCGCCCGATCCGTCGACGGAGGCGACGAGGGGGGCAGAAAAGATCGCACCCCCGGGCATGGGCAGCAGGCCGACCAGGGCGGGCAGGCCGGCCAGGAGCATCTTCTTGTTGCTGAACCACGACTTGAGAGCCGTAACCGTCCGCTCCATCCTTCCGGCCTTGTTGAGAGATTCGGTAAAAAACAGGAGCAGAAGAATCACCGCAGGCAGCAGATAGTTCTCCGGCATGCCGAAGCTCCGAAGCTGAAACGCGAGGCCCTGGATCCCGGTGCCCGACCAGAGGGAAAGGCCCGCCGACGACAGAAGGATCGAGAATCCCAGGGACAAGCCCATCCGGTTCATCAGCAGAATGCCCGCAAAAGCGAACCCGACCTTGGCATAGGCGGGCAGATGAAGCAGCCATTCGATCACGAAGTTATCCATGGTTCTTCTTACCCCAAAGGGCCGGACGGCATCGCGTCCGGCCTTCCAACCGGCGTCCGGGGAACGGGCCTCTGCACCGGTGAAAAAAGAGGTTTTTCTGATGCGAGGCCGCCGGCCGCGGGTCCCGAACGCAGGGATACGTTTAGCACGGCAAACCCCGCGGAGGCAAATAGATTCCTTCCCGTTTCCCTGCTCCTTTCCCGCCCTTGACACGGTGTGACGCAGCGTTTATCCTGTGGCCGTTGAAAGACAGCGGTTGATGGGCCTGCGACGCCCAGAGGAGGGTTACCCGCGCGCGGATGGGACGGGGAAAATCCGGATTCGATCGTCGGGATCCCTGGGAAGGAGGGGACGAAAACGCAGGCCGAGGCGTCGTCAAACCGGAAAGAGAACCGGTCCCGAGAAACATGGAACGGCTGCTGGGGATGAAGCCCGAAAGACGAAACGGATACGCCTGCCCGTGACGAAGCGAGGCAAGGCATTGGCGCATTCCGGAAAATCGGAAAAAGCGGACTGCCTATCGGAACGCAGAGAGATGACCAGGACAACCGCAATGGCTTTGATCTCACGCCGGTGGATTGACCGCGGTCGGACCCATATCCCCCCTCGGGTACAGCGGGGATGCGGTTCGATGGGCCGGGGAATGGGGTATGGCCCGGATCGCGTCCGCGGCGGGATGTGCGGCAAAGCGGGGCCCATGGCGGTGGAGCGGCGTCGCGGGATCCTGGGTCTTGCCGCGCTGATGCTGATGGCCATGGTCTGGATGCCGACCGTCTCCTTTGGCGGGATGGAAACCGTCTCCCTGCCCGTGACCCTGGAATACCCGTTCATCAGAGCGCTCCTGATCGAACAGCTGTACAATGCGCCCGGCCAGCGGGCCATCGTCGTCGACGAAGACGGGACGGACTGCGCCCACATCGAGCTTTCGGATCCCGAAGTGACCCGGGAACTTTCCATGATCAAGGTGGGCACCCGCATCCTCATCCGTGCCGGAATTCCGATCCTGGGAACCTGCATGGGGCAATTCGAATGGCAGGGTTATATCGAAGTGATGCAGCGTCCCTTGCTGGATGCGGATAACTGGCGGATCCACTTCGAAACCGTGGATTCCCGCATCTTCGACGCGAACCGCAAACCCATCAGAATCACGAGCAGGCTCTGGGACCTGATCAAGACCTACGTCCACCCCTATCTCGGCAGGACGAGCGTCGAACTCGCGCCTCCGCTTCAGGAAATCAAGGGCTTCCTGTCCCTGGCCTTTCTTCCGGAGGATCGCAAGGCCGTCGATCGCTGGCTCGCTACGATCAGGCCGGATCAGGTACGGGTGGAAGAGGAATCCGTCAAGGTGAACCTCCGGATGGATGTCCAGCCCGTATCCAGGCCCCGCAGGCCGGCGGAAAAGCTTTCCGCTGTGGACGTCGAACGCCTTTCCGGCACATGGGAGAAGTGGGACGCTCTCCTTGTCCGTGAGATGGAATCCCTAATCGGGGGAACCGTGACCGATGCGGAACGGAGGGATCTGCTGGCGATCCTGCTGGAGAACCGTTACGAATTTCTCGATGCCATCGATCGGAGGACGATCGACTCCGATCTCGTCCGCCGGCAGTTCATCCGGACTTGGCAGAGGCTTTCCCTGATCCTGCGCAAGTGCCTGGTCAACCAAAAGTCCAGGCCGCCGTTGAGCTATCTGGCTTTTTTCACGGCGTCGGACGCCCTCGTGGCCCTGGACAGGCTAGGCCCCTCCATAGGTCTGGAAATCAACCGGGATGGACTGGTCCGATTGGCGAAATTGTTGAGTGCATCCGAGACCGACCCCGCGCTGGATTATTCGTATTCGGTGAACCCGTTGCTGCGCGAGTCGCTCGGAATGGGGCCTCCTCTTGACGATTTAGGGCCCGCATCGGATATCCTGGAGCTCGATCTTCCAGAGGAACAGGCCTTGGGCGGGAAGTCAGGGGGCGGCCAATCCTGGATCCTTCACCTCCTTTTTCCCCGGGCGTGGGCGGCCGAAGGGCCCCCCGCCCTGTTCGAGCGGGTCAAGGAGTGGATCACCCCTGCAGCAGATCCGGAGCGATACATCGGCAAGGTGCGGGACCTGCTCGAAGGAACAGCAGATCAGGTGCTTGTCGCCGATCCTTCTGCCCGGGAGTATGAAACCTTCTTCCGTCGCCTGCTCCTGGCTACGGTCTGGCAGGAAAGCTGCTGGCGCCAGTTCGTTGTCAAGGGCGGCAAGCTCAGATATCTGGTCTCCTACAACCAGACCTCGACGGGGTTGATGCAGATCAACGAGCGTGTGTGGCGTGGAATCTACCGGGTCGAGAGCCTGCGCTGGAACATCGCCTACAATGCAAAGGCGGGAACCGAAATCCTGCACCTCTACCTGAGGAACTTCGCCCTCAAGGAGCTTAAACCCGGAACTCCGGCCGATTTCGATACCGTCGCCCGGGTAACCTATGCGATATACAACGGAGGCCCCGGTCAGTTTCGGCAGTTCTTCAAGCGCAGCGATTCAGGGGCGTTGTACCGGAGCGATCGGCTTTTCTGGGAGAAATACGCCCTGGCCGGGAACGGAGATTTTCAGCAAATCGTTCAGTGCATATCCGGGCAGTGACCCATGCTCGGCCGTGCGGCCGGCGTCCGGATCTTCATCGCGAGGAGGTTGGCGGATGAAAAGGGTACAGGGAACTCACAGCGTCCTGATCGGTTATGTGCTCTGGATTTTCGGTTTCACCGGATCCCACCGCTTCTATTTCGGAAAGCCCGTTTCCGGGACGGTCTATTTTCTGACATTCGGCATCCTGGGGATCGGATGGCTGATCGATCTTTTCCTGATCCCGTCCATGGACCGTGAGGCGGAAATTCGATTCCGTCCGGGCAACATCGACTACACGGTCGCCTGGATACTGCTCACCTTTCTGGGCCTCCTGGGAATACACCGGATGTACATGGGAAAATGGGTCACCGGGATCGTCTACCTCTGCACGCTCGGGCTGCTCGGGGTCGGATACATTTATGATTTCTGGACATTGAACGATCAGATTGCCGTCATAAACGGGTCCGGGCCGCAATCCTGATTCTCCCGGAACACAGGTGGACATGACTCCTGAAGATATCTGCCGCTTGAAATATGCAAAGGGACTTCTCGAAAATCCGGGTCTTGCCGCCAGGCTGACCAATGTCGTCGGGATTCCGTTCGAGAGGGCCTTCGACCGTCTGCCGGCGAAATGGACCGAAGCGATTCAGGCCATCGCGCAGAGATCGCTCCGCCATGCCCTCGATATCGCCGCGCAGACGATGGACTGCAACGAAAGCAGAGCATCGAGAGACACCTTCCACAAATTTCTCGCCGCAGCGTCCGGCGGCATCGGCGGCGCCTTCGGGCTGCCCGCCCTGGCCGTCGAATTGCCGGCCACGACCGTCATCATGTTCCGATCCATTGCCGACATCGCCAGAAGCGAAGACGAGGATGTCCGGCGGCTGGAAACCAGGCTGGCATGCCTGGAGGTTTTCGCCCTGGGAGGCTGCTCCGGAAGGGACCATTCCACGGAAAGCGGATACTTTGCGTTGAAGGCGTTGATGGCCAAGCAGGTGTCGGAAGCGGCGCGTTACATCGTCGAAAGGGGGATTGCCGAGGAAGGGGCCCCCGTATTGGTGCGGTTGATCGCGACCATTGCTTCGAGGTTCGGGGCGACCGTCTCCCAGAAGGCCGCCGCATCCGCCGTGCCGCTCATCGGCGCGGCCGGGGGGGCGTGGATCAACACCATTTTCATCGACCATTTCCAGAACATGGCCAGGGGCCATTTCATTGTCCGCGGCCTGGAGCGCCGGTATGGATCGGATTGCGTGAAAGGAACCTACGCCCACACGGACGCCCCGTAATGCCTTCCGAAGCAGGCCGCATGCGGTCGGGGGAACGCCCATGGTCGAACCCGCGGATGAAGAATACATCCTGAGACACGCGAAGGTCCCGGAGCATGTTCCGGCCCTCATGGCGGGGATCGCGCGGGCCGATGTCTTCCTGACCGGTCCGTTCGTCTGCCTTGCGAAGGGCGATGGGCTGATTTTCATCGGTTACCCGCTGGAGGGGGAATTTTCGGATGACGCCTTCTCGTCGGCCCTCGACAAGGCCATGGCCCGGATCCGGCCGTCGCGGACCTGGTTCATAGCGCCGGATATCCCCACTTCGCTTGTCCAGAGGCTCACATCCCGCGAGGACGACTTCTATTACCGCCTCGACCTGCAGAGCCCGGACATCAGCCCCAGGATGGTTCGCATCGCCGGGAAAGCGGCGCAAATGCTCACCGTCGACGCCTCCCGCCTTTTCTCCGACGATCACGTTCGCCTCACTGACGCGTTCCTGCAGCGGCAGAAGCTTCCGCCGCGGGTGCATCAGCTCTACCTCTGCATGAAGGACTACCTTTTGTTTTCCGAAACATCCCTGCTGCTGAGCGCCCGTGATCTGCAGGGGCGCCTTTCGGCCTACTACATACTGGAGTCGGGAGCCCGGGAATTTCTTGCCTACATTGTCGGCTGCCATTCGGAGGAAAGCCCTGTCTCCCATGCCTCGGATCTTTTGTTTTATGAAATGGTCCAGACGGCCCGGCGGCTTCGCAAGGGTTACATCCACCTGGGCCTGGGCGTGAACGAGGGCATTGCCCGCTTCAAGAAGAAATGGGGAGGCTTCCCCTTTCTCCGATATGCATTCGGAGAAATCGGACCACCGGCGGAGGGGAAATTTCGGTCATGGATGGAAGCCCTGGCATCGCATTTATGAATCTCGCCGAGAGAATATCAAGGGTTCTGAATCCGCGGGAAAGGATCCTGAGGACCGTCTGGCGCGCCCAAAAGGGGGGCATGATCAATTATTTCATAGGGACCGCCCATTTTTTCCCTTACCATTTCAGAACCTCGCTCAAAAGGCTTCTGAGAAAAACGCGAAGGGCCGTTTTCGAGGGGCCGTTGGATGGGGCCAGTATGGAGCAGGTGGTGTTGCGGGGTTCCGGGGGCAAGGGATCGCTGGAGATCTATGAGGCCCTCGATCCGGAGGCCCTCCGGGGAATCCGGGAGCGAACCGGGAACCTATTTGCCGATGCCGTTCCCCTTTTTCCTTTTCCTCTCGCAAAAACGCCCAGGGCCGATCCCCTGCGTGAACATTTCGAGAGACTGAGCCCATGGCTTGCATTTTTCAACATCTGGACCTCCTATCTCAAGTCAAAGGGATGGGAGGGGTCTGTGGACCTGGAGGCCTACGAGGCGGCCGGGAAGATGGGTGTGGAAATCCGCTTTCTGGAAACCATCGAGGAGCAGGTTCGGGTCCTCGAACAGATCCCGGTGGAACGGATGACCCGTTTCCTTCAGCAGGTCCAACGCTGGGATGAATATTCCGACGCCTATGTCCGGGCCTATCTGGGCGGGCAATTGGCCGACTGGATGGCGGGAACAGGCGAATTTCCTTCCCGATGCGCGCCGGTGATCAGCGCCCGGGACAAGATCTTTTATGAGAGGATGCAGCCGTTCATCCGGCAGGGAGAAACCGCGGTGTTTCTCGGCGCCCCGCATCTTCAGGGGATCAACCGGATGCTGGCGGATGATGGATATCTGTTGGAACCGCTGCGGGAGGGTGGCGAATGATCGGGGCCGAAGAGGAGGCGTTGATCCGCGGACATGCCTATCTTCCCGAGCATATCCCCGCGTATGGGGCAACGGTATCGGGCCTGGAGCCGTTCCTTGCCGGTGAATACCTTTATTATTCGCGTAAAAGGGGGGGAAGGCTCGTATTCCTTGGCTACCCCCTGAATCCGCCGCCACCCGGCCCCCGGAATATGGTGGAGGTTTTGCGCGGCGTGGTTGCGGACCGGCGTCCGACCGAGATTGCCGTCCTGGCCCCCTCCCTTCCGGCTGAATACAGGCCCTTTTCCGTGATGGATCATTACTATGCCCTGGATCTGGATGGACTGGCAACACCCCCGAAAGTGGCCAACATGATTCGAAGGGCGGCGCAGGAACTGAAGATCACCCGGGAGAGGAACGTCGGCCCATGCCACCTCGACCTGATCCGCGCCTTTTGCGAATCCAGGCCGGTCGATGAGGGCACTCGGACCATATTCGGACGGATTCCGGCCTACCTGGAAGCCTCATCGACGGCCGTTGTCTTTACCGCCCGGAATCGGGACGGACAGCCGATTGCCTTCGACATTGCGGATTTCTGGGCCAGCCATTACGTTTTTTATATGTTCAATTTCAGATCCGCCCGCCACCCGGTGCCCGGCGCCTCCGATTGGCTCCTCCATGAAATCATCGCCGAGGCCAGGGAGAGAAACAAGAAACGGATCAATCTGGGGCTGGGGATCAACCGGGGGGTAACCTTTTTCAAGACCAAGTGGGGCGCCCGGCCTTTGGTTCCCCATGCATCCGGGTTTATCCGTTTGGGCTCCCCGTCTTTATTCGAATTGGTATTGCAGTCCCTGCGCTGAACACCGGGAATCCCGGCTTCGGAGGTCTGAACACCACCGGGGCACGTTAGGGCCTGGAAGATGTCCGGGACGCTGCGGCCCCGGCCATGATCACGCCATCCTGTATGTCCAGGCGATTCGACCGCGACCGGATTCTCGCACCGTCATACAGCGTTTCGCCATCGTTTCCGCTTCCGGAGGACTCGGCATCGATTCCGCACGGATTGCGGCGCCATCTGTTTGGCCGGACCTGGGTTTTGTTCAATGGTGGATACTTTCAACACATGTTCATGCCCTGAGAGCGGGTTCCCTGGATAAAATATGTTCGCATGATGACGACGCACCGAGTTCTTTCCCCTTGCATCAAAAAAATATACAATAAAATCATAATAATGGAATATGGACACCGGATTGGCATGTCGCTTGCTGAATATGAGGTAAAGAATTTATCGGTCAGGAGATAAAAACATGAAGAAAGTATTGACGGTATTTGCGGTTGTTGCCCTGGCGATCGTTGTGGCTTCCCCTGCGATGGCTTATCGCTGTATGCAGGGACCACAGCAGGACAGGGGATTCAGGGGTCCATTCAACTGTGGATTGGCGGAAAAAGCAGAAGGGGTCGGATTGGCGGCCGAACAGATGGAAAAGATCAATGCGTTGCGCGAAGCCCATTTGAAGGAGATCAAACCCATCAAGGATCAGCTGCACAGCAAACGGGGCGATTTGAGGATCGAGTGGATGGCCAAAAACCCGGACAAAGAAAAGATCCTCGGCCTCCAGAAGGAGGTTGAAACCCTTCGCGGCCAGCTGGCGGAGAAAGCGACGACCCACCGTCTGGCGATGCGAGAGATTCTCACCCCCGAGCAGCTTTCCAAGGTGCGGCTGCCTCGCAGCATGGGCCGTCAGATGGCCTGCGGCATGGCCGGCACGGAGTGTATGAGTGACAGGGCCGGAATGGGGTGTATGCGAGGTGACAGGGCCGGCATGGGGCGAATGAAAGGCATGGCCGGCATGAGGTGCATGTGTGATGGTCCCGGCATGAGGGGCGGCCAACCCCCGTGCTGGGGAATGAGGTAACTTTCCGACAACCGGATGCCCCGGCAGCGGGGTTCAGAGGAGGCATCCAACAGAAAACGGGAAGGGGACGGAGCCCCCTTCCCGTTTTTTCTGTTGGCCATCCCTCCCGGCATGGAACATTGACGGCGGTGCCGAGGCATCGGGGGCACACAACGCGTTTTCCTCTTTGCGAGTCATCCCCATTCGGTCTACTTGTTGTATTCGTAGAATCCCCGTCCGGATTTCCTCCCCAGATAGCCCGCGTCGACATATTTCTTCAGCAACGGGCAGGGCCGGTACTTGGAATCCCCGAAACCCTGATGCAGGACGTTCATGATGGCCCAACAGGTGTCCAGCCCGATCAGGTCCGCCAAGGCCAGGGGTCCCATGGGGTGGTTCATGCCGAGCACCATGATGTCGTCGATCGCCTTGGGCGTTCCGACGCCCTCGAAGAGGGCGTACACAGCCTCATTGATCATGGGCATCAGGATCCGGTTGGAGATAAATCCCGGGAAGTCATTGCATTCCACCGGCATTTTCCCGAACTGTTTGCTCATGCTTTCCGTCAGGTCGTAGGTGGCCTGAGAGGTAGCCAGACCGCGAATGATCTCCACCAACCTCATGACGGGCACCGGGTTCATGAAATGCATGCCGATCACCTTGTCCGGCCGCTTGGTGGCGCCGGCAATCCGGGTGATGGGGATCGACGAGGTGTTGGTGGCGAGGATGACATCGGGCCTGCAAAATCCATCGAGCTGTCTGAAGATGCTCAGCTTCAGATCCTCCCGTTCCACGGCCGCCTCGACGACGAAATCGGCGCTCTTCATATCCTCCAGATGGGTGCTCTTGTGAATGCGGCCCAGGATTTCCTTTTTCTGTTCGGTCGTGATTTTTTCCTTGGCCACCAGCCGGTCCAGGTTCTTGGAAATCGTGTCGAATCCCTTGTCCACGAATGAATCAGCGATGTCGTTCATGATGACATTGAGCCCGCCGGGATAGGCAGCGACCTGCGCGATGCCGTTTCCCATCTGACCGGCCCCAACCACGCCAAATGTTTTTACCGCCATGTTCCAACCTCCTTAGGATAATGACCTGCTTTCTCTTTGAAACTATAGGGGAAGGGGACGGCCATGTCAATTGCGAATTTGAAAGACGGACGAACCCGCGACCGCTCGAACGGAAATGGGCCGTGGCCGTCCCCAACGGCCGGATGGATGGCGAAAAACGGGAAAGGGCGGAAATGCGGACCGAAATGTGATACAAATCCACGGAACAGACTTGGCTCAGCCGTTGCGCCGGACGAGAACCGCTCATGTGCGGAGGGCGGCCGCAAGCAAGGGGAACCGGCGAAAAGACGACCGCGTCCGTATCGGGCCAAGAAACGGTGATGAGGAGGATGAAGGATCGATGGCTGAACGCAGCGGATCCGGGAAAAAAGGATGGGCCGGAGAGGATCTCCACTGGAAATCGGCAATCAGCAAGGTTCGGGCCGGCAGGATTCTGATTCGGGGATACAACCTGACCGACCTGATTGGCCGCACGACGTTCTCCGAGATGCTCTGGCTCTTGACCATGGGGGAGCTGCCGCCCCCGGAGGTCGCTCGGGTGATGGATGCCGTGCTGGTCTCTGCCGTAGAGAACGGGGCGCAGGCCCCCTGCGCCATGGCGGCGCGGACCGTTTCCTCTTGCGGGGCACCGGTCACAGTGGCCATGGCGGCCGGGGCGCTGACCATCTCGAGGTATCACGGCGGCGCTGTCGAAGGGGCGATGCGCCAATGGTCCATGATCCGCCAGGAGGTGCGCGGCGGCGCCGTCCCGCTGGAGGAGGCCTGCCGGATTGCCGTCAAGGCACGCCTTGCCAGGAGCGAGCGCCTGGAGGGATTCGGCTCCCGCATCCACAAGGAGGTCGATCCAAGGGTAGAAAAGCTCTTCCGGATCACGCGGGACGCGGGCTTCGAAGGCGGCTACCTCGATCTTGCCCGGGCGGTGGAGCGGGCGCTGGAAGCGGGCACAGGAAAGAGACTCCCGATGAATATCGACGGTGCTTACGCCGCGATCCTCTGCGAGATCGGTTTCCGGCCCGAACTCGCAAACGCGCTGTTCCTCCTTTCGCGTTCCGTAGGGATCATGGCCCATGCCTGCGAGGAGCGGATCCGCATGCGTCCCCGGCGCCACATCCATCCCGTCGATTGGGAGTACGACGGACCCGCGGAGCGGGAATGCCCTCCTGCGGCGCAATCGGAGCGTGTTGGCGTTTCCGCGGAGAGCGTTGGGAAAACGCCTCGATCATAAGAGACGCGGAGGGAAGGACGGTTCGGATTTCTACCCATGCACCCCTTGGCCCGACCCCCCTCCGATCGCGTCCCGTTTCGATCCGGTCCGCGAAACAAAATTTCCCGGTGTCGTTTCATGATTGACGACAATCGGCCATTGCCTTAAGAGTTTGACCATGACGAATTCCTCTTCCTGGACCTGGCTGGTCGTAGCCGGAATATTCGAGATCCTTTGGGCGTCGAGCCTGAAGTCCACGCACGGCTTCACCCGCTTCTGGCCCACCGTTTGGGTTCTGCTGACCATGGGGATCAGCATTTACGGCCTCTCCGTTGCGGTGAAGGGCCTTCCGGTGGGCACGGCCTATGCGGTCTGGACCGGCATCGGGGCGGCCGGAACGGCTGTGGTGGGGATATTCCTCCTGGGCGACCCTGTGGCCTTCGCCCGCATCGCCTGCATATTCCTGATCATTGCGGGCGTTGTCGGTTTACGGATCTTTTGACTAAACCGCTGGGTGAATGGACGCAAGGCCGCATCGATCGCGAAAATCCGTGCAATGCCATTTTGCCCTGGCGCACCGTATCCGCGATAGGATCCCGTGATTCTCCTGCGGTTCTTGCTGCGATCCCAACGAACATTTTCTTCCGTCAATTTGATCCCTCGGCCACGACGATGTGCCGGTTCCGATGCACGCCGGAGGGCTGCTCTATCACGGCATGGCGCCGATCGTCAGCCGCCCTCTCAGGGACGGGATGGTCGAGGCAGCGGCCCATGATGGCTATCTCACGGGAAACCTGATCCCCCATAAGCTTCCCGACGAGGAGATCGCCCGGGCCCTGAAATCGATTGAGAGGTTTCCCAAACCGGGATAGCCGGACTGTCGAGGCCATGACCCTCGGGTCGACGGTCGTTCGACGATGAGGCCAGTCCCGGCTGCACGGTTCGCACGCAAAAGCGGGCTGGCTCGCGGTGAGCGCGCAGGGTCGCACGGGTATGCCCGTTCTCCTGCAATGGACTTCGCTCACGGGACCGGCTTCCGCGGGGCAGGAATGATATTCTATTGACATGCCGATCCGGTTACCGCCGTCCGGGTATAAAAATGGATTGACATCAAACCCCATCCAGGGTTTGAATGTGCCGGAACCGGGGTGGCAAGGTGCCGTCTATGGGTTGGGGAACGATCGCTTCGTTGAAAAGGAGAAAGTCATGGACCCTGCATTCAAAGAGGACTTTGCAAAAGACTGGGAGAAATATTTCCCGGGAGCCGAATTGCCCATCGGGTTTTATTATACCGTGTCGGCAGAGCCGAAATGCATGGCCAGGATACCGAGAGGGCATCGCTGCCTCATCGGGGATCTGGCAAAAGTGCGGAAGGGGAAAACGGTATGCTTCGATGTCCATACAATCGGCTGCAACGGAGGGAAGCGATACCTCGGCTTCGATGGCCGAATGACGCCCGATTTTCCTTACTTCCTCTCCTGCGGCATTCCCGGAAAACTGGAGGGCGAGCGATACAAGAAATCTCCCGAACTGGTCAAGGAATTTACGAAGCTGAACAAACCGTCGAAAGCGCCCGGAGACCATATCGTGTTCAAAAGATGGGACTGCATGGAACCCGAAGATCATCCCCTGGTGGTCATATTCTTTGCCCCGCCCGATGTCATCGCCGGTCTCTTTACGTTGGCAAACTTTGATGAGCCGCAATCCGATGGCGTGATTGCCCCCTTTGGCGCCGGATGCGCGTCCATTGTCGATTACCCCTACAGGGAAATTTCAAACCCTGCCCCTCGTGCCGTATTGGGCATGTTCGATGTCTCGGCGCGGCCCTATGTTCCGCCCACCTTTTTGACTTTTGCCGTTCCCTGGACGAAATTCGTTCGAATGGCAAACAACATGAAAGAGAGCTTTCTCATCACCAAGTCATGGAACAAGGTCAGAACAAGAATGAAGAAAGATTCACGACGGGATTGAGGGGATCGGACGTGCGTCATAAGCGGCCGCTCAAGACTTCCCGATGGACAGACCAAGAGGCTTCGCCTTCCCTCTTTACGGGAAGGAAGAACGACGAAGCGGCGCCGGGATCCGAAAGCTGATGCGGCAGGGTTTTGGCATCTCAACCTCGGAAATGCCGGAGGGATCGCCGTGTCCGGCCGGATACCGGGAAGGAATCCAGCCACATGGCGACCGTGGATGTGAAACCACCATGAATGGGGAGAACGCGAATGGCTGCCCACCGGATTCCCGTCGCCCTGCTGACCGCGGAAGCCTTGCGGGGCGTCATTTTAGAATTCATAACCCGAGATGGAACCGATTACGGCGCCAAAGAAGCTTCCTTGGACACCAAGTTCCGGCAGGTGCAAGGCAAACTGGAAAGCGGGGAAGCCGTTCTGATTTTCGATGATGAGACGGAAACCACCACCATATTGCCGGCGAAGGATCCTGCGTTGAGGAAGCTCGATTGATTGGAAATCGAATCGGAAAAGCCGGTTCGGCAAAATCCGACCACAATCCGCGGTCCCTTCTCTGCTCCCATCGACTTGGGATCGAAGGGGATCCCGTCTGTCTCCGTCATGGTATTGATCATCTCCCCGCGACGGCCATGCCGAGGAAGGCCCCCGCGGCAGGTTTTTCCTGTCGTGCAGGACGCTGTTAATCTCGCCTGTTCCCCCGTCACTCCGTTAACCCTCGTATGAACAGGTCATTGAATTTCAAAAGATTCAGGGATAGGCAAAGAATATGTGCAAAAAATGAATAAAATACCTTGACACGCTCCCACCTCAATGTTACTGAACTACCGAACGATCGGTAGATCAGCGAATGCCGGCATGTTCACAGTCCATTGCGGAGGTTGATTGCACATTGTCAACGATGAAGGAAACGATCAAAAGGGTTTCAATCGATTTGTTCTACAAGCAGGGTTATTTTGCCACTGGCATGAACGACATAGCGCGGGCCTCGGGGATTCAGAAGGCAAGCATCTATTATCACTATGCCAACAAGGAGGATATTCTGTTTGATATTTTTTCTGGCACGATGAGAGATCTGGATGAAAATCTTGAGCAAGCCCTTCGACATGAAGAAAACCCCGAAGAACGATTGAGATCTGCGGTGAAGAGCCATGTGATATTTCATATGCACCGTCAAAAGGAGGTGCTGATATCTGACAGTGAACTGCGAGGATTAACCGTAGATAATTATCGGACAATCATAAATCTCAGAGACCATTATCAAAAGAAGTTTGAGGATATTATCAAGGAGGGGATCGATAAAGGTTTATTTTGCGACAATGACTACAAAATTGCTTCTTATGCCGTTCTGACGATGTGCACAGCAGTATCGACATGGTTCAGAAAGTCAGGAAGGCTGCCGAAAGAAAGTATTGCTGAAAAATATACAGAGCTCATTGTCAACGGTTTAAAGCGACAGGGAGATGTGTGCCCAACGGATAGACATCAAGCCAGGAAAGGAGGTGGGAAGAATAAAGATTGAGATGATCCGACAACCTGACTGAACCATCGCATCACTTTTTCTAATGAAAGGAGAAGAGAATGAAGGTATCGGGAAGGACCATCAAGGCGTGGCTGGGTGTGCTATCGATTCTAACACTTTTGGTTGGCCTGCAGTCGACGGATGTTATGGCTGCGGATTATAGCTGGAAGATCAGTCAGGGGATTGCCGAGGATCATCCGGCCTCTGCGCGCTGCAAGCAGTTTGCGAAGATGGTTGAGGAGAGGTCACAGGGGCGCATCAAGCTAACCTATTTCCCATCGGGTGCCCTTGGCGATTGGATGGAGCAGATCGAGGCCAATCGCATGGGTACCATGGAGATCGGTTTAAATGCGGGCTCGACATCCTACGATCCGCGGACAAACCTGATTTTCATGCCTTATCTGTTTGCGACATGGGATGAGGCAAGGGCCGCCATTGGGAGTACGGGATGGTTGACCCCTATTTTTGATGAATTGTATTCCTCCATTGGCCTCAAGGTTCTTGGCATTTATCTGAATGCATGGGATGGAATGGCGTTTACCAAGCGCGTAAAGGAAGTTGGCAAGACTCCCGCTAAATTCAAGGGAATCAAGATGCGCGTCCCCCCCATCAGAATCTTTGAGCTCTACATTCCGGCTTTGGGTTTCATATCCACGCCAATTGCCTTCTCCGAAACATTTACCGCCCTGCAAACGGGCATTGTGGATGCGCGGTCAGCGTGTCCCGCCGTTGAAGCTTATGTGATGCGTGATGCGCTTGCACACTGGGTGGCTACGCGAGACGCCTTCGAGTACTGGTTCTTAACCATCAATAAGAAATTGTGGGATGGGCTGTCCGCACCGGATAAAGCGATACTGAGTGAAGTCGCCGATGTCGTCATGAAGGAACAGGCGATAGCTGCTGAAAACGACGAAAATGAATTCAAGAAGAAGTTAGAGGCAAGCGGCGTAAAAGTTTATGAGGTCAGCCAACAGGAATGGGAGGAATCAGCAAAAGCCGTACGTGAAAAAGCTTGGCCAAGAATAGAAAATGAACTGCTGGGTTCGTTGCTCATGCAAAAGGTCAAGGCCCATGCAACGAAAATTTCCAAATGATGACAGGGGGTCGTTACTTGCCAGAATGAAGCATCCCATGGAGCGGGCTCCTTGAGCCCGCTCCAATAGACGCGATGAGGGTCGAGACTATGACTTGGAGCAGTGTGAAACATGCTTGCGGCCGCATAGACAAAGCTCTCGATATCTTGTGGTCGGTAGGGATTATTGCGGGGGGGTCGTATTGACCCTGACCGTGATCCTTCAGGTTTTCCTCCGTTACGTCCTTAAACATCCCCTTTTCGGATTGGAAGAACTCTCCCGGTTCTTCGGAGTATGGATATACTTCATTGGCGCCATTATCGGAACAAGACTTGACTCCCATGTCCAGGGGGATGTTGCCGAACGAATCTTCAAGACCTTTCGCTCCAAAGCGGTCCTTAAAACAGTAACCTCTCTTCTGGGCCTTCTCCTATGCATCTTGTTCACTTACCATTCCGGTAAATATTCTCTCTGGCTTTATGAAACAGGCGAAAAAACAACCGGTTTATGGTGGCCCAGAATCACCAGCGTGGGCAGCATGTTTTTTGGCGCAATTTTTATGACCATGTACAGCATAGTCAATACAATCAAATACATCGAACAAAGCATCACGGGAAGGCCTTTTGACCGTGGAGGTGCCTCATGACCCTGGTATTGACTGTTATGGCTTTTGTCGTCGTCGTGATGCTTCTGGGTTTGCCTGTGGGATTTTCATTTGGCCTTGGAGGTTTTATCATATTGTTTTTCACCGGAATGGATCCCCGGTTTGCAATGCCAGCCGCATTCCGTAACCTGGAGTCTTATACGCTGCTGGCACTTCCTTTGTTCATCATGGCCGGCGGCCTGATGCGAGATTCGGATATTTCCCGAAGGCTGATTGATTTTACCATGTCTTTTCTGGGAAGGGTCAAGGGCGGACTGGGGATGGTCTGCGTTGTCGCCTGTACCATCTTTGGGGCCATTTCAGGATCTGCATCTGCCGCCATTGCCGCCATTGGCTCAATCGTCATGCCTGAAATGGTCAAACAGGGATACCCCCGCGGATATGCCGTTGGTCTGGTGGCAGCCTCTTCGATGCTTGCCTTGCTCATTCCGCCGAGCATCCCCATGATCGTCTTTGCCATGACTGCGCAAGTATCCATCCTGGCGGCTTTTCTCAGCACGTTGATCCCCGGTTTGCTTCTCATGGTTGCATACTGCATCATCAACTGGATCATGTGTCGAAACATGCCTCATTTAAAAACGGCGCCCCAGCAGAATTGGAGGGAGACAGTCGGTGGGATTGGACGTTCAACCAAACATGCTGGCGTCGCCCTCTTTATGCCTATTCTGGTCTTGGGTGGCATTTACGGAGGAATCTTTACGCCTACCGAGGCGGCAGGCATGTCTGCGCTTTATGCCGTTGTGGTGGGATTGTTCCTTTATCGCACCATGAGCGCCAAAAGCCTGTGCCTGAATATCAAGGAATCCATGACCACGTCTGGTGTCGTGATGATCCTGCTTTTCTTTATCCTGATGACCAGCCGTATTTTGGTGTCTTATCAGGTCCCCCAGCAACTGACGGCCCTGTTGCTCGGCGTAACCAAAAACAAGTATATCATTCTCGTGTTAATCAACATCATTCTTCTGATCATGGGAATGCTGGTGGATGATGTTTCGGGAAACATCCTATCGGCCGCCATCTTGTTGCCCATAGCGCAATCTGTAGGGATAGACCCTATCCATTTTGCCGCCATATCTGTGACCAATTTGTCCCTGGGCAATATCACCCCGCCTTGCGCGCCAATGCTATACCTGGCAGGTCATATCGGAGGCAATCTCCCGCTGAACGAATATGTGAAGCCGGCATCAGCGTTTATGGTGCTGGCTGCAGTGCCCGTCATTCTTGCAGTCACATATATCCCTGAATTCGCCCTTGTTCTTGTGAATGTCTTCTTAAGATAGAGGAGTGTAATGATCAGGACTCAGCCGGAGACTTGCATTGCAGCGCGATCGTAAACGGAGGGACAGATCATGGCAGCGATAGACATGCGGGTTCGCGCTCCCCGCGATAAAAACATTAAACATCCATACGATATGATGGATTATTACCAGGAGAGAGCAGGCTTCGACCTCCGCTACGGCGTCACGGACAAGGTTTTGCTGGAAGAGATGGCTGCCGCTTCCATTGATATGGCCGTCGTGCACAGCGAGTGGGAGATCGAAGAACCGGCCATTCTGAATGATCATGTTGCAGAACTCGTCAGGAGATATCCGGATAAATTCCTGGCAGTCGTCAGTGTAGATCCAAGAGAGGGCATCACCCAATCACTGCAAAACTTAAAGTCCGCGGTGGGAACGACAAGATGTGTGGGTTTAAGCCTGCAACCCGCATTTCTGGACATGCTTCCCGAAGACGCCCGTTTTTACCCCCTGTATCAATATTGTGAAGAGCGAGGGCTTCCCGTTTGGCTTCATTCCGGGATTAATTATGCCCCGAACCATTCGATCGAGGCGGATCGCCCCATCCATTTTGAAAGAATCCTTATCGATTTCCCTCGAATAAGAGTGGTGGCCTGTCACGCCGCCTGGCCATGGGTCGGTGAGGCGTGCGCACTCGCCCGGAAGTTCTCCCCTCGACTTTTTCTTGAAATCGGGGGTGTTGCACCGAAATACATCTTCAGGAACGGGACGGGATGGGATCCTTTTCTGCATTTCGCCAATTCCATCCTGCAGGATCAGGTCATTTTGGGGACCGATTGGCCGATCATCCCGTTCCAAAGGGCAATCAAGGAGATCAATGAAGCTCCTCTGAAAGACGCAGTCAAACACAAGATTCTTCATGAAAACGGTTTAAGGCTGATTCATGAAACGCTCAATGGCCGGCCAGAAGATCATTGATCGTGGCAAAGGGATCTATGTATAGAGAATCATGTTTTTCCCCCGGTGTTCTCGATGAGATATTCACAAGGAGGATTCTATGTTGAGCGGCAAAACATACGAAGAACTTCGCAACAATTTTCAATGGGAGATCCCGGAATATTTCAATATCGGCGTAGATGTATGCGACAAATGGGCCGACGAAAAATACCGCCTGGCCCTCATTTATATTAATCAAGAGGGCAGGGAACAGAAGATAACATTCTGGGAACTAAAGAATTTCTCCAATCAGCTGGCCAATACATTGAAGGCGAATGGAATTGAAAGAGGAGATCGAGTGGGGATCCTGCTGCCGCCTCGCCCGGAAACCCTATTTTCACACATTGCCATTTATAAAACAGCCGCGATAGCTGTTCCTTTGCTCGTTCTGTTCGGTTCGCTGGCCATCCAATATCGGCTTCAGAACAGCGACGCGAAGGGGGTCATAACCGATGCTGAAAATCTTCAGAAGGTTTTGGAAATCAGGGATAGTTTGCCGAATCTGAAATTGATTTTGGTCATCGATTCAGGGGAACAAAAGGGCGTTTTGGATTTTTGGAAAACCGTGGAAAAAGGGAGCCGATCTTTTACCCCTGTCCGAACGAAAGCCAATGATCCTGCATTGATCATCTACACTTCCGGAACGACCGGCCCTCCTAAAGGCACGCTTCATGCCCACCGTCTTCTGTTGGGCATTCTTCCTGGAGCCGATTACCTTTTAAATCTTTTTCCTCATCAAGGGGATTTGCTGTGGACTCCATTAGATTGGGCATATATCGGGGGATCATACGACACGATGTTCCCTTCTCTTCATCATGGATACCCCATGTTGGGATTCAGGGCAAGAAAGTTCGATGTTGAATATGCCTTTTACATCATGGCCAAATATGGCGTCAGGAACCTCATGGCCGTGCCTACGGTCATTCAAATGATGATGAAGACCATCAACAACCCCAGAGACTTCTACGATCTTAACCTCCGGTCGGTCACAGTCGGCGGCGAAACCATGGGAAAAGAAGTCTTCGAATGGGGCAAGAATGCACTGGGGGTTGAGATCAATGAACAATATGGTCAAACCGAATGCGATCTGGTCGTTGGAAACTGTTCAGAGGTCATGAAAATCATTCCCGGTTCGATGGGGAAAGCGATCCCCGGCCATACGGTTGAGATCATCGATGAACGGGGTGAAATTTTGCCTCCCGGAGAATATGGCGAAATAGCGGTCCATGCTCCGGATCCCGTGATGTTCCTGGAATACTGGAAGGCGCCGGAAGCAACGCAAGAAAAATACGTTGGTCCCTGGCTTCGCACCGGTGATTATGGAACAAAGGATGAGGATGGATTCTTTTGGTTTACCGGGAGACATGATGACATCATCGAAAGCGGAGGATATAGAATCGGGCCGGGCGAAATCGAAGACTGTTTGATGAAGCATCCTGCAGTCAACATGGTCGGGGTCATCGGTGTGCCCGATAGAATCAGAGGGGAAATTGTAAAGGCTTATATTGTACCGAACGAGGGGTTTACGCCGGATGCAGGCTTGGAGGAAGAAATCAAGCACTTCGTGAAAGTCAAGCTGGAAGCCCATGCCTACCCCCGTGAGATAGAGTTCCTTGAGAAGATGCCCCTTACCCTGACAGGAAAAGTTCTAAAAAAGGAATTGCGCAGAATGCACATGGAAAAAACGGCCCCAAGCGAGAAACCCTGAACGATGATTCGTAATCACTATTCAGGGTAACGTTTTTTAGCTGTCGTGCAAACAGACATCTGAGCGGGTATACGCCGATGCAAATTTAATTTATCATGGAATAGGGATGATGTCTTGATGTGCCGGACAAGTATAAAAACAGTCATTGGAGGACGGTGATGAAAAAAGCGGCAGAAAAGGTTAATTATCATCGAAATGGGAATATCGGAATCATAACCTTGAACAGGCCGGAACGTCTCAATGCCATTAATGGAGAACTGCTTCGCGATTTCGTCAAACAACTCATTGTTGCCCGAGAAGACAAAAAGGCTGTTGCCATCGTTCTGGCCGGTGCCGGGAAATCGTTCTGTGCAGGCGAAGACCTTAAAGAGACATCGGCTGGGAAATCATTCGACACCTGGATTGATGAAACCAACGCTCTCCAGGACATTCAGCGTTTAATCATGAGACTCGATAAGCCTCTTATCGGTGCCATTCAAGGTTATGCAGTGGGGGGAGGGTGTGAATTCGCCATGAGTTGCGACATTAGAGTCGCGGCCGACAATGCCGCTTTCGGCTTTCCCGAAACCGGCGTCGGCCTTACCGTAACGACAGCGGGAACAAAATTGTTGTCGCAGTTGGTTGGCCTGGGTAAGGCAAAAGAGCTGATTTTCACGGGTGAATTCATTGATGCTCAAGAAGGATTTCGCATCGGATTGGTCAATAGGGTTGTCCCCGCCGAACGGTTGATGGATGAATCATTGGAACTTGCAGATAAGATCACTGAGAAATCTCCTCTGGCCCTCAAACTGTCGAGGATAGCCATTGATCAAGGTCTTCACGCCAGTTTTGAGGAAATTTTGGAAATTGAAGCGAATCATCTACTCATGTGCGCCGCATCTCAAGGTCAGAATCAATATGTGATCAACAAATGGGAGCGCATGAAAAAAAGAAAAAAAAGTCGTTGAACCCATCGCATTCATCAGTTCTCACCTAAGCCATGGATCTTGAGTGATCGGTGGTCTGGCGATGATGGCTCACGATGATTCGGAGGGGAGACATGGAGGAAAGGAGAGGGACTCGGCCAAGCAGATCGGAGCGGATCGAGCAGGAGCGGACGGAAAGCCTGAAACACTGGGAGGCGCAGGACGCGCTTCTGCTCAAGCATCGCGAAGAGGCTTTCCACATCGGCGGAGACGCCCAGGTGGAGAGATTGTCCAAACAGGGGAAAAAACCAATGCGCGAGTTGATCCGGATGCTGATCGATTCGGGGACCGAATTTTTCGAATTGGGGATCGATGCCGGGTACGAGATCGGTCAGAAAAAGCTTTTCGGCGGAGCTGCTTATGAGGAGGAAGGAAGGGGGCACATCCCGGGCGGGGGGGTGATCACCGGCGTGGGAACCGTCCAGGGAAAGGACTGCATGATTTTTGCGAACGAAAACCGCTATGCCGCCGGAACCTATTTCCCGATCACGCTGAAGAAGCACATGCGGGCGCAGGCCATTGCCGAGCAGTGCGGGCTCCCCTGCATCTACATCGCCGATTCAGGAGGTACCTATCTGCCGCTCCAAGTCGGAGGATTTGCGGACGACGGCCATTTCGGGACGATGTTTTACAACATGTGCCGGATGTCGGCCAAAGGGATCAGGCAGTATACCCTTTCCACGGGCGGGAACACGGCGGGCGGGGCGTACATCGTCTATCTCGCATCCGAATCCATCATGATCGAAAAGCTCGCCTATGCCTTCCTGGCGGGGCCGCCGATGGTGAAGTCGGCAATCGGCGAGACCGTATCCATGGAAGATCTGGGGGGCGCCTACGTCCATACCCAGCATTCCGGCGGATGCGACCACTTCGTGCGGAACCAGGAGGAGGGCGTTGCCAAGCTTCGGGCCATGATGGAGTTCGAACCGATGCAAACCGTCCACATCGAGCGGCGGGAGTCGCGGGAACCCCGATTCGACTTCAGGGAGATGATGAGGGTAACGCCCATCAACACCTATCATCCCATCCAGATCCGTGATACCCTGAAGTGCCTTGCGGACGACAGTTATTTTCATGAATACAAACCGAAATACGGGCTCGCGCGGGGTGAAACCATCGTCTGTGGAAAGATGTGGCTCAAGGGGATACCGGTCGGGGTAGTGGCCTCGAACGGCAACGGCGTGATCTATATCGAGGCGGCCAGGAAGGCGACGGAATGGATGATCCGCTGCGGGAATGCGCGGATGCCCGTTCTCTTTCTGCAGGGTTCTCCGGGGTACATGGTGGGTAAGGCGGAGGAGTGGGGCGGGATCGGCAAGTACGGTTCCGACATGGTTCGAGCCTGCAGCTGTCTGGATGTTCCCAAGGTGACCTACGTGATCGGCCCGGACCATGGGGCAGCCAACTACGGGATGTGCGGGAGGGCATTCAAACCCCGGTTCGCATTCACCAACATGCGGGGCCGCACCACCGTGATGTCCGGAGAGACCGCGGGGTTTATCCTGGAGACGGTGCGGCGGAAGAACATCACGGACAAGGGACAGGCGGTGAACGAGGAGGAGATGAAGCGCTTTCGCCAGAAAATGCGTGAGAGATACGACGATGAGGGCCATCCCTTTTACACGGGCTCGGTTCTGTTCCATGACGGGGTGATCGCCTTTTCCGAAGCGCGGGACAAAATCGCGCGCGCCTTCGAGATCGCCCTGCATGTTCCCATCCGCGACTCCGCGTGGGGAGACATGAAGGTCTGAAACGGGATGCATCACTGACAGACACTGGCCTGGAGAAGAGGATGGCAAAAGAATACATTGACCTTGACGATTATACGATCGGGGAGAAAATCATTTCGCCGGCAAGGACGATTACTGAAGCCGATTTGGTGAATTTTGCGGGATTGACCGGGGACTGGCATCCTCTTCATACGGATCTGGAATATGCCGCGAAGACATCTTTTGGGGGGAGAATCGCTCACGGGATGCTGACCCTTAGCATAGGAATGGCATTACCATTCAGACTTGGGCTTTATTCAAGCTATCTCCCGAAATCTTTTATTGCCTTTTATGGCATGGAGAGGGTGCGTTTCACGGCGCCTGCCAGGATAGGGGATACAATCAGATGCGAGGTGGAAGTCATCGAAATTGCAGACAAGGGAAACGAAAGGGGGATACTGACGGTCCAAAATCTGATCATGAATCAGCGAGATGAAATGATCGTATCCTTTGCCATGAAGCTCTTATGCGGAAAGAGAGCCCAGTGATTGCAAAATCTACGTAGCAAGGGTGTCCCCATGTGGGGCGGGAGGCTGCGATGTCCGATGCCGTTCTGCAGGAAAAAACAGAAGCAGGGATCCTGATCTTGACCCTCAATCGTCCGAAAGAGATGAACTGCATGAATTTCGATATGGTCGAGAGACTGGACCACCTCATCAAGGAATCCAATTTCGATATGTCCATACGGGCGATCATCATTACCGGCGCGCCGCCGCCGGATGGAAAAAAGGCGTCCTTTTCCGCAGGGGCCGATTTGGTGGAAAGGCGCACACTCTCGGATGATCAGGTCAGACGGTTCATCGCCACCATCCGCAGCACCATGATCAACGTGGAGAATGCACGGGTGCCCGTGATCGCTGCGATGAATGGATTTGCCTTCGGCGGAGGGATGGAATTGGCTCTTGCCTGTGACTTGCGAATAGCCTCCTCGGATGCCCTGATGGGTCTGACCGAGACCGGTCTGGCCATCATCCCCGGCGGCGGCGGCACGCAAAGGCTGCCGCGGATCATCGGTATCGCGAAGGCAAAAGAGTTGATCTATACGGCCAGACGTTTCGATGCCAAGACGGCTTTGGAGATCGGACTCGTATGCAAGGTGGTGGATCCGGACAAAATCATGGAGGCCGCTATCGATCTGGCCATGGAAATCGCAAAGAATGGCCCCATCGGGGTCGCCCAGGCGAAATTTGCGATCAACTACGGATACGAATGCAGTCTCGGCGTGGCCTTGCCCCTGGAATCCAAGGCTTATGAGATCACCATCCCGACAAAGGACCGTCTTGAGGCGCTTGCAGCCTTTGCCGAGAAACGCAAACCCGTATTTAAAGGCGAGTGAGATCAATCCACATCCTTTGAGAGAATCTTGGGGAGGAACCGATACATGACAGAGTATGACTATTGGAAAATATTTCCAAGAATGCCCAGGAAAGTGATGATCGGTGACATTACGATACGAGACGGTTTCCAACATGAGGAAAAATTCATTTCCACGGCTGCCAAGATTTTTTATGGCGAAGAGATGATCATGGCCGGATGCAAGGAAATCGAAGTCACCAATCTTGGAAGTATTTCAGCCGTACCGCAATTCAGGGATGCTGAGGAAATCCTGGCGCATTTCAGGAGCGACCGCTTTCAAAAGCGATGCGGCCAGCGAGGGATCCATTATGATGAACTTGTTTTCAGTGCCGTGACGATTCGGGAAAGTGCGGTGGATCGCGCTGTCGAATTGAGAAAGCAAGGCATTGGGCCGGATCGGGTACTCATGATGGTTTCCACAGACCCGGAACACCACTTTGCCAACTCTGGCACAACTCTGTCCCAGTACTGGAGGGAGGCTGAGCGGTGCATCAAGAAATGCCATGACGTCGGCATAAAAATGTGCGGCGTTGTGAGCACGATCTGGGGAAGCCCCATCAGTGGAGCTACCAGGCTGGAGGATGCCGTAGAATTTACGAAGCGTTTTTTGGAGATCGGCGCCTATGACATCGAACATGCAGATCATGATGGATCGGCTTCGGCAGCACAGGTCTACAGATATTATTCAATGATCCTCGACGCCATTCCTCATCCTGAGGTCCATCTGGCCCATTTTCACGAGACAAAAAGGGTGGCAGCGGCCTCCGTATTGGCCGCTCTTCAGGCCGGAATCACAAGATTCGAAGCGACCATGGGAGGCACTGGCGGACAGCCGGCCAATTTCATGGATGACTGCCCTGTCCGGGGAACAGGTGAATATTACTATAAGGATCCTCGTTTCACGGGGCTTGTAACCATGGAGGATACCCTGGTCATGATCGATGAGTTGGGCATCGAACACGGGTACGATGTCGATCGTGTGCTCTGGTTAGGTCGGCAGATGGAGAAAACCCTGGGTCGCCGGCTTCGTTCCGAAGTGATCTATATGGGCCGGACTTTGAAGGAGGGACATCCCGAGTTTGGACGGCCCGGACTGAGGAAGCTTATTGAAAAGCTCGGAGAAAAGCCAGGACAGCTCGTTCCGGAGGAATGGGCGCCTCGGGCTGTTCTTCCGGCGCAATATGGGCCGTAGTGCTTTGGGGGCGGGCGGCCACTGTAAGGCATTGAGCATACAGGGGCATTCTGGATTACGAAACCATATGTGACGGGGGCGCGGTTATGGGCAGACAGTTATGGAGTCCATCGGAGGATCGGATCAGGGTCAGCAACATGCATTGTTTCATGATGGGTGTGAATGAGAGGCGGGGTCAGCAATTCGGGGAGTATAGCGATTTGTACCGGTGGTCTGTGGGCCACTTGCGTGAATTTTGGGGTGAGGTTTGGGATTTTGTAGGGATCAAGGCCTCTCGGGGTTATGACGAGGTTTTGGATGATGAGTTCAGGATGCCGGGTGCGAGGTGGTTTTCCGGGGCCCGTTTGAATTTTGCTGAGAATCTGTTGCGGTTTCGGGATGATACGGTTGCCCTGGTATTCAAGGGTGAGGATGGTTCGGCGGTTCGGATGACCTATGGTGAGCTATACGATGCAGTGGCGAGGCTGGCCAGGAGTTTGAAGGCATGCGGTGTGGTTTCGGGCGACCGGGTTGTCGGTTTTTTGCCGAACATTCCGGAGGCGGTGGTGGCGATGTTGGCGGCTTCGAGTCTGGGTGCGGTGTGGTCTTCATGTTCTCCGGATTTTGGGATCAAGGGGGTTTTGGACCGATTTGGTCAGATCAAGCCGAAGGTGCTTTTTGTGGCTGACGGATATTATTTCAAGGGGAAGGTTTTGGACACGTTGGCCCGGGTTTCGGAGATCGTTCGGGATCTTCCGTCGGTCGAGCGGGTCGTGGTGGTTCCGTATGTTTCGAGCAGTCCGGACATTGGTGGCATCCGGCACGCGATTTTGTATGGGGATTTTCGCGCCAGTGAGGGCGGGCTTTCGGTTGAATTCGAGCCGTTGCCGTTTGATCATCCGCTATACATCATGTTCACCTCTGGGACCACGGGTTTGCCCAAATGCATGGTTCAGAGCGCCGGGGGCATTTTGGTTCAGCATTTGAAGGAATTGGTTTTGCACACCGATTTAAGGCGAGGGGAGACGATATTTTACTTTACGACGTGCGGATGGATGATGTGGAACTGGCTTGTCAGTTCGCTGGCGGTGGGTGCCCGGGTCCTTCTGTTTGACGGGAATCCATTTTATCCCGATCCCGGGATCTTGTGGCGCAACGCCCAGGAGGAGGGGGTGGCGGTTTTCGGGACAAGCGCGGGATACCTTTCCGCATTGATGGGATCGGGAGTTCGGCCGGGGAGGGAGTATGATCTTTCGGCGCTCAGGGCGGTTCTTTCCACGGGTTCGCCGCTGTCGGAGGAGGGGTTTGAGTTTGTTTACCGGGAGATCAAGGGGGATGTTCAGTTGTCGTCGATATCAGGCGGATCGGACATCAACGGCTGTTTTGCGCTGGGGAATCCGATGGGGCCGGTATATTCTGGGGAGTTGCAGTGTCGTGGGCTGGGGATGAAGGTTGAGGCGTTTGACGAGCAGGGCAAGCCGGTGATGAACCGTCAGGGGGAGTTGGTCTGTCTGGCGCCTGCGCCCTCGATGCCGATCTGTTTTTGGGACGATCCCGGGGACAGGAAGTACAAGGCCGCTTATTTCGATGTATATCCGAATGTTTGGCGGCATGGGGATTACATCATGATCAATGATCGGGGCGGCGTGGTGATCTACGGAAGGTCGGACGCCACGCTGAACCCCGGGGGCGTCCGGATCGGCACGGCAGAGATTTACCGTCAGGTGGAGGCGATCGAAGGGATTCAGGACAGCATTGTCGTCGGCCAGGACTGGAAGAACGATGTTCGGGTCATCCTGTTCGTCAAGATGGAGCCGGGCAGGGAGCTGACGGAAGCATTGCGGGAGCGGATCCGCAAAACGATACGGGCGAACGCCTCTCCGCGCCACGTGCCGGCCAAGATCATCGCCGTGCCGGACATCCCCTATACCCTGAACATGAAGAAGGTCGAGCTGTCCGTCAAGAAGGTCATCGAGGGACAGGCCGTCCTGAATCGCGACGCCCTCAAAAACCCGGAGTCCCTGGAATACTTCGCGAATATACAGGAACTGAATACGGAATGACATTCTCGATGGATGTTCGTCTGCATTGTGGATGACAAGCAATAGCGCCCTTTCGCACTCGTCCATGGATTCGAAGAATGTATCTATTGCCTCCAAATGAATACCAATGTGCAGTTGCCAGACTCAAAGAGATGCCCATCAACAACCTCTTTGCCAGATCCGTGGTTGAGGGACATGTAGATGGAAAAGTTTATGTGGACAGCATTGCACACCCCAGGGCCTTTCATGTCGTCCATCCCTACGGCATGTCCTTGCTCTATGGAGAGGTTGATGATGAGTTTCTGGAATCCGAAACCAGGGACTATTTATTGGGATCCAACGGGGCGAGGACAACAGTTGAGTGGCTGCAGGTTTACCCGTCGCAACTCGAAAGCAGAATCGATAAGATGCTCGGGGGTGAGCTAAGGATTATTGATGATACCGAAAATTGCGATCGCAACGATCACCCGGTTGTGAAGCACAAGCGCGTCAATTTTAAGTTCAATCGCAACAAATACGATCAGTTCAGATCCCGGATCGATCTCGGCGACTATAGATTTATGAAAGTTGACGAGTCCTTGTATCATGGAGCCCACGGCAGTGTTGTCCCGAAAAAATTCTGGAACAAGGCATCCGAATTTTTAAGGCTTGGTGTCGGTTTTGCCTTGATGATGCAAGGCCAGGCCGTCGCGATTGCCTTTTCTTCTTTCATTCATGACCATTTGCTTGAAATCGGATTGGAAACAAGATCCGATTATCGAAGAAGGGGATTTGCCGGCATCGTCTCTGCCAGATTGGTCGACCATGGCCTTGAAAGAGGGATGGAGCCAGTCTGGTCTTGCAGACGGGGGAATCAAGGCTCATATCATTTGGCTGTTAAACTCGGCTTTGAGCCGGTTGCACAACTTCCATATTATGAGCTGCGCATAAAATAAAGCGAACGATGCCATATCAAATGAGAACGTAAAGCGTTTTTCGCTTTTTTCGGCAGAGTCCTGTCAAGTCTGATTTATCCGGCCTCGACGAGCGCCAGAGCCTTATCGTCAACGATATTCGTCGATCAGGCTCTGGGCTTTTTCCGGATGGGCAAGGCCTGAAAATGATATTTCCATTTCCGATTGCCCCGCACTTGAAATGGCCAGCGTTCCCACATTGAAGATACGATCAAAAAATCCCTGTACGACCTGGATGTTTCGAATATGTGCATGGAGGATTTCGCTCGTATGCTTCGAGATGAATCCTTCCGTTAACGTTGTCCTTTTGTTCGTGATGGTGAGCGTTCGCGTCTTGCACTTTATCCACCAAATCAACAGAATGACCAAGCCCGCCCCAAAAGCGGCAATCAGAATCACAGCGCAGATAAATCCAATCGGATTGTTCCTGAACATGGAGGGATTCGCTTTCAGCAGTATTTTTTCGGGGATTTGCTTTATCGGGACCACCCAACCGCAATGGGGACACGAATGGGCCTGATCGGAAATTTCCTTCTTGCATTCTGGACAAATCATCAAAGCCATTTTTCTCTCCTCCTTTTCGCACTGGCCTTTAAAGGGAATGGGACATCCTGTTCCCGGCTACGGCTTCCCTGGCTCGGGTCAGTCTCTGTGCCCCCTCATCCCATAAACTACGTTGGCCGGCTGAGTACCCCTTTTACGCCCGTCGGATGGTTTTGTCACGACCGATATCCATGGATTTGTTCCAGCCGCATCTCATCTCCTTGGATGAGATTTTCCATCGGACCCTCACCGCCGCATCGAAGCCGATAGCCTGCCGAGGCGGCCCGGAGGGATGCACTTCTTCAGACTTCTAAAACGGCGAAAACAACCCTCTCGTGAGGCGCCGCCTGGCCGAGTCCACGACTGGGTCCATTGCCCCAGTCTCCTCCTTGAATCCGACGGAAACGGCCGGAAATCAAGCCTCCCCGGGTGACGCTAGGGCCGGATGGAAACGCGGCGCATCGATAAGTACGCCTCCAGCGACCAGAAGGAACCGTCGCAGCCGACGCCGCTCTCTTTAATGCCGATATGCGGGAGAGGGGCGAAGTTGGCGCCGCCCGGGTTATTGACCAGGATCTCACCGCACTCGATCTCCTCCGAAATTCGGGCGATGATCCGGGAGTCGTGAGAAAAGAGATACGCGGTCAGACCATATGGGGTGTCATTGGCCTTCGCGATCACCTCGTCCAGGTTTTCAAAGGCATAAACCGGCAGAAGAGGCCCGAAGATCTCCTCGTGACGCAAGCGCATGCCGTCCTCTACATCGTCGAGTACCGTCGGCATGATGAAGGCGCCCCGGGGAAACTGGTCTGGAATCTTGCCGCCGTACACGAGACGAGCGCCCTTGTCGGTGGCGTCCTGGACAAGTTCCAGCAATCGATTTCGCGCCGCCTTATGGATCTGCGACCCCATGACGTCGCCGAGCTCTTTACCCCATCCGACCTTGATCTTCCGTGCTTCATTGCCGAGCAGATCCACAAAGCGCCTGCGGATCGACTCGTGCACATAGATGCGGTTGATGTTGGCGCATCCCTGGCCGCAACAGCGCCTCTTGCGACCTACCATGAAAGCGGCGGCGCTCTCCAGGTCCGCGTCGGGCATAACCACCGCGGGAGCGTTGCCGCCAAGCTCCAGCGAGAATCGCTTGATCGAGGTTGCCGCCTGCGCCATAACGCTGCGGCCGGTCTCGGACGATCCTATCACGGTAATCAGGCGGGGGATCCGGCTCTCGTTGAGCGCTTTGCCGACCACGGAGGAGGGACCGGCAACAACGTTCAACACCCCTTCCGGCAAGCCGACACTCTCGGCAATGGCGCCCAGGCGGAGTGCGGAAAGCGGTGTGTGGATCGAGGGCTTCAGTACACAGGTACAGCCTGATGCCATGGA
This sequence comes from uncultured Syntrophaceae bacterium, assembly GCA_964637025.1. GTDB lineage: Bacteria > Desulfobacterota > Syntrophia > Syntrophales > UBA5619 > UBA5619. Next base: position 3,991 of record CAZWTL010000004.1, on the reverse strand, counting down.
GGGTCCGAGCTTCAGGGCGATATTCTGAAGGGGGTAGTTCCAGGCCAGATGGCCGACGACCACCCCCACCGGGTGGCGCCTCACCATATGGATCGTCTGGCCCGGTTGGGTGCTGTAGTCCCTTAGCACCGTCCCGTAGATACGCTTGCTCTCCTCACGGTACATATCGAGTATGGCTATCGCCAGCTCGAATTCGGCCTTTGCTTCCGTATGGGGTTTGCCCACCTCACGAGCCACCAGATCGACCATCTCTTCCCGGTCCGCGAGCAGGCCGTCCCGCAGTTTCAGCATCCAGGCCGCCCTTTCGGTGAGACTGATTCCGGACCAATCCTTGAAGGCGTGCTGCGCTGCGTCGAGCGCTTCAGCCGCCTGTGCCTCATCGGCGGCAAGGACTCCGGCGACCACCTCTTCCGTTGCCGGATTTTCGACCTCAAACGACCCGCCTTTGCCTTCAACGCACCGGCCCCCGATATACAGCCTGAACATTTTATCCTCCGGACAAAAGTGATGCATCGTCTCTGAGACAATCATTCCGGATGCCTGTTTGCCTCGTAAGGCCTGCAGCATCCGTTTCCTGACATGAACATGCTTAGCGAATCTGCATCGATACGGGAAGACGACTCGCATTTCAAGGAGATTCTGTCAAGACGATTCCATAGGTGGAAATTTATGATTGACAAGAACATCCTTTATCGTTATTTTACGATTAAATGTGAGGAGGCTTATGGCAATCAGGGAGATCCCGCTCAATCCGGAGCAAAAGAGGCTGGCGAACATGCTCAAGGCGCTGGGCAGTCCCGTTCGTTTTCAGATTGTGGAGTTTCTGGCCCGCAGAAAGGGATGCATTACGGCCGACATCGTGGATGCTACCCCGCTGGCACAATCCACGGTTAGTCAGCACCTCAAGGTGCTGAGCGAGGCGGGACTGATCCAGGGCGAGATTGAGGGGCCGGCCACATGTTACTGTCTGGACGGCAAAAATATTCGCTGGCTCAAGGATCAACTTCGCCGTTGGCTTCCTGAATGCGAATAAACGGGAATAGGCAATCCAGTTCTATAGGGGTTTTTTTTGCCTTAATGCATCGTAATAATACGATATAGGAGAAACAGAATGAATGACATTTTGGGGATCGTCTCTTTTGTGGGCAATGCGGTGTGGAAGGTCTTGCCTTTTTTCCTGCTGAGCATGTTTCTGAGCGTGCTGATCAACATGATGGACCTCAAGGATGCGATCCGAAGGGCTTTTGCCGGACGGGAGGCCATCTCAGTGCTTCTGGCAACCGCCGTGGGCGCATTCAGCCCGTTCTGTTCCTGTACGGTCATCCCGATCATTGCCGGCCTTTTGATGAGCGGCGTGCCGCTCGCACCGGTGATGTCCTTCTGGATCGCATCACCGACGATGGATCCGGAGATATTTACATTGACCGTCGGTATTCTGGGCTGGCCGCTCGCACTGGCCAGATTGGGAGCCTCGTTGGCCTTGAGTCTCGCCGCAGGTTACCTGACCCTGATGCTTTGCCGGCGGGGATACTTCAATCTCATCCTCCCCGATGATGATAAAAAGGCGCATCGGTTTGAGATGTCAGCCTGCTGCAAGGACCCGGAAGCAACATTCCCTGTACCTGCTGCCTTGCCCACCCTTCCCGCTGCATGTTGCTCATCAGTTTCGGCAACGGCAGACACTTTTCGTCTTCAGACCGCCGGCACAACCGCCTGGTGGGAGCCCGGTGTCGCCAGCATCCGTCGCATCGACTGGGAGATCTTTGCCCGCAGGATGGGAGAACAGAGCTGGCGTCTCGGCCGATGGCTTTTGCTGGCCTTCATACTGGAGGCGCTCATCACGATGTACGTTCCACAGGAAACCATCGTCTCCATTTTGGGTGATCGCAACCGCTTCGCGATCCCCATGGCTTCGCTGATCGGCATCCCTCTATATCTGGGAAACCTTAGCGCCCTGCCCATTGTCAAAGGCCTGATCACGCAGGGGATGCAGCCCGGCGCCGCCATTGCCTTCCTGATCGCCGGACCGGTGACGACCATCCCGGCCATGACGGCGGTGTGGGCTGTGGTTCGCAGACCGGTGTTTGTGCTCTACATCGCCATTAGCCTGATCGGATCGATGCTCCTCGGCTTCATGGTCAGCAGCTTCTTATAGGAATTTCTCGGGATCCTGTGGCTTCCAGATGTACCTGGCGATCAAAATTTTTTAAAGATACAATGGATCATTGATCTCGCCCAGCGCCTCCCCTGGCCACAGAAGGAAAGCAGGGTCCGATCTTTTGACCTGGCTTCATATATTGCCAAACAGCGATATTATGACGATGCGACAAACAAACGGATGTCGAACCGGACTGGGCGTTGGAAGGAAGAAACCATCAGAAACACGGGGAAGGGTTCAAATCCGCAAAAGAAGGACCTTTGTGCCGTCCTTCTAAAGAGATTCGTGGTGGACGCAAAGGCAGCAGAGCCGCTGGGGCAATGGCGACAACTTAACACGCGCGAAAATATCCTTGACAGGATGATCTGCAGCCATTATATTCCGCTCCGGAAATATATAGGGGATGCAATGAAAGAATTCATTAAGGTCATGAAGGCCCTTTCCGATTCCAATCGGGCAGCGCTCCTGAAATTGCTTCAAAAAAGAAAGATGTGCGTCTGCCAGCGGGTGCTCATTGACAATGGCGCGGGATATTGGATGCCACGACAAGAAAGGAATAAGCAGCCCTCATGAAGGAAAGAACGAAACTATTGCTGATCGCGGCCGGCTTCCTGGCTGCCTATTATGTTCCCTGGGACCACGAGGTGATCCGCCGTTCGGGCCTTGAGGCTTTTCTGATGCTCCAGGACTATGCCCGGGAGCATGTGCTCACCTGCCTTGTCCCGGCCTTCTTCATCGCCGGGGCGATCGCCGTCTTCGTCTCCCAGGCTTCCGTCCTGAAATATTTCGGCGCCCAGGCGAACAAGATCCTGTCCTATTCCGTGGCCTCGGTCTCGGGGACGGTTCTGGCGGTCTGCTCCTGCACGGTGCTCCCCCTTTTTGCGGGAATCTACGTCCGGGGGGCCGGGATAGGGCCGGCCACGGCGTTTCTCTATTCGGGTCCGGCGATCAATGTCTTGGCCATTGTGTTGACGGCCAAGGTCCTGGGTTGGGAGCTGGGCGTTGCCCGGGCCATCGGTGCGGTGCTATTTGCGGTTCTTGCCGGACTGATCATGGCCTTCATCTACAGGAAGGAGGAGGCGAATCGTTCGACAGGACAGATTTATCTGCCCGATGAGGAAACGAAGGAACGCCGGCTCTGGCAGAACGCCCTTTATATGTTGACCATGGTCCTGATCCTGGTCTTTGCGGCCTTTGCCAGACCGGGTGCCGACGACGCCGACATCTGGAAGGCGATTTTCGCGGTGAAATGGTACGTCACCGTGGCGCTCCTGATCGTCCTGGGCGTCCTGCTGAAATCATGGTTCGTCAGGGACGAGTTGACCGCCTGGGTCCAGTCCACCTGGGGATTCGCCAAGCTCATCGTTCCGCTGCTGCTGATCGGCGTGCTGGTCGCCGGATTCCTGCTAGGCCGGCCCGGCCATGAGGCCCTGATCCCCGAGTCGGCCATTGCCTATCTCGTGGGGGGCAATTCCCTCTGGGCGAACTTCTTCGCTTCCCTGGCCGGAGCGCTGATGTATTTCGCAACGCTCACGGAAGTGCCGATCCTCCAGGGTCTCATCGGAGCCGGTATGGGCAAGGGGCCGGCCCTGTCGCTCCTGTTGGCGGGTCCTGCACTGTCATTGCCCAGCATGCTGACCCTTTCGGGGATCATGGGCTGGAAAAAGACCCTGGTCTACTGCGCGATCGTCGTACTGCTTTCGACCGCAGCGGGGATGATCTATGGATGGATGGCCGCATAAAAACACGGGAGGATATCGATATGGAGATCAAAATTCTGGGGCCCGGTTGCGCGAATTGCCAGAAGCTTGAAAAGCTGGTTCGGGAAACGGT
>CAZWTL010000003.1:75902-120629 GCA_964637025.1 uncultured Syntrophaceae bacterium | reverse complement strand
TGCCCATTCCAAGATCATCGCCTCCCACGACCTCGACCTGATCCTCGATGTCTGCGGGCGCTGCATCGTCATTGGGGAAGGGAAGGTGGTCGCGGACGGGCCGTCCGAGGAGATCCTGTCGGACGGGGAGTTGCTCGAGGCCAACCGGCTGGAGCTACCCCTGTCGCTCCAGAGGCGCTGAAAGCCGGCAACCTGCGGGCTGTTTCATGTGTGGATGCGCCAGAGGGGATGTTTCACGGCGGCACGATCACGTTTCATGTCTGCGGTTCTCCCCGGCTGGGCACGATCATGATCTGCGCGGCCGGAAGCTGCTTTTGGATGGCCTTCTTGAAAAGAGAAATGACCTCGTAGACCTCCGCCATTTGGAGACGGGCATCGAATTCCAGGAACAGTTCGACGAAGATCTGGCTGCCGGACCGGCGCGTGCGGAAGCCGTGGATCTGTTCATACCGATCGAAGTGGTTGACCAATTCACGGATGATGACGATCTGATCCCGTTCGTCGAGGCTTCGATCCAGAAGATCGCTGATGGACCCCGACAAGATGTCTCTGATGGATTGGATCAACGCAGCGGCGAGCACCAGGGATGCCCCGGCGTCGAGAAAACGCGCCCAGCCCTGGCCGCTGAAGATGAGGGAGATGCCGACCGCGTTGATGATCAGCAGATCCTCCAGCGCCCCCATCCGCGCCATCCGCCACATCGCCTCGAAGATCGGGGAGTGCTCGGTTTGGGTCAGGCGATAGTTCCTGAACCAGAGCCAGGAAGAGACGGCCAGGGACACGCAGGTGAGCAGGATCCCCGCCAGGCCTCCCTCCTGCCCGACCGGGTGGATGATTTTCTTGAAGGCCTCGAACAGGATGAAGCCGACCGCCATGATCATGGTCAAACCCACGACGACGCTGGAAGTGGTTTCAAGGCGGCCAAACCCGTAGGTGTTCTTGAGATCAGCCCTCCGGGTCATCTGCTTGACCGTATACAGGGAGAGGGCTGAAGCCAAGGCCCCTGTCAACGCGATGACGAAGTTGGCCACGAAGACGATCGAATTGGAGGTCAGCATGCCGACCGTGGAAGCGCCTACCGTGTAGGTCTCCATCACCAGCGTGACGGTCAGGAGCCTGAGCTTGATTTCATTGGAGACAGCGGACGAGAAACCGCTCATCGTGTCCTCGCGGGTTCCTATCGGTTGAGTCCGAAAAGGCCGGTTGTCCGGGCAGCGCATCCGCCTCCGGCGGGAATCACTTCCTTCGCGGACGGGATCTCCGGACTGAGGCGCCCCGTCCGCTCAGGGAAACGGTCAGTGCAGCATCCCGGACGAGGCGGAGAGGGATGCCGCGATCCATCGCGGCGCGCTTGCAGTCCTCGTATTCCGGGGAAGCGGTGACCACGCGGCCGTTGCGTTCCCCGATCTTGATCCGGATCGTTCCGAATTCGGTCTCGACCTCCTCCCAGCGGCGATCCAGACAGATCCGATCCCATCGGGAGATCCGGACGCCGAAGGTCGACGTTTCGTCCAGGAGGATGTCGGCCATCCGCTCCACACCGTCCGGATCGCAGATGACCGACAGCAGGGTCCCGGGGCGGTTTTTTTTCATCTGAACCGGACTCAGGAACACATCCAGCGCCCCGGCGGCGAAGAGCCGCTCCATGACCGATTCATAGAGTTGGGGGTTGAGATCGTCGATGTTCGTTTCGATCACGGCCACGCCCGGGGCTGCGGCGCCGGCGGCTTCCTGACCGACGAAAACCCGCAGCGCGTCGGGAATGGCCAGGTCGCACTTCCCGGCCCCGTATCCGATGGCTTCGACGGTCATGGCGGGAAACGCTCCGAACTCCGAGGCGATCCCCGTGATGATCGCCGCGCCGGTCGGCGTGACCAACTCCCCTTCGATATCCATCCTCCTCCAGGGAACGCCGCGGAGAAGCTCTGCGGCGGCCGGTGCGGGGAGGGGAAAGACGCCATGGGCGCCCTTGGCAAAACCGTGGAATGTCGGCATCGGGCTCGCGATCACTTTCGGCCACCCGAGCATTTCGAGACACAGGGCCGAACCGACGATATCGACGATCGCGTCGATTGCCCCCACCTCGTGGAAATGGACCTCTTCCGGGGAACGGCCGTGGACCCTGCCCTCCGCCTCTGCCAGCCTCCGAAAGATGTCCTCGGCGGTCCGCTTCACCGCGCCGGAGAGCTCCGCTGCACGGACGATCCCGAGAATGTCTTGCAGCCGCCGTTCATGGGGGCCATGGAGCGGATCGAGGAGCACGCGGACATCCGTCGCCGAGATCGGGCCAATCATCCTTTTCCCCACCTCGATCCGGTATCCGGCCACGCCGAGCCCCGCGAGCCCCTGCCGAAGCCTGTCGGGATCTGCCCCAGCGTCGATGAGCGCCCCGAGGGTCATGTCCCCGCTGATGCCCGCAAAACAGTCGAAATAGGCGATCTTCATCGGTTCACCAGGTGGGCGAAATAGCCGGCCCCGAAGCCGTTGTCGATGTTCATCACGGCGACGCCGGCCGCGCAGGAGTTCAACATCGCCAGCAGCGCCGAGAGCCCTCCGAAGCTTGCCCCGTAGCCCACGCTCGTCGGAACGGCGATCACCGGGCATGAGACCATCCCCCCGACGACGCTCGGAAGCGCCCCTTCCATGCCGGCGGCGACGACCAGGACGTTGGCCTGGACCATCCGGTCTCTCTGGTCGAGCAGACGGTGCAGCCCGGACACCCCGACGTCGTAGGAACGCTCGACCCGGCTCCCCATCGCCTCCGCGGTGGCCGCAGCCTCCTCTGCGACGGGGATGTCGGCCGTTCCCGCGCAGACCACCATGACGAACTTTTTACTCCGTCCGGCCCTGCTGGGCTTCTTCACGTTGCGGTCGACGACCAGCAGCCGGGCGGTTTCGTTGTATGTGCACCCCTCAACCGCGGCGGCGATCCTCGTGGCGACATCCGGTGTCACGCGGGTCGCCAGGACCTTCGCGTGGTGATGGGAGAGCCTTTCGACAATCTCGACGCTCTGGGCGGCGGTCTTCCCCTGGCAGAAGACGACCTCGGGGAAACCCTTTCGGATCGCCCGGTGCAGATCGATCTTGGCACAACCGAGGTCCTCGTAGGGCAGGATGCGCAGACGTTCCAGAGCCTCCTGGATCGGCAGGTCTCCTGCCCTTACCCTTTCGAGCATTTTTTTCAAATCACGGTTGTCCATCGACAGCCCTTTCAGCATCAGACATGGGATCCGGCCATCCGGACATGTTGGGATCGGATCGAAGGACCGCAACGGCGCGCCGCCCTCAAGCCCCCGTCCATCGGTCCAGGGGGGCGTTCATGCTGCCCGTCCGGTAGCCGTCCAGATCCAGCGTGGTGTAGAGGTAACCGATCTCCCTGAACTGGCGAGACACTCGGTTCCGGATCTCCGGCGAAACCAGGCGCGAAATCTGCTCCGGCTCCACCTCGATCCTTGCGGTATCTCCGTGGTGCCGGACCCGGGTCTGGCGGAACCCCAGTTCCTGGAGGCAGCGCTCCGCTTTCTCCAGCCGGCGAAGCAGCGCGGATTCGATCCGGGTCCCGTAGGGTATGCGCGTGGCCAGGCAGGCAAAGGGCGGCTTGTCCCAGGTCGGCAGCCCCAGACGCTGCGACGCCTCGCGGATCTCACGCTTGCTCCATCCCGCTTCGCGCAGGGGGCTCCGGATCCCCAATTCATCCGCAGCGCGGGCCCCCGGCCTGAAGTCGTCCAGATCATCGACGTTCGAGCCGTCGGCGACCCAGACCACACCCTTCTGCCCGCCGATCGTTGCAAGTTTCCGGAACAGTCCCCGCTTGCAGATATAGCAGCGCTCGGGCGTGTTGGCGGTAAAAGCCTCGTCCCGGAGTTCGTCGCTATCGATCCGGATCACGGGGATTTCCAACCGGTCCGCTGTCCGCAGGGCTTCTTCGATTTCAGAACGGGGGTAGGTCTCCGAAGAGGCCAGGACGCAAACCGCGCGCTCCCCCAGAACCTCCCTGGCAACCGCCGCCAGGAGCGTGCTGTCGCAGCCGCCGGAATAACCGATGACCACCCCGCCCATCTCCCTGAGCAGTGAGCGGAGCCGTTGCATCTTGACTTCCATTTTCCCCATACGTCATTTCCGATGGAATGCGGCGGCGCATCGGATCCATCCGGTTCACAAAGGCGGGGAACCTCCCGCGCCGGGTGAATATCCATCCGTTCCCGATTCAGCGGGGGCGCCCTTCGATTTGTGGCCCCGTGGAAAACCCCGCCTGCCCGCCGATGCGCGGACAACGCCTCTCCGGGCTTTCCGCGCGTCGGGAAGTATGGGATAAAGGGTCCCTGTTGTCAAAGCATTTTTCGCCCTGCATGGTCCACGGGCCGGGACTCGGAGGGCCTTTCGCTTAGACGGTTCGGGACTTAGCCTGGAATTTCGGTACGGCGTTTTACCGGTCGCCCAGGACATCGGGCTGCCATCCCGCTGGCCTCACGCAGACGAGGGAGGAACAGCGGCGCAGCGCGTCCCAAAAAGGGGTTGACAAAAGACAGGGTATGCAACATTATTGCATACAACCCATAAGGCCGAGAATCTTTGAAAACGCAGGACACATGTATTTGAAGTGAATGAAACGGAGTTGCATCATGGACCGCGCGCCGGAAAGAGGCAAGAAGCGGGAACAAAGACGGAATCGGTTGTCCGGATGGTTCTGTCTGACCCTGCTTGCCCTGTTGCTCTCCCCGCAGACCGGGGTGTCGGCAGTCAAAACCTTTGTGAGCATCGCCCCTCAGAGGTATTTTGTCCAGAAGATCGGCGGCGACCTCGTGGAGGTGTCCGTTCTGGTGCCCAATGGCGCCAGCCCTCACCAATACGAGCCCAAGCCGCGACAGATGGCGGAATTGTCGAAAAGCGCTCTCTATTTTTCCGTGGGAATCGATTTCGAAAGATTCTGGTTGCCAAGGATCGCGTCCGCAAACCCAGGATTGCGCGTGGTCCGCATCGACGAAGGCATTGCCAAGATCCCGATGGCCGGCCATGACCGCGACGGCGCCAGCCGGCCGCGGCGCCCGCAGCCGGCGGCGCAGGAGATCCGGACCGGGCATGGTCATGGCGGCGAATCGCCGGATCCCCACGTCTGGCTCTCTCCGGCCCTGGTCAAAATCCAGGCGGCGCGCATCCGCGACGCGCTGGCCGCAGTGGACCAGGCCCACGGGTTGACGTATCATTCCCGTTATGACGGTTTTGTCCGGGAGATCGACGAACTCGATGCCGAATTGAAGCAACGGTTTGCCGGGCGGCAAGGAGAGCGGTTCATGGCGTTCCACCCCTCCTGGGGCTATTTTGCCCGGGACTACGGGCTGGTGCAGATCCCCGTCGAGTTTGAAGGCAAGGAACCCAAGCCTGCCCGGCTCCAGAGCCTTGTCCGGCAGGCGCGGGAGAACGGCATCCAGACCGTCTTTGTCCAGCCTCAATTCTCCGCGAAAAGCGCCGAGCTGCTTTCGCGGGAGATCGGCGGGAAAGTGGTCTCCGCGGACCCTCTGGCCGAGGACTGGGCCGCAAATCTGCGCGAGGTCGCCCGCAAATTCGGGGCGGCTGCGCGATGAGGGAGGCGCGATGACCGAAACGGTCATTCAGATGCGGGACGTCTGGTTTTCCTTCAACGGGCAGCCGGTTCTTCAGGAGGTGAACCTGCGCGTCCCCCGGGGAGATTTCCTGGTCGTCATCGGCCCCAACGGGGGCGGGAAAACGACTTTGCTCAAGCTGATCCTGGGGCTGCTCGATCCCGTTCAGGGCAAGATCCTCGTTTTCGGAGCACCCCCGCGCAAGGTGTCGCACCGTGTCGGCTATGTGCCGCAGAATGTCCATATCAACAAGAATTTTCCGGTTTCCGTCATGGATGTCGTGCTCATGGGCCGCCTGAGGACGGGCCGGGGCTGGTCCCGTCACACCGGGCAGGACCGGGAGATCGCCCGGCAGGCGCTGGAGCGGATGGGGCTGTGGGAATGCAGGGACCGGAGGATCGGAGAGCTTTCGGGCGGGCAGCTGCAGCGCGTATTCATCGCCCGGGCCCTGGTTTCGGGCCCGGAACTGCTGTTGCTGGATGAAGCGATGGCCAGCGTCGACGCGCAGGGCCGGGGCGAGTTTTACGGGGCGCTGAGGGCGCTGAACCGAACAGTGACCATCGTGGCGGTGAGCCACGATATGATGATCCTGTCGCAGGACGTGAAATCCGTTGCCTGCGTCAACCGGACGCTTTATTATCACGATTCCGGAGAGATCACCCGGGAGATGGTCGACAAGGCGTACCGCTGTCCGGTGGACCTGGTGGCGCACGGGCTTCCCCACCGGGTGCTCGGCCTTCATGCGGATGGGAAGGAAGGCGAATGAGATGTGGGAGGCGCTGCAGCTCGAGTTTGTCCGCAATGCGCTGACAGCCGGGATTTTGGTGAGCATCGTTTGCGGGGTGATCGGGACGCTTGTTGTGGTGAACCGCATCGTTTTTCTGGCCGGCGGCATCGCCCATGCCGCTTACGGAGGCATAGGCCTCTCCTTTTTTATGGGATGGCCCTATGCGATCGGAACCACCGCCGTCTCGGTTCTTTCAGCGGGCGTCATGGCCGCCGTCACGCTCAGGGCCCGTCACCGGATCGACGCCATGGTGGGGGTGATCTGGGCGGTGGGGATGGCGATCGGGGTGGTGCTTTTGGACCTCACGCCGGGCTACAACGTCGACCTGATGAGTTACCTCTTTGGGAGCATTCTGGCGGTGCCCGGTTCGGATCTTTGGCAAATGACCGCCGTCGCCATCGCCGTTGTCGCCATGGTCGCCTACTATTACGACGATTTCCTGGCCATGTCCTATGACGACGAATTCGCCCGTCTCAGAAATGTCCCGGTCACCTTCCTCTACTGCCTGCTGCTGGTCATGGTGGCCCTCACAGTCGTGATGATCATCCGCGTGGTGGGGCTGATCCTGGTGATCGCCCTGCTGACCATACCGCCCTTCATTGCGGAGCGGTTCACCGGCTCCCTGCGGGCCATGATGGCCCTGTCGTCGATTTTGAGCGGATTGTTCACCGTGACCGGGCTGTGGCTTTCCTATCTTTTCAACCTGACCTCCGGGGCGACGATCATCCTGGTGGCCGCTGCGGGTTTCTTCGCGGCCGGTCTCTGGGGCCGTCTCAGGACGTCCAGGAGGGCAAGCCCTCCCGCGGCCAAGGTCAACCACGCGTAAAGGAGCCCCGTCATGTGTCAGCGCTGCAACTATGCGATGCAGATCAAGGCGCGCGGCCTCGAACCGACGCCCAAACGGGTCCGCATCCTGGAGGTGATCGGGAACAATCCGTCGCCGATCCGGGCCCAGGACATCTATACGGCGGTGAGGCGGACTGTGGAGATCAACCGGGTCACCGTTTATCGCATCCTGGACCTGCTGGTGGACAAAGGCCTCGCGGTGCGGCTCGGCGGCGGGCGGAGTCTGGCATACGGCATCGCGCCGAACGAAAACCACCCCGCCCATCCGCATTTCCACTGCCGGAACTGCGGGATGCTGCAGTGCCTGCAGCCCGGCAGCCTCAAGGTGGATGTGGAGGACTACCGGCGTTCGTTCGCCGGCGAGATCCGGGAGGTGGAGGTCCGCGTGGAGGGGATTTGCAGTGCCTGTCTGAACAAGGCCGGCCCGCTTCGATCGAAAAAGACCGCCCGCGTGCGGGAGGGAGCGGTTTGAGAGTCCGGGGACCGGGATCGTATCCCGGATCCGAACGTCAAGGGTCACCGCGGAAGCTATTTCCCGACTTCTCCGTCATTCCCCTGTTTCCAGCCTTGCAGTCCGATACTCCTCAGGCGTGTCCATGTCCCTCAGGATGAGGGATGACTCCACGGGCACCTCGACGATCTCCCCGGCATGCCTCATGACCACTTCCCGGGCGCCCCGGTCGCCGATCGACAGAAGTTCCGCCCGGTATCGGGCGTCGAAGATCACCGGATGCCCTCTCCGTCCGTTGCAGACCGGGACCGTGATGCCGTGGCTGCGGGCGCGGTGGGAGTCGATCAATGCGTCGATCACAGGTGCATCGATGAAGGGCTGGTCCCCCAGAATCAGCATGAACGCCTCGGCCTCCGGAGGGGCGTTGCGGATTCCCCATTTGAGGGAGGAACCCATCCCCTCTTCGAATCTCCGGTTGACCAGGATTCGGGTGCGCCTTGAGGCGTTGATCCGGGCCTCGATCTCGTCGGCGCGATGGCCGAGGATCACAATCACCATGTCGAGACGGGAGGCCGAAGCGACGTCCACCACCCGCTGGAGAACGGTGGAGTCCCCCCAGGGCAGGAGCTGCTTCGGTGTGCCCATCCTCTCCGATTTTCCAGCCGCCAGGATCATGCCGACGATCATAGGATAAGATTCCATGCCCGGGTGGATCGGTGATCGGTGCCGTTGCATCGGCACGGGGAAGGAAGTTCCGTCACGAGGGCGCCCTGTAGCGGGCGATCCCTTCGTTGAGGAGTTCCAGCAGACCCCTGATCTTGGTCTGCAGTTCCTCGCCGTCGCACCCCAGAAATTGATAGAATGCCTGCTCGGTCGTCGCGGCCGCCTCGTCCAGGGTCTTGCCTTTCACGAGGGTGCACAGGACCTCCACGGCGACGTTGGCCGTGGGTTCGCACGAACAGAGGTACTTGATATCCGAAATCCTGCGGTCGTCCACCTGGATGTAGAGTTCCATGTAATTGCCGGTATTGCCGCAATGGATCATCCGTTCGCCGATCGCTTCCGCGAAGATCGAGGGATTTTCGATGGCACCGGCATGGGGAAAGTCCCTCTTGAGCAACTCGCGAAAATGCTGGATGACCGCCTGTTCCATCTCGCCCTTGACCCGGCTCACGGACCGTGTTGTCTCAGAGATAGCTTCGCTCTTTGAAGATCTCGTCCAGCGTTTCGATAAAGATCCGGCATTCCTCGACGGTGTTGTAGAGGTACAAAGAGACCCGGTAGATCATCCGGTGGTCTCGATGGGATTTCGGACGGGTCCATCCCTCCCCGAATCGGCTGTTGAAGTAGGAGTGGGCGCAGAAGACCCCGTCCCGGATCATGATGTTTCCCTTCCGGTTCAGCTCCTTGGCGATACCGACCGCGTTGGGCCTCCTGACCTCGAAGGTCAGGACCCCGCCTCTGAGCGCCGCGTCGCGGGGCCCCAGGATTCTGAACCAGCCCGTGTCTCCGTAGCGGTCCAGCAACTCACGGGTCAGCCAGCCGTTCAGCATGTGCTCGTGGGCGGCGATCCGGTCCATGCCGACCTGCCGCAGGTATGCGACGGCGGCCCCCGACGCGATCTGTCCGGCGTAGTTCTGGACTCCCGCCTCGAACCGTTCCGGCGCCTCCAGAAGGCCGTAGGAATGGCAGGTGGAATCTTCCGCGGTTCCGCCTCCCAAAATGGCCGGTTCGATGGCGTCACCGCCCCGCATCCCTTCATGACGGCCCCCTCCCAGGAGCTCCGTCTTCCCATAGAGCACGCCCACCCCCCGCGGCCCGCACATTTTGTGCATGGAGAAGGCCAGGAAATCGGCATCCAGGGCCTGAACGTCGACGGACTGATGGGGAACCGTCTGTGCACCGTCGATCAGCACCCGGGCGCCGTAACGATGGGAGAGCCTGACGATTTCCGCGGCGGGAATCGTGGTTCCGGTCACGTTCGACGTCTGGGCCATGCTGATCAGGCGGACCCCGCCGTTCTTCAATCTCTCCTCGAAGGCCGCCAGATCGAAGGATCCGTCATCCGGGGACTTGAGACAGTCGACCTGAATGACGCCCGACTTTTGCAGCCTCAGCCAGGGCATCAGGTTCGAGTTGTGTTCCCGGTCGGTCAGCAAAACGGCATCGCCCCGCCGGAACGGGAAACCGAGGGCCACCGTGTTGACGGCGTGGGTCGTGTTCAGGGTGAAGACGATGTTCTTATCAGAAGGGGCATTGATGAAGTCGGCGATGGTTTGCCGTGCGCCTCTGATTCCCCGGTCGGGGTTGCCCTCGATGCGCCATGTCGCCTCCTCGGCAAACCAATGATGGCTTCTCCGGCCGGCGCAGGCGGGATAACGGACGTAATATTCACCGATCGCATCGATTACCTGCCTGGGCACCAGCGTCGTGCAGGCGTTGTCCAGATAAACGGGAGGCCTGCCCCCCCGCCTTCTTTCCAAGGCGGGGAAATCCTCCCTGCATCCTTCGATGGATTGTACCCCTGTTGTGTCTTTCAAGTGGCTGCAACGCCTCCGGTGTGGTGATGCGGGTCGGTCCCGTTTCGGCGATCTTACCACGAAAAGGATTCCGGCGCCGCATGATGCCGTCGCCCCTAATAAAATCGGCAAGCCTTCATCTTGGTTTCCGAAGGCTTGCCGATGCCTCTTCCCGTTTGGGTCTCCATCAGGAATACCGGTTGTTCATGTTCCGACCAGCGCGGCCTTCACCTTTTCCGGCGTGGCCGGCAGGCTGTGGATCCTGATGCCGCAGGCGTTGTAGATGGCGTTGGTCACCGCCGGCGCGGTGGAGACCATGGTCATCTCTCCGACGCCGGTTGCCCCCAGCGGTCCGTTCGACCGGGGCGTTTCCAGCGTGATCGCTTCGATCTCGAACCCGTCGCGGATGGTCGGGAATTTGAACGTGTTGAAGTCCTTGGTTTTGCCGAGGACATACTCCTCCCGGAGCGCAAAGCCGACCCCCTGGTCCATGCCTCCTTCCAGTTGTCCTTCGAAGGCCTTCGGGTTGATGATGGTCCCGGCATCCACGGCGACCGTCATCTTCAGGACCCGCACCGCTCCGGAATCCGTATCCACCTCGACCTCGGCCATCTGGATATTGTGGCATTCCGAGACCTGGGCGTTGCCCTGTCCGGTCTTCTTGTCGAGTCCGGCGGGGATGTCGTTCTTGTGGGACCCGTCGTAGCGCGTCGGTTTCCCGGCCTTGACCAGACCGGCGTAGGTCCGGGTCCCGGCCTCGTCCATGGCCTTCTCCAGGTTGACGATGGCGTTCAACAGGGAGTGGCCGGCCATGAAGGTCATGCGGCTGCCCGCCGAGGGGCCCATCAGGACCGTCTTGTCCGTGTCGCGGGTGTAGAGCCTGACCTTTTCCAGGGGAAGGCCCAGCCGATGGGCCGCGATCTGCGAAAGCATGGAATCGTTCCCTTCCCCCGGGTCGGCGACGGCCGCGTAGATGGTGACGCCGTCATCCGGGTCGATCTCGATCGCCATTTTGGCCGAATCGCCGGCGCCGCCGATTCCGAAGGAGTGGGCGGCGATCCCCACGCCGCGTTTGATTTTGCCGCCGCGGGCATTGAATTCCGCCGCAGCCTTCTTGGCGCGCTCATAGGCCGGCTTGATGGCGTTGCAGACCTCGACGAAAGGCCACTCCTGCACCACCATCCCCGTCGCCTTCGACTGCCCCGGTTTCAGCGAATTCATCCGGCGGAACTCCAGCGGGTCGATCCCCGCCTTGTCGGCCAGCATGTCCACGGCCGATTCCAGGGCGAAAGCGGTCTGGGGAGGACCGGCGCCGCGCGCCGAACCGCCGAACGCATTGTTGGTGTACACCGATCTCCCGAGGGCCTTGATGTGGGGAAGGTTGTACGAACCCGAAAGCATCAGGACCGATCGGCCCAGGATGACGGGGCCGTTGACCGTGTAGGCCCCCTTGTCCATGATGAAATCGCAGAAAAAGGCCGTCATGCGACCGTCGGCATCGGCGGCGAGCTTCACCTTCATGCTGGGGTAGGCGTGCCGCTTCGTGGTGATGAGCATGGACTCTTCCATGGTGGGCGCGTAGCGGACGGCGCGTTTGAAATGGAGCGCCGCCGCGCCGGTGATCGCCTCGGTGATGATCCACACCTTGATGCCGAACTGCCCGCCCGAGAAGGCCTCCCTGTAGCGCATGTTGGCGTATCCCAGGGATTCCTTCAACTGGTTGAGGTGAAAATGGATGTTGATGCTCCGGCCGACGACGACCAGCTGCGGATTTTCCCCGTCGCCCTCGAAATAGGCCGAAGAAACCTCAGGCTCCAGAGGCGCCTGGTGGTTCGTCTGGGTGGCGTATTCCCCTTCATAGACCGTTTTCGCCTCCCTGAGGGCCGCCTCGGCATCGCCTTTGATCACCGGCTGGGTAGCGCAGATGTTGTCCGGCGCATGGGCGTGGATCGCGTACGCCCCCGGCGCCAGGGCCTCCGCCGGGGTCATCATGACCGGCAGGGGATCGTATTCCACCTTCACCGCCGCTGCCGCCGCCCTGGCCTGCTCCCGTGTTTGGGCCGCCACGGCCACGATCGGATCGCCCAGGATCCTGACCCGGTCCTCGCACAGCACCGGCTGGTCCGGGTGCACCTGCCTGAGGCGGTTGGTCCCCTTGATGTCCGAGGCCTTCAGGAAGCCGACGACGCCGGGCATCTTTTCCGCAGCGGAGGTGTCGATCGATTTGAGGAGCGCGTGGCGTTCGGTGCTGCGCACCACCGCCAGCTCCACCGCATCGGGCGGGAGCGGGATGTCGTCGTTGAATTGCGCCACGCCACAGGCCTTGATCATCGCCGTCGGCCTGACGTGGGACACCCCCAGCATGCCCTTGCCCATCTGACTGCGGACCGCCTCCGGGGTGGTTTCCCTGCGGATGAACCGGCCCGCCAGTTGGACGGCCTCGACGATTTTCTTGTAGCCGGTGCAGCGGCAGAGGTTGCGAGCCAGGGCCTTGTGGGTCGCCTCTTCATCGGGATCGGGATGGGCGTCCAACAGGGCCTTGGACGCCATGATCATGCCCGGCGTGCAGAAGCCGCACTGGATGGCGCCCGCCAGGACAAAGGCCTCCTGGATCAGATGGGGGTTTTGCGGCGTCCCCAGCCCCTCGACGGTGATCACCTCGGCCCCTTCGAGCTTCACCACCTTGGTGAGGCAGGAGCGGACCGCCTTGCCGTTGACGATGACCGTGCAGGCGCCGCATTGTCCCTTGCGGTCGCAAGACTGCTTGGTCCCAGTGAGACGCAGATCCCTGCGCAGATAATCGATCAGGACCATGTCCGGACCGGCCGCGACCTGTCTCTGCACCCCGTTGACGGTGAAGGTTATGTTCTGCATGATGCCCCTTTCCGGAAAGATGTTGAACCCATGCCCGGATGGCCTTCCATTGCGGCCATTCGTGCTTTGGGGAAAGCATATATGTTAAAAATGAAACAAGTCAATATGTTATTTGTAACAGATGTCCGTCCTCGCTGGTCTGCCCCTCGCAGGGCGTGCTTCATCGGCGGTCCTGCGCTTCGTGACCACGATCGCCGCACCCCTTGCCGTCGGAAGACGTTTTTCCTGCGGGCGCAGCGGCCGATCCGGTCGTCGGGGCCGGGGCAGGGCGGGGATCGCGCATTCCGAAGGTCATGGCTTGGGGGGGCATGGATGGAATGTCGGCAGCTCTTCCAGCGCCTCCGGACGGTCGATCAGAAAGGCCTTCACCGCGGATCCGGCCGGAGCATCTCCGATGCCCGCCGGAAGGATGAGCAGGGCATTGGCGCCGGTGAGCGATTTGAGCCGACCCGAAGCCTGCACCCCGGTGCTGCGGGCCGTTAGACCTTCCGGCCCGCCTTGCACGACGGCGCGCTGGAATTCGGTGCGCTCCGGATCATGATGCAGCGTCTGGGACAGACGGACCTCCACGCACGGTCGCCACAGCAGGCGTCTCCCGGACAGGATCCTCAGGGCCGGCCGGGCAAACTGTTCGAAACAGACCAGGGAGGAGACCGGGAAGCCCGGCAGTCCGAAAACCGGTTTGCCCCCAACCCGGGCGAAGGTCAAAGGCTTCCCCGGTTTCATGGCCACCCGGCCGACCTCAATCCGGCCGAGTCTGGCCAACAGGGGCTTGATCAGGTCCCGCGTGCCCATGGAAACCCCCCCCGAGGTGACGAGCATGTCGCTGCCCTCCAGTGCCGCCAGCAGGGTTTTTTCGAGCCTGCTTCCGTCATCCCCTATGGGTTGGGGAAGCGCTTCGGCTTCGCAACCGCAGGCCGACGCTGCGGCAAAGAGCGCAGCGGTATTGGCATCGCGAATCTGTCCGGGAAGCGGCGACGCGTCCACCGCCACCAGTTCGTCCCCCGTCGCCACGATGGCTACGCGCGGCCGGGGATGGACCCAGACCCGCGACTCTCCGACGGCGGCCAGAAGGCCGATCTCAGCCGGCCCCAGAACGGACCCTTTGGAAAGGGCGGTCTCTCCGGCCGCGATGTCCTGGCCGATGGGCCTCACGTTGGCCCCCTGCCCGACGTGCGCCAGCAGGCGCACGACCTCCTTCGTTTCCTTCGTTTGTTCGAACGGGATCACGGCGTCGGCGCCGGCCGGCAAGGGGGCGCCGGTCATGATGCGCACCGCCGTCCCTTGGGTGACGGTCAGGTCCATTTGAAGCCCCGCGTCCTGTTCCCCCTTGACGGCGCGTTCCGAAGAGGGATCGCCGCTGATGACCGCGTAGCCGTCCATGGCGGCTGCGGCAAAGGGAGGCATGCTGTCGCGGGCGACAACATCTTCCGCAAGAACCAGGCCGGGGGCCTCCATCAGGGCTTTGCGAACGGGCGGCAGCGGCGCCAGGGCCGCGGCCATCCGCCGCCAAGCCTCCTCAAAGGGCAGCATCGGGTAGTCGCTGCTGCGTTTCACGCAATTCATGGCCGTTTCCTCGATGGCTCCCCGTCACGCCGTTTCGATATCGGCGATTTGCGTATAGGGGGTCTCTCCCCGGCAGTTCCGGCAGCGCTCTCCGTCATTTGCGGGATAGGCCTCCCCGCAGACCGGGCACAGCCCCACAGGCCCCATCTTCTTTCGGCGGATCTTTTCCGGCTCCACGCGGACCCGCTGAACGCCCAGCAGCCGGTGTCCCGCTTCCTTGATCTGGGCCAGCAGCCCCTCGAAGTCCTGATCCTGTTTCTTCTTCCGTTTGAGATACCAGTCGCGGATCTCGGGCCAGTTCTCGAGCTTTTGGGTATCGAGATAGACCCGGACCCCCTCCCCGCCCTGTTTTTCATACATGGTCACGGCGAACCGTCCGATGTGGAGGACCGTCAGCCATCCGTTGCCGACCGTGCAGGGCGTCAGGATCTGAACGGCGTCGGGCAGGCAGACCGGGGTCTCGCAGATGGCATCGAAGAACTCCCCTTCGGGCAGGTGCTTCAGGGCCAGATCGACGATGAACCCTCCGACGATCAGTCCCGGAGCGAGGCTCCCGTGGAAGGATTTGACCAGTTGGAGGTACTCTTCGTAGGAATAGGTGCAGATGTTCATGTCTCGGAACGCTCCTTGCGTATCAATAGACCAGCGCCAGACGGGGTTCGCGTGCGGCCCTCGGGGAATTCACGGCTGTCGGATCCCTGGCGATGGCCCTCTCCAGCCATGCCCGGTCTATCCGTCCGTCAACGATGGGCAGAATCTCGTCGGCCAGGAACAGGGCCTCGCCGATGTCGTGTGTCACATAAAGGACCGGGAAGTCCAGCTTCTTTTTCAGAGATTTCAGCTCTTCCCGTAACCCACGGCGGGTCACCGCGTCGAGGGCCGAAAAAGGTTCGTCCAGAAGGAGCATCCGTGGCCGCCGGGCAAGGGCCTGGCACAGGGCACAGCGCTGGCGTTCCCCGCCGGAGACGAGATGGGGTTTCCGCCGGCGCAGATGGCCGATCCCGAACAGCTCCAGGAGGTCGTCGACCTCTTTCCGGTCCTCCGCGGCGAAGGCCGCGTTTTCGTACAGGTTCAGATGCGGGAACAGGGTGAATTCCTGAAAGACGTAGCCGACGCGGCGTTCTTGCGGCTTGACGTTGATGCCCCTTGAGGAGTCGAACCATGTCTCCCCGTGAAAGACGATACGCCCCTCATCGGGTGCAGTGAGGCCCGCCAGCATCCGCACCAGGGTGGTCTTCCCTCCGCCCGAGGGGCCGATGAGCACCGCCATCCGGCCGTCTGCGCAGGAGAGATCGAGATCCATATCGAAGTAATGGAGCCTTTTGCTGATCCGGATATCAAGAGCCATGTCGGTTTTCTCCGCTGAGCCGGTTCACCAGCAGCAGGAAGGCGTAGCTGATGGGCAGGAAACAGAGGGACAGCAGCCCCGCCGTCCGGTAATCCATGGCCTCCACCGCCTCGTAGATGGCGATGGAGGCGACCTTGGTCACGCCGGGGACGCTTCCCCCCACCATGATCAGGACGCCGAAGGCGCCGATGCTGTGCAGGAACACCAGGACCGCCGCCGCGATGATGCCGACTGTGCTGTTGGGAAGGATGACCCGGAAGAAGGCCGCTGTTCGGGAGAGCCCCAGTACGGAGGCGTTCTCGATCAACCGCGGGTCGATCTTCTGAAAGGCCGCCTTCATCGGCTGTATGGCGAAAGGGATGCTGTACACCACGGAGGCCGCAGTAATCCCCAAAAAGGTGAAGAGCAGGGATTCTCCCGTGAGCGACCCCCACGCCCGTCCGATGAAGCCCCTGGGCCCCATCGCCAGGATCAGGTAGAAGCCCATCACGGTCGGCGGCAGGGCCATGGGAAGATAGATCAGGGCCTCGAACAGCGACTTTCCCGGGAAGCGCCAATAGGCCAGCGCGTAAGCCACCGGGGTCGCGAGAATCAACA
The DNA here is from genome assembly GCA_964637025.1 of uncultured Syntrophaceae bacterium. Lineage (GTDB taxonomy): Bacteria > Desulfobacterota > Syntrophia > Syntrophales > UBA5619 > UBA5619. Next base: position 104,041 of record CAZWTL010000003.1, on the reverse strand, counting down.
GGACCGCCGTCGTGGCAGCGGCCAGCTTCAGCGTGACGTACAGGGAGAGATAGTCCATTCTACCGGTACCCGAATTTCTCCTTGATGGCGGCGGCGGAAGGAGACATCAAAAACGCCGCGAAGCTCTCCGCCGTGGCGCGGTTTTTACTCTGTTTAAGCACGCAGGCCGACTGGATGATCTCAGGGGCCTCGGGGATCTCGTAATGGCACCCCTTTCGTCCCTCTTCGGTCTGTGCGGAAGAGAAGGCGCAAAAGGCGCAGTCCACGGCCTCCGTCGATGCGTACTGGAAGGCCTGCGCGATGGACTGGGCGACAACCCTTTGACCCTGTCCCGGATCCCACAGGGCAGCCTGCTGCAACGCCGTTCTGGCCGCCGTTCCGTACGGGGCCGTTTCGGGGTTAGCGATTGCGACCTTCCGTACCCCCGGATCGGAAAGGGCCTGACGCCAATCCGCAGCCCTGCAGAACGCCTTCCGGGCCGACCAGAGAACCACCCGGCCCTTGGCATAGACGAACGGCTTTTCCGCGGCCCCCTCCGCATGCAGCTTGGCGGGCCTCTCCTCGTCAGCGGAGAGGAAAAGGTCATAGGGGGCGCCGTTGGCGATCTGGGCGTAGAGGTTTCCCGACGAGGAGAAGGTCGCCTCCACCTTGACGCCGGTCTGTTTCTCGAAATCGGCGGTCAATTCCTTGGTGGCCTGGATGAAGTTGGCCGCCACGGCGATTCGGAGTCCTTCCGAGGCCGCGGCGGGGAAGGGATGCCACAGCAGGAGAGACAACAGGAGGAGGCAGATCATGCTTCGCAGGAGGGATCCCTTTCGGAACGGACGGGAACATCTGGCACATTTTTCATTGGACATGATGGGTTCCTTTCCGGAATCCGCAATGCGGAAACCATATGTTATATGTAGCATATACAAAGGCGCAATTCAACCTTGAATGCGCCGCTTCAAAGGCGCTGAAACCGCCGCGGCCGGATTTGGCCGGCAGCGGGGATGTTGCGCTCCGGAAAGGCGCAGCATCCCAGCGAATCGCCCGGATCGTCCTTTCGCAAAAAAACGGGATCCCGGGTCCCGGTTGTATCGGGACTTCGGATACGGCGCCTTGCCGCGTCCTCATGCGCCGGGCGCGGCCGAATCCATTTCACCGCAGCTTCTGGATCTGCACCGCGCAGGCCTTGTATTCCGCGGTTTGGGTGACCGGGTCGAAGACCGGATTGGTCAGCCAGTTGGCGCATGCCTCGCGGAAATGGAAGGACATCCAGACCAGCCCCTGCGGGATCCGGTCGCTCACATTGGCCCGCACGACCACCTCCCCCCGCCGCGAACGGACGGAGATCATCTCCCCGTGTGTGATGCCCCGGGCGTTCGCGTCCTCGGCGGAGATGTCCGCCGTCTCCTCGCCGAGGAGGTCGTCGAGTCCGAGGGAACGCCCCGTCATGGTCCGCGTGTGGTAATGGTAGAGCCGACGGCCCGTGCTCAGCACCAGCGGGTATTCATCGTCAGGTCTTTCGGCCGGCGGCGTCCAATCGACAGGGACCATCTTTCCCCTGCCCCGGCTGAAACGGCCGTGCATGTGCAGGACGGACGTCCCGGGATGGCCCTCGGTCGGCGCCGGCCACTGGATGCCGTCGTCCTCCAGGCGGGCGTACTTGATGCCGGCGAATGCGGGGGAAAGAACGGATATTTCATTGTCCCAGATCTCCCGGCCGCTGTTGGAGGGCCACTCGTGCCCCATTCGTCTGGCAATCTCTTTGAATATCATCCAGTTGGGTTTTGCCTGCCCCGGCGGATCGCTCACCTTTCGGACCCGGTTGAGCCTTCGCTCGCTGCTCGAAAAGGTCCCTTCATCCTCGGACCAGGCGGCGGCCGGCAGAATGACATGGGCGAAGCGGGTTGTCTCCGTTTGAAAGATATCGTTGCAGACCACGAATTCCGCCGACGCAAGGCAGTGTTCGATGTGCCTGATGTCGGGTTCCGTGTTGGCGAGATTCTCGCCGAAGATGTAGAAACCCCTGACCCTGCCTTGGGACAGGGCGTCGATCATCTGCGGGATCATCAGGCCGGGTTTGGCCGGCAGATTCCTGACTCCCCAGGCATCCTCGAACTTGGCGCGGATCTTCCCGTCGGCGACCGATTGGTAGCCGGGAAAGACAACGGGCAGGGCGCCCATATCGCAGGCCCCCTGGACATTGTTCTGGCCCCTCAGGGGATTGACCCCGCCGCACTCGACGCCCATGTTTCCCAGCAGCATCTGGAGGTTGGCGCACGAAATGACATTGTTCGTGCCGCAGGTATGTTCCGTGATGCCGAGGGTGTAGATCAGCATGGCGGGCTTCAACGAAGCCAGTCTGCGGGCCAGGCCCCGGATCTCGTCCGCGCTGACCCCTGAAATCTCGGCGGCCCTCTCCGGAGGGTATTCCATGACCTTCTTCTTGAGATCCTCGAAGCCTTCGCAGCTCTCCTCGACGAATTTCCTGTCGTAGAGGTTTTCGTTGATCAGGACGTTCATCACCCCGTTGAGGAAGGCGATGTCCGATCCGACCCTGATCTGCAGATGGCGTTCGGCGAAATCCGTCAGGGGCGTGCGCCGCGGATCGACGACGATGAGCCGGCCTCCCGAAAGAACGGCATCCTTGATAAAGGTGGATGCCACCGGGTGGGCCTCCGTCATGTTCGAACCGATCACGAGCATCAGCTTCGCCTGCGCGAATTCACGGAATGAATTGGTCATGGCGCCGGAACCGAATGTGGTCGCGAGACCCGCGACCGTGGGGGCGTGTCAGGTACGGGCGCAATGGTCGATGTTGTTCGTTTGGAACACCGACCGGAAGAGCTTCTGCATCTGATAGGAATCCTCGTTGGTGCTCCGGGCGCAGCTCACGCCCGCCACGGCGTCCGGGCCGTGCTTTTCGATGATCCCCTTGAATTTCGAAACCACCAGGTCCAGGGCCTCGTCCCAGGAAGCCTCGCGGAACTCCCCGTGTTCCCCCCGGATCAGGGGGGTCTTGAGCCGTTCCTCCGAATAGACGAAATCGTAGCCGAATCGACCCTTGACGCAGAGCCTTCCCTGATTGGGCTGAGCCCCTTCGACGGCGGTGACCTTGACGATCCTTCCGTCCTTTACATGGAGGAGCTGCTGGCAGCCGACCCCACAATAGGGGCAGGTTGTCCGGATCTTCCGCGTCTCCCAGGGACGACCCCGTCCCTTGGCTTTCTTCTCCGTCAGCGCCCCCACCGGACAGACCTCCACGCACTGGCCGCAGAAGACGCAATCGCTTTCGGTGTAGGGACCGTCCCCGCCGGTGCAGATCTTGCTGGCCGAGCCGCGATAGCCGAAACTGATCGCCCGGTTCACGACGACCTCGTTGCAGGCCTGAACGCAGCGCCCGCAGAGGATGCAACGGCTGAAATCGCGGATGATCAAGGGGTTCTCCGCATCGGTGGGATAACATTTTTCCGGTCGCGAGAATCTGATCTCGGTGATCCCGCAGCCATAGGCCAGATCCTGCAAGCGGCAATTCCCGTTCGCTTCGCAGACGATACAGTCGTGATGGCCGCTCGACAGCAGGAGTTCGACGACAAGCTTGCGCGTCATGAGAACCCTTTCGCTGTCGGTCCTGACCTCCATGTTCGGCGTCACCGGGGTCGAGCACGAGGCCATCAGGGAACGCGCCCCCTTGACCTCCACCAGGCAGACCCGGCAGGCGCCCGTTGCCGTGGTGCCGCTGAGATGGCAAAGCGTCGGAATGACGACCCCTGCGTCGCGTGCCGCTTCGAGGATCGTCTGACCGGGCCTGAAGGCCGTTTCCGCTCCGTTCAGGATAAAGATGTTATGATCCATGAGCCACTCCTCATCAAAATATTATATGTCAAAATTGACATATGTTTTCCTACACCAAGGGCGTTCGGGTATTTTGAAAAAGGGGGATTCCTCCTTAAGGCAAAACGATGCTCAGGTCGCGGCTCAGGCTTTGGTGAGCCGGCAGCCAAAGCCATTGTACTGCGCAGCGGCCTTGTCCCAGTAACCCGGAACGATCGAATTCACCGCCTGTCCAGCATTGCCGGAGACGCCGCTGCCGGGATCGACAAACGAAGGGGTCCAGACCACCCCCGGCAGAATGGCGGTGGTGATCTTGATCCTCACCTTCATCCCGCCGACCTCAGTTTCCAGCAGCGCCGAATCGCCATCCGCCAATCCGAATTGTTTTGCCGTCTCTGGATGGATTTGAACCGCGTTTCCGTCGGAAAACTGGGCCATGTATCTGGACCAGGTCGTCATGGACTGCTGCCAGTGGTGGACCACCTTGCCCTGGGTGAAGATGAGCGGAAATTTCTGGGGATCGGCCTCCGGACCCAGGGGACTCCCCTCGGGCTCTTCCCACGCCAGGGGGCCCAGACCCGGGACCTCGAGTTCCACCTTGCCGCTTTGGGTCCAGAAGCGGGCATCTTTGAAAAGCGTTCCCCGGCCGTCCTTGCCTTCAGGGGAAGGGCAGGGCCAGACGATTCCGGAGGGATTCGCCTTGATGCGATCGAGACTCATCCCTCCCCAGGTGGGCGACATCTTCTGCATCAGTTCGTAGATGTCGGCCGGGCTCTGCACGGGGGGATAGGCATCCCCGCAGATGAGTTTTCCCAGATCCGTATAGAAACGCCACTCGGGCACCGTTTCCCCGAGCGGCTCGATCGCCTTTTCCCGCCAGCCCACCTGGCGGTTCAAGCCGTACTGGGAGCCTTCGGTTTCGAAGTTCATCGTTCCGGGTACGATCAGGTGGGAGATCTTGGCATCGTCGTTCATGAAGAAACCCCGGTGAATGACGAACGGCACGTTCTGCACGGCCTTGCGGACCCGGTTCGCATCCGGATATCGACGGTAGCTGGAATTGAGGAGCAGGACCTTCAGGTAATCCCGTTCCATGTTGTTCAGGATTTTCCGGTAGAAAAGTCCCCGGGGCAGATCGGCCATCCGGTATTTTTCGTCAAAGGCCTCTGAGCCGCCGGGCTTCCCGCTCTGGACATGCAGCAGCCCCTTGCCCGACCCCCCCAGGTTTCCCGTCAGGGCCTGAAGCGCCACGATGGCCCGCGCCGTTTGAACCGAATTGGTGTACCGGGATACGGAGCCCCCGATCCAGACGATCGTCCGGCGGGACCGCCCCAGGGTTTCGGCCAGGTTCCGGATATCATCCTTCCGCAGCCGCGTGATCTCGGCGGCCTTTTCAAGGGTGAAGGGTTTGACGGACTCGGCCACGAGATCGAACCCGTTCACATGAGAGGCCACGAATTTCTTGTCGTACAGATTTCCGGAGATCAGGTAATTCAGCAATGCCAGCACCAGTGCGCCGTCGGTGCCGGGTCTGTTTCTCAGCGCCACATCGCACAGGGTGGTCGTGGGGGTTCGGCGCGGGTCCAGATAGAAGATCTTCGCACCCTTTTCACGCGCCGCCTGGAGCCAGCGAACATAGGGAGGATAAAGTTCCGCGATATTGGCCCCGAAAAGAACCACCACCTCGGCATTGGGAAGCTCGTCCAGGGTCGTCTCCGCGGTGGCCGTGCCTAGGCAGGAATCCAGGACGGCGCCCGTATTGTTCATGCAGGTGTCCCCGGGATAGCTGATGTCGGGGAATCCGGCCAGGCGCAGGGTCATCTTCGCGGTCAGCTCCGCCTCCCGCGATTCCCAGAGCGGTTCGAACAGTGCCACGCGGTGGGTGTAGTCCTCGGGGAAATCCTTTTTGACCGCCAGGATCTTTTCAGCCGCGATTTCAAGGGCCTGCCGGTAGGTGATGCGCTCCCAGGAATCTCCGCGCCGCAGCAGGGGATGCAGAAGCCGGTTCGGGCTGTAGGTCAGTTCGACCATGGACTGGCCCTTGGGGCACATGGTCCCGCCGGTCCATTCGTTGTCCGGCCTTCCGTATACGTTGACGACCCGGCCTTTGCTGACCTGGACCTCCATCGTGCAACGCGTCTGGCAAAGCATGCAGGATGAAAAAACGGTGCGGTCGATCTGGGGCAGGGCCGCGGGTTTGCCCATCGCCTGGCCGTTCCGGGGCAGGGCAAGTGGCACGGCGCCGCTTGCGGCGACCGCAGCGCCCACCTTCATGAAATCGCGCCGGGTGATCCCAGTGCGCTTCTCCTTCGGTATCTCAGGGTTCTGCTCACGATCTTTCATTCGTTGTTCCCACCCATGGTCTTCAATAGATCCGTATGGTCGTCCAGAGGCCGGTGCGTGTTTTTTCGGGGAGCGAAAAGGTCCCAACCAACTTTTTAACTTGTTACCCGTTATATCATTATCGATTTAAGTGCAACAAAAAATATCCTCCCAGCGGCAGGCCTCAATATCCCCTCAGGCGCACGGTGGAGGGTGTCTTCGACCGACGTCCTCTTTCTTTGCCTCGTCGTTTCTATCTCATCTCCGTCTGCTCGGCCACTTCCCTTGTTCTGGAAATCCTCGGGGTTCCGCGGTCTGTGGTGATCGGCCATTAGGGCAGGCAATGGCCGATAAGCAACCAGCGTAACGGGTGTTCACCATGTCCCGAAGCCATGACCACGCGGATGTGAGGTGCGGTGGGATGAATGAATGATATCCGAATCATTCCCTAACGATGGCGCCGTTCAACAAAAAACCTCTTCCGCCAGTTCGCAGCGAAGCCGCCGAGACTGCGACTCGATGGCATCAATCACATCGGACGCTCCATGGGTGCCGCTCAGGTGCGGTCTGATGGCGGTGTAGAAATCCCTTTCGACGGTGCTGAGACTGTTGAGTATCAACAGAAAGGTGTCCCGATTACCGTAAGCAGACCGCGCCAGGGCTGCGAAGCTGTCGCCGTCCGCGGCCAGCAGATCCATGTAATACCCGACAAGGGCTTCCACCCAGAATGAGAAGGGTTTTCGAAGCGGTTCCGGAAGACGGGCGTCTTGGACCATTTCATCGATGTCCGGTATCCCGTCCGTCTCTGCGGCGTTCAGGGCGATGTCCATTGCCCGACGCCGCGTCGTCATGAACTCTTCGTCGAACTGCATGCGGCCGTTTTTGAATTTCTGCATGCGATACACGAAATACAGAAAGAGAATAGGGATGAGCACCATCCAAAAACTGACCTTGGGCTTTTCAAATACGGCAGCGCCGATTGCATTGGCAAAGACCAGTTCTCGTTGCAGGATGATATTTTTCTTTATGACCAATGTCGTCATGCTGGTCGGCGTATAAGATGAAGAAGCTGAGAGATACGTGTGCCGTGGGCCGGCCATGCGTAGTGTGACGGTCAGGGTTTTACACCAGGGGTGTAGTCAAGGCTGTCACGGATGCGATCGGAACCTTCGGCCGGCTCTTCGAAGTCCGTATAATAAATGGCTGTAGCTCGCAGGTTCCGTTCGTCAATAACCTGCGCCATATGGCTTGCACCGGGGATCCATTGCGCCAGAGATCCGACGCCGAAAATGAACGCCAGAATCAGGATGATTCCGATGACCATTTTGATCCAGGGATTCATCCCTGCCTGCGGGGCCGGAGGCCCGCAGGCAGGGACGGTCGAATAGGCTTTCTTCGCTGTCGTCATTCGATTACAGGGCGGCAGTGACTTCAGGGAAAACGATGTAGAACATGAAGTATGCGACCGCAAGCACAAAGATCAACTGGAAGGCCTGGCCGGACACATACAGGGTGAACGGTTTTCCGCCTTTCAGGTAGGGACCGAATTCCCTGAAGTTGGTATCAAGCCCAATACAGGTGAAGGCGAGTGCAAAGAACCACTCGCGGGCGATCCGGGTGAACCCCCTCAGGACTCCCTGGTCGATCATCACGGAACTCATATCCTTGCCCACACCCGCATCGATGATGGAAAAGACGATCGAGGCCAGGATGAAACCAAGGACGAACTTCGGGAATCGGTACCAAATTTCCCACCAACTGACGCTCACACCGGGTCGCGCTTCCACTTTGGCGCACCAGTAAACGGCAACGGCGAAGGCGATCACCCCAATCAGGACGTTCTGAATCATCTTGAGGGTTGCCGCCACGTAAAGCGCCTTTTCTCCAAGGAACGCCCCGGCTGCGGCAACGGCGCCCGTTGAGTCGATTGTGCCGCCCATCCAGGCACCGGCCAAGACTTCAGGCATGCCCACCAGTTTTGCGATCGCCGGCTGGCCAACCATACAGATGGCGGTAAAAACCATGGAGAGGCCGATGGCCAGCGTCAGTTCCTCTTTCTTGGCCTTGCAAGCAGCAGCCGTGGCGATGGCGGCTGAAACGCCGCACACCGACATATCGGAAGAAATCGTGATGTTCAGCGTCTTGGAGGGCATCTTGACGATTTTCTGGCCGAACCAGTAGGTCAAAATCAGTGTCACGGGGGTGCAGATCCAGGCGATGAAGATGCCCGGTTTGCCGATGGCGAGGATCTTGTTGAAGAGGATTTCCGCGCCGAGCAGAACGAGACCGGTCTTGATGAAGTATTCGGTGCAAACAGCAGGCTTGACCCACTTGGGCGTACCAACGGTATTGCTGATCAGCATGCCGAAGACGATCGCCCACAACGGAAATCCGAATCCCCAGTGCTTCATCAGGCTCTGGGTCTCGCCCATGTATGCGAGGACCGCAAGAATGAAGACGACCGGGAAGCCCACCACAAATTTACCGAAGGATTGGCCCATGACGGCCTTGCCGATGCCGAAAAAGACAGCGAGAATGATACAGAGGCCGATCAAATAGGGTATCCGGTTGTAAGGTTTGTGGGTTGCCTTGCCCTTAGCCTTGGACGCCTTGCCCTTGGCGGTCTGCCAATCCTTGATCGCCTTTTCTGCAGCGGAATTGAGAGCGGTATCCTTGAATGCAGCGGCTGCGGCTGCAGCCTGTGCAGCCGTGGCAGCGGCCAGTGCAGCGTCTTCTTCGACCTTAGCCTTGTCCGCTGCCTCTTTGTGGGGTGCGTTCAGGGCATCGGCAGTTTCCTTGCTGCGATACAGCGCATCCAGGGGATTGCCAGACCAGTCACTGGGGGCGGCCAGGAAGTTCTGGATCACCTTGCCGAAATGCTGGTCGCGGGCGCGAATACCGCGTTTGGAAGAAGAGGCGTTGTACCATTCGATGGTCTTGAATGGGGCTTTTGTCGCCTCTTCCGTCATGATGGCGTTGTATTTGGGAATTTCAGCCGCTTTTTCGGGGGGGTTGGGCAGATAAATCAGAAGACCCACGATCAGTAAGATGAATCCCATCCATATGACCATCCAGTCTTCCTTGGTGTAGAGATCCTTGAATGTGGTGCCGCTGTCGAGCACAACATGATCCTGCCCCGCTTTCGTCTTTACAGTTTCATTTGCCATGTCTTCCTCCAAAAATGCGATGAATAGATTTATAATTTGGAGCCCCTGTTGACATAACGCTGAGAAACGTACATCGACGCCATTTTGCTTTTCAATTGCATGACCGCAACTGACCGCTGACGTTTTCTAAGCACACCGACCTTTGGGAGCAGTCGGCTCAGCCGGGTGGGATTGTCGGTTCGTGCGCGGATGCACAAACAACCTTTTGGAAAAGAACTGTGGAACCCAGTAGCGGCGTTTTTTGTCGAGCGCGATCCGGAATTCCTATTTTTGTACCATACGAAAAGGGGATCGGGCATGTCAAGTTAAATTTCCCCGTAAGACCGGGGGTGATCATTTTGAGCGGCCCTTTTTTGCCCTTCCCATCGTCGTTGCCACGACGTTTGTGATCGCAGCAGATTTCCGGCTGATTGTCGCGACTCGATACTTCCGGCCGCAAGCAGGAACGGGGAAGCGGGAAACGGGGATTGCCCTTGGCGATAAGCCCCGGCACGAGGCCGCCCAAGCGGGGCCGGACGGAACCGGTCAATGACGATGCATAACGGACAGGGGGCGCGTCAACGGATCTGCGTTTGCGGTGTGAACCCGTCTCATGGATGGCGCCGGTCCATCAGTGCCCGGGTCTGCCCGATGGCCTCGACGATCTGCCGGGCGGCCTCGGATTCTCCCCGTGCGTTCGCAAGGTCCAGGGCCCTTTCCAGGCTCGCCACCGCGGCGGCGAAACGCCCTGCCCGGGCTAAGATCCGGGAGGCGAGATAGGGGACATCGATGGCGTCTGGCGCCAGACGCGCAGCCTCCTCGAGCTGCTCCAGCCCCTCGGCGGTTTTCCCGGCATCGGCAAGGACGCGGCCGAAATTGGCGCGAAACTGATAATGGCGGGGCAACAGGCGGATCGCCTCGCGGAAGTGGTGGAAAGCGCCCTCATAGTCCTGGACGGAGGCCAGCGCGAGTGCCAGATTGTTGTGCGCCTCCGCGTAGTCCGGCTTGAGCGCCAGGGCCTTGCGGTATTCGGGAAGGGCCGACTGGATTTCACCCGTTTGCTGGAGCGCCCCGGCAAGGTAGTTGCGCGCATGCGGGTTCTCGGGATCGAGTTCCACAGCCCGTTTGAGTTCGTCCACTGCGTCCTTTGGCCGGCCGACATCCATCAGGGCGAGCCCCAGATTGGATCGCGCCTCCATCGATTCCGGTGCGAGCCGGGCCGCTTCCCGGAGGTGCCGGAGCGCCTCATCCGGCTGGTTGAGGTTCCGGTGCGCGACTCCCAGCGCGAGATGGGGCGCGGCAATGGCCGGATTGGCGGAGACGGCCTTCGCGAGCAGCGGGACCGCCTCCGCGAAACGGCCCTGTTTGACCATCAGCGATCCGACATTGGTGTAGGTTTCATCCTGAACCACCCGGATCGGGTAGTTCGCCGCGACGGCGATCAGCCCGGCTGCAAGAAGGCCGGGAAGCCATTGTCTGCGCCAATCGGGCGGCGAAGGTGCGGCCGGGTCCCCGGTTTTGTCGCGCCCGTTCCTGCCCCCTTTATCGGCGAGGATGCACGGGCGGATCTCCTCCAGGAGGCCGCTGATGCCCGCTCCCGCGAACATGAGGACCAGAGGGACCAGTGGATGCCGGTAACGGGCGACCACATAGAACAGGGCCACCGATAGGACCATCGCCGTCAGCATCCCGTAGAGGATGAGCAGGCGCCGCCAGTCACGGCGGCAGTGCCACGCGCCGAGGACGGCGAACGGGAGGATGACGCCGAAGTGAAGCCAGCCCAGGACGCGGAGGATGCGGGAGTAATCGGAGTAGGCCTCGATGGACTCGGTGTCGGGAATCTCGTCCGCGTGGAGCGTGAGCCACGCCTTCTTCCCGAGCAGGGCAAGCCAGTGGGCCGGTTGGCTCCGGATATAGGAGATCGATTTGCGGAGCCAATAGTCGGACACCTCGCGGGGCGAGAGTTTCCGTCCTGCCGCCTCCGAGGCGAGACGTTCGGCGTCCTGACGTTCGAAGGCGGCGTCCCCGCGCTCCGGAACGAGCGGTGCATAGCTGCCGCGCGCGAGGGGATTGTTTCCGATGAAGAAGTTCGGCCCCATCTGGGACGTGGTGAGAACGAATTCGCCCCCGACCGCGAAATTTCGGAGGCCGACGGGCAGGAGCACGGCGAGCGATGCCGCCAGAAAAACGCTTGTCCATGCCATCCTGCGGCGGACCGGGACATCGCGGAAGCAAAACAGCAGCCATGCGGCGATGACCGGGTAGAGCACAAGGGCATTCTCGCGATTGAGCACCAGGGCCGCAGTGGCCGCCCCCAGCGCCGCCAGCCATTTCCAGTCCCGCCGATGGTAAAATTCGCCCAGCAGCGCCAGCGAGAGTGTGACGAGGAAGATGTCGAGGGATGATTTCTGGATCAGCCCGTCGAAGAAGATCGCAGGGGGGTAGACCGCCAGCCCCAGCGCCGCAATGATGCCCGCGCGGTTTCCGAAAAAACGGCGCCCGGCCAGGCCGAGCAGGAGGCAGGAGGCCGCGCCGAGGCATGCCTGGATGAGGCGCACCCATGCGAGGCTGTGGCCGGCGACGCTGAAGATGATCGCGAGCAGGTAAGGATAGAGGGGCGTCTGGTAGAAGATTTCCGTCCCGACCCATTGGCCGCCTGCGATCTGTCGGGCCCATGCGTCGTACTGGCGGCTGTCGCCCAGCAGAACGGACAGGAGGGGAGAACCGCCCACCTCCTGCAGATACACGATCCGCACGATGATCGCCAGCAGAGCCGCCCCGAGGAACGGCAACCACGGATGGATCCGTCGAAGGCCCCTGTCTGTCAACGGGTTGGGGGAGCTTGCCTTTCGCATGGACCGAAGGTACGGAAAAGGGGCAGGCGTGTCAAGAGGAGTTTCCCCGCTCAGCAGATCCTCGGCACGAGCTCGCCGGTCGGGAGATCGATTTCGCGGGAGCCTCCGACCAGGGTTTCCATGATCACGCGTCCCCTGCGGTCTTCAGCGACCATGCCGACGAGTGCCGCATCCCCCCCCAGGGGATGACGCCGCATGACCCCGAGGATCTCCTCCGCGGCCCCCCCGGCACAGAAAAGCGCCATCCGTCCCTCGTTGGCCAGGAACAGCGGATCGAATCCGAGGATTTCGCAGATCCCGCGGACCTCGCTGCGCACGGGAATGGCGGTCTGTCGGATTGTGATCCGCATCCCGGACTGGCCGGCGATTTCGGCCAGGATGGCCCCGAGACCGCCCCGGGTCGCGTCGCGCATGCAGTGAATGTCCGGGCTGGCGGCAAGGATCGTCTCCACCAGCCCGTTCAAAGGCGCCGAATCGGAGCGGATGGCGGAGGAGAACCCGAGCTGTCCCCTGGCCGAGAGGATGGCGGCCCCGTGGTCGCCGATCGGGCCATTGATCAGCACGGCATCGCCGGGGCGGATGCTCCGGACGGAGAGCGGGCTCCCGTACCGGACGATGCCGATGCCCGATGTGTTGATGAAAAGGCCGTCCGCGCCGCCCCGGGGGACGACCTTCGTGTCCCCCGTCGCGACAACCACGCCCGCCGATCGGGCCGCATCGGCCATGGACCGGACGACCCGCTCCAGTTCCTCCATCGGGAATCCCTCTTCGAGGATGAATCCCGCGCTCAGGGCGAGGGGAATCCCCCCGCACATCGCGATGTCGTTCACGGTCCCATGGACGGCGAGCGATCCGATGTCGCCCCCGGGGAAGAAACGGGGCTGCACGACAAAGGAGTCCGTGGTAAAGCAGAACCTGGAGCCTTCCGCCTCAAAAACGGCCCCGTCATGAAGCTCCTCCAGCAGCGGGTTTTTCAGCATGGGGAGGAAGATCTTCGAGATCAGCTCATTGGATAGGAGACCCCCGCCTCCGTGTTCCAGCAGTATCCGGTCATATGGTTTCACGCCGTCACTCCCTTCGGATGTCTTGCCCCGGCGCAGACCGCCTGGCCGAGGGAGATGCCGCCGTCGTTCGTGGGAACGAGGCGGTGGTAAAAGACCTCAAAGTCCGCCTTCCGGAGGCAATCCAGACAACCCGAGAGGAGAAGTCGGTTCTGGAAGCATCCTCCGCTCAGGACCACCCGTTTCAGTCCCGTTTCCCGCCTCAGGATGTTTGCCATGGCCGTGAAGGCCTCCGGGAGGAGGTTGTGGAAGGCCAGGGCGATTTCCTCGCGCGGACGGCCTTCGGTGAGCGCTCCGACGATCGTACGGACCGCGGGGCGCAGGTCGAGGGTCCGGATCTCCGGCCCTCCCTGCGGAGGAGGCGTCCGGACATCGCCGCCACCATCCGTGACGGCGAAGGGGAGATGGAGCCCCGTCCTGCCCTTCGCCAGCGCCTCCAGTTCCATGGCCGCCTGACCCTCGAAACTGACCCTCCGCCGCAGGCCGACCAGGGCCGCGACACCGTCGAAGATCCGCCCGAGGCTGGAGGTTTCGGGCGTCGGAATCCGTCCGCCCATGGCCTGCTCCAGCCGCAGGCAGGCCTCCGACGCTTCCCCTCCGCCCGGGACGGGGGCTTGGTCAGGTCCGAGGTTCAGCCGTCCGGCCGCTTCCGTCCATTCGCCTCCGAAGGCGTCCCTGAGAAGCGAGGCGGCCATGCGCCAGGGTTCGCGGACCGCCCTCTCTCCTCCGGGAAGCGGCACATAGCGGAGATGTCCTCTGCGGGAAAAATCGGATTCGTCCGCGACCAGAAATTCCCCGCCCCATACCTGGCCGTCGGACCCGTAACCCGTTCCGTCCATGGCGATGCCGATGACCGCTCCGACAAGGCCGTTTTCCGCCATGCAGCTTGCGATGTGGGCGTGGTGGTGCTGTACGGCGATCACCTCCCTGTCTCCCATTCCCCGGGCGACCCGGCTCGTGAAGTAACCGGGATGAAGATCGCAGGCGACCAGACCGGGGCGGCATTCGGTGATCCGTTGCATGAATTCGATGCTTTCAAGGAGAAAGTCCCGCGCCTCGGGCGTTTCCATGTCCCCGATGTGGGGGCTCAGGAAGGCGAACCTCCCCTTGAGGATGCAGACGGTCCCCTTGATCTGGGGCCCCAGGGCCAGGACAGCGGGATAGGCTTGCTTCAGCGCCACGGGCTTGGGGGCGTAGCCGCGCGAACGGCGCAGGACAAAAGGGGCCTCCTCCAGGACGATGGCCACCGAATCGTCGCAGCGCACCAGGATGTCCCGATCGTGGACGAGAAAGGCGTCCGCGACCCCGCAGAGCCGGTGTAGGGCCTCCCGGTTGCCGACGCAGATCGGCTCGTCGGTCCGGTTGGCGCTCGTCATCACGAGCGCCGGCAGCTCTTCGCCGAGGAGAAGGTGCTGAAGCGGGGTGTAGGGGAGCATGATCCCCAGGGTGTCGATTCCCGGGGCGACGAGGGGGGACACAGGCGACCCGTCCCGTCGCCGGACCAGGACGATGGGCCTTTCCGGAGAAAGGAGGAGTCGTTTTTCGGCGTCGCCGATCACGGCCAGCAGGGATGCGGCGTTGATGTCCCTGACCATCACGGCCAGCGGCTTTTCCTCCCGGAATTTGCGCTGCCGGAGCGCCTTCAAAACGGCGTCGTTGCGGGCGTCGACGCACAGGTGAAACCCTCCGAGTCCCTTGACGGCGAGGATCGACCCCCTCCTGAGGAGATCGATGGCTCCTGCGACGGCGTCTGTCGCAATGGATTGTCCGGCGGCGTCCAGGAGCGCCAGCCTGGGCCCGCAGTCACGGCAGGCGTTGGGTTCGGCGTGGAACCTTCGGTCGGCCGGATTCTCATATTCCCTGCGGCAGGACGGGCACATCGGAAAACAGGCCATCGAGGTCCGGCTACGGTCGTAGGGAACGGCATCGATGATCGTCAGCCTGGGACCGCAGTCGGTGCAGTTGATGAAAGGATAATGGTATCTCCGGTTCCCGGGGTCTGAAAACTCCGCGAGGCATGCCGCGCAGGTTGCGATGTCCGGCGTGATGTGCAGGTCCCCCGGTGCGTCGCGGCCGCTTTCGGCGATCACGAACGCATGATCGCCCGCGGGGGGAATCTCCTCCTCTTCGATGCCGGTGATCTCCGCCAGAGGAGGGGGCCTGAACTGGATTTGTTCGATGAAGCGGCCAACCGCCTGGACGGGCCCTTCCACCTCTGCGATGACGCCGTCCGGGCGGTTCTGGACAAAGCCGGTCAGGGCGTTTTCGGTGGCCTGGCGCCAGATGAAGGGGCGGAATCCCACCCCCTGGACCGTTCCCTTGAAGAGAAAGCGTTTCCTGATGGCCATCGCCGGATTTCCTATGCGGACGGATGGGCGATCCGCTTCCGGATCCAGCCGAACCAGCCGTCCAACCCCTCCCCGGTCCTGCAGGAGACCTCGAAAATCGTCAGGTCGCGGTTGAGGGACAGGGCGTCCCTCCGGACCTTGTCCCGGTCGAAATCGAGATGCGGCAGCAGGTCGATCTTGTTGAGGATCATCACGGACGATTTCTGGAAGATCAGGGGGTATTTCGACGGCTTGTCCGCCCCTTCGGGGGTGCTCAGGATCATCACCTTGACGTCTTCCCCGATCCTGAATTCGGCGGGGCAAACGAGATTCCCCACGTTCTCGACGATGAGCAGATCGACGGCGTTCAGATCGAGGCCCGCAAGCCCCTCCCGGACCATGTTCGCGTCGAGGTGGCAGCCGCCGCCGGTGTTGATCTGGACGGCGGGAATGCCCAGGGCTGCCACCCGGTCCGCGTCGCAGGTGTTCTGGATGTCCCCCTCGATGACCGCGATCCGGCATTGGTCCCGCAGGGCTTCGATGGTCTTTTCCACGAGGCTGGTCTTGCCCGCCCCGGGGGAACTCATCAGGTTCATCACGAAAATCTTCTTTTCATCGAAAAGCGCACGGTTCTCGTCCGCGATCCGGTCGTTGGCGTCGAGGATATTTTTAACCACCTGGATCTTCATGTTCATCTCCTTTTTTTATTTTTGCTTTACCCTCCTGATTGCGGAGGCGCGCATCGGGGATGGTTCAGGGCCCCCTTCCTCGCGCGCCCGCAAAGATGACGGGTTGAGCGCTTTGGCGCGCGTTTCGTCTTTGCAACGCGTCGCGGAGGCGCAGGGTCGAAAAAGGTCCCGCGTGCGGTGGCATCCGATTCTCGACGAACGCCCCTCATCCATAGCGGTACCGGGCCGCGCAGGTGCCCTCCGAGGAGACCATACAGGGGCCGACGGGGTTGGCGGGCGTGCAGAGACGCCGGAAGAGCGGGCATTCCGCCGGCTCCCTGATTCCCCGGAGGATCTCCCCGCAGGCGCAGCCCGGATTCTCCCTGGATTCAAGCTCGGGGACCGGGAACCGCTTCAGGGCGTCGAATTCGCCGTAGCGTTCCCGGACCCAAAGGCCGCTTCCCCCGATCCTTCCGAGTCCGCGCCATTCGGCGTCCCCGGTCTCGAAGACCGCCTCCATCAGGGCCATGGCCCTGCGATTCCCTTCCGGCTTGACCGCGCGACCGTACCGGAGCGCCACTTCCCTGTTCCCGCTTTCGATCTGCTCCAGGAGCGCCAGAAGCCCTTCGAGGATATCGACCGGCTCAAAACCGGCGATTGCGGCTGCCAGTCCCGCCTCGGGAAGCATCGCATAGGCGGACGCCCCGATGACCATGCTCACATGGCCGGGGCAGAGGAATCCGTCCAGGGCGAGTCGCGTCTCCCCGATCAGCAGGCGCAGCGCGGGGGGGATCACTTTGTGGACGGAAAAGACCGACAGGTTGGCGATCCCCTTGCGATGAGCGGTGTGGATCGTCGATGCGACGGTCGGGGCCGTGGTTTCGAACCCGATGCCCATGAGGATCACCTCGCGCGTCTTCATGGTCTCGGCCAGGACGATCGCATCCAGGGCCGAGGAGATCACCCGGATGTCGGCCCCCGCGGCCCGCAGTTGTTGAAGGCTGGCCCCGTCCGTTCCCGGGACGCGCATCATGTCTCCGAAGGTGGCGAAAACGACGTGATCAAGACCGGCCAGATAAAGGGCGGTATCGACGTCCCCAACCGATGTCACGCAGACCGGGCATCCGGGGCCCGAGATCAGACGGATGCCCGCGGGCAGAAGGGCGCGGATACCGTACCGGCCGATCGCCTGGGTGTGGGTGCCGCAGATCTCCATGAACGTGAGGGGCTTTCCGATTCTTGCCGCCCGCTCGGCGATCCGGTTCAGCAGACCGCGTGTGATGAGGGTATCCCGATATTCGTCAATATGCCTCATGCTCGATGATCTCTTTCAGCAGATCCAGCTTTTCCCGGGCCAGTTCTTCGTCCACCCGGTGCATGGCAAAGCCGGCGTGGCAGATGACGTAATCGCCGGGCCGCACCTCCTCGTCGATAAGATCGAGGCAGACCTCGCGTCGGGTGCCGCCGATCTCGATGACGGCGAAGCGCCCTTCATCGATCGAGAGGATTTTTCCGGGAAAGGCGATGCACATGGTTTCTCCTAATCGACGTCCATATCCAGAAGCTTGAGTTCCTCCGCCCCGCCCGAAAGCAAAACATTTCCGCCGCCACAGAGGGGGCAGAGGGGCTGGAGCCCTTCCGAAGAAAATTCACGTTCGCAGGCCATACAGTAAAAAACCGCGGGCCGGATGTCAAATTCCAGTCTCGCTTCTTCGGCCTTGGTCCCGCGCGCCAGGATGCCGAAGGTGAACTCGAGCGCACCGGGATCGATGCAGGAAAGGCGCCCGAAGGAGAGCCTCAGCACGTTCACGCGGCTGAATTTCTCCCTGCGCGCGTAATCCTCCACGATATCGAGCAGGGACTGGATGAGGGAGAGCTCATGCATCTTCGGCGATGGCCTCCGGGAACAGTCTGTGGGCCGCGAGTTCGGCAAGCAGGATTTTCTCCAACTCCGGAAAGGTCGCCCGAACCGCCGGAGAAAGCTCCAGATCCATGTCGCCGATCCGCTCCGGGACCGCGCACAGGAAGGTCATCTCCGGGCATTCCCCCGTCATCTCCGCCTTGCACAGCACGTCCGCGAACTTCACCTCGTGGGCGGAGGTGGGCGGCGGAAGATGGGCCTCCATTTCGCTGCGGCTGAAACGGTAGAGGGAGCCCGGGGAATCGTCCAGACGGATGCAGTCGACGACGATCAAATGTCCTGCGCGGCAGATCGTCTCCAGCAGCATGTAGCCCAGCGTCCCCCCGTCGATGATTTCAAGGCCGGCGGGCTGACGCCGGCGCCCCGCGAACCATCGTACAAAATGGACGCCGAACCCTTCATCGCCCATCAGGATGTTTCCCAGCCCCAGAATGACAATCGGTTTCCCTTCCATCAGGACGCCTTTGAAAAAAAGAGGGGAGCCCCGCTCCCCCCTCGTGGTGACTTCATTTCGCGCTCATCCTATGGGTGCGACCGACGGAACACCCTGCCGATGATCATCGACGATACGGTCCCCTCTTTGAAGATCACGTCGTGCCAAAAGGCCATGTAGACGTGGACCACGATGAAGAGGATGAAACCCCACATCAGGATGTGATGGATCCAACGCACCATGGCCAGGCCGCCCAGCAGGTTTTCGAGCGGCTTGAGGTAGAGGTAGACGAAGGAGGTCAGACCTGCGCCGTAGCCGGCGCCCATCAAAATCAAGCCCGTCAGGACGATCAGCAGCACCATCCCCATAAGTCCCAGATAGGCCAGGGCCTGGATCGGACCATAGAGATCCCTGTAATGCACGGGCGGTTCCTTCGTGATGAGGCTGTAGAAAAGCGCCTGCCGGACTCCCTTCCTCCAGTCCGTCCAGACGAACAGATCCTTCCAGTCGGCGTGAAACCGGGAAAAGAAGGCCAGGTAGAGACGCCAGACAAAGAGGAAGCAGAGGAGGACGCCGAACAGGATATGCCAGAACCGGACCGCCCCCATGAAGTTCTTGTCAACCGTTTCGCCACTCGGTATCGTGAAGGGATCGGCAATGTAATACCCCGTCGCAATGAGAACGAAGATGGTGGCAGCCATGAGCCAGTGGTTGTAGCGGATGGCCACGGACCATACCTTTTTCGGTGTAATGCCTTCCATGGATGCCTCCTTTCAGGACACCTTGAACTGCCGGATCGTGTCCGACTTCGGATCGATGATATGGACCGCACAGGCCATGCAGGGATCGAAGGAGTGGATCGTCCGAAGGATTTCCAGCGGCTGGTCCGCTTTGGCCAATTTCGTTCCGATCAGCGATTCCTCGTAGGGGCCGCGCTTTCCGGCTTTGTCCCTGGGGGAGCAGTTCCAGGTCGAGGGGACCACGGCCTGGTAATTGGCGATGACCTTGTTCTCGATGCGGACCCAGTGGCCCAGGGCGCCTCGGGGAACCTCGGTGAGGCCGCGGCCCTCGCCTTTGTCGGGAACGTCGCAGCGGGTCCAGGTTCGGGTGTCGCCGGCCTTGAGGTTGCCCACGAGCTCGTTGACCCATTCAGCGATATGGTCCCCCACGTATTTTGTTTCCAGCGCGCGCGCCGCGGTTCGGCCCAGGGTGGAGAAGAGCACGGTCGCGGGCAGCCCGGTGGCCTTGAGGGTCGAATCCACGAGCCCCTTGATTTCGGGATGGCCCTGGGCGTAGGCGACCAGGAACCGGGCCAGGGGGCCGACCTCGTAGGGTTCTCCGTCGTACCGCGGCGCCTTGCACCAGGAATACTTCTCGCCCCCCTTCACGTTTCCCTGGGCATCGAATCCGGTATATTCGGGCTCCGTCGTCCCCTGATAGGGATGCTGGGGCTCCGAACCCTTGTACCAGGAGTGGGTGGCCTCCTCGGTGATCTTTGCCTCGTCGAGCTTCAGAGGATTGGCCAGATCCCGCCCCTTCACGACCCCTCTGGGGAACAGGAGTTTCCCCCAGTCGTCGTCGAGGGGGAAGCCGCCGTAAGCGAGGTAGTTCTTCACGCCGCCCCCGATTCCCTGGAGGCCCTCGCCTTTGTAGTAGGTCGCCGCGAGGAGGACGTCGGGGATATAGGCCGTTTCAACGAAGTGCTTCACCTCCTTGAGCCGGAAGAGGTACTCGCCGATGCGGTGGGCGTCGAGGTCCATGACCGAGGTGACGCCGCCGACCACCAGGGTCTGGGGATGGGGGTTCTTGCCGCCGAAGATGGCCATCATCTGCGCCCCGATCTTGGAAACCTGCAACGCATCGAGGTAATGGGAGACGATGATGAGATTCGCCTCCGGGGGGAGCTTGAAGGAGGGGTTCCCCCAATAGCCGTTCGCAAAAGGCCCGAGCCGGCCCGACTTGACGAATCCGGTGAGGCGCTGCTGAACCGCCCGGTAGTGCGTCTCCGAACAGTTGAATGGATTGGGGCAGTATGCCTTGGCCATCTCCACCGCCTTCTTCGGATCCGCGGACAGGGCGCTGACGATATCCACCCAGTCGAGTCCGTGGAGGTGGTAGAAGTGCATGACGTGGTCCGTGAGGTACTGCCCGCCGTTGATCAGGTTCCGGATGATCCGGGCGTTGGCCGGCGGCTTGACCTTGAAGGCGTCCTCGCAGGCCAGGATGCTCGCCTCGTAATGCGAGTAGGTGCAGACGCCGCAGAAGCGCTGGGTGATCAGCCCCGCATCCCTCGGATCGCGCCCCTTGAGAATGGTCTCGATGCCCCGCCACAGGGTGATGCTGCTCCAGGCGTCCTTGATGGTGTTGCTCTCGTCGAGTTCGACTTCGATTCTCAGGTGTCCCTCGATCCTCGTGATGGGATCGACAATGATTCTCTTCGCCATCTGATTCCCTCCCCTCCTATGCCTTGTGGGACGTCTTGTCCGCCTTCTCGATATCCTTATGCCTGATGGCCGTCAGCCCCGCATGGGCGCCGATGCCCGCCACGGTCGCCGCCAGGAGGACCTTGCCGATCGTGTCCACGGTCTTCTCGCCGCCGCCGATCGTCTTGTCGTCAATCGGCTTTTCCAGAGGGGCCATGGTGTCCCAGAATCCGGGTTCCGTGCAGCCCATGCAGCCGTGACCGGCCATGATCGGCCAGGAGACGGCGTCGTTGAAACGCACCTTCCCGCAGTTGGCATAGGTATAGGGACCCTTGCATCCCATTTTGTAAAGGCACCATCCCTTTGCGGCGCCCGCGTCCCCCCATTCCTCGACGAACTCCGCGGCATCGTAATGGGGGCGCCTCTCGCAATAGTCGTGGATCCGCGTACCGTAGGCCCAGACCGGGCGTCCCAGAGAGTCGAGGGCCGGCAGGCCGCCGAACAGCAGAAAATGGAGAACGGTGCCCACGAAGTTGGTCGGATTCGGGGGACAGCCGGGGATGTTGACGGTCCGGATCCCGAGGGCCTCGCCGATCCCTGTGGCGTCCGTCGGATTCGGAGCCGCGGCCTGCACGCCGCCGTAGGAGGAACAGGTGCCGATGCAGATCACGGCCGCCGCCTTGGAGGCGACCTCCTTGGCGAGCGCCATCCCCGTCTTCCCCTTGGCTCCGAGGGTCAGATACTTTCCGTCCAGACCCCGGGGCAGGCCCCCCTCGATCACGCAGACGAACTTCCCGCTGAAGTCGGCGATTGCCTTTTCCAGGTTCTGTTCCGCCTGGTGGCCCGCCGCGGCCATGAGGGTCTCATGGTATTCCAGGGAGATCGTGTCGAGCAGGATGCTGTCGATGTTGGGATAGCTCGTGCGGAGCAGCGCTTCGCTGCATCCCGTGCATTCCGCGAAATGGAGCCACACCACCGGCAGCCGGCTGAACTGCTCCGCGGCCTTGGCCACCAGCGGCTTGAATACGGGAGGGAGCATCAGCAGGGCCGTGGTGAGCGAGGTCCATTTGATGAAGTCCCGGCGGCTGATGCCCTGGGAGGCCAATTCCTCCCGGAGTCCGATCCGGGGGGGAGGCAGTTCATTCTCCATCCGCTCCAGGCGGCTCCTGCAATGCGTAAGCCACTCTTGATACTGTTTTTCGACGGTTTTTCGATACGAAGGATCTTTTGTTGCGCCCATGAGCCCCCCTTTAATCTGGAAAATTGACCATTGTCATTCGGGTTGACAAAGATATCCCTGCCTCATGCTTGCGGATTTTCATGGAGGATGCGATGCAGCCCAATCCATCCCCTGCCGGCTGGCTTCCGACCCAGTGGTATCACCGATTTCGAAATTACATATTGTATCGTATTCACGTTGTCAAGCCGAATATTCCATTGGCATGTTCCCATTCACTGGAGAAGCGGCTCCCTTGCCTGCATGTCCCGGATGATGGCCTCCTCAAGGCGGGCCATGCGTTCATTCAGTGCCGTGGTGAGCCCCATCCCGAACGATGCACCTTTCCCGATTTCAATTCCGTAGACGGCAATCAGACCGGGCACATGGCAGCCGCACCTTTTGCCGAGTTCCATAAGGTCGAAGAAGTTCAGGCCGTGAGAGGAGAAGAGATGAAGGCTGCCGAGACCGCCTGTCTCGGTAATGATTTTCAAATCGCCGATGTGGCCGTCAGGGGATGACATCGCATCGATGATGAAGACCTTGTCATATCCGATGACCTGTTCCAGAAGGTCGAAACCGATCATCGCGTTTGCGGCGACGTCGGCCCCGCGGATCCGTTTCTGCAGCCTTTCCGCCAGGACCAGTCCGACGCCGTCGTCCGAGAGGATGGGATTTCCCATTCCGAGAAGAAGGAATTTCGTCACCGCTTGATCTCCCTGATGATTTTCCCCTCGTGGTTTCGGATATGGACGGTCATCGCCATGGTTCCGGGAAGGGCATGGGTGGCGCAGGAGAGACAGGGGTCGTATGCCCGGAATGCCATCTCGACCCTGTTCAGGAAGCCTTCCCGGACATCCGGCCCGTTCACGAACGCCTGCGCCGCCTTCTTGACGGACAGGCAGATGGGCGCCGCGTTGTTCTGTGTTGCGACAATGAGGTTCACTTTGGTGATGATGCCGTCGTCGTCCGTCTCGTAGTGGTGAAAAAGCGTTCCCCGCGGCGCCTCGACGGCCCCGATCCCCTTCTTTTGGAGCTTCAGGTTCATGTTCCGGATATCCTTGCTCGTGAGCACGGGATTGTCGGCGATGGCCACATTGTTTTCGGCCGCCTGAAGCGCACAGATGAGTCTTGCCCAATGGTTCGCGAGGGTGTGGTGGGCCGGTTTGCCTCCCAAGGTTTCGAAGAGGATCTCCGCCTCTTTCTGCGCGAGCGGGGTCTGCATGGCTTCTGACGCATTGAGCCTGGCCATTGGGGCCACGCGGTACAACGACGTGCCCTCTCCGTCCTTCAAACCCTTCCATCCGAGTTGTCGCAGATGCGTGAGCCGGATGTAGGTCCAGGGTTCGACCCATTCGCCGATATATTCATCGTACCGGCGTGGATCGAACTTGACGTATTCTCTGCCTTCGGGATCGACCACGCGCACATCCCCGTCATAGAAGTCGACCCGGTTGTCCTTGTCCACGAGCGTCATGTAGTAGGTATGAAGCTTATAGGCGTCACTGAGGATCATATCCAGATAGGTCTTGTTCTTGAGGACTGCATCCTTGAAGAGATGGATGGCGAATTTTGCGAACTCGAGCGAGAATGACGCGGTTTCTTTGATGGTCTTCCGGTCTTCCTCGGTAATCCCCCGGGGAACGCCGCCCGGAAGGCCTCCCTCGGGATGGGGGGCCTTGCCGAAGATATGGCGGATGATGTCGCGGTTCCGCTTTCTCACCTCGATCACCTTCTTGCCGATATCGAGACCGACCTTGCCGATCAGACCCAGAATATTGCGCTCGCGGGGGTCTGCGTCCGGTCCCACCAAAAAATCCGGTGCGGCGAGGAAAAAGAAGTGGATGTAGTGGTCTTCGATAAAGAAGGCGTTGAACTCCAGTTCGCGGATGAGACGGGCAGCGGGCGTGGGCTCGACGGCGTAGAGATCGTCCAGGGCTTTCGTACCGGCCATGTGGTGCGCGGAGGGGCAAACCCCGCAGATATTGGGGACGATCCGCGTCATCTCCTCGGCGGGCCTCCCAATGCAAAAGCGTTCAAAGCCCCTGAGCTCGACCACCTGCCAGTAGGCATCCTTGACTTTCCCCCGCTCGTCGAGAAAAATTTCAATCTTCCCGTGTCCTTCGAGCCGGGTGATCGGATCAATGCTGATCTTTTTCGACATGGTTGGTTTCTCCCGCTGTCTTGAAGGCCGCACGTCTGAACGTTGCGGCAGGGGTGCTGAACCGGTAGCAGTAGCCCGAGAGATCCTTGATGCCGTCGATCAGCTCCGCGACCTCGGCTTCCTTCTCTGCGGAGATGAGGGATGCCAGGGAAGAGATGAAACTCCCGCCGGCGTCGTCGACCCCTTCCACGGGGCCGAAACATCCCCGGCAAGGGGTGTTCACCCGGATGCAGGTCTCCCCGCAGCCTGCCCGGATGGCAGGTCCCAGGCAGAGGATGCCCTGGGCGAGGAAACAGGTATCGGGATCCGCTTCCACCTCGATCGGTCTGCGGACTCCGGCGATCTCCATCTTCAACGGTTTGGTGCGGTTTCTCGGGCAGGCGTCGCACAGGGCCTTGCGGGGCGCCAGCGTCGCGCCCTTGGGGGGCAACTTGCCTTCCACGACGGCGAAGACGGCCTTGGCAACCAGGTCGGGGGGAGGGGGACACCCTGGCAGGTAATAATCCACGTCGATGAAGTCGTTGAGCGTGTATACGCGGTCAAAGAATTCCGGCAGGGTCAGTTCATTGCCGTTATCGGTGGAAGTCGGCCGGGGTACATGCCTCTTCGGATTGACCACGGTGGGTGCGTCGCGGTAGACCCAGTTGAAGATATCCTCTTTTGAACGGAAATTGGCGAGCCCGGGCGTTCCCCCGAAACAGGCGCACGAGCCGAAGGCGAGCACGATTTGCGATTTTTCTCTGAGCAGCCGGGCCATCACTTCGTGATCGGAATTCCGTACGGATCCATGGATGACGCTCAGGGCGATATCGCCCTTTTCCATGGCTTTGATGTTCGAATATTTGAAGTCCATGGCCACCGGCCAAAGGACGATGTCCACGGCGTTGGCCACGTCGAGTATGACCTCGTTCAGATCGACGATGGTTTCGTCGCATCCGCCGCAGGCCCCGAGCCAGTAAACGGCCACTTTCGGTTTTTCCGCCATCTGTCCTCCCCCGTTTCCGGTGCGTGCGATTGGAGATTTTCCCCTTTATGCAGAGGGGGCCAGAGGCCCCAGGTCGCCCAGTTCCCTCTTCATCTTTTTCAAGGCGGACGATATCTTGGATCCCGAGGGATCCATATCCAGGACGATCTGCAGACGCTTCGGTTCTATCCCGAAATCCTTGAGGGTTGCTCTCAGCAGCCAAACCCGCTTCCGGGCTTGGTAATTGCCGTTGTGAAAGTGGCAGTCGCCCTCGGGGCAACCGAGGATCAGAACGCCGTCGGCCCCTTTCCGGAACGCGTCCATGATATGGGCAGCCCCGACCATGCCGCTGCACGCGACGGCCACCAGATGTTCGATATCGCCGTCATGCCCGTTTTCTCTCAGATAACCCCACCCGAACTTGCACGAGAAACAGACGAGTTTCGGGATGTGCCGCCCCATAGATCCTCCTTTACAGGGTTCCCATGACCTCCGCGATCTTCTGTTCCATGTCGCTCCCCACGAGACCCCGGGCCTTTGCGGGGCAGGCGGAGACGCACATGCCGCACGCCTTGCAGCGGAACAGGTCGATGTCGGAAACGACGGCGCCTCCGACCTCCTTCAGGTATGCGGCGCTGTAGTTGCAGACGGTGACGCAGATGCCGCAGCCGCTGCACATATTCCCGTTGACCCTCACGGCGGGCAGCTCCTTCTGCAGACCGATGGACACGCACGCCTTGCAGGATATGCAGGGTCCGCAGCAGAGGCAGCGCCGGGACTCCTCGATGGCCTCCTCCAGGGTGAACCCCCGCTCGAAAAGCTGGAAATGCATACGCTTTTCAGGAGGAATCCAGACCACCTCCGGCTCTCCTTTATAGTTTTCCTCTCGGAGTTTCGGAATCCCGGCCGTTTCATGGTCTTTTTTTCTTCCAGCCCTCAGGTCGAGGCCCCGGAGATACCGCTCGATGGATACGGCGGCCTCCTTCCCCTCCTTCATGGCGTCCACCATGAAACCGACCCGCCTGACGTCTCCGCCGACGAAGATCCACTCCATCCGGTTGCTCTGCAGGGTCAGCGGATCGACATCGAGCCTGCCCTGTTCGTTCAGCAGCCCCTCTGTCTGGAGGAGGTCCCGATCCGGTCCCTGGCCCACGGTGATGATCAGGACGTCCCCTTCCAGGGTGATCACATCATCCTCGTCGAATGCGGGCTTGAACCGGCCCTGGGCGTCGAAGACGCTTGTGCACCGCGGAGACTCTATTCCGGTAAATTTCCCTGCCTTGCCGATGATCCTTCGGACACCCCTGGAATAAACGACCTTGATTCCCTCCTCCCATGCGCCTCGGATCTCTTCAGGGTCCGCCGGAATGCCGTCCTTTGAGGCGATATCCTCGGATTCGAGGGCCACGATCGTCACGTTCCCGCCGAGCCGTTTCGTGGAACGGGCCACGTCAAAGGCCACATTTCCGCCGCCGATGACCAGGACCTGCTTTCCGCCGAAGTAATCGACGACCAGAATCCCACGGCTCACCTCATAGAGAAAGGTCTGGCCGTACATGACACCGGAGAGGTCCTGGTTCTCAACAACCTCCGATCCGTAGGTCAGGATCCTGGGTGCGGGCGTCCCTTTGGCGATGAAAACCGCCTTGAACCCTTCCTTCCGGAGCTTGTCGAGGGTCATCCGGCCTTCGCCGATTCTGATGTTGCATTTGACCTCGATGCCCGCGATGCGGAGCATGCTCTCGATGACGCGCTGGAGCACGTCCTTGGGCAGACGATAGTGCGGGATGAGCCAAAGCGCCCCGCCGAGGCGGTTTGACGCCTCGAAGAGGGTGACACGGTATCCCCTTTTCGCCAGGTCGAATGCGCACATCAGACCGCCCGGCCCGCCACCGATGACGGCCACATTCTCCCTGTCCTTGATTACGTCGTATTCCTCTTTCTTCTCCAGGTGGTTCAGGAAGTTTTCGGAGACGAAGCGCTTCAGGAGCCTTCTGCGGATGGAGCCGCCCTTGTTGTGGTAATTGCAGGTCAACTCGCAAATGCCACAGACGTAGCCGCAGACCGGAAACAACGGGTTGCTTTCGTAGAGGTAATCGCCGATCTGAATCAGGCCTTTCTTTGCCTCCTGAGGATTGTCCGGGAGCAGGGATATGAGCACGTTGGTGCGCTGAATGTCTTCATGGATCGGGCAATGCTCCTGGCAGGGGGGGAGAAACTGCCTGATTGCAGGTTCAACGGCTGCCGATCCGGTCTTTGACGAAGTCCACATTCCGAGTTCTCCTCATGCGTTTCGCCAGCAGGACGAAACCGCGATTGATTGTCCGGGAAGGTCTGCAATAGTAATGCCATCAATGAGATGACGTGGATCGTTGAACGATCGGACAGACTCCTGATCGGATTGCCGGGGAAGGGGGGCGTTTCGCCCCTAAACAGGGGGCAAATATCCCCGGCTTGTGACCGACTTTTTCATATCATGCGAGGATGAGGGCGAACGCAGCGAGGAGGATTGCCTTTGGCAACCCTTTGTCAGGTCCGGTCGGTGTCGATGGCGGAGACCAAAGGTGCGATCGCCCCGCTTGCGGGGTCTGGGTGTGGCAAAACGGTTGAATCCTCTGGGACCCTGGAAGGCATGTTTCCGGCGGCGGATGCAAGTGGCACGGACTTCATCCAGGATGGGCGCTTGTTTGTAAAGGAGGCGTTTCGGTATCGCAATGTAAACCGCTTCCCGATAGCCGGGTTGGGCCTTGGACTTCTTCAGGATTCCTCCTGATTCCGGTGTCATCATTCCGGTTGACAAAAGGGAGCGCCCTCCTGTAA
>CAZWTL010000003.1:0-75802 GCA_964637025.1 uncultured Syntrophaceae bacterium | reverse complement strand
CCTCCTGATTCCGGTGTCATCATTCCGGTTGACAAAAGGGAGCGCCCTCCTGTAAACATGCCTGTCAAGACGGGGTCAATCGCAAGCATGAAAAACAGGGAACGGTTTTCAACACCCCCGCCATGGGTCGATAAAACAGAATCCGGGAGGTTCTCCGGAAAAATCGTCGTGACGTTGATCCAGCGCCGGTCCGCCAACCCCCGGGGTCGTGCCGCGGTGAAAGCGGTGGAGGGCGATCAGGAGTCGCCCCTGCCCCCTGGCGATCAAGCGTCCGCAGCGCATCCCATTTCATCCGTACGCGGTTCGGCATCCCGTCGAACGGTTTGCAATCCCCGCCGTCCTGATTTCGCACCCACCGGAGTCGCCACCTTCAACGGCGAAATCCCTGAACCGGATGGATTGCGGGCGGCAATGCCGTACAGGACGTCTGTCGCGGACGGAAACGGCGCGCGATTGACAGTAGACCTGGATTATGTCATAATTAACACAATATCGTTGATGACGAGTCTGAATTTTCGCCTTCACGCCCATGGAGGAAATGAATCGGAGAGCGCGGCATGACCGCCGTGAACGCTTCGATGGAAGGTGAGAACATCCAAGAAGGGAGGCATGGAAAACGATGGAGATGGTGAATGTGACCATCAATGGCCGGACGATCAGCGCCCCGGCAGGAAGCACGATTCTGCAGACGGCGGCGCGGGCCGGCATTGACATTCCGACGCTCTGCAACCATCCCGCGCTGCGACCGTCCGGTTCCTGCCGCATTTGCGTGGTGGAGGTCAAGGGGCAGCGCGTCTTGCAGACGGCCTGTACCTTTCCCATCTCGGAGGGGATGGAGGTGATGACGGAATCTCCGCGGATCCAGGCCGCGCGGAAGCTTGTCGTGGATCTGCTCTTTTCGGAGAGAAACCACTACTGCCCGTATTGCGAGATGAGCGGAAGCTGCGAACTGCAGTCCCTGGGGTACCGCTTCGGACTCAACCACTGGGCGTTCCCGACCTATCTGCATCCTTTTCCGCTGGACGCCTCGCACCCATACCTCCTCATGGAACACAATCGGTGCGTCCTGTGTGGCAGATGCATCAGGGCCTGCGACGAGCTCGCGGCCAACCATACCCTGGGTTTGAGACAGCGGGGCGCCAAGACCATGATCCATGCGGACTCGGGAATCCCCTGGGGGGAGTCCACCTGCGTTTCCTGCGGCACCTGCGCCCAGGTCTGTCCGACCGGGGCCATCTTGGACCGGCGCAGCGCCTACGCGGGCAAGAATACCCAGATGCAATACGTCGAGAGCACGTGTGGCCAGTGCAGCATGGGCTGCGGAATGAACATCGTGACGCGCAACGACCGGGTTGTCCGCCTCGACGGCGATTGGAATGCCGATGTCAGCGGCGGCCTGCTCTGCAAGAAGGGACGATTCGCGCCTCTGTTCGATAGGCGTGAGCGCGTGACCCGGCCTCTGATCCGGAAAAACGGCCGCCTGGAGGCGGCTGCATGGGACGAGGCCCTGGCCCTGGCCGCTGAACGGATCGCCGCTGTCCCGGGCGAGTCCGTGGGATTGCTGGCGACGAGCCAGGCGACCAACGAAGCCCTCTATCTGGCCGGCCGGCTGTTCCGCGAGACTCTGGGGACGAAAAATACCGCCCTGCTCGGCGGCGCTCTGCGCGATGCCGGACTGCCGGCATGCGGCTCTTTCGACGCCTTGAGCAACAGCGACCTCATCGTCGTAGCCGGGGCCGATCCCTTCCGGGATCAGCCCGTCGCCTCTTACCTCGTGAAGCGCAGCCTGGATGCGGGGGCGGAGCTCGTTCTGGTCGGCGACGAAGAGAACGGCCTGGCACCGTTTGCCGGCAGGATCGTGGGGAGGGACGAGATTGATCAAGCCGTCTCGGCGGCCGAACGGGCGAAAAACCCGGTCATCCTTTACGGCGCGGCCCTTGAGGAAAAGGCGGCAAAGGCCTTGAAGGGGCTTGAGGGGAAGGCAATCTTTATCGGCCTCGAACCGGGCGTGAACGCTCGCGCGGCCAAGGCGTACGGCCTGGACGGAGCCTTTGAGCCGGACGGTGCCGGAATCCTCTACGCGCTGACGGGCGAGAAGGACGGCGACGCCCTTGATCGGCTTGAAGGAACAGACAGCAATGTTTTCGTGATTGCCCAGGCTTGCTACGTATCCACGGTTACGGAACGGGCCGATATCGTGTTGCCGATGGCCATATGGTCCGAGCGGTCGGGCAGCCTGACGAATACGGAAGGACGGGTGCTGAGGGTCAACAGAGCCGAGGATCCGTTGGGAGAAGCCAAGGCGGATTGGGAGATTCTCGCCCTGCTGGCGAACAGGCTGGGGGTGAAGATCGGCTGCTCCCTCGAGGATATAACGGCGGCGCTCCGGAAATGAACGATTACGCTCAAGGAGAATCGGATATGCAAAAGGTCACGATCGCCACGGACTGGCTGGGTGGCTGCGCTGGATGCCACATGTCGTTTCTGGATATCGACGAAAGAATCGTCAAACTCATGGAGTCCGTGGAATTCACTTCTTCCCCGGTCACGGATCTCAAACATCCTCCCGCGGAGGGGGTCACCGTGGGCATCTTGGAGGGGGCAATCTGCAACAGCCACAACGTCGAGGTCGCCAAGAGGATGCGCGAACGCTGCCAGATCCTTATAGCCGTCGGAGATTGCGCGGCGTTCGGCGGCGTGCCCGCCATGCGCAATTTCGTGGGCGCCGAGGCCGCTCTGAGGCGCGCCTATCTGGAGACGGAAAGCGTCGTCGACGGGCTCATCCCCGATTCGCCGGAGCTGGGAACGCCTCTGGAGATGGTCACGGCTGTGGACAAGGTGGTCAAGGTCGACCTCTTCATTCCCGGTTGCCCGCCCCGGGCGGACGCATTCTACTATGCCCTTACGGAACTGCTCGCCGGGCGCACCCCCGTTGTTCTTCCGCCCGAGCTTTTCACATACGATTGAAGGAGGGCTCGCATGACAGCAAGAAAAATCACCATTGAGCCGGTGACGCGCATTGAAGGACACGGGCGCGTGACGATCCACCTCAACGAATCGGGGTCCGTGGAACAGACCTTTTTCCATGTGGACGAATTCCGCGGTCTCGAGAAGTTCTGCGAGGGGCGCCCCTACTATGAAATGGTGCAAATCACCCAGCGCATCTGCGGCATTTGCCCCGTGAGCCATCACCTGGCCGCGGCCAAGGCCTGCGACGCGGTTGCCCGTGTCGAGCCGCCGCGTCCCGCGAAACTTCTGCGGGAGCTGATGCACATGGGGCAGACGGTCCAGTCTCATGCCCTGCACTTCTTTCACCTGGCTGCGCCCGATTTGCTGCTCGGTTTCGACGCCGATCCGGTCGACCGGAATGTCTTCGGCATCATTCGGGCCAATCCGGAACTGGCCCTCAAGGCGGTCAACCTGCGCCGCTACGGGCAGCAGATCATTGAACGGCTGGGAGGAAAGCGGATCCACCCCAATTTTGCCTTGGCGGGAGGCGTCAACGCCGCACTGACGCCCAGGGACCGGCAGGAGATTGCAGCCGAACTCGACGCCATGATCGCGATTGCCTCCGAGGCGATCGGGATCATGAAAGGATGGCTGGAGGCAAACGGGGATACCGCTGCCGGCTTTGCCTCTTTCCCCTCCGCATACATGGGTCTGGTGGACGAGGAAGGCGGGCTTCAGCTCTATTCCGGTGAGATCCGGGTGAGAGACCGGCAGGGGAAATTCATCGCCCAGTTCAGACCTGAACACTACCTCGCCCATGTCGCCGAGCATGTGGAATCCTGGTCGTACCTCAAGTTTCCCTATTATCGGGGGCTCGGCTGGCCGAACGGATTCTATCGGGTTGGACCCCTTGGACGCCTCAACGTCATCGACAAGATCGGGACCCCGAAGGCCGACGAGGAGTTCCGGACATTCAGGAGTGCCAATGGGGGCGGACCCGTCGAAGGATCCCTGTACTATCACTATGCCAGGCTGATCGAAACCCTTTACTGCCTGGAACGCATCGGACAGCTCCTCGATGATCCGGACATCCTGTCCAGGGATTTGAGAACCTCACCCAGCGAGGCGAAAATTCCCGGCCAGGGGGTGGGTGTGATCGAAGCCCCGAGGGGGACCCTGTTCCATGATTACAGCACGGATGAAAACGGTCTGCTGACGCGCGTAAACCTCATCGTCGCGACGGGCAACAACAACTGGGCCATGCACACCGCTGCAGGCATGGTTGCGAAGGCCTGCGTCGACGGCAACCGGCTGACCGAGGGGATGCTGAACCGCGTGGAGGCGGCGATCCGCTGTTATGACCCCTGCCTCTCCTGTTCCACCCATGCGCTGGGACAGATGCCTCTCGAGGTCACCCTCGTTGCGGCGGACGGCACGATCCTTGACCGGGCAAAGCGGTGAGATCCCGCACCCCTGGTGGAAAAGAGCGGGAAGATTTCGGGGCGAAGAGCGCCCCGCCTTCCCATGGCGTTTTGGACAGGACCAGATGCCGAGAGCGCTGATTATCGGATACGGCAACATCGACCGCGCCGATGACGGGGTCGCCCATGAGGTCGTCAACGCCCTGCGACGGCTTCAGGGGCGGGCGCCCCTCAGCGAGGAAGAGACGGGCCTTGAGGCGCTCGGCGCGGAGGTGGACACGGTCTTTCTCTCCCAACTCACACCGGAACTCGTGGAAACGATCCGCGATTACGACCGGGTTGTCTTTGTGGACGCCCATGTCTATCCGGAGGCCGATGGGCTGCATTGCCGGGACGTGGGGCAAGAGTGCACCCCTTCAATCTTCACCCACCACGTCACCCCTGGCATGCTGCTGGGGATGGCGAAGGCCCTTCTGGGGCACGATCCGATCGCGCACATCGTCTCGGTGCGCGGGCATGACTTCGATTTTCACCGCCGCCTTTCACCGCTGACCCGAAAGCTGGCGAAACAGGCGGTCGATTACATCTGCCGCTGGCTCGAGGAAAGCCGGCATGCGGATGGGCATGCAAAGGCTTCGGACGCAGCCGGATCCGGGCCCGCTTCCCGGAGTCGCTGATCGTCCGGTTTCATCGAATCATACGAGGAGCAGGGCGAGCGCGGCCAGGAGCATCATCCCCTTCAGGGTACCGTTCAGGCCGAGAAGGGGAATGAGGACGATGCTTCCCAGGGCGGCGCCGATGCCCCCGCCGATGAGGTCCGCCGCATAGAGGGGTCCGATGACCCGCTTCTGCTCCCGCACCCCGTAGAGGCCGGCATAAGCGAAGAGCCCGCCAACCAGGAATCCGGAAAACGCCAGCAGGACCGCCGTCATGACGAGACCGCCCACGTCCCCTCCGGAGACGATGCCGATCGCCGCAAAGGCGAGGATGATAAAGCCGGCGAGCAGGGCGTATCCCCACGCGCGCGCCCTTTTTTTCTTGATGCCCGTACCGAAGATCAGGTCTCTTAGGAGCGGTGCGCCGAGTGCCAGACCGGCCATGAATGCCGCCAGCAGCAGGCCGATCTCCTGGTAAAGAACGCCTTCCTTCGCCTGGTATGCCAGGATCAGGACCGATTCGCCGACGATTCCCAGGAAACCGGCCACAGAGGCCAGAAGAACGCGGCGCCAGGGGGGCCACAGACGGCTGACGAGAAACAGGAGACCCAGGAGGACCGCCAGGGCCGAGCCGATGATGCCCTGGCCCCAACCCTCCATTCCGAACAGAGGGAGATCCGTCCCCACCAGACCCGGGAAGAACCGCGCGAGCCAGGAGATCACCGCATAGGGATAGCAGACCGGACGGATGTCGGAATTTTCGGGGACCGACGTTTTCTTTAGCCGGTTTTCGACGTCGGCGAACCGGTCGTTCGTGTAGAGGAACCGGATATAGGGGGGCGAGACGAGGCGGGCCTGGATTTCCCGTTCCCGGAGGCGATCGTTCAGGATTTCCGGCGAACGGGGAAGGGGGGCCGCCGAGGCGGAGATCACCGTCATGGACCCCGGGAGGACCAGAACCTCGGGAAAGACCGCGGAAAGGGCGCGGTGCACGCTCGCCGTTCGGTGCAGCGTCTGGGGCGTCCAGAGATTCTCGGCCGTGGGAAGGCGAACCGCGACGATTCCGCCGGAATAGAGACGGGCGGCGCACAGGGCAAAGAATTCCCGCGTGTAAAAGCGATTGCTCTCTCCCGACGAGGGTTCCGGCATATTGACGAGGATGAGGTCCCAGGCGAAACCCCTGTTTTTCAGAAAATGGCGCGGATCGGCCCGGGTGACGCGCACCGCAGGATCCGCCAGCGACGCCCTGATATCGGCAGGCAGGCGGCGCCGCAGCACGTTGATTGGATCCATGTCGAGAACGGCGGCGTCGATCCTGAAAGGCCGGTGCCGGAGGAGCTCCCGGAGGGTTCCGTCCCATCCGCCTCCGAGGACCAGGATCCGCCTCGGCTCCGGATGCTGCAGGGCGGCCAGGTGGGCGAAGATTTCCGCATCCGTGCCCCCGCTCTCGAATGCGAGAACGTCGTTCACGAACACGGAAACCTGTCCGGCCAAGGCCGTAGCGGTGATCCGCCCGTAGGGAGAGTCCCGCGTCGTGACGAGTCCGGGGTGGTTCCAGGCGGTCATGAGCCGGTCGATGGATGACGCATGATAGAGAACCCCCACCAGGAACACAATCATCGTTGCGGCGATGATCCGGCCAAACCGTTCCCGGTGCCGCATGAAGAAGAAAATGGCCGCGACGGCGGCGACCAGAGAGCAGGCTAACGCCAGGGTGAGGTTCTGGAAGCCGTAACGCAGGCAGAATGTGGCGAGCAGACCCCCGGCCAGGCTTCCCGCGCTTTCGATTCCGTAAGCGCCGGCCAGGGTTCGGCCCCGCTCTGCATGCAGAACGGCCGCCTGCCTAAAGAGCAGACCCGAGAAGAGGCCCGAAGGCAGGAGCGCGACGACCAGCGCCGCCATCTGATGCGGAAAGGGGAGGTAGGCCCCCGGAACGCCTCCCATGAGCAGACGGCTCGCCCTGAGAAAGACGACGCCGGTCGGCAGGAGGAAAGCGAAGCCGATCAAGAGCGCCGCGATCCGGACGGTTGTGGCGCGCCGGCCGCCGACGACCGCACCCGCTGCGGTCAAGAGCATCCAGACGCCCAGGCCGAGGATGTAGATCAGCTCGATTCCGTAAAAGGCGACGTTGATCTCCCGAAGCAGGACGATTTGCCCGAAGAGGGATAGCCCTCCCGTCAGCAACAGCGCTGCGACATCGGCAGTCATCGATGCTCCGCTTCGCCGAAGACGATGGCCTGAAAGGTTTCGAAACTCGCCCCTTCCCTCCAGGCTCCGGAGGGGAGCCCCGCCTTCTGGCTCAGATGGTTCAGCATCTCGTCCCTTCCCCATCCCTGTTCCGGGGCGACCTGGGGGAGAAACACGGCTGATCTTCCCCCTTTCCGGAGAAGGACGCCGTCCCGGCCGACGACGATTTCCCCAGGCCCGGATACCGGCTTCATCGGCGTCAGCACCGAGATCTCGATATCCAGATCGGGCAGTTCGCGGAGAGTGACCGGCTTGAACCGGGGATCCTCGAAGGCGGACTGGAGCGCCATCGCCCCGACCTGTTCGGCCAGCGGCCTGTCCCCGACCATATGGCCGATGCAGCCGCGCAGATCCCCCCGCTTCTTGAGGGTGACGAAGACACCCCGCCGCTCGCGCAGGATCGGGCTCGAAAGCCGAGGAAGCGGAACCATGCTGATCGTGAGAAAGCGGGATATCGTTTCCCTGGCGAGCCGGAGCAGGTATCGGCGGTCTTCGTGACCGATGGACCCCTCGTCGGCCGCGGCCTGCCGCACGGGGGAGATCTCCCTCTTCGCGTCCGCAGCCATCACGACGGCGCCGTATCCGACGACCCGCTCCCTTTCCCCGATGGGAAGGTTACCGGAATGGGCGTAGCTGACGATCCTGCCCGAGACCGCGCCCATCTCCTTGGCGGCCGCCATTGCGGCCATGATCGGCGCCTCGCCGCAGGCGCAGGTGGAGAGGTTCGGGATTCTCCGTGCCGTCTGGGTCCGCACGGCCTTTTGGAGGAGCGCGGGATCCATGGTCGCGACGGCCTCGAGAATTTTCATGTCCGCGTCCTCCGCGTCTTTTGCCGAGGGATAGTGGGAGAGATCCGAGCTCGCAACGATCAGGGCGCGCCGGTTCTTCAGCACCGAAGCCAGCGCTTTTCCGAATCGGAGACAAAGGGCGGGATCCGCCTCGCCGACGATCGCGGGGACGATCCCGGCCCGGGGGAAGAGGGCCTGGACAAAGGGGACCTGGACCTCGACCGAATGCTCCCGCACGTGCGGCTTTCCGTCGAGAGCGCAATCCGGCGACGCGGCCAGGAGTGCGGAGACGACTTCCCGGTCCACCCTGGCGGTTCCCAGCGGCGTCCGAAAGCCGCTGCCCGGAAAGAGGGCGATCTTCCGGAGTCCGGCCGTCGTGTGGTTCGTCCCGAGGAGGACGATGACGTCAAAAGCCCCGCCGCGGGCTTGATTCCATCCGTCGGCGCAGACCTGACCGGAATAGATGTATCCTGCGTGGGGGACGACGATGGCCAGCGGCCTCTGCACCTCAGGTGAGAGCGCGTCTTCCATGAATTTTTCGATTGCGAGTCTCAGAACGGATTCCGATTCGGGGTAAAACTGGCCGGCGACTGCGGGCGAGCGCACTTCGCCCCCTCCGTCCCGACCGGCCATGCCGGTGGCGGCCACCCCAATACTGAGGGCAACGATGGGAATTCCGAATTGCAGCATGGTCATGACCTCTCTCCTCTCCATTCAAATCCAGACGCCGGCGATCCTCTGGCCGCAGAAGCCGCAGCGGCCGCCGTCGAGATGCGTTTCGACGACAAAGAATCCGGTGCGCCGGATGAGCGCCTTCCCGCAGGAAGGACAGAAGGTATGGTTCCCCGGATGGTCGGGGACATTGCCGACATAGACGTGGCGCATCCCCCGGTCGAGCGCCTTCTCCCGGGCCCTTTCCAGGGTCGCCACCGGCGTGGGCGGCAGGTTCCGGAGCTGGTAATCCGGATGAAAACGGCTGAAATGGAGGGGAACGTCGGGACCGATTTCCCCCAGAACCCAGTCGATCAGCCCGCGGATCATCCCTTCGGAGTCGTTCAGGGTCGGCACCACGAGGTTGACGATCTCCAGATGGACGCGGCTTCCGGAGATCTGCTTGATGCTTCTCAGAACGGGTTTCAGCGCCGAGCCGCATACGTTGCGGTAGAACGATTCGTCGTAACCCTTCAGGTCGATCTTGATCGCATCCAGGACTTCGCAGAGTTCGGCCAGAGGCGTTTCGTTCATGATCCCGCAACTGATCAGCACCGAACGGACCCCGTTTTTCTTGGCCTCGCGGGCGATGTCGATCATATACTCGGTGAAAACCGTTGGCTCGTTGTAGGTGAAGGCGATCACCGGCGCCCCATGTTGCCCTGCCGACTCGACGATCCGGACGGGGGGTATCGGCGGGCTTTTGCAATCCTCTGGGGAAGCCTGCGAGATCTCCCAGTTCTGGCAAAACTTGCACTGCAGCGGGCAGCCGGAGGTTGCCAGCGAATAGGCGGCGGCGGCCGGAAGAAAATGGTAGAAGGGCTTCTTCTCGATCGGGTCCACGTGGATGCTGATGGGCCGGCCGTAGACGAGGCTCCTGAGCTCGCCGCCGACGTTCATCCGGGCGCGGCACCGGCCCCGGTTGCCGACACCGATGACGCAGCCCTGGGCGCACAGCAGACACTTGACGATCCCGTTCCTGTGGCGGACGCGTTTCCCTTTGAGGCGTTCGGCAGGGGGGTGGCACAGACGGCAATCGCTTCCCGCCATGGGAACCGAGGTCCAGAAACGGGCCCGGGGTGCGCTGCGGATCAGCTCGGATTCCGTCTCGTGGGCAAACAGACAAGCGGCATCTCCCTTAAGCAGGCGTTCCCACAGGGGGGAAGAGAGACACAGCCCCGCTCCGCCGAGGATCGGTGCGATTCCGGCCGTTGTCCTGAGAAAGGCGCGTCGGGTGAGCATGGTTTATCCCCTGATCTGCAACAGTATAGGAAAGGTGCCGGGGGGTGTCAATGGAAAAAGGGCGGTTTCCGCGGGCTGTTGGGGACGGAGGCTGCAAAGCGGCGGCCAACTCCCCGGTTTGGTCTTGACAAAGACAAAAACCGTGGGCATAATACCCTAGGAGGGTATATATGAACGCAACGGAACGGACCAAAATCGTCCACCGCCTGAAGCGGATCGAAGGGCAGATCCGCGGGCTGGAGAAACTGGTGGAGAACGGGGCGCCGTGCATTGATGTCTTGACCCAGGTTTCAGCCGTCACCTCGGCGATCAAGAAGGCCGGAGCGGAGTTCGTCCGCGCCTACATGGACCAATGCCTGTCGGAGATCCCCGGTAAATCCGAGGCGAACCGGGTCCGAAACGTGAAGGAATTTCAGAAGGCCCTGTCCCGCTTCATCGACATGGCCTGATGGGGTACAGGGAGGGATAAAATGGGCAAAGAATCGTGTTTGAATCGCCGGGGTTTCCTGAAATCGGCCGCCGCCTCCGCCCTGATCGGCACAGCGGCGCTGCTCGATGTGCCGCGCAAGGCATGGGCGGGAGAGGGGGAACTTGCCACATTGATCGATCTGACCCGCTGCGACGGCTGCAGCGGCCTCGATGTTCCGGCTTGCGTCTCCTCGTGCAAGAAAATCAAGACGGGAAGCCTGCCGGAGCCGATGGACCCGATTCCGGTTCCTTTCCCCACCCGCAGGGTCGAGGATTGGTCGAAGAAGCGGGAGGTTCACGACCGGCTGACGCCCTACAATCTGATCTTCGTCCAGAAGGCAGAGGCAAACGTCGGCGGAAAGAGGCAGACCGTTTTCATCCCGAGAAGGTGCATGCACTGCGACAACCCGGCCTGCGCCACGCTCTGCCCGTTCGCCTCGAACCACAAGCATCCCAACGGGGCCGTGGTGATCGATTCCGAAACCTGCTTCGGCGGGGCCAAGTGCAAGACCGTCTGCCCTTGGCAGATCCCGCAGCGCCAGTCGGGCATCGGCATCTATCTTAAGGTTCTGCCGACGCTGATGGGAAACGGCATCATGGTCAAGTGCGATCTCTGCAACGACCTGCTCAGGGAGGGAAAAACTCCGGCATGCATCGCGGCCTGCCCAAGACAGGCGATGGCCATCGGACCCCGAGAGGAAATTTTTGCCAGGGCCGAGGAACTGGCCAAGAAGATGGGAGGCCACCTCTACGGGAAGCATGAAAACGGCGGGACGAGCACCCTGTATGTTTCCGCCGTCGCTTTCGACGCGCTCAATGCCTCCATACAGAGGGATTCCGGACGACCGGGTCTCGGGCCGGTCGTCCGAAGAATGGAAAGAACCGACGGGCTGGGGAAAATCGCGCTGGCTGCTCCGGCGATCGGGGCCGCGGCGGGGATCTTCGCATTCGTCTCCAAGAGGAAAAGCGGGTCGAAGAGGGAGGGCTGAATCATGCCGGAACGCATTATCGAAGAGAAGAACCGTGTGGTTCGACACAGCCTGGTCGAGCTTGTGGAACATTGGGCGATCGCCCTTTCCGGACTGCTCCTGATCCTGTCCGGTATGTTCGAGCTTCCCATGGCCGCACGTTACCGTATCACATCCATTCCCGGGTTCGCCTGGTCCGGCGATTTCATCACCTCGCTGTCGGTCCATTATGCGGCATCCGTGGTCTTCATCGCCGCCGCGCTGTTCCATCTCTTCTACCATGGGCTGACCGGCGAACGGGGGCTGATGCCGCACCGGGACGACCTGAAGACTTCCATCGCCGTCATCAAAACCTTCTTCGGAAAGGGCGAGGAGCCGCCGTTCGACAAATACCTGCCGGAGCAACGGATCGCCTATGTCGGCATGGCCGCGATCATCGCCGTTCTGATCCTTTCCGGTATGGTCAAAACCGCCAAGAATCTTTTCGTCCCGGATATGAACTACACCCTCGTCCTCTGGGCGACCTGGCTTCACAACATCTTCTTTGTGCTTTTTGTCTTGGCGTTTATTGCCCACATCGGAGCCATCCTCCTCAAACCGAACCGGCCCATGATCCGGGGGGTCTTCACCGGGATGGTCCGGCTCGATTATGCGCGCCACCGCCATCCCCTGTGGCTGGCCCGGATGGAGCCGCAGCGGATCATTTCGGAAAAGAAAACAGACAAGGATGGGGCCCTTTCGGAAGGGCAGACGAAAGCCTCGGCTGCAGCGCCGTTTCCGGGTCCTGCACCCCTTTCAGAAGGGGAGTCTGCCGAATCCGGGGAATCGGCGCCAAAAGAGACGCCGCATGATACGGCATTGAAATCTCCCGGCGAGGAAGCATAAGGTGGATGAAAAAACGGCAAAACCCCCATGGGCGCGATTCTTCATTCTGATCATGTCGGTTGTCCTTTTCTCTCTTTTGGCTACGTCCCTGTGGCAGGGTAAACAGGAGAAGCAGGGTCATGCCGTCCCGCTGGTGTTCCGGGACGGCATGACCATCGCAGAATTCACCGGGGAAAACGGGTTGTCCGACGAGGTCGTGAAAAGAGCCTTTTCGCTGCAAGGCAGGGCTGATGGGCAGAAACCCCTGGAGAGCCTGAACCTTTCCCGTGACGAACTGGTTCAGAAGGTGGATAAGGCACGTGCGCTGGCTGTCGAATACGAATCGAAAAACTGGGCGAAGATCCCCCTGAAGTTCGGTCTGTGGATTCTCTTTCTCGTAACGGTCTTTGTGATGATGCGCCGCAGGAAAATCACCCCCGGCCTGCGTCCCGGTCTCTACCTGGCGGCAGTGGCGGTCTTCGGCGTCATCCTCGGATCGGATCCCGGCCCGATGGGCACGGTCAAGGACGCCATCGTCCTGTTCGGCGCCAAGAGGGTCGTCTTTCCACCCCGGATGGTCGCCTTGACCCTTTTCCTGCTGATGGTGCTCCTCGCCAATAAGTTCATCTGCGCCTGGGGATGCCAGGCGGGGACGCTCCAGGACCTGATTTTCCGCCTGAACCGGAATCGCCGGGACACAAAAGGAATCCTGAGGCAGTATCGGCCGCCGTTCCTCTGGACCCATTCTGTCCGGATCGCTTTCTTTCTGATATTCACGGCGGCCGCGTTTTTATGGACAACGGATCTGGTCGATCCGGTCGATCCCTTCAAGATCTACAATCCGGCTACGATCACTGTCGGAGGAGGTTTATTTCTCGGCTTGATCCTGCTTTCATCGCTCTTCGTGTACCGGCCCTGGTGTCAATTTTTCTGTCCGTTCGGGCTCGTCGGCTGGATTGTCGAAAAAGTCAGTTTGTTCAAAATCACCGTAGACCATCAGACCTGCATCGGATGCCGCTCCTGTGAAAGGGCATGTCCTTCGACCGTAATGGGGGCGATCCTGAAACGGGACAGGGTAATCCCGGACTGTTTTGCGTGCGGGACCTGTATCGAGGTCTGCCCGACGGGATCAATCCGTCTGTCAGCCGGCAGACGCGTCCGGCCGCCGGAGGGGAGATCCCTTTAGCCATCCGCCAAGCAGCAGCGGCCCGGTCTTGAATTCCAATCTGGAGACGGCCGGGCGACAGCTGCTGGGATGCGCCGTTCAATCCGAAAGCGGGACCGCTTATTAAACCGGAAATTTCATACTCCATGGGTCCTCCGGCAGTGCCGGGGGACCCATGGGCCGCTGACAGGGAATTTACCGTCTCGGTCAAACCTTGCATTCGCCGGGACCGTAACCGGTACCGTCCTGGGGGGCGTCTCCGCTATTGCCCGTGCCGTCGCCGGGACCGTATCCCGAACCTCTGCCATGGCCGTTTCCGGAAGCCTCGCCGGGTCCGTAGCCGGTACCGTCCTGGGGGCCGTCTCCGCTATTGCCCGTACCGTCGCCGGGGCCGTTTCCCGTACCGCTGCCGCCGCCCGCACCATCGCAGGAACCGTTTCCTGAACCGCTTCCGCCTCCGGAGCCCCCATTGCCTCCGCCGTTTCCGCCCTTGGCGAGGATGAAATGACCGCCCACATTCATGCCTGCCCCGCTTGAACTCCAGGCCGGCACGCTCAAAAGGAACAGGATCATCAAAGAAAAACCCACCATCAACATACGCTTCATCGGATAACCTCCAATCTTAAACAGGGTTCGCAGTTTGACCATTTCGTCCTCCC
Organism: uncultured Syntrophaceae bacterium; assembly: GCA_964637025.1. Taxonomy (GTDB): domain Bacteria; phylum Desulfobacterota; class Syntrophia; order Syntrophales; family UBA5619; genus UBA5619. The sequence continues at coordinate 61,664 of CAZWTL010000003.1, read as the reverse complement.
ATTGCAACAGAAGCCGATCATGGTCCCTCAAACGGCACTCATGACGCCTTTTGACATCTGAAACGGACATCCGGCGAAAAGGTTACAGAATATTTTTATTCCTCGAAACGATTCGGCTTATTCGGAAGCATCCCCTCCTTGAATCTCTTCCCTGCTCCGGATTGGATTGACTCCCGGGGATCATTTCCTGCCCCCAAGAGGCCCCATCGGATCGAAGCTGTAACCTTTTTGACCTGAATCCGTTATAATACCGAGTATGAGTGACTATGGGTCGTTTTACCGTGACTGCAGAAAAAAAATCTTCAACTATCTGATGCGCTTGACCGGCGATTACAGTACGGCCGGAGACATCATGCAGGAGACCTTTGCGCGGCATCTCGAACATTACGGTCGGGAAAACCGGGAGATCCCGCTGTTATATGGGATCGCGCGGAATCTCTTTGCGGACGAATTGAGGAGACGGCAGCGTGAAGGCGCCGGGGGGAAAGAGGGCGAGGAGCCTTCTCTGGACCAGGAGCATCGCCTCATGGTCCGGTCCGAATACCGCCGGGTGCTCTCCGCGATGAAACTGCTGGACGAGGACGAGAGGGAGGTCCTGGCACTGGCCACGGGTGAAGATCTCTCCTACAGGGAAATCGCCGACCTTGCGGGCATCAGCGAAGCCAACGTGAAGGTGAAGGTTCACCGGGCCCGGCTCAAGCTCAGGGAAAAACTCAGGGAGGCAGAAGGATGAGTTCACAGATGATCAGCCAGTTTATCGACGATGAAATGACCCTTGAAGACAAGATCGATTTCGTGGAAACCATCCACGAATCGGAACGGTTCAAGGACGAAACGGTTGAACTCCTCCGGCAGGAGCGGCTGCTTCGGTCGGAACCCGTGGATCGTTATCCGGCGGTGGAAATCCGGTCGAAACGCCGGTCCTTTTTCCGCCTTCTCCGCCCCGTCGGGCTCGTGGCCGCCGGAGCGGCATTGGCACTGATCGTCCTGTTGCTTCCTCAGGCACCGTCGCCGTCGGGAACCCCCTACCGTTTTGTTCTGTATCGCCCCGACGCCAGCCGCGTCGAAATCACCGGCACGTTCACCGGCTGGAAGACGATTCCCATGAATCATGCCGGGTCGAGCGGTTACTGGGAATACACCTCCAGCCTTCCTCCCGGAGAACACCGGTTCGCCTACGTTCTCAACGGGAAGGTGAGGGTGTCCGATCCGACCATCCAGACCCGGGAGGAGGATGATTTCGGCAGCGAAAACACCATCCTCTCCATCGGAGGCACGGCGTTATGATGTCGGCCTTCCGGAGGCTGCTGGCCGTTGCTCTTCTCATAACCGGATGTGCGGACCATTCCTACTTTCGGGCGGATGACCGGGTGCACCTCCGGCTGAGGGACGCAGATGCCCGTGAAGTGCTTTTCTCCGCCTCCCTGGCGGGATTCGAACGCCAAGCGGCACAGAAGAGGGACGAAAAGACCTGGGAGGTGGTTGCCCCGGACAGGGAGTTCACCTACTTCTATATTGTGGACGGCAACGTGCACCGTCCCGACTGCCGATATCGGGAAGTGGACGATTTCGGATCATATAACTGCCTGTACAGACCCGGTCTGTAGGGACCGGCAGGGATTGCCTCGGCCGATGGTGTAACCATGATCCCTCCGTGGACGTTTTAATGTCAAACGGGAGAATGAAGGGGTGAAGCGATGAGAAGGTTAATTGCCATAACGACGGTCCTGATGTTGTTCGGAACGACCGTCTACGGGGCGGATCCGGAGAGCCGGCTGCCGTCCGGCGCATCGGAACAAATCAGGGCCAGCATCCGGGATGCCATCCGTGCAGGCGTCGATCCGGATGAGGTCGTTTCGTTGACGGCTAAAATGGAGGAGAGCCGATTCAGCGAAAGCCTCATGATCCGGGCGCATGAGATCGTCATCAAAGCCAGGCAGGAAGGACTGCCGGTTCAGCCGATCGTGAACAAGGCCTTTGAGGGGGTCGCCAAACGCGTGGAGGCCGAAAGGACCGTGAAGGCGATGGATCTCGTTCGTTCCCGCTATTCCGTGGCGTTCGCTGCGGCGAGGACCGTGACGACCGATGAAAAACAGCGGCAGGCGCTGGGAACGGCCATCGCCGAGGGGATGACGGCCGGCGTCCGGGAAAAGGATGTGACGCGGATCACGGACAGTATCCGGCAGCAGGAACGCCGTCTCAGCCGGGATCAGAGGGCAGAATTGGCCGTCCAATCCTTTCAAACGGTCCGCGAGATGGCAAGGTTTGGCGTCTCCTCTGAGACGGTCGCGGACGTCGTATGCCAGGCCCTGCAGCATCAATTCACGGCCTGGGAGATGACGCAGATGAGAAACACCTTTGTCACAGAGGCCCGATCCGGAAAGACGGAAAGCATCGCGCAGCAATACGGCGCCCGGATCAGCGGAGGAGCGAGGGCAGGAGGGCTCGGGACGGGGGCTGGAGGCGATTCCGGATCGGGCGGCCGAGGACCAGGATCATCCGCAGGTTCCGGAAGCGATAGCGGCTCCGGCAGTCCGGGTGGATCCGGTGGATCGGGGGGAGCCGGAGGAGGCGATGGAGCAGGTTCCGGCAGTGACGGCGGCTCCAGCGGATCGGGAAACTCCGGTGGGGGTGGTGAATCGGGCAGCTCCGGAGGAGGGAACGGATCGGGCCCCGGAGGCTCCGGCGGCAGCGGCCGAAGGTAAACCTCAGGATGGCTTGCCGGAATCGGGATTTTTCGTTTCAGTTGCAGCACAGGCGCCGCATCGTCTGATTTTAGGCCATGTTCGCTGGAAACAGGGCAACAAACACGAAAAGAGAATCATCCCCCTGCGAGGGAGCATGTGGGAGGGAATCATTTCCGTTCAGCATTCAATCGATATGGTGCATTTTTTTGTAGTGCTTTTCATAGTAATTCGGATTCAATTTCTTCATGCACTCGGGACAGATCCCATGGCTGAACTCGGCGGCCGAGTGCGCCTCGATGTATGATTCCAGCAAATTCCAGTAACCCTTGTCGTCGCGGATTTTTTTGCAGGAGGAGCAGATGGGAATCAGTCCGCTCAGCACGTTGATATCCGAAATCGCCTTTTGAAGCCTCAAAAGCAGCTTCGCCCGCTCGTTTTCCGCCTGCTGACGTTCCGTAATGTCGTAGAAGAGCGATAAAATGACGTTCCCGTTCTGGTGGTGGATGGTTTCCGCCGACCAGAGGACCTCCCGGATCCCCCCCTGTTTCGTTCGCAGCTGAACCGGTTCGCTACGCAGGAATCCCTGCTGAACCAGCTTCTTCACATACGCATCCCGGACCTCGCCATCCTTGAACAGGGACAGTTCGGCAGAGGTGCGCCCCACCATTTCCTTCCGCAAATATCCCAGCATCGCGAGCCCCTGATCGTTCACGTCGAGGAAGCGGCCTTCATCGATCGAACTGATCATGAGCGGGGCCGGGCTGAGACGGAAAACCTTGGCAAAACGCTCCTCGCTCTCGCGCAGTGAATGGAGCAGTCTCTCCTGTCTCAACGCGAGATGCCGGGTTACAGAGGCCACCGCAACAAACAGAACGGCTCTGAGCAGCGCCCCGAACTTGAATGTTTCCGCCGTCGCATGGTCACAGGCGATGTGGATCAGCCCCAGTGCGGCGGCCATCAAAAGGGCGTATCGGGGGTACCAGATCCCTGTGAGGATGATGGGGATATAGAAGAGATGGGTATAGACGATATCGACCGCGAAGAGGAGGTTGACAACAACCGCCAATACCACACAGATCAGAAAGGAGGCTAGCAGAAGCAGGGGTCTGTAATTCATAGGGCTATCGTCGTATCGGTCGTGCATCCGTCCATTGCGGTCCGTTTGCGCCCAGATCACGGATGACCGGCCTAAAGATACCATAATGGTTCAAGAAAGGGAAACGCTGGATTGGGGCCTGAGGCCATCCGGGCATGTGCCCCGGGGTAGGGCGCGAATGCGGCGGTCGAAAAAAAAGGCCTTCCGTCGCCCATTGGGTCCGGAAGGCCTTTGCTCATCTGCGGTTTATCCTACAGAAGCTTCACGTTTTCAGCGGCCGGGCCTTTCTTGCCCTGCGCGATGTCGAAACTGACGCGCTGACCCTCAGCCAACGTCTTGAATCCGCTGGCCTGGATGGCGCTGTAATGAACGAACACATCGCCGCCCTCGGACTTCTCGATGAAACCGAAGCCTTTTTGCTCGTTAAACCACTTCACTGTTCCTTCTGCCATGACACTGATCCTCCTTTCTTCCCAGATTCATACCAAGTCGGATGTACATCACGGCAAAAAAAACTTGGCCTCCAAGACTCTCTGGGAGAACATGAGGGCCGGTCTTGCACTTCAAAATGTCCGTATCCAACTTCCATCCCGAACCCCGACTGGAGCCGGTCTGCGACGCCCTTATAAGGGCATTCGGAAGGAATGTCAAGTTTTATTTGCATCGATGCCGGATCGCGCCGTGTCGATATTTTCATTGACAAAGAGGGGGATGATCCTGTAGAGGTCACCATCGAAAAGGAGTGAATCGCAACCATGAAACAGCGGAACCCGTTTTTCACACCCTTGATATGAGGCGATGAAAGAGAACCCGGGCGGTTCTCCGGAAACATCGTCCCGCCGCTGCTCCCGCGCTGATCCTTTCGCCCCTGAGAACCATGCCGCGGAGACTGCGGCATGACGCGATCAGGAGGCGAGGTTGGTCCCCTTCACCTACAGAATCCAGAACCTATCCGGAAACGTCTGCATGCGCTTCATCCGGATCGCCACGCTGCGCATGGATTGGCTTGCAGGGGTGATCCCTCGACCCTGCCTGGAAATCCGTCCCTTCAATTCCAAGGCGTTCCATCGGCCGGGCAGCCGCTTTTTGCCCGAAACCGTCCCGGAGTCTCCGGGATCGTCACATCCATTATAATCAGGAGGCATGCTATGAACGGCATCAAGAACATCTTTGCAGGGCGCTGGGGGATCATCGGCGTCGGGATCGCCATCGGAATTCTGGCGCCCCTCTTGCAGAAACTGGGGAACCCCGGAAACATGGGAGTCTGCGTGGCCTGCTTCGAACGGGACATCGCCGGCGCCATCGGCCTGCACCGGGCAGAGGTTGTCCAGTACGTCCGGCCCGAAATCGTCGGCTTCGTCCTCGGGTCCCTCGCGGCCGCCTATCTGTTCAAGGAATTCCGTCCCCGTCTGGGTTCCGCACCCATCGTCCGGTTTTTTCTTGGGGTGTTCGCCATGATCGGCGCCCTGGTCTTTCTCGGATGTCCCTGGAGGGCGGCGCTGCGCCTGGCCGGCGGGGACGGCAACGCCATCCTCGGCCTGCTGGGTCTCATCACAGGCATCTGGATCGGCACGCTGTTCTTGAAAGGGGGATACAATTTGGGAAGAAGCCAGCAAACGCACACCGCTGCGGGCTGGATGATGCCCCTCTTCATGGCCGGCCTCCTGTTGCTCATGCTGGCCTTCCCCCAGATCGCCGGAGAGGCCAGGAGCGGCGTGCTTTTCTACAGCGTGAAGGGGCCGGGATCGATGCATGCTCCGCTTGCGGTCTCTTTGATCGTAGGCCTTCTGATCGGGGTGCTCGCGCAGCGGAGCCGATTCTGCACCATGGGAGCGATCAGAGACTTCGTTCTCTTCCGGCAGGCGCACCTCCTGTCGGGATTTGTCGCCCTGGTGGCGACCGCCTTTGTCGTCAATCTCGTCCTGGGACAGTTCAAGCCGGGATTCGAGGGGCAGCCCGTGGCCCACACCATGCATTTCTGGAATTTTGCGGGCATGGCGCTCTCGGGCCTGGCGTTCTGTCTGGCTGGCGGCTGTCCCGGACGCCAGCTTTTCTTGGCCGGGGAAGGGGACGGGGACGCCGCCGTTTTTGTGATGGGGATGATTTTTGGGGCCGGGATTTCCCACAACTTCGGCCTGGCCAGTTCGGCGACCGGAGTCGGTCCCTACGGGATACCCGCTGTCGTCGTCGGGTTCTTGGTCTGTCTGTTCATCGGCTTTACGATGAGAAAAAGAATCGCGTAATGCACAAGGAGGATTAAAGATGGCAAAGACAATCGACGCCTGCGGAGTTTCGTGTCCCCAGCCTGTCCTGATGACGCTCAATGAGATCAAGGCGGGGGAGGAGGATGAGATCGTCGTCATGGTGGACAGCGAGGCCTCCAGGGAGAATGTGTCGCGGGCCGCTACGGGCAAGGGATGGGCTGTTGCCAGAATCAGCGAGCAAGGCGGCATTTACACCATTACGATCAAAAAAGGTTGATCATGTTTGAGATGTTCGATTTTTTGAAGGATAAATCCAAAGAGAAAAAATCCCCTGATCCGGCCGCGCAGGCGGATCGGGGGATCCTCGTGTTCGAAAACACCGGCGAGGTGATCCAGGCGGAGAGTCTGTTGAAGAAAAATGGATGGGAGATCCGGGTCATGGGCCCTCCTTCCGAAATCCGTCAGGGGTGCGATCTGGTCATCGAATTTCCGCTGATGGAACAACTGCGGATTCTCGGAGTTCTGGAAGCCGCGGGGCTGTCTCCGCTCAGAACGGTTCCGGTCACCGGTCCGCTGCTCAAGCCGGTGGATATCTTCCAGTTCAAGGATTATGGCCGATACCTGATGGTCCGGGCGGCGAACATGAAAATCACAGTGGACAAGGAAACGGGCGTTATCGTGAACGTATCGGGGGGCGGGTGCCCGGATGTCCCGTTTCTGGCGGCTTCCATGGTGGGACGCACATTGGACGACGCGCCCCGGCCCCGCGACATCGGCCGCACCCTCTGCGGCTACGCCCTTCAACTGGCCTACGAGGAGGTCAAGCGCAGATGCTCTGTATAGCGGGAACGGTTCCGATGGACGATTTTCCCCTGACGGAGGGACGGATCTCACTGGCCGAAGGCCGGATCTCCGTCGGGACGTCGTTGATCCCCGTCAACCGTGGGACTCCGGCCCTGCTTGCCGCCGCCGCAAAGACGGCCGAGATGCTCGGGGAAACGGCGCCGTTCGCCTGGCTGGTGGGAGATACGGGAAGCGGCAAGGGAAGCCGGCGCCTCTATGCGCGCATGACCGAAACGCTGCCTCGATCAGACTTTCAGACCCTCACCTTCCATTATCTCCAGCCGATCGTCCACTGGCATCAACGGCTTCAGGCCGTTCTTGGAACGCTGGTCCCGAAGCCGACGCTGATCGCGGACGCGGGTTTCATGTACGTCGCCAAGATGAGCGGCAATGCGCCCCTGTACGACCTGTTCACACCGGATGCGGGAGAGCTCGCCTTTCTGGCCGATGAGGATGCGCCCCATCCATTCTATACGAGGGGGTTTATCCTCCACGAGGAGAATCGAATACCCGACCTCATCGCCCGTGCCTATAAACACGGCAACGCCGCCAGGCATCTTCTCGTCAAGGGGGAAACGGATTATCTGGCGGACGAAAACGGCGTCCTCGAAACGGTCAACGAGCCCGCGGAAGAGGCCATGGAGGCCATCGGCGGGACCGGCGACACCCTGACGGGGATCGTCTCGGTCCTGATCGACGCGGGGATGGAGATGCGGCGGGCTGCCTTGACGGCCATGCGGGCGAACCGTCTGGCCGGCCGCTATGCCCGTCCAACGCCGGCGACCCAGATCATCGAGATCATCGAACAGATCCCGCAGGCGCTCCGGCATGCCCTCGAGGAAAGGGAAACGCGATAAACGGCCGGCGCTTCGGGCAAGGTTAAAAGACGCCTTTCAAATGGTTCAGATAATGCGATGCCGTGTCCCGGGGATCTTCCAGCATCGGCGCGTGTCCGATATTCTCCATGACCACCGTCTTGGCGTTTTTCAGGCTCCTCTCCAGAACCGCCGCACCGCCCACATCCAGGATATGGTCGGCATTCCCCCAGATGATCAGGACCGGCGCCTGGATTCGGGACAAATAGGGCTCCAGAAAGTTTTCCATCAAAAAGGACGCCCCGTGTGCGCGACTTCCTACCATGTCGTTCCATATCTTCTGATTGAAATTCCTCTGCAGGGATGCCGCGGACGCCATGACTTTTTTGAATTGCGAAGGGATGAACGGCGGCTTGGCAAAACACAATTCCAACAGGCGGTCAAAATCCTCGGCGTTGCCGGTCAGGAGCGGGTTTATGCCTTTCTGGATGAGTTTGGCCAACTCGCTTGGACGGGGGGAACCGACGCCGCCCGGCGCCAGCAGCGCCAGCGTCGCAATCCTCCGGGGATGTTCGGCCGCATACAGCGCGGCCAGCGTCCCTCCCATGGAGTTCCCGGCAAGATGGAATTTATCGGGGATCAGCGCCTCCGCGAAAAGTTCGATCCGCTTCAACTGCGTTTCCATGTCATAGGATGCGGCCGGTATCCGGGAGCTCTGGCCGAATCCGGGAAGATCGGGAATCACCACGCGATAGCCCCCCGTGAGGTGCCGGGCGAAGCGGATCCAGCTCTCCTTGCTGGCCCCAAAGCCGTGGAGCAGCAGGATCGTTTGCCCTTTTCCCCCCTCGAGATAGTGGATCGTGTGATCCTGGATCCGGATTTCCTTCCGGTTCAGGCCGGCGGCATGTCTTCCCGCTGCCAAGGCGAGTTCGAGCAGGGTCCCCGGAAACAGGAAATAAGCCCCGATGGCGGCGAACGCCGAGAGTCCCAACCCGAGAATCAGAAGCTTTTTCATTTTGATTGCCGACTGCCGGGATGTGATGTCGGATCTATCCGGCTAAGGGGTCGCAGGGTCCTCCTGTTCGATGATGTGTCGAACCTTCAGATCCATGTCCGGACGAAGCGAGTTGTAGACGGAACAGTACTTCTCCCGGGAAAGGGAGATCGCGCGCTCGATCTTGCGAGAATCCAGGTTGCGGCCCGTCAGGTGAAGGACCATGTCCACGGACTTGAAGAACTGGGGCGGATCGGGATTGCGTTCCCCCGTGAGATCCATGCGAAAACGGACAATCTCCATCCTCATCTTCTTCAGGATCGATACGATGTCGATGGCCATGCACCCCCCCAGCGACATCAGCAGCGACTCCGTCGGCTTGCAGCCCCACTGCGCGTCGGCGTCGAATTCAAGCTCATAGCCCTGCGGCGTCGTCGCCACGAAGATCAGGTCCCGGTCCCATGCGACCGTGGCCTTCATCGTTGGGGAGATCTTGGCCTTGTAGCCCTCCATTTTTTCTTTCAGATCCTCTTTTTCCTCTGCCGCCATGCATTGACCTCCTTGGAATGTTGTGCATCCTACCCCGGATCGGCCGGTCCAACGGAACATGGAACGGGTTGATCCCGGGACATATCCCTGTTTGCGATGGTTGCGGTCCGGCTTCAGGCGGGCATAAGCCGCTCGCCGGGCCGCAGTCCTGCCGCCGCGGCGTATTCCGCGGCCTCCTGCTTGCCCGCTTCCGTCCGGATCTTGCCGACGCGGATCGCGCCGCCGCGGGCGGCCACGACCCATCCGTCTTTCCCGACCGCCAGGACCTCGCCGGGAGCGGCTTCCGGGCGGTGAATGTCCGCGGGCCGGGCCTCCAGGAAGCGGATCTTTGCCCCCCGATGAAATGCATAGGCGCCGGGCTGGGGATCGCAACCCCGGATGAGGTTGTAGATCTCTGCCGCGGATTTGTTCCAGTCGATCCCGGCGACCCGATCGTTGCAGAGAGGCTCGTAGGTCGCAAGACCCTCGTCCTGGGCCTGGCGGGGAGCCCGGCCCGAGCGGATCAGGTCTACGGATTCGGCAAGCGCCTCGACACCGAGGGGGAAGAGCTGGGTGAAGTAGAGGGAACCCGTGGTGTCATCCGGCCCGATCGGGACCCGTTTTTGCAGCAGAAGAGGCCCCGTGTCGATCCCCGCGTCCGTCCAGAAGATCGAAAGCCCCGTCTCTCCGTCTCCCATGATCAGCGCCCAGTTGATCGCGCTTCCGCCGCGGTGGCGGGGCAGAAGGGAGGGGTGATAGCAGATCGATCCCTGTGACGGTACCTCGATCAGGGCTTGCGGGATGATGTCGGTCACAAAGGCCATGATCAGCAGATCCGGACGTGTCTCCCGGAAGGCCGTGAGGGTTTCCGGCGCCTTGTAGCTTTCCGGTCGGTAGGCCGGGATGCCCCGACTGTCGGCCGCGGCCTTCAGGGGGTCCACTTTACCCCCGGCATTCCCCTGGGGAAGCCAGGCGGCGATGACCTCTTCACCCCGATCCGACAAGGTTTCAAGAACCTTGGCGCCGAAGGCGGCCTGTCCCATGATGGCGATGCGCATGGTGCTCTCCTTGTCCGTTCCCTGATACCCGTCGCGACCTGAAGCAACGGCCTTGCGACAGCGGAGGGTGATTCTTTACCATGGCCCATCCCGATTTCAAAGACAAAAAATGGAGGCAGCAGGATGCGGCGGCGCGGCGGGATCGCGTCCCTCGCCGACAGGCCGCTTCCGGAAGGCAATGGAAAATGGGCGCCGCGCCTCAAGAGGGGGAGTTCATGGGCCGCGGGAGTCCGGACCGTGAGAGGGCGCTGGTCAGGGGGGTGCCGGGGAGGAGTTCCCGGAGGCGCCGCGCCGCCTCCAGCAGGGCCGGAAGGTTCACTCCCGTGTGGACGCCCATCTCCTCGAACAGAAAGACCGTATCCTCCGTGGCCGTGTTCCCGGAGGCGCCGGGCGCAAAGGGGCAACCGCCGAGGCCACCCAGAGACGTGTCGAAGATCCGGATTCCCGCATGATAAGCGGTCAGGGTGTTGGCCAAGCCGAGTCCGCGGGTGTTGTGGAAGTGCATCCCGAAAGAGACGTCCGGAAACCGTTCCGCGCAGGCCCGTATGGTCTCCTCGACCAGGCGCGGATTGCCGAAGCCGACGGTGTCGCAGAGGGTGATCTCACGGATGTCGAGGTTGGCGGTGGATTCGACGGTCCGCAGTACGTCCCCAACGGGGATGCACCCCTCGAACGGGCAGCCGAATGCGGTCGCGAGATCCACGCGGATTTCGATCCCATCCGGGGAAAGCTCGCGGTGGATCGTCCTGAGGGCGTCGAGGGACTCCTCGGGGGTCCTGCGGACATTGTTCAAGTTGTGGGAACGGCTGACCGAAAAAAAGAAGATGAGCTTGTTCAGGCCGGCGGCGACGGCGTCGCGCGCCCCTGCCGGATTGGGGATCAGGGCGGTCAGCGTAACCTCCTGCAGCCCTCTCAATCCATCGGCCACTTCGCGGATATCCCGGAACTGGGGGATTGCCTGCGGATGGACGAATCCTCCGATCTGGATTTCCCTGAGCCCGCAGGCGGCCAGATCCCGGATCAGGACGATCTTCCGGTCCGTCGGGACGAAGGTTTCAAGGTTCTGTAGGCCGTCCCGCGGCCCGACCTCGACGATCCGGACACCTTCCGCTCCGTTCATGAAGTTTTTCATCCAGGTTGTTGGGAAGACGGCGTCATGACCCGATGCATGCGCCGCGAAAATAGCCGTGCAACGTTGGAACCGTCCCCTGGCCGACCGCCGGGACGCGCCCCTATCGGGCAAACGGCTGCGCGGTCCCAGCCGGCATGCCGGACACGCTAGACATACCGGGAGACTTCGATCAGATTCCCGTCCGGGTCTCTGAAATACACGGAACAGATCTCTCCCGTCGCCCCTGTGCGCGTCACCGGACCTTTCTCAACGGGGACGCCGACGCGGACCAGATGATCCAGAACCTCCGCGATCGGCGCCGATGTAATGAAACACAGATCAGCGGACCCGGGAACCGGATATCTGGCATGAGGTTCAACAGGGGCATCGGCCGGGTGAAGGTGGAGTTTCTGCTGACCAAACACCAAGGCGCAACGGCCCCGGCCAAACGCGGTCGGTTGCATTCCCAGGACGTCTGCATAGAATGCCGCGCTTCTTTGAATGTCCCGAACCGTCAGCACGAGGTGGTCGATTCGATCGATCTTCATCCCGGATGCCTCCGACGCCCGACACGAATCCTCAATCGGCCGGATCTCCTGACGACCATCCGGAAGCTTTTCTTCAGCCATGTGACAAACTCCCGCCCCATGAACCGCCAGGGCAGCCGTCCCGGTCGACAGAGGGCAAATCCCCGATGGATCCCGAGAGGGTCATCCTTCCGTCGGGCTTCATCTTTGGGAGATCATGGGAAGATGAAATTGCGGTCAACGGCGCCTTGGCCGTTGCCGCAACGTCATGCAAAAGGCTAGAACAGATAAAAACCGAAACAAACGCCGGTTGACTACCCCTCTGTTCGGACCGCGACGAAGATCTTGTAGAACAGCGTGATCAGCAGGAATCCCAGCGCCCAGACCCCGATCGTGATCGCGATTTCCGGTCCGGTGGGGACGTAGTCCGTGAGCGCCTCAAGAGGCGAGGGGATGAAGCCGGTGATCACGAGGCCCAGCCCCTTTTCGATCCAGAGCGACACGAACGTCAGGCCGCAGGCCAGCGCCAGGATGGATTCCCGTTTACGCGTCTTCGGGATGATCAGCAGGGCCAGCGCGGCAAAGGCGAATAAAGCCGATAGGGTCATCGAGTTTGCGATCATGCTGTGCCCCTCCAGCCCCCGGAAGAGATAGACCAGATGGTGCATGTGCGCGGGGATCTGGCTGTAGAAGCCTGTGAAGAGCTCAACCAGCACGAAGAAGATGCTCACGGCCAGCGCATAGGTTACGATGTTGGCCAGGGTCTGAACGGCCTTTTCCCCGGCGTCGAAACGGGTGATCCGCTTCAGAATCAGGCAGAAGAGGATCAGCAGGGCCGGTCCGGAGGCGAAGGCCGACGCGAGGAAGCGCGGAGCCATGATGGCGGTGAGCCAGAAGCCGCGTCCCGGCAGGCCCGCGTAGATGAACGCCGTGACCGTATGGATGCTGATGGCCCACGGGATGGAGAGGTAGATGATGGGCTTGACCCAGGTCGGCGGCGGCACGCCCTGCTTCTCGGATTCCAGTACGGTCCACCCGGTGACGATGTTGATCAGGAGATAGCCGTTGAGGACCACCATGTCCCAGAAGAGAATCGACTTGGGCGACGGGTGGAGAATCATGTTCATCGCCCGGTCGAGGCGCCCCAGGTCCACCAGGACGAAGGTAAGGCACATGATCACCGCGGAGACGGCCAGGAACTCCCCGAGGATGGTGATCTTGCCGAAGGCCTTGTGGTCGTGGAGGTAGTAGGGCATGACGAGCATGACCGCCGAGGCCGCGACCCCGACGAGGAAGGTGAACTGGGCGATGTAAAGCCCCCAGGAGACGTCCCGGCTCATGCCGGTGATGCCCAAACCGTAGTCAAGCTGCTTCAGGTAAAAGATGAAACCGATTCCGGTCAGGAGCAGCAGAAAGGCCACCCATATCCCGTATCCGCGACTTCCTTTCAATGCTTTTTCGAGCACGGCATCCTCACAAAATGTAATAGACCTGAGGTCCTGTTCCCAGCTCCTGTCTCCTTCGGAGGGAGAATTTCTGATCCAGAATGCGGCGCACGTCCGATCCCGGATCGTCCAGATCGCCGAACGTCAGCGCCTTTTCGCTGCAGGCGGCCACGCAGGCGGGAAGCATCCCCTTGGCGAGCCGCTCCTCGCAGAAGTTGCACTTCTCCACCACACCCTTGGTGCGGGTGGGAAACGCCGGATCGATCTTCGGGATGAAGGGCCGCGGATCCCTGAAGTTCATGCTGCGCGAACCGTAGGGGCACGCAGCCATGCAGAACCGGCAGCCGATGCAGCGGTGGTAATCCATCATCACGATGCCGTCCGGGCGCCGGAAGGTCGCCTGCGTGGGGCAGACCCGCACGCAGGGGGGATTCTCGCAGTGGTTGCACAGAACCGGGACGGAAAGGCTCTGGATGGATTCCGGCAACCGGGCATGGGTCTCGGCGGGGAAGACGTGCGTCATCTTCTCGGCGCCGATCCAGTGGACGTCGTCCTTGAGGTTTCCGAAATCGGGCACGTTATGGCTGCGATGGCAGGCCAGGATGCAATCCTTGCAGTCGCGTCGGCACTTCGAGGCGTCCACCACCATGGCCCAGCGTTTGGCCGTCAGGGCCGGGCGCGGCCCTGAAACCGTTTGCGGCGCCTCCGCGGCAGCGGGGGATGTCCCCTGCTGCTGGGCCCCGTTGAGCACCTTGGCCAGCGGGGGGAGAACCAGGCCGGCAGCGGAAATTCCGGCGATCTTCAGGAAATCTCTTCTTGTGGGCGCCATCAGCGGACCTCCTCCGGGATGATGTGGCAGTTCCAGCAGGTGGGGGTGACCCCGGCGTAGTCGTGGCACCGGTCGCAGAACTCCGTTTTGTTGCTGTGGCATTCGAGGCAGGTCTCGGTCAGGCTGATCGTGTGGACCTTTCCGTCCGCGGCCGTGTAGGTGCGCTTGCCCTCACGGACCACGCTGTCCCGCCATTCGTTGAGGAGCCTCATGTGGTTCGCCCTCATGTACGGGGCCGGCTCCACGCAGAGCTTCTCCTTGAGCTGCTCGATGGCAGGCGTGTCCAGTTTGAGATCCGGCGGCGCGACCGCCTTTCCCTTTCCGTACCAGAACGGGCCGCTGGCCAGGATCAGGAAGACCACGATCCCGGCAAGAATGTAGCCGCGGTTATAGAGTTTCATCGACTGTCTTTCCTTCCAAAGGCTCGCCGCGCAGGTCGGTCGTTCTTTCTTTTTCCCCCTTCATGATCAGGGCATTGGCCACGAGTTCATGCACGCCGGTGACCAATACCTCCGGCACCCAGTATTCCATCAGCGTCGTCAGGACCGCCCGGTCGATCGCGCACATGCAGGTCAGGCGGTTCACCCCGTGTTTTTCCCTGACCGCCTTGACGGCCATGGCCCGCGGCATGCCGCCCCGCAGCCGCATCTCCAGGTTCTCGTCGTTCCCGAGACCGGCGCCGCCGCCGCAGCAGAAGGTATTCTCCCGGATGGTGTCTTCGGCCATTTCGTGGAAATGGTTGCAGACGTTGTTGATGATGAACCGCGGCTCCTCGAAAAGCCCCATCGCGCGGGAGGGGTTGCAGGAGTCGTGGAACGTAACTTTCAGATGGTCGTTGCGGGACGGGTCCAGATTCAGCTTGCCGTGCCGGATCAGATCGGCCGTGAACTCGCTGATGTGGACCATTTTCGTCGACCGGGCGTTTTCGAACCGCGTCCCGGTGATCGGAGAAACCGGCACCTCGAGGAAATCGGCGGGGCCGTTGAGGGTGTCCATGTACTGATGCATGACCCGCCACATGTGCCCGCACTCGCCGCCGAGAATCCACTTGACCCCCAGCCGCCTGGCTTCGGCGTAGATCTTGGCGTTGAGGCGTTTGATCATCTCGTGGGAGGTGAAGAGTCCGAAATTTCCCCCTTCGGAGGCGTAGGTGCTCCAGGTGTAGTTCAGGCCGATTTCATGCAGCAGGGCCAGGTAGCCCATGCAGGTGTATGTCCCGGGATCGGCGAAATAGTCGCCGGAGGGGACCACGAAAAGGATATCGGCCCCTTTTTTGTTGAGCGGGACGTCGACGCGCACGCCGGTGCGCTCCTCCAGATCGTCCGCCAGGAATTCGAGCATGTCCTTCACCCCGCCCGGCTGGATCCCGAGGTGGTTTCCCGTGCGGAAACAGTTGGCCGCCGGCTCGATGACCCAATTGATGTTGCAGCCCACGAGGTTCAGGAGCTCCCGGCCAATCATCGTGATTTCCGCCTGGTCGATCCCGTAGGGGCAGAAGACGGAGCAGCGTCGGCATTCCGTGCATTGGTAGAAGTAGTAGAACCACTCCTTGAGGACATCAACGGTCAGGTCGCGGGCGCCGGCCAGCCGGCCGAAGAGTTTCCCCGACTTCGTGAAGTAGCGGCGGTAGACCGATCGCAGCAGTTCGGCCCGGACGACCGGCATGTTTTTAGGATCCCCGGAGCCGATGTAGAAGTGGCACTTGTCCGCACAGGCGCCGCACCGCACGCAGAGATCCATGAAGAGCCTGAAGGAACGGTATTTTTCCAGGCGCTCCCGCATCCCCTCCAGGATGATCTCCTGCCAGTTTTCGGGCAGCTTCCAGTCCCCGTCGGTGGGCAGCCAGGATCTCGGATTCGGGAGGTCCAGCGCGGTCAGGCTTTTGGCGTTGCCCGGATAGCTCCAGGTTCCCGGACGGAAATCCACGGGGGTATCCATCCAGGGCGTCTTCGGCGGTTCGTAACGGACCGCGATCAGTTCATCGGGTTTGGGAATCTTCGCAAAGGACATCGTCACTCCTTATCCACTGGCAGTCCCGCGAGCTTCATCTTCTCCCGGAACTCGTCCTCGTATTCCTCATAGGTGTGGACCTTCACCGGCGCGTTCCAGGGATTGACGTGCCGATTCATGCGGTTGTCATTGGCCAGGTTCCGCGTCGGGCTCAGGAACACCCCCGCCATGTGCATCAGCTTGCTCATCGGAATGAACACCATCAAGGTGAAGACGAAGAAGAGATGCATGTAGAAAAGCGTTCCGACCTCCTTCGGCGCGGCGGGTGAGAAGGTGACCCATCCCAGCGCCAGATTCTTGACCTGGAGAAGGTCAGCCGGGAAGAAGTGCCGCGTCAACAGACCCGTTCCCACAACGCCCATGATCAGAAGCAGGGCGAAGTAATCGGAAAACAGGGAAATGTAACGGATCCTCGGTCCGAACACCCTGCGGAGGAACAGAAACGACACGCCCGCCAGGATCGCGGCATCGCTCATATAGAGGGTTGGGATTCCGATCTCAAAGAATCCGTCGATTGCGGAGAGCCTGTTGATGCAGCCGGCCACCGGCTCGATGAAGAAGCGCAGGTGCCTGACCACCACGATCAGGAGCGACCAGTGGAAGAGCAGGCCGAAAAGCCAGAGCCATTTGGCGCTGTCGTACACGGGCCGCTGCTGTACGATCCCCGCTTTCGTGTTCCGGAAGAGCGAGCGGAACAGGAGGACCTCCAGGGCCATCCTTCCGATCACGCCCCAGAAACATGAGGGGTTGTCCAGAGGATTGGTCTTGATCCAGGAGAGGGACTTTTCCTGGCCGCAGGTGCTGGGTATCCGGAAGGGGACCGGGGACTTTCCCCACTGAACCATGCGATAGACAAACCCAACGACGAAGACCGCAAAGGCCGCATAAGGGATGTATACGGTCAGCAGATGGGCGAGGGCGCTGCTGGATGCGAATCCCAAGGCCACAAGGGTCAGAATCAGGACAGCTACGATCGATTTCAGCAGATTCATGATACCTGTTCCGTTTCGTCGAAAATTTTATGCTGTGAGGGATGGGTGTTCATACCCTATCAGCGGTCGATTGTCAACACGGGTTTTTCAACCCGCCGCTGCATCTGCCGGTCATGCTTTCCACGAAGGTTCGTCGCCGAACTGGATCATCGGCTTTTTCATCCCCGCCATGGCGTTGACGATCAATTCGACCAGCCCTCCGTAATAGAGGCGGCTGCGGTCCTCCGCCTGATAGTAGTTCAAGATGTCCCGGATCGAGCCCTTGCAGTTGGAGCAGGGGGCGCAGACATATTTCGGAATCTCCTGCGGCTCATCCTTGAAGGCATCGAGGATCTGGAGGAATTTTTTTCGGCTGCTGACCAGGGTGCGCCATTCCTCGAAGTTGTACCCTGACATGATCGCGAAGCCCGAGCCGCCGCCGCAGCAGTAGTTGTCCACCCCGTGGGGAGTCATCTCCCGGAACCGCGGGGCGATCTTTCTGAGGATCCGCCGCTGGGGTTCGACGATCCCCATGGCGCGCACGACATTGCAGGGATCGTGCAGGGTGACGGGGAAGTTGTTGCGCATGGGATCGAATTGCAGCTTGCCGCTCATGACGATCTCCTCCAGCGTCACCATGGCCGATTCCCTCGGGATATTGAGATCCCCCGTGAGCAGCCGGTCGGCAATAACCGTCAGGGCCTTGTGGGCATGGCCGCACTCGCCCATCACGATCTTCTTGACCTTCAGCCTCCGGGCGATATCCGCATGCTTCACGGCGATACGGGAAAACTGGACATCGTCGTACCAGAGGCCGTAGTTGACCGCATCATATCCGACCGCCTCCGAGGCCATGGTCCAGGAAAGCCCCGCGGCCTGAAAGATGATCGCAAAGGCCCCGACGTTTTCCGGCCAGGCGATGATTTCGCCCGCGTTGTGGAGCAGCAGGATGTCCGCCCCCTCCACGTCCCAGGGGATCTTGACCTTGTATCCCGTGATCTCCTCCATCTCCTCCTCGATGAAGTCCACGCTGTCCTTGGCCGCCAGCGGGTTCATCCCGGTGGAGGAACCCACGCGGAGCTGCTGCGAGGTCCCCTTCTCGTGGAGCTCCTTGGGGGCGATCCCCATCTCCTGGGAGAAGAGCTTGCGGATCTCGTGGTTGATGAGACCGTTGTCCACGCCGATCGGGCAGACCGAGGCGCAGCGCCGGCATAGGGTGCACCGGTAGGAGAGCTCGGCCAGACGCGCGATCGTCTTCCAGTTCAGATCGATGTCGCCGGTCAGCTTGGAGGTGATCTTGCCGCCCGGTTTGAGGTATTTGTTGTAGATCCGGCGCAGGACCTCGGCGCGGAACATGGGCCGGTAGATGTCCTTGCCGCCGCTCATTTCGTAGGCCGGGCAGGCGTCGGAGCAGGTCTGGCATTTGGCGCAGTACTCCATGGAGAGCATCAGCGGCTGCAGGAAGGTCCAGTTGTTTTCCTTTTCGAAAAGCTTCCGGAGCCCCGATAGAAACCGGCGGATCAGCTCCTCTTCTTCCTCCTTGCTGGCGGGCTTGGGGATGCCGATGGCGACGGTGTCATCCAGCGAGGTCTCGATGTTTTGGACCCTTTCCGGTTTCAGGGGGGTGATCGTTTTCTGATTGAAATCCTCATAGGGAGGGGGCAGCGGCGTAAGCTCGTCCGGCTCGATGTGGCACAGGCATTCGGAAGGCTTGGCCAAATCCGATGGCTTCGTGATCTTTTTCATTTGATCTCCTTGGGTTCAGAGGTCGCGATGTCGAGCCAGGACTTCCGTCCGTCCGCTTCGACGTGCTTCGCATTCCAGGTCGGCTTGAGTGCAAGATTTTCCCGAATGGAGGCCTCGAGGGATCCGCCTCTGAGGTTCGGGGCATCGTCCCATTTGATCTTGTGATAAAAGAAATACTTCATGAACATGTGCGACATATGGGTCAAGGGGATGTAGGCGACCAGGAGCGAGCCCAGAACGATCGCCGCCCCGCCGCAGAAGGTTTGCCCGGGGACATAGCCCTTCAGCGACCCTCCTCCGGTCAGCAGACCGAAGACATAGGCCTTCGCCCCTTCCAGTAGCGGATCGGCAAACAGGGTCGTCAGAAACGCGGACAGGAAGAAGAGCAGGATGAAGGCGATGTTGAAGTAGTCCACGAAAGAGGAATATTCCCGCAGTTCCGGATCGGCAATCCGGCGGCAAAGCATCCCCACGCCGCCCATCACCCCCAGGACCAGGCCCACCCAGGCCACGAACACGATCAGGCCGTTCAACCCGGACTGGATCGTACCGATCCCCGCCGATGCCGGTCCCCACAGGACGAGCAGGGACTGGATCACCATCAAAGCGAAGAGGCCGATCATCAGGTACAGCCCGAAATGGAAGGGGAAGGAGACCCGCCACAGGCTCCGGTTGTCTTTCCAGAGCCCCCGGATGAGCAAGATCTCCGGCACCATGTATTTCACCTCATTCCAGAGGGAACTGCCGTGCTTCTTTTCCCACCAGTTCAACTCTTCCATGTAGGAGCCGCCGTGGGCCAGTTTATCGGTCGTTTCGTGCTGGACCGGATAGATCTCCCACCGGACATGGACGGGGAAGGACCACTGCCGGTAGACCCGGCAGGCGACGGTCAGGACGAACACCAGAACACACAGATAAGACAAGGCATAGAATCCCATGAGCGCTTCCTTAGGCTTTGGTCAGCGTACGGACCAGGTTCAGTATTTCATCCGGAGAGATCGGTTTCGAAACGAATCCCTCCGGCGCCGGTATCTGATGACGAGAGGAGATGAAATTCTTGAAATCCTCGGAGACCCCGGTGACGATGACGATCGGGATCCGTTTCCAGCGTTCGTCCGTCTTGATCTCGCGGTAAAATTTGACCCCGGACTTCTCGGGCATCGAAACATCCAGGGTGATCAGATCCGGCGCCTCTCCCTGGAGCGCCTTCACCGCCTCCGCCCCGTCCTTCGCTGTAACGGTCTTAAATCCCTCGTCTTCGAGCAGCGTCGAAAGGTAGGTGCGGATATCCTCCTCGTCATCGACAATCAAAATCCGTTTCTGGTCGGCCATCATTCCCTCCTTGATCAGGTTTTCGGCGCTTCAATCCCTCGCATCGGCGGCTTGCGCGGAAGTTTGACGATCATGCGGGTTCCCTGGTTGCATTCGGACTCGATCTTGATTTCCCCCCCATGGGCCTGGGCGATCTTGTTGGAGATGAAAAGCCCCAGCCCCGTACCGTTTCCCTTTTTCGAAGAGAAAAAGAGGCTGAAGGCCCGCTCTCGGGTCTCCTGGTCCATGCCGATGCCGTTGTCCTCCACCTCATATTCGATGTACTCCGGGTAGCCCCGCAATTTGATGCGCACCAGATGGTCCTTTTTCCTCGTATCCACCCGGCAGGCATCCATGGCGTTTTCGACAAGGTTGACCAGCAGGGATCGAACGGCCTTGAGGTCCGCGTCGATATCCCCGATATTGCGGTCCACGTCGCAACTGAAGCCGATGCCCAGTTCCGCTGCCTTGAGGCGCACGACCTCGCACACCTCGTCCGCCACGGCGCGCGCAGGGATGGTTTCGAGGTCCGGCTCCCGGTCCTTGGCGTAATAGAGGAGGTCCAGAACCATTCTCCGGATCCGGGTGATGTTGCGTTCGACCATTTTCCAGCCCTGTTCGAAACGCTTCCGGTCATTCTTGGCGAGGCCGGTGTTCACGAGATAAACGCCCCCGTCCAGGCTGGTGAGAAGCCCCTTGATGCCGTGGGATATCGAGCTGATGATGAGGCCCAGGGAGGTCAGTTTGGACTGGAGTTGTCGGATCTGGGTGATGTCGGTGCTGATTTCGATGACATTGTTGATCTGGCCGGCTTCGTTGCGAACCGGGGCCGTGTAGACCAGAACATTGACCTGATCCCCCTTGGGGGAGGTCATCACCTCCTCCGACTGATGAACCTGTCCGTCCTTGAAGGTTTCTCTCACGATGCAGGGAACGCAGGCCTCGGGGCGGTGCATGTAAACCTGGTGGCATCGCTCTCCGGGGGAGGCTCCGAAATCCTCGCGGAGCCGTCGGTTCGCATCGACGATGCGCAGATCGGCATCCTGGATGGAGATGTAGCAGGGAACCTCGTCAAAAAGCTTGCGGTAACGTTCCCGGCTGTCCCGGATCTGCTTCTGGAGGAGTTTAAGCTCCGTGATGTCCGTCGCCATCCTCATGACGCGGGTGATCTCTCCGGACTCATCCGGTACGGCTATCGTGTTGATCAGCAGGATGATCTCGTTCCCCTGCTTATTGACGACGGTCTCTTCGATCCCGTGGCGCAATCCGTCGCGGAAGGTCCGCTCCGCGGGACACTGTTCGCATCGTTCGGACCGGTGCTGGTTCATCTGGTAGCAGTAGCGTCCCTCGAACTCGCCGAAGTCCCGGCGAAATCGCCTGTTGGCCTCCACGATCCTGAGGTTTCGGTCCATGATCGTCAGGTAGGCCGGCATCGATTCGAAATATTCTTTGTATGGGTTGCTGGTCATAAAATCGTTTTCCCTTGGTTACGCGTGTCCGACGGGAGGATTCGTCTCCAGGATCTTCCGGATATTGGTCAGCAGAGCCTCTTCGTCGATCGGCTTGTCCAGATACCCTTCGGGAGGAGGAACCGGACGCTCGTAGATGAGCCGTCTCAGCTCCGGTTTCCCGGTAATGATGCAGACCTTGGTGGAAGCGATCTCCGGATTGTTCCGGATTTCTTCAAACACCATGCCTCCGTTTTTGCCCGGCATGGACAGGTCAAGGGTAATCAGATCAGGTTTCTCCGCCATTGTCAATGTCAACGCCTGATCTCCGTCGGCCGCCTGGAGCACCGTGGCGCCCTGGTCCTCCAGAACCACCGAAATGAAGGTCAGGATATCCGGCTCATCGTCCACGACCAGGATCTTGAAGCCCTGCAGCGGCAGCGCGGCTGCAGCCATCGGCACGGTCACCGGGATGACGGCCTTCTTTTCCGGGATCACCAGGGCGTTGGCCGTCAGGTTGACGAGCTGGGTCACCTTCATGCCCAGTTTGTAGTGCCGGATCACATCGGTCAAGCCGTCCACGCAGTTGTGGCACGAAGTGACGACCGCCTTGGCCCCTGTGGCCTTCAGCTGCTCAGCCTTGATCACGGCCGATTTCAGTCGCTGGGGCGTATATTCCGACATCGACATCGCCCCGCCGCCGCCCGTACAGCAGTAATTCTCCGCACGGTTCGGGTACATCTCGCGGAAATCGGTGACCACCAGGTCCAGAAGCTCCCGGGGTTCCTCAAAGAAGCCGCAACTGCGGGCATTGTTGCAGGAATCGTGAAAGGTGCAGGATTCCGTGTTCTTGTTCCTGTCCACCTGGATCCGTCCCTCCCGGATGTAGCGGAGCATGGTCAGGACCGAACTTTCGATCACGAAGGGCACCTCTTTCCCCGACCAGTTGGGTCCTTCGCACCGGGTCGACCGGTACCCATGGCCGCACTCGGAAAGAACCAGCGTCTTGCCCCGGAGCTCGCGGACCTTGTCGTAAACCCTCAAGGCGACCGCCCCTCCGAGCTCGTCATCCCCGGAGAAGAGACCGAAATTGGTCATGTCCCATCCCTCGCTGGGCATGGTCCAGTTTTCTCCCGCCAGGTAGAAGATGCGGGCCGCGTCGGAAATCGTCCGGGGATCGTATTTCACCTCCCGGGGATTGATCGCGTAAACGATGTCTGCGTCCATCTTGTCGATGGGTATCCGGGCCGCGGGGTCGTTGAACTCCTCTTCCAGTTCGTCCGAAAGCCATTCGAGGGTTTCAATGTATTCCTGCGGGAGAACCCCCATCTGGTTTCCCACTTCCCACTGGTCCTTGCTGACCACGGCCACGCCCTCAGGCATGACGCCCACGGAGACAAGCAATCCTCTGGCCATCCGGTTCAGGAGGGCGAAGTCCACGCCCATGGGACAATTGATCGAACATCTCCTGCAGTTCGTGCATTTCCCGAAAACGATGTCCTTGAGTTTTTCCAGCTCCTCATCGGTGCGGATATCCTGGGCGTGAACCCACCACGGAAAGACCTTACCGGTCCAGTCGAAGTTGCGTTTGAAGATCTTCCGGATCTGATCCGCCTTGTAGGCGGGGGCATAGGTGGGATCGTCCGGATTGGCCAGGACATAGTGGCAGGATTCCGTGCACATGCCGCAATGAACGCAGCTGACCAGCGAACCCACCAATTGGCGGCTCAGTTTCCTGCCCATTTTCTCGACGACTTTTTCGGCTTTATGCGATCTCGCGTTTGGGAACATTCATCGCTCCTGTATGGATGTGAATTTAAGTATGGGTCGGCTTCGGCTGTGTCGCGTGTTTAACCGGATAGACGCCTCGGTAGCCCAGGGTTTTCCCGAAGTAGAATCGGGTAAAAGGATAATACAGGTAATGGGATATCTTGCTGAATGGCACATAGACCAGAAAGAAAGCGGTCATGATGAAATAGACCAGCAATGGCCCTTCGCCCAGATCGGGGCGGTTCGGCGCCGCGAAGATGGAGGCGAACGACCAGACCGTCAGCAGCCCCAGTGAAAACAGGTCGTCCGGCGTGCTGATCAGGCGCATGGCCGGGTTGCTGAGGCGGCGATACATCCGGTAGCAGCCGATCACGACGGCAGCCGCAAACAGGGCCTGAAGCAGTCGGACCACGATCATGGGCTTCATCAGGCCCGGTGCGTACGGGATGACGAAAGACATTGCGATGTTGGCGGCCACGGCCAGATGGAAGACCACGAATTGAAGGTAGAAGGGAAACATCCGCCGTGTGCTTTCCATGGACCAGGGCATCGCGATGTTCGCCCAGGAATAGACGATTCCCTTGAAGGCGGACGTTTCATTGCGCTCCGAGGGCGCCTGCCGATCCCGGGAGGCCTTGAACTTCAAGAGCCAGCGAATTCGAATGATATAGACGATGGCCATAAAACTCAGGGCCATCAGCTGCAAGTCATCGGAAACGAAGCGAAGGGTTTCGCTCATTCTATCCTCCTGAACCTGTTTGATCCCGTTGAACCCATACCGGAAGTGAACATCTGCGTTCAGCGGGGAACGAAAAGACCCCGGCATTCAATATCATTTCATTGCATCCTCTGCAGATGTTCCTGGAAGACCTTGAACTCCCGCGAGTCCCGGAGACAGAAGACCGTCTCCCTGAGTTCCACCGATTTTTCCAGGAAATCCCTGGCCACTCCCAATGTGACCCGGGCGCTGACGTCCAGGGGAATTCCGTAGAATCCCGCGCCCATCGCCGGCAGGATGATTTTCCGGAGTTTATGATCCTCCGCCTTTTGCAGCACGTTCTGCATGGTGGCCCTGAGCTTTGCTTCGCTTTCCTCTTCCTGGAATCTGGGTCCGACGGCGTGGAGGATGTATTTGGCCTTGAGGTTTCCTCCTGCCGTGACGACCACATCGGTGACGCCGGCGCTGCCTATCTTCTTAAGCTCCACTTGCACCTTGGGCCCGCCTTGGGTGGCTATCGCCGTACCGAATCCGGCGCCCAACGTCAAATCCGGCCGGGCGTAATAGACCAGCCCATCCATATCCTCGACATCGGTGATGAATCCAACCATCAAGCGGATGGCACCACCATTCACCCTGAGCTCATTAGGCATAAGTCACTCCCTGCTTTCCTGCATTGGTGATGAGAACCGGCCCGCAATATATTAAGGATCGGGATTTCGAAAGGGCGGAGGCGGGCGGCATGTGTTTGAAGCGGTCCCCGCAGACCGAAGCGCCGTGCGTTTGCAACCGACCTGAAAAAAATGCGGACGGTGTTTTCTCACCTATGGGGGCGAATCCTCATTTTAAAATGAGGATTCGCCCCCAGCGCTTCCGTCATCGGAACGGACCGGCAAAAGCCGTCTTCAAAAACAGGCTTCCCTTCGGATTGGGACCCCTTCATCCTTGCCGGGACGGTCCTGAAGGCATTGCCATCAGACGCATCCCGTGGGCTTGGAGAGGCCGGCGAGCTTGCAGGCCCCCTTGGCAGGCCCCGAGGGGAAAAGTTCGTAAATCTGCTTGAGGCTCAGATTCGTATCTTTGCACATCTTGCGGATCATGGGTGCAATGCCGAACTGAGCGTAGTAGTTCCGGATGTAGTCGATCAGTTTCCAATGGTCCTCGGTCAAGGATCCTTCGATGCCCTCGATGGCCGCGTAACCTTGCGCAAAGTCCCTGCTCCATTTGTCCAGTTCCTGCAGGAAGCCATCCTCGTCAACCTCGTAATTCGTTCCTCCGATCTCTAACTGCGGCATACGTCAATTACCTCCCAATTTTTAATTGTAAATTCTACTGCGAAAATTCTGTGGGTTCCGGGGCGATAGGCTTTCCCCAGTCCCCGGCAAGCCCGTAACAACCGGTGTCGCGTTCGTCTATCCCCCCGATCTGTTAAGTTCCTCCTGATGTCGCACAGCCTGTTTCCAGATGGCCTTTGCCCAGCCTCGCGTGCCCGCCGCGTGCAGGTGGGAATAGGTGGCCAGGACATTTCTGTAGCACAGACCGTCCCTTTGCCCCTGGATGCCATGCCCCCGTCTCACATTGAAGGCAAAGTTCAGCCCCCCCTCTTTCCGTTCCGGGATCCGGGAGTAATGAAACTCATGACCGTGAAGCATTTCCCCGGTGCTGAAATAAGGGTTTGGGGCATCCACCTCCAGGACCGTGTACCCGTGGCCATGAGGCATTCGGTCCAGAACGGATTGCACAGGGAAGATCCCCGCCATGGGATAGGTCTTCTCCGCCACGATCAGCTCTTGCCCGAGATACATCAAGCCTCCGCATTCCGCGTACACCGGAAGCCCTTTCTCAATCGCCCTGCGCAGCGATTCCCTGAACCCGGAGTTTGCGGCAAGGGCCGCGGCATGGGTCTCGGGGAAGCCGCCTCCGATATAAAGGGCATCCATCGGAGGGAGTTCCCGGTCGTTCAGGGCGCTGCACTCCACCAGGGCCGCCCCTGTTCTTTCAAGGGCCTCCAGATTGTCCGGGTAGTAGAACCAGAACGCGGAATCCCTGATATATCCTATTCTTGGCGCCGCCGATGGACAAGGCGCCTCTTCCGTTTCTACCCGGGGCGGATCGTCGAAAAAGGCAGCAGGGGTTTCCCGGGCGATCTCCCAGAGCCGGTCCATGTCCACGCAACCGTCCACGATGCGGGCCGCTGCGTCGATGGCCCCTTCGGCCCCCGGGTGCTCCCGGGGAGGCACGAGACCCATGTGCCGTACGGGAAAGACGCCCCCCCTGATTCTGGGAACCGCCCCCAATACAGTAACCCCGCAGTGATCCTCGATCGCGGAACGGATCACCGATTCGTGACGCGTTCCGCCGACCCGATTCAGGATAACGCCGCGTATGGCGACCTGGGGATCGAAATGCTGACAGCCGAGCACCATCGCGGCTGCCGTGCGCGTCGTCATGCTGCAGTCCAGAACAAGCACGACAGGCGCCTGCAGCAGCTTCGCCAGTTCCGCCGTGCTGTAACTTCCTTCTCGGTCCATGCCGTCGAAGAGGCCCCGGTTGCCCTCCACCAGCGCCCCGTCCGCTTGCCCAATGCGGGAGGCAAAGGAGGAAACCAACCCGTCGCGTTCCATCAGGAACAGATCCAGATTGTGACAGGGCTCACCCGTGGCCATTTCGAGCCAGGCCGGATCGATGTAATCGGGACCCTTCTTGAAAGGGGAGACCTTCCTTCCCCGTCGGCGAAGGCAGGCGCCTACGCCGACGGTCAAGAAGGTTTTCCCCGAATTTCCACGCAAAGCGGAGAAAACTATCCTCGGACGATCTACGATCATTTCCCCGCTCTGTTCCTTACTCTTTGCCGTCTTCCGCGTCGTGCTGGATGCCGGCGCCCTTGAGGCCGACCATCGTCGTGCTGCCGCTCGACCAGTACTCCAGGGTGCCGTCCGCCACCATTTCGTTGACCAACTTGCTGACCTCCCGGGGTTTCTTGTCCGGGAAAATCTTATTGAAGTCCTTGAGATAAAACTTCGTTTTCAACGTCTTGGACTTCAAGGTTTCGACGACCAGTTTCTTATCCTCTTCGGTACCCATCTAACACCTCTTTTCGTTAGAATTTGAACTGCGTGCTGGTACGCCAGGTCGTATAGGCGAAACGGTAGTCGTCGATCAGGTGTTCCGAGAAGGGCAGCCCCGTTTTTTCAAAGAACCTTTCCCATCCTATCCGAGCGGCCCAATCCCCGAGGCGTTCATATTTCTTTGCACCCTTTGCATATGCATAGAGGATCTTCTTGATGGCCTCCACCGTCTGCGACCAGCGGGGGGGCTCATTGGGGATAAAGGGAACCACGACCTTGGAAAACATCGGTGCGCTGATCCGGTTTGAAAGCTTGCCGCCGACCAGGAGCGCGACGCCGCTTCCCTCCGCATCCGCAAGGGGCATGGAGGGACACATGGTGAAGCAGTTGCCGCAATACATGCACTTTTCGTCATTCACCACGACGCTCTTCTTGCCCTCCACCGTGGTCGCCTTGATGGCGCCCGTGGGGCAAGCGGCGACGGCGAGGGGAATTTCACACATGTTCCCCAGGTTTTCGTGGTCGACCATGGGAGGCTTGCGGTGGACGCCCAGGATGGCGATATCGGAGCAGTGGACCGCGCCGCACATGTTGAGGCAGCAGGCCAGGGAGATCCGGACATGGGCGGGAAGCCGCATCTTTTCAAAATCGTCGTACAGCTCGTCCATGACGGCCTTGACGATGCCCGAAGCATCGATCGCCGCGGTATGGCAGTGGAGCCATCCCTGGGTATGGACGATGTTGGTCAGGCCGGCGCCGGTTCCGCCCTTGGGGAATTTCTTCGATCCACCGGCAAATTCCCTCTTTTCGAGGTCCGCGATCAGCGGCTTCAGCTTCGCCTCGTCGTCGACCATGAACTCGATGTTGTTGCGGGTGGTCCAGCGTACGTATCCGTCGCAGTGCTTGTCGGCGATCTCGCAGATCTCGCGGATATGGGAGACGCTCATGATACGCGCGCCGCCCACCCTGACCGTGTAGACCTTCTCGCCCGTCTCGGAGACGTGCAGCAGCACGCCCGGCTCCAGGATCTCGTGATAGAGCCATTTACCGAAATTCCTGTTGATGACAGGGGGCAGAAATTCCTTGTAATCTCTCGGACCGATATCGGTAATCCTGTCCTTCATTGGATTGGTTGGATCGTAAGCCATTTTTTAACCTCCTATTTCTGGTGTCGTTTTCTGAATTCTTTGATGTCGCGCGTCCATCCCCCCGGAACGTCCTTTTCCTTCCAGAAGATATAGGGGTTCGACCTGGGTTCCCGGATCATGCGGGGATCGGCTTTGACCCCGCAAACTTCGAGGAATTTCGGGAAGCCCATGCGCTGGATCAGTTCACCGAGCCGCTCACGGTTCCTGCCCTCTTCGGACCACCAATCCCAGACCTTTCCGATCAGTTCCTTGAGTTCATCGAAAGGCTCTTCCATCGGCATGAAAGGTATGGTCAATGCCGAAAGCTGCGCGCCCTCCAGGATCGGGGCTTTGGCGCCGAACAGGACGGAGGCCCCCGTCTCCTTTCCGATTCTCAAGGCCCTGGGCATCGTGCTGATGCAATGCATGCAGCGGTTGCATTCTTTGTTGTTGATTACGAGCTTCTTGCCGTCCCACGCCATGCAGTGGGTGGGGCAGAGATCGATCACCTCTTTCTGGATATCGAAGGGACCCCAGTCCCGTCCTGCATGCGCCCCTCCGTCGGGCTTGAATTCCCCGGCGACATAAGCCTTGACCGCCTCCTGATCGATGCGGATGTCGTCCTTCCAGGTTCCAATCACCGACATGTCCGCCCTGGCAATGGAAGCGACGCAGCCGTTGGGGCAGCCGTCGAACTTGAATTTGAATTTATAGGGGAATGAGGGGCGGTGGAGCTCGTCTTGGAATTCCATGGTCAGGTTCCGGCACGCCGCCTGGGTGTCGTAGCAGGCCCACTCGCAGCGCGACTTGCCGATACAGCAGTTCGGCGACCGGAGGTTGGACCCGGAGCCGCCGAGGTCCTGGTCGAGATTGTGGGTGAGCTCCCAGAAGATCTCCTCCAACTGCGGGGTGGTCGTTCCCAGCAGGATGATGTCGCCGGTGGACCCGTGCATGTTGGTAACGCCGCTGCCCCGTCTCTCCCAGAGGTCGCACAACTGCTTGAGATATTCGGTCTTATAAAAGAAGCCGGAAGGCTGGTTGACGCGAAGGGTGTGAAAATCCTTCACCGCCGGAAATGCGTCCGGCTGGTCGCAGTATCGTCCGATCACGCCGCCGCCGTACCCGAAGACGCCCGCGATCCCGCCGTGTTTCCAGTGCCCCTCCTTATCCTTGTAGGAGAGTTCCAGGAGATCGAGGAGGTCATCGCACACCTCCTTCGGCACCTGCAAATCCACTTTGGTTTTTTCCCTTGCCTCGGCCTCCTGTTTTATATCGGAGACAAAACTCGGCCACTTCCCCTTTTCCAATTCATCCAGCATCGGAGTCTTACGCTTTGCCATTCAAATACCTCCCCTCACAAGTAATCTGCGGGCATTGCCCCTTTCGGCCCATTCATCCCGCAGGTCAAAACCCATTTCGTCAATGTTCACACATCCCTTACCGCCACGATCTCATGTCCCGCTGTCTGCCCCGCGGCCAGCGTCTTACACCGTGTTTGTCCCTCTTTCATGGCGCCCCTTCTTCGTCCGGGAGGCAAGTCCGGAGCCGTTACCGGAATGCACTCAATTCCTTCAGGAATTCGGGATGCACCTCATATCCGTATTCCAATGCCCTGTCGCAGTGATCGATGGCCTTTGGGATTTCTCCTTTCTGGAGATAGGCCACGGCCAGATTGTTGTGCGCAACAGCGAAGTGCGGGGCAACTTCAATGGCTTTTTCGCAGTGCGTAATACAGGCGTCAATATCTCCCTGCCGCAGATAGGCGCTTCCCAGGTCGCTGAGGGCCTGCACGAACCGGGGATCCTTCTGAACGGCCTTCTTAAGCATCTCGATCGCTTTTTCAACGTTTCCCATTTGCAGATAGGCATATCCGATGTTGCCGTAGGGAACAGCAAAATCGGATCTGAAGCCAATGACCTTCTCGCAGAGGTCGATCCCTTTCTGCAGTTCCCCTTTCTGAAAATATATCCCGCTGAGGTTGATATACGCCTCGGCCAGATGCGGACTCTCCGCGATGGCCTCCGTGAATTCTGCAATGGCCTCGTCCCATTGATGCCGCGTGATCAGAGCAATTCCCAGGTTGTAGTGTGTCAGCGCACAACCGGGATTCTCCTTCAGGGCTTTCCGCAATTCCTCTATATAGGCCTCCGTGGCGACCTCTTTGTTCATAGTTCACCCTTTTTGACGAGATCGCGGTGCCAGCACGAAAAATCGTATGCCCCTTTCCATCGGTCATCGCCGACGGTGATCCCCATGCAAATCTCCCATGCCCCCTGGCCATAGGCGTTGCTGTCGCCTTCGGCGGGACACTCATGCAGGAATCTCCTCATCAGGGACAAGGCGGATTCGCGGTGCTGGGCCATCCGGATGTCGATGGGATCCTTCGGTTTCAAAAAAGGATCCCAGTTCTCGTACCCCTTGTCGAGGATCCTCCTGCGGCTCCTGGCCGACATGGCGTCGAAAACGGCCTTCTTCTGATTTTCCTCCTCGCGGGTCAGCCCGGCCACGGGATCCTTCCCTCCAGCATTAAAAAGTCTTGGAACGAAGCTCCTTGCCTGAGAGGGGATTGTACAGTTTCATGATGGCGCCCTTCATCACGTCCAGCGTTTTCATGGATACGATGATGTTGAACAGGGTATTCTCAGCCTGTTCCGGAAGCACGCAGGCATTGGACGCGTCGAAGGACAGATCCGGGAAACTCTTGGCAAGCTTCTTCTGCTCCTTCGCCGTCACACCGACCTGAATCGCTTTTTTGCCGTTGATCTCCTTGATCTCTCCGGCCAGCCCGGCGTCCTCGATTTTTTTGGCCTTCTCGGCATCGAGGAAGAGATTGATATAAAAATCTGCCATACACTTAACCTCCTGTCTATCAATTTTAACCCCGCGAAGGGGATGGTCTGACGTCAACAGCAGCGGTTCAAAAGAAGCCGGCGGGATTGCGGATTGCTCCTGGTTTCCGCAGGCGACGGCTTTGGCCGGGAAGCGCTTCCGCAACCCCAGCGGTTACGGGTGCAAGTCATCCCTCAATCATGTATCCGGTAATCCATACAGACGGCTGTGGAGAGGAAAATGTCCGCAACAATACCGTTCAGGACGCCGATGGCAGGTGAAGGCCCAAACGGCTTCATCGGAAAGGGGCGTCAGACGTCATATCCTCCCGGGTCATGATGCTGGCGAAGCCATCTTGTGTCCAGCATCGGGATTGTACCCTGAATTAAAAAGATCCATGCCGTTTCGATAGCATACGCATTTTCAGGGCCCCTGGGTGATAGAAAAAACCCCCTCCTTCCGTTCATCCGGGGGGACGGGCGTTTTGAAAATGCAGCATGTTTTGCTTTGTTGAGTAATATACATATGGGGAACCGTTGTCAAGATTTTTTTCAGTCGGCATGCTCAGGAGAAGCGGAGTAAGCCTTGTGAGGACGGGGTGTCGCCAATGCGCAAAACGTGGTATAGAGGAAAGGTGGTTTCCCGACGCGGGGTAACCGATCGAAGGCAAGGAGGTTCAAATGAGAAACGATGTCGAAGGCCAAAGTGAGAAATCCGATTGGACCCGCAGCAGGGGGGCGGGGCTGTGATGGTATTTTTAAACGTCGTTCTGCCCGTCTTTCTCATCATTGCACTGGGGTACGCCATACGGCGATCCGATTTCGTCGACAAGGTTTTCTTAGAGAAGATCAGCCAATTGGCCTATTTCGTGGCGGTTCCGTCGCTGCTCGTCTGGAAGATCGGCACCTCTTCATTTGACATGAATTTCAACCCCCGGTTGATCCTGGTCTGCTATCTGACAGTGGTCGTCTGCATGGTGGTCGCCTATGGCGTCGCCCGTCTTCTGCGCCTGCCGCCCAGAGAGGTGGGGTCCTTCACACAGGGTTCTTTTTGGGGCAACATGACCTATATCGGCCTGCCGATCCTGCTGGCGGCCTATGGCGAGGAGGGGCTGCAGCGGGGAAGCGTGCTGATCGGTTTCATGAGCCCGTTGATCAACATCCTGGCCGTGCTGGCCCTGACCTGGCCTCTCAAAGGGGCCATGGACTGGAAATCGATCGTCGATCTGAAGAACGCCCTGGTGACGAATCCGGTGATCCTCTCCTGCATGGCCGGCCTGCTCCTCTCCTATTTCCAGATCCCGTTCCCGACTTTCGTCGTGAATGTTCTCCATTTTCTTTCCGATCTGGCTCTGCCCCTGGCCCTGATCTCGATGGGGGGAAGTCTTTCGTTCGAAAAGGTCAAGAAGGACTACAAGGCAACCGCCGGGGCGTGCCTGATCAAGCTGTTGCTGATCGTCCTGCTGGGCTGGTTTCTGCTGACCGAGGCCGGCGTCAAGGGACTCGATTTCAAGGTGGGTATCATCATCCTGGCCTGTCCGACGGCCTTCTCCTCTTACCTCCTCTCCAGCAAACTCGGGGCCGACAAGAGCCTGATGTCGTCGGACATCATGGTCTCCACGCTGCTCTCCATGGCCACCCTTTCCTTCTGGTTGTGGGGACTCCAGTGAGTGCTTCGTCTCCGGCGTTCAAAGGCCGGAAGCCTGGCGGGAGTCTTCTCTTCCGGAGAAGGGATGCGCGGCTGCTGAATAGGCCGAAAGATGTTGACAGGGTCCCAAAAGTCTGTTAGAGGTGTCGCACCTGAGGGATCATATGTTATGAATCTGGCGAGATTTCCACGCAGGCGCTACACCCAGGGTCAAACCCCTATCGAAAAACTCTCCAGGCTATCCGATGTGTTGGGTGGCCCCACCCTTTATATCAAAAGAGACGATCTTCTCGGTCTGACCGCCGGGGGCAACAAGACGCGGAAGCTCGAATTTCTCGTGGCCGACGCGCTGGCTCAAGGCGCGGACACGCTCATCACGGGAGGGGCCGTGCAGTCCAACCACTGCCGCCTGACGCTGGCGGCGGCGGTCCGGGAAGGGATGAAATGCAGACTCGTCCTGGAGGAACGGGTCCCCGGCAGCTACCAGCCGGATGCCAGCGGCAACAACTTCCTCTTCAGGCTGCTGGGCGTCGACGGGATACGCATCGTTCCGGGCGGGGTGGACATGATGCAGGCCATGGAGCAACTGGCCGAAGAGACACGCCGGGAGGGTGGAAAACCGTATGTCATTCCGGTGGGTGGTTCCAATGCGCTGGGCGATTTGGGATACGTGGCCTGCGCCGAGGAAATATTGGGCCAGTGTTTTGAATCGGGCCTTGCGGTGGACCATGTCGTCTGCGCCAGCGGCAGCGGCGGAACGCAGTCGGGGCTCGTGACGGGTTTCTACGGGAACCGCGCAGCGGTGCCGGTCACCGGCATCAATGTGGTCCGGGGCAGGAAGGCACAGGAAGAGCTCGTGTACCGACTGGCCGGGAGTGCTGCCGCTTATGTGGGCATTCCCGCTGATATTCCCAGGGATGCCGTGAAGTGTTGCGACGCCTACCTCGGTCCCGGATACTCCCTGCCCACGCCTGAAATGGCGGAAGCGGTCCGGCTGACGGCCAGAACGGAGGGGATCCTTCTGGATCCCTGCTATACGGGAAAAGCCATGGCGGGCCTGATCGATCTGATCCGGAAGGGATATTTCAAAAGGGGAGAACGGATCCTGTTTGTGCATACAGGCGGCATTCCAGCGATCTATGCCCACAGGTCCGAGATTCTCGACGGTTCGACGAGGGTTTTATGAGAGTGCGGGCAGACCATCCATCATTTATTGTCGGATTATCGGAAAGGAGACGGAACATGAAAAAGGCTTTATGCACGGTAGGAATCATTTTGGCAGTTGTTTTCTGTCTTACCGCTTCCGCCTTTGCGGAAGGCACCCTGGATACGATCGCCAAGAGGGGTACGTTCATCGTGGGGGTCCGGGACGGGGCCATTCCCTTCGGCTTCTTCAACGAAAAGAACGAGCAGGTCGGGTTCAGCATCGACATGGCCTACGAGCTCAAGGCGGCCCTGGAAAAGAAACTGGGGAAACCGCTGAACATCGAACTGAAGACCGTGAATCCCAAGACCCGAATACCTCTCGTGGCCAACGGCACGATCGACATGGAGTGCGGATCCACCACGCACACCATCGGGCGTGAGGAGACCGTCGATTTCACCATCACCGTTTTCCTGACCGGTTCCCAGTTGCTGGTCAAGAAGAACAGCAAGATCAAGAGCGCCAAGGATCTTGCCGGCAAGAAAGTCGGCGCGGCCCAGGGATCGACCAACGAGGCTGCGATCCGGAATTTGAACGAGAAGGGGGCCATCAAACCACCCGCCACGATCGTCGTTTACCAGGAGCATCCTCAGGGCATGCTGGCCCTGGAGAAGGGGATCATCGACGCCTACTGCGGCGACGGCACCCACCTGGGGGGCCTGAAGGCCAAAGCCCCCAAGCCCGATGATTACAGAATCGTCGGCGAAATGATCACCTATGACCCCTATGCCTTCATCGTGCGCCAGAACGATTCGGCGTTCCTGGATTTCGTGAACGCCCAGATCATCGAGATGATCAAGGACGGACGCTATATGACCATGTATGACAAATGGTTCGGCCCCAAGGGCGTCCTCCCGATCCCCATGACGGAAGAGTTCAAAACCCTGCTGAAACTTCAGGCCTGGCCGTCGTAGAAACGTTTTCCCCTGACGAAGGGGCGCCCGGAGGGCCATCCCGCTGGATCCCTCCGGGCTTGCCCGTTCATCTGCGACAAGGAGCGGTTCATCTATGCTTTCTTATGATTTCAACTGGGCCGTGATCTGGACGGAGCCTTATGGGACTTGGATGCTCCAGGGGATCTGGACCACGATCCGTCTCGGCTTCATCAGCTGGTGCATTGCGCTGACCCTGGGAATCATCATCGGCACGATGCGCATCACCCCCTGGAAGCCCGTCCGTATTTTTGCAACCGCCTATACGGAACTTTTTCGCGACATCCCCTTGCTGGTACAGCTTTTTTTCTGGTATTTTGCCGCTCCGAGCATTCTGCCCGACTTCATCGAAAAATTCCTCTACCGCGAGCTTCCGAATTTCGAATTTTGGGTCGTCGTTATCGGACTTTCCCTATACACCGCATCCCGCGTGGCCGAGCAGGTGCGCTCCGGCATGCAATCGATCCCCACCGATCAGTACTATGCGGCTCTCAGCACGGGATTTACGCACCTTCAGACGTATCGGTACATCATCATTCCGCTTGCGGTCCGGATCATGATTCCCCCTCTGACCACGGAATGCCTGACCATTTTCAAAAACACGTCCCTGGCGATGACGGTCGGCGTGCTGGAAACGACATTCATGAGCCAGCAGATCGAGGCCTATACCTTTCGCGGCATCGAAGCGACCACGGCGGCATCCCTCGCCTACATGGTCATCACCCTCATGGTTGTCCTGATCATGGGCATGGTTGAAAAACGGCTGGCCGTGCCGGGTCTGATCACGAGGAGGAGATAGAATACCCATGAGCGCCCTGGATTGGACCGTGATCGTCAACAATATGCCCTTTTTCGTGAAGGGTTTGCTCACGACATTCGAACTTGCCGTGGTCGCCATCAGCGGGGGGCTGCTGTGCGGCATTCTGGTCGGCTTGGCCCGACTGAGCAACATCAAACTCATTTACTACCCGGCAACGATCTTCGTCAATTTCTTCCGAAGCCTGCCCCTTCTGCTGGTCATTTTCTGGTTCTATTTTCTCGTGCCCATCATCGCCGGCAGGCCTTTGGGCGATTTCATCTCCGCTGCAGTGGCCTTCGTGGTCTTCGAGGCCGCCTATTTCGCCGAGATCGTACGCGCCGGAATCCAGTCCATCTCCAAGGGGCAGGTCCAAGCCGCCTATTCGACGGGATTCAACTACGCCCAGACCATGCGTTTCGTGATCCTTCCCCAGGCGCTGCGCAACATGGTCCCCTCTCTGATCACGCAGACGGTCGTTGTGTTTCAGGATACCTCCCTGGCCTACGTCATCGGCCTCAAGGAATTCCTGCGGTCCGCCAGCATCGTCGACGCCCGCGAGATGAAAAGCGTGGAGATCTACGCTTTCGTCGGGCTGATTTACTTTATTTTCTGCTTCCTGATGAGCCGGTACAGCAAGAAACTGGAAGCCAAGCGAGGTGCCGCCAAATGATCAAGATCGTCAATGTCAGCAAATGGTTCGGGACCCACAAGGTTCTGAGCAACATCAATGAGGAGATCCATCGGGGCCAGGTGGTGGTCATCTGCGGTCCCTCCGGCTCCGGGAAGAGCACCCTGCTCAAGAGCCTCAACGGCCTCGAACCCTTTCAGGAAGGGGACATCATTGTCGACGGCGTCTCCCTGAAGGATCCCAAGGTTGATCTGATCCAACTGCGGCAGAAGATGGGGATGGTTTTTCAGCGGTTCGAGCTTTATCCCCATTTGAAGGTCATCGACAACATCACGATCGCGCCGATCAAGGTCAAGAAGATCCCCAAGAAACAGGCCGAGGAGAAGGCGATCCAGTTGCTTGAGCGCGTCGGGATCCCGGAACAGGCGCAGAAATACCCGGGCAACCTTTCCGGCGGACAGCAGCAGCGCGTGGCCATCGCGCGGGCGCTGGCGATGGAGCCCGAGATCATGCTCTTCGACGAACCGACGTCGGCGCTCGATCCGGAGATGATCAAGGAGGTGCTCGATGTCATGATCGACCTGGCCAAGTCGGGAATGACCATGGCCGTGGTCACCCATGAGATGGGTTTCGCCCGCGAGGTCGCCGACGAGATCATCTTCATGGACGGGGGACAGATCATCGAGCGGGGAACGGACAAGTCTTTCTTCTCGGCGCCGAAAACGGATAGGGCCAAGGACTTCCTGAGCAAGATCCTGCTCTGAAAGAACCGGCCACGTATCCGGGCGCGTGCCCGGCCGGCGGCTGCCGCAGGGGGAACGGAAAACGGAATAGATCCATACCGGAGGTTTAGAAATGATTGCGAACAGACTGAAGAAAGTGGCGCCGTCGCTGACCCTGGCGATAGACTCCAAGGCCAAACAGATGATCAAGGACGGCGTGGACCTGGTCGGTTTCGGAGCGGGCGAGCCGGACTTCAACACGCCGGAAAACATCAAGGAGGCCGGGATCGACGCCATCAGGGCCAACAAGACGCGATACACGCCGGCGTCGGGCATTCCCGAACTCAAGGCCGCGGTGGCCGAAAAATTCAGGCAAGACCAGGGGCTGGAATACAGGCCTGCGGATATTGTCGTCTCCTGCGGCGCCAAGCACACCCTGTACAACATTTTCATGGCGATCCTGGATCCGGGAGACGAGGTGATTATCTTCTCGCCTTACTGGGTTTCCTACGAGGAGCAGGTGAAGATCGCCGACGGAGTGCCGGTTTTCGTTGAACTGGATGAATCCAAGGGGTACGAGATCGATTTCGATCGGCTGGAGAGAAAGATCACCGGGAAGACCAAGGCCATGGTCGTGAATTCGCCCTCCAACCCTTCCGGAGCGGTGCTTTCGGAGAAATCGCTCGAAAAATTGGCCGATGTGGCGCTGAAACACAAGCTTCTGATCATTTCCGACGAGATCTACGGGAAATTGCTCTACAACGGGAAAAAACACCTCTCCATCGCCTCCCTCTCCAAGGAGGTCAAGGCGCAGACCATTGTGGTCAACGGCGTTTCCAAGACCTACGCAATGACGGGGTGGCGCATCGGGTATCTCGCGTCGGACAACCGGGAGATCGTCGCGGCCGTGGACAACCTGCAATCGCATTCGACTTCGAACCCGGCGACCATGGCGCAGGCGGCGGCCATCGAGGCCCTGAAGACGCCGGAGAGCGTCGTGGCGGCCATGGCGGCCGAATTCGACAGGCGCAGGCGCCGCATCATGCAGCGGATCAACGAGATACCGGGGCTGACCTGCGTCGAACCGGACGGCGCATTCTATGTCTTCCCGAATTTTACCTCGTTCATCGGAACGACCATCAGCGGCAAACGGATCCAAGGGTCCCTCGACTTGGCCGATATGCTGCTCAACGAGGCGAAGGTGGCCGTGGTGCCCGGGATCGCCTTCGGTGCTGACGACCATTTCCGCATGTCCTACGCCACCTCCATGGCGAACATCGAAAAGGGTCTCGACCGGATCGCCGCGGCGCTCAAATAGGGAGATCGAGAGGCGAGCAGGCGAGCGCCCTGCCGTCTCAAGGAAGCCGTTCACAACAAAAAGCGGGGCCGTAAAAAACGGTCCCGCTTTTTGTTGTGTGTGAACGCGCTGTGCGCGGTGTTCCGGATTTACTTGTTGTGCCTTGTCCAGGCCTTGTCGGCTTCCCAGGCCTTTTTCAGGGTGTCGCCGCGGAGACCGTCGCGCAGGGCTTCCAGGGCCAGGATGTCTTCAGGGGGCACATTGCCGAGGTTCACGTTGCAGCCGAACCGGAGGATCAGATGCTGCTGCTGGTTCTTGATGGGCGCCTCCCACTCCAGGACGGTGGGATCGTCGACGCCGGCGATGATGGCGTCGATCTCGTCGGTCTTGACGTTGCCCGAGGCGTCATAGATGCCCACGCCCTTGCCGGCCTCTCTCGCCTCCACGATGACCTTCGTCGCGCCGCAGGCCAGGTCCGAGGCGATCTCCTTGTGCATCAGGTCCGTGGCGACCTTTTCATTGGGGTCCTTCTTGCCCACCTCGGTCAGGACCAGGAAGTCCATGTCCACGGCCCTCTTGATGCAGTCCTTGCGGGTCTCCAGATCGAACTCGATGGTGCCGTCGGAAATCTCGATCGCGTTGAAACCCAGCTCCTTGCAGCGCCGCAGGTATTCGGGGTAGCGCTTCTGCCACACGGAGACCTCCATGAAGGTCCCGCCCGGCATCGTGTACACATCGTAGCTCTTGAGGATCTCGATTTTCTCCTCGACCACGCCCATGTCCATGAAGGCGGTGGTGCCGAAGGTCATCTTGACCATATCGATGTAGTCGGCCGCCATCTGCATGAGGTCTTCCGTTCCGGTCAGCCCCAGCCCCTTGTCGATCAGCATGGTGACGCCGTTCTTCCGCGGCTTCATCGTCCTGCCCTGAACCGGCATTTCAAAAACGCCGTCAAACGCCTTTACACTCATTCTCAAACCTCCTCAGTTGAATATGACTCCGGTCCGATCCGTCCCGGAATGGATGATTAAATCTTGTGCCTCGCCTGTCGTGCAGCGGATCCCGCAATACAGGCCCCTTTCCGCATCACATCTCGATCCCTTCCAGGCAGTTCTTGACGCCCGCGAATATGGACTTCACAGGCAGGATGTCGCCGATTTCCATGAACCGGCGCATGGCATCGATCCGGGCGCGGGAGAGGGCTTCGTCCCCGCACCCGTCCACCGGAATCCTCTCGTACATCAGCCAGGGCGGCGCCAGCTTTTCGCTGGCGTTCTTGTAGAGCGTCCAGGCGACCTTGTCCCTGTTCTTCATCACATTGACGTCGGCCTTGGTCCGGTCAGATTCGATCTTCACATTGGCGATCTGCACCCGGGGATTCCGATAGACATCGGCCGCCTGCAGCGGCTCCAGATCGATGGTGATCTTGTGGCCCCAGATGTTGTCCACCTTCGGGATCTTCAACTTCAGCCGGTCGATGGCCTCGGGAAAGTCATAGACCAGGTTGCCCACGCGAACATTGTCGTAGAGCGAGCCCTTGTAGAATTCGTAGCCGCTCTTCGTGAGCCGCATGTGGGTCATTTCCGTGCTGAAAATTTTCCACCCCTGAACCACCGCCTCGAGCAGATATACGGTCTTACCGGCGCCCGCCTCTCCGATGACCAAAAGCAGGGTCTTGTTGCTCGGGATGAACATCGAGCTGGCGTGAAAACTGTAAATGCCGTGGCAACGCTCCAGAACGGCCAGGGTATAGCGGAAGAAGAGTCCCAGATTGCCGAACAGCCCGTAGCGGATGTCGGCGCACTCCTTCTCCATCCGGGTGAAGTCCCCGGCGCAGAAGCAGGTCCGGGGGCCGATGGAGACGGAGGGCTTCACCTGGGGGTCGTCGACCACGATGAATTCCGCGTCCAGATCCTTGTAGGGGATCTCAGGCAGCTTGTGGATGTTGGTCAGGAGCGATTCCATCTTGGGGGAACGGAAGAAACGCTTGTCCCGGATCAGTTCCCGGTTGTTGGAGACGATGCCGATTTTGGCATCCAGACACTGGACGGCTCTTTTGTAGAATTTTGCGTTCATAGGCTTCCTCTCATTGTCTATATGTCGTCACGCGGATCGCTTCGGTGCGGGAAAGTTCGCGAACCGCAACGCCGGCCTGCC
This sequence comes from uncultured Syntrophaceae bacterium, assembly GCA_964637025.1. GTDB lineage: Bacteria > Desulfobacterota > Syntrophia > Syntrophales > UBA5619 > UBA5619. The sequence goes on along the minus strand of CAZWTL010000003.1, from coordinate 21,143 downwards.
CTCCAGGATCCGGTCCACGTCCTCGGCAAGCGACTCCTGAACCTTGTCCTGCGCCTCCACGGTGAAGGCCGCCACGTGGGGCGTCAACAGGATGTTCGGTAGGGCGTTGAGCGGGCTGGCCTTGGGCGGCTCCTCTTCGCGCACATCCAGGGCCGCCCCGGCGATCACGTTCCGTTTCAGGGCGTCGCAGAGAGCGGCCTCGTCCACGACGGGACCGCGCGACGTGTTGACCAGATACGCCGTAGGCTTCATCCGGCTCAGCTTTTCCCTGCCGATCAGGTGACGGGTCTCAGCCGTCAGTGGAAGGTGGATGGTGATGAAGTCGCTGGTCGAAAACAGCGTGTCCAGATCCTTCAGTTCGGCCTGGTTTTCCGTTACGTGGATATGGTGCCGGGTAAGGTAGGGATCGTACGCGATGATGCGCATGCCGAAGGCGCGGGCGCGGGTCGCCACCCGGGCCCCGATCTTTCCCAGTCCGACGATGCCCAGGGTCTTGCCGAAGAGCTCCACACCCAGAAAAGACATCCGGTCCCACTTGCCCGACTTGACGCTCGCATCGGCCCCCACGAATCGCCTGGCCATGCAGAGCATCATCCCCAGAACCTGCTCCGCCACAGAGATCGCGTTCTCCTCCGGGGTGAAGGCCACCGCGATCCCCAGCTCCGAGGCCGTTTTGACATCCACGTTGTCGACGCCCACGCCCGCCCGTCCGATCACCAGGCATCGGGCGGCCGCCTTCAGAAGATCGGCAGTCACTTTCGTCTGATTGCGCACGATGATCGCGTCGAATTGACCGGCGATCGCCAGGAGTTCCTCCGGCTTCTGCCAGAGGTCCTTGTCCCAGCGGCAGTCGTATTTCGCCTTGAGCGCGTCGATGCCGGACCCCGTGATGTTCTCCGTGATGAGGATCTTCTTGTTCATGTCTCTCCTTCCTCGAATGCGTCAGGCCTTCGTCGCGGTTTCACGATAGAGCTCCCTTCCCTTGTCGAAGGCCTGCATGTTGATCTCCTCCGTCCCCTTGGGAACGTTTTCCCGTATGCACCTTTTGACCAGATCGGCATCGATAATCCCCGTGCTTTCGATCACGCTGCCCAGAATGACCATGTTGGCCGCGATCTTCCGGCCGACGATATCGATTGCCGTCTTGGTGGCCGGGATGGGGATCTGCCGGCACTTCGGCAGCTCCTTGACCTTGACCAGGTCGCTGTCGTAAAAGACGAGGCCCTGCTCGCGGACGTCGCCGATGAGCTTGTCGTACGCCTCCTGGCTCATGCACACGAAGACATCCGGGTTGACGACGCCGACATAGGTGATCGGCTCGTCGTCGATCACCACGTTGCACTGGCTGGCCCCGCCTCTGGCCTCGGTTCCGTAGGACTGGGTCTGGGCGGCGTTCTTGCAGTCCAGGATTGTGGCCGCCGTCCCCATCATGATGCCCGCCAGCAACAGACCCTGACCTCCGAATCCCGCAAAACGAATCTCCGTTCTGGCCATGATCTAAGCCCTCTCCCTCTGGATTTTATGAATCATGTCCCAATAACGCTCCACGACGCCCGTGCGGTCGGTCCGGTGAACGAATTCGCCGATGAGCATCTTGTCCTTGATCTCTTCCGGAGCCATCTTCTCCGCCTTCTGCAAAGTGACGGTGTGTTCCCTGTACCAGCGGACGATCTTGACGGGATCCCCCGTCCTGAGCACGTATCGGCCGAATTGGGTCGGACACTGCACGAGAACCTCGATGAAACTGAATCCCTTGGTCTGTATCCCCTTTTTGATGGACTGGACGACCTGACGGAAATCCGTCGAGCGCCAACGGGCCACGTACGAGGCGCCAGCGGCAATGGCCACCTGGATCGAGTCCATGGGATCCTCGATGTTGCCGTAAGGGGTGGTCGTCGTCATGGCCCCCATCGGGGTCGTGGGGGCCACCTGTCCGCCTGTCATCCCGTATATGGCGTTGTTGAACATGATGGCCGTGACATCGAGATTGCGGCGGCAGGCATGAAGAAAGTGGTTCCCGCCGATCGACATGCAGTCGCCATCCCCGGTGAAGCAGATGAAATTGAGATCCGGTCGGGAGAGCTTCATGCCTGTGGCCACGGCGAAAATGCGGCCGTGGTGCGCATCGATGCTGTCCCCCTTCCAGAGGGTATAGGTGATGCGGCTCGAGCAGCCCACGCCCTGAACCCAGACCGTGTCCTCCGGAGTCAGGCCCAGTTCATCGCAGGCGATCAGGGTCGAATGGACCACCTGGCCTATGCCGCAGCCGGGACAGGCCATGTGCGGCATCCTCTCCTGCCGCAGATATTTTGCCGCCAAGGGATGGATGGTTTTTTCCAAATCTCCTCCTTGGTTCTTCATAGGTGTCGCCTCCTTCGCTGTTGCTTGGGAATGCCGGATGCTGCTGTTGCGGCCGCTTTCGAGATATCCGGCAGGCCGATGCTATTTTTCTCCGATGATGCGCATCAATTCGTTGTATACCTGCATCGGTTGGTGGGTCTCCACCCCGCCCGACCCCAGGTGATAGACGTCGGCCTGGCCCTTTGCCGCCCGCTGGACCTCGCGGGAGAGCTGGCCGTCCCGGTTCAGTTCGGGCACCAGGATCTTTTTGACCTTGCAGGCCATGCGATAGACCGGCTCGTCCGGAAAAGGCCAGACGATGATGGGCCGGAGGAATCCGACCTTCATTCCCTCCGCCCGGGCCTTTTTCACGGCCTCCATGGCCGGCCTCGCCTCGCAGCCGTAAGCGATGATCCCGTATTCGGCGTCGTCGATCATCTCTTCCTGGACGCGGGTCAGCCGGTCCAGATGGTCCGTGATCTTGCGGACCAGATGGATCGCCATCCGGTCCTGATCCTTTTCCGCGGTCGTGGCATACCCTCTGGGCGTATGCGTATAGGGCGACACACAGATGCCGTAGCCCTCGCCGATATTGGGATAGGGATAATCGATGGCCCCGGGGGTGTCGAGCGGATACATCAGAAATTCCGAGGGCGGGACCGTCGGTTTGCGGCGGGGAACGATCTTCAGCTCCCTCTCGTCGGGGATGACGAGCAACTCCCGGGTGTGCCCTACGGTTTCATCGGTCAGCAGAAAGACCGGGGTCCTGAAGCTTTCCGACAGGTTGAAACATTCGACGGTGAGATCGAAGGCCTCCTGAACGTTCATGGGCGACAGGGCGATGATCGAGTTGTTTCCTCCGGCGGATCCGTACTTCACGGTGTAGAGATCCGCCTGCCCCACCCGCGTCGCGACGCCGTTGCTGGGTCCCGCGCGCTGCACGTCCACCACAACATAGGGGAGCTCGTTCTTGATGCCCCAGCCCAGCCCCTCGAGCTTCAGGCTGATCCCCGGGCCCGAGGAGACGGTCATGGCCTTCATTCCGGCCACGGACGCCCCGCCCACCGAATGGATCGAGGCCAGTTCGTCCTCCATCTGGATCGCCACGCCGCCCACTTCCGGGAACCGCTTGGCTATGGTTTCCGAGATCTCCGATGCCGGGGTGATCGGATAACCGGCAAAGTAGCGGCAACCCGCGGCGATGGCGCCTTCGGCAATGGCCTCGTCGCCTTGGACGAAAAATTTGTTGATGCTGCATTCCTGTTTCAACACAACTTCAACCTCCTGTTCTTAAGCCCTGATCCCGGAAGGGAGCGTCTAGTGGTTTCCCGGACGACTTGGTCGAACCTCCGTGCAACCATGCCGGCCGGATATCGCAGGGTCCGCCCTGTCCGGGGAAGATCCAGGACAGGCCGTCCAGGTTCTTCCCACAATCGACATTCTGGCGCCGCGTCAGGCCGATTCCCTCTCGAGCACAATGGCGAACTCGGGACAATAGAGATCGCACATCCCGCACTCCGAACAATCCTCCGGCCTTGCGGCCTTGGGCGGTTCATACCCCTTCTTGTTGAGTTCTCCCGACCGCTCATAGACCTTCTTCGGGCAGAAGGTGATGCAGAAGCCGCACCCCTTGCAGAAATCCCTGTTGATTTTGATGACCATGCCCCCAAGCCTCCCCGTTCATGAACCCTGCACCCGGATGGGTTCCACATGCAGGGACGATCTCCAAGACGTTTCCCATGCCTGGCGTCTGCCCGGCCCGTCGGAACAACACCCCTCACGGGGCTGATGGCTGATAAAAATAGGTGGTGTTCGCATTGGGAATGACGGCCAGGGAAGGTTTCCCGGAAAAGTCCGCAACCCAGCGTTCCACCGTTTGCTGAGGATCGCAGGCCCGCAGATGACACTGCTGCAGGATCGCCGCATCCAGGTCCGAGGCGATAGCCACGTCGAAAGCCGCCAGGATCCTGTCGAAAAGAAAGGCCTTGTGGGCCCCCATTCGAAATCCGGTTTTTTTGAAGTCTTCCAGTGCGGCCTGGGGCGTCGGAAACCGTGAGGCGTACTCGAAATAGACATCATCCCCCACCCCTTGCGGACAGGCGGCCAGCAGCAGGATCTTTCCGCCGGGTTTCACGGCCTGGGCCGCATGGGCCAGCCCCTTCTGGGCCTGGTAGAGGGTGATGTCCTTCGGGTGTCCCCCGCAGGAGGCGACGGCCATATCGAACGGATCCGGAACGGCCACCCCGTAAATCGCCGCGCAGGTCGCGGCGCCGGTCCGGTAGACGGCCACCGGTTCGCCGGCCAGAAGCTGCACCGGCCTCTTGTCCCCGTCGAGTACGACATTGATGACCATCGGGATGCCGATCATCCGGCCCGCTTCGTCGATGTCCGCGCGCACGGGGTTGCCTTCGATGTTGGCCACCCTGGCCAAGTCGTGAAACATCAGGGCATGGTTGGCCTCAATGGTCCTGGCCGATCCGCAACCGATAACGGCCCCCTTGGCGCCTCCCGTGAAGCCCACGAACTGATGGGGATCGATATTGCCGATCAGGAGTCTGAGATCCGCCTCGGCGAAGCAGGAGTTGATCCGCACCGGCGTGTTGCGGCTCGTGCGGCCGAAGTCCCTCATTGGGGAGTGGAGCGCGTCGTGGGAAATGACCCGGCAGCCCGGCGCAACCGCCTCCGGCACCACACGCCTCAGTCCAGATTCATCGAGGGGCGGATGCAGCCCCGCGGCCACAACGATCGTGATATCGGCGGGACGCAATTCCGGGAAGGCCCTGTATAGCCGTTTGAGCAGCAGCGGCAGGAGCGTCTTGACCGGCGCCGGCCTGGTCTCGTCAGGCACGACAATGGACACCGTGCCTGGCGCCGCCATCGCCTCCAGCATCAGGCCGCCCAGCGGGCTGTCCATGGCGCGGTTGAAGGACTCCTCCACATTGTTCAGTACGGGCAGGCTGGAGGGTTGGAGGACGGATACACTGGCTCTTTCCGGGAGGGAAAGCGACAGGAGATCCTGCCCGTATTTCAAGGCTGTCTGCATGGGTTCAAAGCAATCCTTTATGCTTGGCGGAAACGGTTCCCGAAGGATCTCTCCGCCTGTTCAGCGCCGAAGGACTGGGACGGACAACCGTCCCTGCAGCGTGCGGAGATGAAGGAAGCGGTCTGGTGAGGTCGCGTTGACGTCGGCCGAATGAAAAACCTTACCGCAGAATCGGCCACGTCAATCTTCCTGGCCGCATCAGCCCCCCGCTCATCGTTTCTGTCCGATCATGCAACGGGACGCGTCATTTCCATTGCAGCACGTGCCGACCGGCGGTTCATTTCCTTCTGACTGCCTAATATCGTTAGGAAACATATATGTAAAAGGGAATCGCGTGTCAAGAGAAAAATGCCGCATTTTAGATACGATGGACCATACATCGGACAGGATCGACAGGAAGATTTCGATCCTGAAAAGGCTTCGGATCGATCTCACGGAACGGTCCGGCGGGGTGTCTTGAAAGTCAGGGGCCGGGGAGGCGCCTGAAGCCCGCGGTGTTCGCTGCTGGTTGCCCCTTCATCCTGGAGCATGGAGGTCCGACGGCCAAACGGATGGCCCGCAGGACCCTCCCGTGAGGACCCTGCGGGCGATAGAAACGCGCACAGACCGTTATTTCTTCAGCAGCAGATCGTGTTCGACCAGCAGCTTCGTGTACGCTTCCGTCTGCTCGGCGATGTATTTCGTGGCCTCCTTGCTGTTGAGGCTCATGGCCACGAAGCCCGCCTTGGTTATTTTCTCATTGTAATCCTTTTCGTTCACCGTATCCAGGAAGGCCTTTTCCAGGATAGCCGTGATGTCGGCCGGCGTATCCTTCGGCACGGCCACGCCGCGGTCGATCCGCGGGTAGAATTTCATGCCCAATTCCTGGAAGGTCGGCACATCGGGCAGGGTGGCCATTCGCTTTTCCGTGCCGATCGCCAGCACCTTCATGTCGTTGTAATAGCTGACCAGGTCGGAGGAGTTCCCCCAGATGGCCTCGATATGGCCGCCCAGAAGCGCCGTCGCCTGGGGCGCCGCACCGGTAAAGGTGACCAGCGTCAGCTTGGTGCCTGTTTTCTTTTCAAATTCCAGAGAGGCCATGTGATGGCCGGAGAGCTTGCCTGAAATGCCGACGGTGATCTTGCCGGGATTGGCCTTGGCGTAATCAATGAACTCCTGGAGCGTGTTGATCTTGGATCCCTTCTTGACCGCCAGTCCAATCGGGGTCGATTCGAAGATGGAGAGGGGCTTCAGGTCCGTTGTCTTGAAGGCGGCATCCTTCTGGGAGAGCGGCTGCAGGATGATGTGCGGAATATTGATGCCGCAGACTGTATAACCGTCGGGCTTGGCCTTGCTGAACTGGCTCCACGCCAGAGCCCCGCCGGCTCCCGGTTTGTATTCCACGATGATCTTCGTTCCCAGCGCCTTTTCCAGATAGGGCTGCTGCAAACGCGCCTCCACATCGGATTGTCCGCCCGGATTGAACGGGATGAGATAGGTTATGGGTCCCTTGGGAAAATCGGCCGCACCGGCGGTCAGACCGGGAGCCAACAGAAAAACAACCGCCAAACACCAAAGAGACAGTTTCTTCATAGATCCATCCTTTCTGAAAGTTTTTATTTGGTTATCGCCTGTTCGAGCAATAATCCATACCTTGCAGTCACACCCCTTCACCCCGCACCCTTTCATGGAGTTTCTTGCGGCGCCTGCCGATCCAGGGAATGAAAGGGGAAACCAGCAGGATGAAGGTCAAGACCATGAGCCCGGCTGAGATGGGGCGCGTCAGGAAGATCATCGGATCACCCTGAGAGATGACCAGGGAGAGACGGACGTTGTTTTCCATCATCGGGCCCAGCACCAGCGCCAGGACCAGGGGCGCCATTTCGTACTGGAACTTGCGGGCCAGGTAGCCGAAGACGCCGAATCCGATCATCATGGCCACTTCCACGGAACTGTAATTCAGGCTGAAGACCCCGATGATGCAGAAGAGCAGAATGATGGGAAACAGGATCGGATAAGGCACCTTCAATACCTGCACCCAGAGGCCGATCAGGGGCAGATTCAGCACCAGAAGCATCGCGTTGCCCAGATACATGCTCATGAGGGTTCCCCAGAAGAGGTCCGGGTATTTGGAAATCATCATCGGTCCCGGCTGGATCCCGTAGATCATGAAGGCGCCCAGCAGAATCGCGATGACCGAGTTGCACGGAATGCCCAGGGTGAACAGCGGGATGAAGGCCCCCCCGGTGGCGGCATTGTTGGCCGACTCCGGCCCGGCCACCCCTTCGATGACGCCGGTCCCGAACCGCTCCGGGTATTTCGAGAGTCTCTTTTCGATTGCGTAGGAACTGAAGGCGGAGATGACCGGCGCCGGTCCGGGGAGAACGCCGATGAAGAATCCCAGAAACGATCCCCTCAGAATCGGCCGGATGGCATGTTTCCAGTCCTCAAGGTTGGGAAGCAGGTCCCTGACCCGGGTGGTCACCACGCTTCGCGTAATCCCCTCCTCGAGGTTGGCGATCACCTCGGCCACCCCGAACAGGCCCATGATCGCCGGGATCAGGCCTACGCCGTCGCTGAATTCGAGGAGGCCGAAGGTCAGGCGCTGGGTCCCCGAGATGCTGTCCATCCCGATGGTGCTGAGCAGCAGACCGAAGACGCCCATCATCAAGGCCTTCAGCATCGATCCCGCTGCCAGGTAAATCAGCACCACCATGCCCAGGAGCATCAGGGCGAAATATTCGGGCGGTCCGAAGGCCAGTGCGAACTTTGCCAGGGGCGGGGCCACGAGCATCAGGCCGATGATGGAAATCGTTCCGGCGATGAAGGAGCCGAAGGCGGCTATTCCCAGGGCCGGTCCCGCGCGCCCATTGAGGGCCATCTGGTGACCGTCGAGGCAGGTGATGACCGAGGCCGCCTCTCCGGGGATGTTGACCAGGATCGATGTGGTCGATCCTCCATACATGGCCCCGTAGTAAATCCCCGCCAGCATGATGATCGCCGTGACCGGGGGGATGTGGAAGGTGCTGGGCAGCAGCAGCGCAATGGCGGCCGTGGGCCCCAGACCCGGCAGCACGCCGACCAGCGTCCCCATCAGAACGCCGATGAAGCAAAACAGGAGATTGGTCGGTGTGAAAAGGACCTGGGCGCCGAGAGCGATGTGATTCAGCAGATCCATAGTCGATCAAAAGCCCAGGAATCCAACGGGGAGCTGGGTTTCCAAAAAGTTCACGAAAAGCAGCCTGGCCAGAATCGCGGTTGCGGATGCCGTGATCAGGGTGCGCGTCCAATTCTGGGGAAAGACGGTTTTGAGCAAAAATGCGATGAACACAAAGGTCGAGAGCGTGAAGCCCAGCACCTTAAAAAAAAGCAGGTAGGCGACCATGGCCAGGAAGGCCTTGGTCACCCGCTTCCAGGAATCGGCGCGAGGAAAGAAAGGCGGCAGGGTCTGCCAGTCCTGCCGCTTGAAACTTCCCAAGAAAAGGGAAAGGGACATTGAGGCCAGGACGATTCCCGCCCAGAAGGGCATGAAACCCGGGCCCGGTTCGCTCCAGGCTCCGACCTCCACCGTCCGTCCGTAGAACGAGAAAAAAACTCCGACCCCGGTAAAGAAAAGGGCCGATATGCGATTGTAATGGCTTATTTTTTTGCCCGGTTTCGGTGCCTTGGTTTCCATGACCTGCTGGACAAATTAAAATTTACGGATGAACAGTATCCCTGCGGAAACGCCCTGTCAAGGGAAATCTCCAAAAAGTTGGCTTCAAAATCCGGGCCAAGGGCCCGTCTTTTGACGACGCATGGATCGCGCCTGTCGGTCACGCCGATTCCTTGAAAAGAACGGCCGGATTCCGGCGGTCAACATGCCGGAATCCGGATGAAAAACTCAGACTGCCGGTTTCGTGTTCCGCAGGTTGCGGAATCTTCTCATGAGGGGCAGGACGAGGGCGATAACCGTGAGCACCATGATGGTGCCGCTGATGGGGCGACGGAAAAAGATGGTCCAGTCGTTCTGGAAGCTGATCATTGTCGTCATGAAGGAGCTCTCCGCCAGGGGGCCCAGGATCGTGCCCAAGACCATCGGGGCGATGGGGAACCGGATCTTTTCGAAGACGTACCCCACCACGCCGAAAAACACCATGAGCCAGAGATCGGATATGCTGTTCCGTATGGAGAAGGCCCCGATGAAGCATAGGACCATGATGAAGGTCGAAACGACGGATTCGGGGAAATCGAGGATCTTCACCAGCGGCTTGATGGCGAAATACCCGATGACGCTCATCAGGATGACGCCCAGGAACAGCGAGGCAAACACGGTATAGACCATGCCGGCGGAGGTGATGAACACCTGGGGGCCCGGCTGGATCCCGTGGAGGAGAAAGGCCCCGAGGATCACCGCCGTGGCCCCGCTTCCGGGAACGCCCAGGGTCAGGAGGGGAATGAGGGCGCCGCCGACGGAACCGGTGGCGGCCGCCTGGGGGGCGACAATCCCCTCGGGGATGCCGGTGCCCATTTCCGCCTTGCGTTTTCCGTACTGGGATTCCACGCCGTAGGTCACGAAGGAGGCGATGGTGGCCCCGGCGCCGGGGACGATGCCGATGATCGTGCCGAGAACGGAACTCCGGAGGAACGTCGTCACAATGGACCAGGCCTCCCGGAAAGAGGGCATCCGGGTCTTCATGGACCCCACGGTCTCCACCGGGACCGTGGTGAATCCCTCGCCCAGTCGGGTCAGCACCTCTCCCACCCCGTAGGCGCCGACCATGACGGTCAGGAACTCGATGCCGTCCGTCAGGATGGGGGAACCGAAGGCGAACCGGGGCGTGCCGTACGTGGCGTCCACCCCCACGGTCGCGATGAGAAGCCCGAGAAACAGGCTGATGAAGGCGTTCGTCAGGGATCCGCCCCCGAGGGAGACGACGCTCGTCAGCCCGAAGAAGACGATGGCGAAGTATTCCGGCGTGGAAAAGGTCAGCGCGAATTTGGCGACCGGCTCCGAAAGGGTGACCATCACGACCGCGGAAAAAAGCCCCCCGACCAGGGCCGCAAAGATGGTCCATCCCAGGGCCTTGGCCGCCTGGCCCTGCCTGGCCATGGTATAGCCGTCCCACAGCAGGGGGACATGGATGGGCTCGCCGGGGATCCGGAAGAGGATGGACGTGGGGGCGCCCCCATAGGTGCCTGAAACATACATGGCCGTCAGCAGCACGATGGCGGGCGTCACGTCCATGGCATAGGTGAAGGGGAGGGCCAGCACGACGCCCATGACGAGGGTCAGTCCCGGAAGGACTCCGACCAGAAGCCCGACGACGATTCCCGCGACGAGAAAGATCAGGTTGACGGGCTGAAAACAATTGATGAAGCCGAGTCCGAGATGTCCAAAGATGTCGAGCATGGCAACTCCTTGCGTCACTTGATTCCGAGCATTTTCAAGACCAGCAGCGAGAATGGCTGGAACGGCCCCTGTCCGAGGGGAAGCGAGACATAGACCACCTTCATGAAAATATAGATGAGCAGGATGGTTCCCACGATGCTGTTGGCCGCGATCACCCAGATTTTACGGTAGCGGCCGATGATCATGAACAGGGCAAGATAGAGAAACGTGCAGAGGATGAAGCCCGCGACGCCCACGAACCAGACGTAGGCGACAGTCAGGAGGGTCCCGATGATGAGAAGCCCATAATACCGCTTCGGTGCTTCCCCTTTTCCCTCCTCGGCGGGTTTCTCCCGCCCCTTCATCCGGTCCGTGAGGGCGATCTTGGCGATTTCCCAAAGACAGACCGCCATGGTCAGACCCAGGAGCAGCTTGGGCCAGAAGTCCGGACCCAGATTCCCCGCGCGGGCTGAAAAGACAAACCGGCCGGCAAGGCAATAGAAATAGGCGCTGATCGCGAAAACGACGGCATAGGGAGCGATCTTTTTGATTTTTTCCATGGTCATGGTATCCGATCCCTTCCATGGGACGGTCCGCCTTCCGGTCTAAACCGGAAGACGGACCCATCCCGCAAAAATCGCTACTTTTTCTTTGCCCCCCAGGTCTTTTTCATGGAATCCAGTTCGGAGAGGATGAATTGGGTGCACGCTTCATGGTCCATGAAACTGTCCGCCGTGGCATACTGCTCCTCGAGGAAGGCCTTGTACTCCTCCGTGGCCGCAACCTTGCCGAAGGCGTCGGAGAGGATCTTGATCTTCTTCGGGTCCGTTCCGGCCTTGGCGACGATGGCGCGGAACTGCGGCAGGCCGACTTCGTAGCCGAGTTCCTTCGAGCAGGGAACGTCCTTGAAGGCCGGGAAGCGCTGGGAACCGAACATGATGATGGGCCTGATCTGCTTGCTGGTGATATACTGCCGCACGTCGCCGGCCTGCTCGTAGAGGGCGTCCACGTGGGTGCCGAGAACGGAAACATACCGCTCGCTGGGCTTGGAGTAGGGCACCTGGATGACCTTGATCCCTTTGCCCTCCAGGTAGGTCAGCGTGATGTCGTCGACGCTGCCGAACCCCAGGGTCGCCACCTTGAGGGTTCCGGGCTTCGCCTTCGCCTCCTTTTCGAAATCCGCCCAGGATTTGAAGCGGCTGTTTTCCGCAACGAACAGGAAGGAGGGGCCCAGGATAAGCCGCGCCACCGGCATGATGTCGGACATCTTCCAGTTGGCCGTCGAGGTCGCGAGCACGGCGTGGGAATCCGCGATATAGACGGCAATGGAGTGGCCGTCGGCCGGCGCGGCCAGAAGTTTCGCAAGGCCTGTTCCGCCCGTGGCTCCGGGAACGTCGATCACCGGGAACGGGACGTTCAGCGCCTTCTCCATCAGGACGCCCGTTTTCCGGGCGAGCTGATCCGCGCCGCCGCCCGGCCCCCAGGGGACGATGTACTCGATCGCCCGGGAGGGAAATTGGTCCTGGGCCATGGCGGCGCTTCCGGCAAATCCGAGGGCAAAACTGGCCGCGGCCAGCAGGGCCCCCCACCACAACAACCGCATGCATCTCCTTTTCATAGATTACCTCCTTGGTCGTTCGTGATCTTCCCTGCAAACGAGGGAAGCGTGCCTGACCTTCAAGAGCATCCGTCCGGATCGCGTTTGGCCTCGTCCCGCATCAGGCGCCGGAGCATCTTGCCCTGGGCGCTGACCGGCAGACTGTCGCGGAATTCGATGTGCTTCGGCACCTTGTAGGATGCCATCTTTTTCTTGCAGAAGGCCGTGATCTCTTCCCGGGTAATGGTTTCCTTTGCCTCCTCCTTGGGGACGATGCAGGCCTTGACGGTTTCCCCGTAATAGTCGTCGGCGATTCCGAAGACCATGGCCATGCGGACCTTGGGGTGGGCATACAGGATCTCTTCGACCTCCCGCGGCCAGACCTTGTAGCCGCCGCTGTTGATCATGTCCTTGACCCGATCCACGATGAAGAAATATCCTTCGTCATCCATCCGGACGACGTCGCCCGTATGGAACCACCCCCCGGCCATGGCCGTTTGGGTGGCCTCGGGCTTGCCCCAGTATCCTTTCATGATCTGCGGCCCCCGCAGCACCAGTTCCCCCTCCTGCTCCACGGCCAGATCGGCGCCGGTCCGGAGATCGATGACCTTCGCGTCCGTATCCGTGAGGGGGATGCCGATGGACCCGGCCTTGGCTTTGTGAACAGGGTTGGCGTGGGTCAGGGGGCTGGTCTCCGTCAGGCCGTAGCCTTCGATGAGGACCTCCTTGCCGACGAGCTGGTCGAAGTCCCGCTTCACGGCCGCCGGCAGGGGGGAGGCGTTCGTCCGGCAGGCCTTGAGGGAGGTCATGTCGCAGCTTTTGGCCTTTTCGCTTCCCAAGAGGGCGACGAACATCGTCGGCACGCCGAAGAAGCGTGTGGCCCGGTATGCTTCGATGACGCCTGCCACGGTTTCCGCCAGGAAACGCCTCATGACGATCAGGGTCGCCCCGCCGTAAAGGGGGACGTTCATGACCCCGCTCATGCCCCCGCTGTGGGACATGGGGATCGTGCAGACAAAGATTTCCTTTCCTGGATCCAGGGCGTACCACTCGGCGAACTGCATGGTGTTGGCGACGATATTGCGGTGCGTCAGAACGGCGCCCTTCGGATCGCCCGTGGTGCCGCCGGTGTAGAGCAGAACGGCCATGTCATCCCGGGGATGGACGACAACGTCGGCCGGCCGCCTCCGTCCCGTATGGACAAGATCATCGAAACGGATCACCCCGGAGGGGGGCGTGACGGCCGGATCGCCCGCCGGGGCGAGAATGACCGGTATCCCCAGACCTTGTGCCGCGGACATGGCCGTATCCGCCATATGGTCGGCGGCGATCAGAATTTTCGCCCCTGCGTCCCGAAGCTGGTTTGCAATCTCCTTTTTCGAGGCGAGGGCATTGCAGGGCGTGATCGCCGCTCCCGCCATCCAGATTCCATAGTAACCGATGATGATGGAAGGGGAGTTGGGCAGCAGGACCCCCACGCGGTCGCCGCTGCGGATTCCCAGGTCGCCAAGGCCCGCAGCCAGCGCGTTGGCCCTGTCCCAGAGTTGCCGGTAGGTCAGCCGATCCAGTTCGGACCGCGTTTCATGATGAAGAAACAAAACGGCCACCCGGTCGGCGAACCGTTCCAGGTTTTTCTCCAGAATCCACCAAGCGGGAACATCCGGATATTCGAAGTGCTTCGGCATATGGCCGGGCCACGAACGGAACCACGGCCGGTCTTCGCGGGAAATGTCTTCCGTGAATGCCATGTCCATACCTCCAATGGATCGGTGATGTCGTGCCTCCCGGGGAAACGGCCGGTTGATCCGGGAAAGCACGGGGACGACGGTTCCTGAAGGGGTGTGCCGGCACCGGGCCGCCGCCCTTTGCGGCGGCCCTCTCCGGGAGGGACGGCATGGAGAAAGCCTTCCCGTGCGATCAATGCGTCCCCGCGTGGGCGATGGCGTCCCGGATGGCCGACACAATCCGGTCGATGTCGGCGTTTTGAGCCACCAGCGCCGGTGCGAGGTTGATGATGTTGTTCAGCCCCGGCAGGCTCCGGTTGGTCCTGCCCACGAGAACGCCACGATCGGCAATGCCTTTGATGATGCGTACCAAAAAGGATTCCGACACCGGTTGCTTCGTCTGGCGATCCTCCACAAATTCAATCCCGGCAAAGAGCCCCCGGCCCCGTACATCCCCCACGATCGGGAACGCCCTGAGCTCCTCCAGTCGATCCTGCAGGTAATCGCCGACGATCCGGCTGTTCTCGCAGAGGCGTTCCTCTTCGATGATCCGGGTGCTCTCCAGGGCCGCGGCGCATGCGCCGGCGCAGCCGCCGTAGGTGCTGATGTCCCGGAAATAGGCCATTTTGTCGGCCGGGTCGTTGAGGAAGGTCTCGAAGATGCCATTCTTGACCACCGTTGCGGAGAGGGGCATGTAAGCGCTGGCCATCCCCTTGGCCATGGTCACCATGTCGGGGTCCACATCGTAGTGTTGATGGCCGAACATTTTCCCCGTCCTGCCGAAACCGCAGACGACCTCATCCATGATCATCAGAACCTCGTATTTCCGGCAGATCTCCTGAAGGATCGGATAGTACTCCTTCACCGGGGGGATGATGCCGCCGCCGGCCGTAATGGGCTCGACGATGATCGCGCCCACCGTGTCGGGGCCCTCCTTCCGGATGACCGCGTCCACGGCCCTGGCGCATTCGATGTTGCAGCCGGGATAGGTCTTGCCGAAGGGGCATCGGTAGCAGCAAGCGTGGGGAAACTCCACGAAACCCTCGAGAAACGGGCCGTAGCTTTCCTTGCGCTCCTGCTGCCCAGTCGCGCTCAGGGCCGCCAGCGTGGTGCCGTGGTAATCCCGGTTGCGGTAAAGGATCTTGTACTTGTCCCGGTCTTTGTATTTCAGGCGGAAGTACTGCCGGACCATCTTGAAGGCCTTCTCATTCGCCTCCGAGCCGCTGTTGGAAAAAAAGACCTTCCCCAGCCCGGGCAGGAGCGAGATCACCTTGCCGGCAAGCTGGATCGTGGGGATGTTCCCCGCGGTGCCCGCATAGTAAGGCATCCGCTTCAACTGGGTGCAGACGGCATCGGCGATGGAATCCCGTCCGTAGCCCACGTTGACGCACCAGACCCCGCCCGACGTGGCGTCCAGGTACTCCCGTCCCCGGATGTCCTTGAGGATCAGGCCCCGGCCTTCCACCATGACCGGGGGTTCGCTCGTCTCGAATACCCTGTGCTGCATCAGATGATGCCAGAGGTAATCCCGATCCTGTTTCAACAATGCGTCAACGTATTGCTGCATGCTATCCCTGTCGTTCATGACTCCAAACCTCCTGGTTTCTGGCCACGGCGCCGGGCGCCGCACTTGCGGGCGGCCTGCCTTTTTCAAACCGTTCAAGAATGCCCGGATGCCAAGTCCCGTCCTGTGGCGCGTTGAGCGGCGAAGGGCAGGGGAGACCCCTCGGACGGGTGTGGATCGACGACCCCCTAAAGGGTCAGCTCCGAGGCTTCGGTGATCTCGTGACGGAGCTTGAGAAACGCCATGTCCGTATGTTCCCGCGGCCGGGGCAGATCGACATCGTAGACGACGTCCATCCGGCCCGGCAGCTTGCCCACCATGGTGACGATCCGGTCCGCGAGATAGATTGCCTCATCGATATTGTTGGTCACGAAAAGAATCGTCCGCTTCTCGGTTTCCCAGATGCGTGCGGTCTCCTTCTCCATGAAATAGCGGGTCTGGGCGTCGAGCTGGCCGAAGGGCTCATCCAGCAGCATGACCTGGGGATTGTTGGCATAGGCCCGTGCGATCCCCACCCGCTGCTTCATGCCGCCGCTGAGCTGGTGGGGGTAGTGGTTCTCGAAGCCGTCCAGTCCGACGAGATGGATGTAATGGGCGGCGATTTCGCGCCGCTCTTTCTTCGGCACGCCCCGCAGTTTGGGGCCCATCTCCACGTTGCCCATGACCGTTTTCCAGGCGAAAAGCATGTAGCCCTGGAAGACCAGACCCCGGTCCGGTCCCGGACCTTTCACCTCCCGGCCGTCGATAAGGACGCGCCCTTCCGTCGGGGTTTCCAGACCGGCGATGATGCGCAGCAGGGTGCTCTTTCCCGATTGGCCCGGCCCCAGGATCACGACGAATTCGTTTTCCTTCACGTCCAGGCTGATGTGGTCCAGCACATGAACCCGCTGCTTCCCCTTCTGGATGAATTCCTTAGAAATATCTTCACACTTTATTTTGGGTGCTGTGACCGTTTGCTCCAAGATCTTCTCCTTAATCTGATTGCGGTGGATTGGTGGGACAAGCGACCTTACAGCCCTTCGATCTCCCGCTTCCAGGGACAGACGAGCCTTTCCAGACCTGTCACGAGCAGCGTCATCCCCCATGCCACCAGGGCAATGACCACCATGCCTCCCACGATCAATGCAGGACGTGACAGATTCATGCCCAGGATGATGATGAATCCCAGTCCGGAACGGGAACTGACCAGTTCTGCGGCCAGCACGCAAGTCCATGCAATACTCAGCGATATTTGCAGTCCTGCAAATATCGCTGGAAATGCTGCCGGGAAGCAGACGTGAAGAATCTCGTCGCGACGGGTTCCTCCCAGCATCCGGACCACGTCGTAAAGCTCGGGCTCCACCAGCCTGACGCCGTTGTAGGCGTTGAGCAGACAGGGGACAAATGTTCCCACGACGATGATGAAGACCTTTGAGGTCTCACCGATCCCGAACCAGAGAATGGCGATGGAGATCCAGGCGATGGGTGGCATGGGCTTGAGAAGATCGAAAAGCGGCTTTACGATGGCGTTGACATAGCGGTTGAGTGCCATCATCAGTCCCAGCGGCACCGCGATCAGAGAGGCAATGGTGAATCCGATGAGTATGCGCTGCGTGCTCGCCCAGACGTGACCCAGCAGCGATTTGCCGGCAAGGGGATCGAACATCATGGTCCACATCTGGATCACCACCTCATAGGGGCGAGGCAGTCCGCTGCTGAAAAAACGGGCGATGGCCACCCGGTCCCAGAGCACAAAAAAAGCCACCACAGAAAAGGTGTATAAAAACCAGCGATTTTTCAGAACGGTCACCAAGGTCAATGGCCGTCTTTCCCTGACCTCTTTTCGGATTTCATTGGCAGTATCAGCCACTTGGCGTTACCTCCTGATCCCAGCCAACAACTTCTTTTCGAAATAATCGATGATCACTCCAATCACGGCACCGGTGAGACCGACCATGATCATTCCCAGAACCACCATATCCGGCAGTGCAAGCCGACGTCCCATGGTGATCAGGAATCCCAGGCCGGAATCTGCGGCCAGGAGTTCGGCGCCGACAAGACAGGTCCAGCAGAGAGCCAGAGCGATCTGGAGGGCGCCAAAGACCATCGGCAGGGCCGAAGGTATGCAGAGCTGCCGAAAAATCTGCCAGTCCGTGGCCCCGTAAGTCCTGGCCATCTGAATCAGCGTCGGATTGGTCATGCGCACCCCTACATAGGAGTTGATCACGCAGGGCACGATTCCGCCGAGAAAAATTATGAACACCTTGCCCTCCAGACCAATACCGAACCAGAAGATGGTCAAAGGAATCCAGGCTATAGGAGGGATGGGTCTGATCATCTCGAAGAAAGGCCTGGCAAGACCCTCCACAACGACGAACCATCCCATGGCCAGTCCCAGGGGGATGCCGATGACGAGTGAAAGCAGGTACCCCAGAAACGCCTCCTGGACGCTGGTCCAGATGTGCTGGGACAGAAGAGCGCCATCGGGGTTCACTTCTGTCCACTTCACTAAGAAGAGTTTGAAAACCTGAATAGGGGATGCCAGCATCGTGGAGGGAACAATCCCCCAGTCGACCACCAGTTGCCATGCCCCGAAAAAGAGGACGATGCTGAATACGGGCAGGATCTTGAGAGCGAAAGGGGTTTTGACGTGAACGTACTCATATGCCATGAATGACCTCCGGATTATCCCGTGCGACGGCGGATGATCAATTCCGAGAAAAATATCGGGGAACGGAACTCAAACCGGTCCCCGATATTTTCCCATGGGACTACTCACAGCCAGCAACGTCTCATCAGCCATGTCCTTGGCAATGGGCCAAAGGGTTACTTTGCGAGCTTGATGAACTTATCCGTGATGTAAGGTGTCTTGAACACCTTGTCCCTTTCTTCGGGCTTGAACCTTCCCTGTTCCGTGAAGAAATTCGTGATGCCCCTCTGCCATGCTTCGACTGTGCTGTCCCCTTTGGCCGGTTTGGCAAAGAGTTTGAGTTGTTCCTGCTGACTGAAGACCGGATGATTGATGAAATCGAGTTTTGCCATCTCGTCGGTCATGTCCATGCCGGCCCATTCCTTGTAAAAACGCTTGTATTCCGGCAAGAGGTTGACACCTTCCTTCTTGATCAGATCGATTCCACGGAAATAGATTTTTAAAAATTTTCCCACCACGGCCGGATTCTCATCACAGAACTTCTTATCAGCCGCAATGACGACAGGCAGTGCGGCCCCGCAGGATTTCACGTCTCCGGCGACTTTCCATCCTTTGGCCATACCGGTAAACATGTGAGGCGCCCACAGGACCACCATATCGCCGATGCCCTTCTCAAAGGCGGCAACAGCCTGCGCCTGATCCATGTTCTTCACCACCACGTCCTTGTCCTTCAGCCCGAAGACTTTAAGCCAGTTGCTCATGGCATAGTGTGCTGAAGATACCGTGGTCACGAGAATTGTCTTGCCCTTGATCAGGTCCGGCGCTCCATAAACGTCCGGATGCTTTTTGTTCCAGCCCTTGGTCTTCATGATCGGGCTGTCCCCGCGAACAAGAACGGCATTGGTTACGGATTCGTCATTGGCAATGGCGATGAGGTAGGAACCATAACGTACGGCCCCTACGACCATCGGTACACCGCCTAGACTACTGATGACCCACTGACCTGCGGGCAAGGCTTCCCAGATTGCCATTCCGGAGTCGAAATAGTTGAGTTTGAATTCCAGGCCCGCTTCCTTGTCCCATCCTTTCTGCATGGCATACCAGGGGATGAAGGTCTCGTGCTCCGGCTGCCAGCCCATGTTAATCACCATAGGCTTTGACTGGCCGAAAACCGTTCCCGTGCCAGCAAAGACAAAAAGGATCGACAACACGATGATGATGCCTAATAATTTCGGTCTTTTCATGTTTTTCTCCTCCTGTTTGTTGGTTCGTTCATCGCCGGCAGAGTCACCTGCTGAACTCTGCACACCTGCAGAAAGCTCCAATCCTTTCATGGACAATCCCTAATCGGCCACAACCGCTCAACAGGGGCCTGATCAGGGGGCCATACGCTTGCCTGAACCGTATTTCTCGAGACGAGCTTCGCAACTCAGGGCATGTGCCTCCATTCCCTCCAGACGAGAAATTCGGGCGCTGACTGTCCCGATCTTCAGGCTGGCCTCCTGGGTCAGTCGCTGGTAGGTGACTGTTTTTAGAAATTTTCCGACACTTAGGCCTCCCGTATACCGTGCCGCCTTTTTGGTGGGTAGGATATGATTCGGACCCGAGGCCTTGTCTCCGTAAGCCACTGTCGTTTCCTCGCCTAAGAAAAGAGACCCATAGTTGGTCAATCTACGAAGCCACCAGTCCAGATCGGCTGCCTGAATCTCAACATGTTCTGATGCGAACTCATTACTCACCCTGACTGCCTCTTCCCGGTCCGTCACCCAGATCACCGAGCCATAATCCCGCCAGGAGCAACGGCTGACCTCAGGCTCCTGGAGCTGCCCAATGAGGAGGGGCATAAGTTCTAGGACCTGCTGCGCTAAGACTGTGGAGGTTGTCACTAGGGCTACTGGAGAGTCATAGCCGTGTTCAGCCTGCGCCAAAAGATCGACGGCCACGATTCTTGCATCGGCCGTCTCGTCTGCGATGATCAGAATTTCACTGGGACCGGCAAACAGATCAATTCCCACATCCCCATAGAGGATACGTTTAGCCTCAGCGACGTAACGGTTTCCGGGCCCGACCAGCACATCGGCCGGTTGGCCCGTGAATAGACCATATGCGAGGGAACCGATCGCCTGCACCCCCCCCAAGGTCATGATAACATCGGATTTGCACAGGGACATTGCATACAGCGTTGATGCATGGATTCCCGCCCCCTGATGGGAAGGCGAGCAAGAGATAATGAAGGGAACTCCGGCAGCCTTTGCGGTTGCAATGCTCATGAGGGCCGATGCCACATGGGCAAACCGGCCACCGGGAACATAACAGCCTGCCACATTGACCGGTATTATTCTTTGACCGACCGTGACCCCGGGATGGAGCTCAGTTTCGAAGGCTGTCATGCTTTCCCGCTGTCTGGTAGCAAATCCGAAGATTTGTTCATAAGCAAAGTGAATGTCGTCCTTGACGTCCTGACTCAAGGAGGCAGCTGCCCTCTGGATCTCCTCTCGTTTGACAATGAAGTCCCCTTCCCAGCCGTCAAATTTTCGGGAATACTCTCTGACCGCTTCTTCGCCACGGGATCTAATCTCCTGCAGAATGCCTCGGACCGTTTCCCGGGTCTTGGTTTCATCAGCCTCAGGGGCCTGAAGGGCCTTTTTTAGATAGGTTATGCTCATACACGCGATCCTTCTGTCTCTTCGGGAGATATCTCTCCTGATCGGTTCGACCTTGATGCTGCCCGGTTATTTCGGCAATAGACCGATCAGACAGCACAAAAAGCGTTCATTGAGCCGACGCCCGTGTCACCACCAGCGGATCAGTTCCGTCACTTCCTTGCGGATTTCCACGAAGCGGGGGTCGATAAGGCTCCGGGGACGGGGCAGATCGACTTTGACTTCGGCTTTGA
>CAZWTL010000002.1:0-123696 GCA_964637025.1 uncultured Syntrophaceae bacterium | reverse complement strand
TTGGACTGTGTTGGATTTTGAACTGGCGGAGGGAGCAGGATTCGAACCCGCGAACCTTTCGGTCAACGGTTTTCAAGACCGCCGCCATAGACCACTCGGCCATCCCTCCGCATCATTCCTATGCTATCCCGCGGCGGGAATTCTGTCAACACCGCCCATGTACGGCCTGAGCGCCTCAGGGATGACGACGCTGCCGTCGGCCTGCTGGTAATTCTCCAGGATGGCGACGAGGGTCCTTCCCACGGCGAGTCCAGAGCCGTTGAGGGTATGGACGAACTCCACTTTTCCGCTCTCCTCGCGCCGGAAGCGGATCGACGCGCGGCGCGCCTGGAAATCCTCGAAATTGCTGCACGAGGAGATCTCGCGGTAGGCGTCCTGTCCCGGAAGCCAGGCTTCGAGGTCGTAGGTCTTCGCCGAGGAGAAGCCCAGGTCCGCCGTACAAAGACAGACCGTCCGGAAGGGGATCTTGAGCTGCTTGAGCACCTCTTCGGCGTTCAGCGTCAACTTCTCCAGTTCCTCATAGGAACTCTCGGGCTTCGAGAACTTGACCAGCTCCACCTTGTTGAACTGGTGCTGGCGGATCAGCCCCCGCGTGTCCTTCCCGTATGAGCCGGCTTCCGCGCGGAAACAGGGGGAATAGGCCACGTAGTAAATCGGAAGTTCCTTCTCGCTGAGGATTTCATCCCGATGTATGTTCGTTACCGGTACCTCCGCCGTCGGGATCAGAAAGTAATCCACTTTGTCGATCCTGAAGAGGTCCTCTTCGAACTTCGGAAGTTGACCGGTTCCCGTCATGCTGTCACGGTTGACCATGAAGGGGGTCAGCACCTCTCCGTATCCGTGGGATCCGGTGTGAAGGTCGAGCATGAAGTTGATGATCGCCCTTTCCAGACGTGCGCCTAGCCCCCTGTAGAGGGTGAACCGAGCCCCGGTGATCTTCGCCCCGCGGGTGAAGTCGAGGATGTTCAGGCTTTCCCCGATGTCCCAGTGGGGGCGCGGCGTGAAGGAGAACCGGGGTTTTTCGCCCCAGACCCGGACGACCGGGTTGTCCTCCGAGCCCTTCCCGGCCGGAACCGATGCGTGCGGCACATTGGGGATCGTCATGAGGATCGCGGCGATCTCCTCGTCCGCTTTCTTCAGCGCTTCGTCAAGTTCCTTGATCCGGTCGGAAACCGTACCCATCCGGGCGATGATCCCTGTGGCGTCCTCCCTGTTTTTCTTCTTTTCGCCGATCAGCTTGGAGACCGTGTTTCGCTCGCTCCGCAGCTCCTCGACCTGCCGGATGATTTCCCGCCGCTCCGCGTCCAAGGCGATGAAGCGGTTCAGGTTCATTTCCTGGCCGCGGTCGCGCATTTTTGCGGCCACCACATCGATGTTCTGTCTCAGGAATTTGATATCCAGCATCAACGGACCTCTTCTCCCGGTTCAAGGGAAGTTTCCACTATCACCATGGTCCCTTTAAGTCAACCATTTTATGGGCGGAAGCAGCCGGAGGACGACGCCACGGGTCCGCTGTGACGGTGGTCGACGAAGGCATGCTGGCAAAAACGGACGGATTGTATTAAGGAGAATGAAACCGGTTGGAATCGGTCTGCGGCAGGGCAGGGGATGATCCATCCAGGGGGACCGCCATGGGAATGCAGAAGAAATACTATACCGTGGTGCGGGGCAGGCAACCCGGCATCTATCCGGCCTGGTACGGACCCGGAGGTGCAGAAGAGCAGGTCCGGGGGTACCCCGGGGCCGTTTTCAAGGGCTTCGGAACCCTCAGGGAAGCCGAACAGTGGCTCAGAAACCCGGTGGCCGGCCCCCCTGAACGGTCGGAGCGCCGCCCGTTGGCCGGCGATGGAGGGGCGTTGCCTGGTCAGGTCGTGATTTATACGGACGGAAGCTCTGTGGGGAATCCCGGACCGGGGGGATACGGCGTGGTCATCCTTGCCGGGGAGACCCGGAAGGAAATATCCGGCGGCTATCGCTGGACGACCAACAATCGCATGGAACTGATGGCCTGCATTGCGGCGCTCGGGACGCTGAAGGAGCCGGCCGACGTGATTCTGCACAGTGATTCCCGATATGTGGTCAACGGCATCGACAGGGGGTGGGCGCTCAAGTGGCGCGCCAATGGCTGGATGCGCACGAAAAGCGAGGCCGCCCGAAATTGCGACCTGTGGGAGCGGCTGCTGGAACTCTGCGATCGGCATCGGGTGCGGTTCGTCTGGGTGCACGGCCATGCCGGCAACCGGGAAAACGAGCGCTGCGACCGTCTTGCCACCGATGCCGCAAAGCGACCCGACCTGCCGGAGGACCGGCCCTATGTCGACGGCCTGGGGGGCGAACAGGGGTGCCCTCCCCGATGAGCCGGCTTTCCCCCCGGATTTCGCCCTTGACGGATCCGAACCCGGCAAACGACAGGTCGGCGCTCCAGGGGGGGCGCCCCGTCTTGAGGGGAGCCCATCATTCGCTTGACCCCCGCCTCTTTTTTTTCTATAGCAAAGCATGCAGCCGAAACGTTGGACCGTTGTATCCAGCCGCCTCGAACGCGCTTTCCGAATCTTCAAGCTCCGGACAGACCGCGCATGTTCGCCCCTCACCGGGGTCCATCATGACTTTGTCGTGCTGGAGTCCGCGCCTTGGGTCAACGTGATCGCGCTGACCAGCGACCGACAGGTGATCCTCATCCGCCAGTACCGCCACGGCATCCGGGACGTGACCCTGGAGATTCCCGGCGGCTTGGCGGAGCCGGCGGACACGCCGCTTGCAGCCGCGAAACGGGAGCTTCTGGAAGAGACGGGCTGCCGGGCGGAAACGTGGATCGATCTGGGGTTTGTCCATCCCAATCCGGCGATCCAGGACAACCGCTGCCATACCTTCCTGGCCCTGAAGGTGAGCCGGTCGGCGCCGCAATGCCTCGACGAACATGAGGAGATCGAGGTGCTTGCGAGGCCTCTGGAGGAGATCCCTCGACTGATCCGGCAGGGGGAGATCTCGCACGCCCTGGTCGTAGCCGCTTTCTGGCGCTATTTCATGGAGTACCGTCCCCCCGTCTCCGGATAAGGAGCCCGGCGTGAAGACCATTCTCTACTGCTATACAGGCACAGGCAACTCCCTCTGGATCGCCAGGGTGCTGGCCGCAGAGCTTGGCGGCGCCGAGATCATCCCGATGGTCTGTCACGCCGCGGGGGCGACCGCAAGCCGGGCCGACGCCGTCGGGATCATCTTCCCCGTCCATATCTGGGGGCTGCCGCGTCGGGTTGTTTCGTTCACGGATCAACTCGCCAATGGGCGGGCTCCATACCTTTTCGCCGTGGCCGTCCATGCCGGTCAGGTTGCCGCCACCCTGATTCAACTGGAGAAGCGGATCAAGGCCGGGGGATCGACCCTTTCCCTGGGATTCGAGATCGCCATGCCCTCCAACTACATCCCCTGGGGCGGTCCCGGCCCCCAGGAGAAGCAGATCCGGCGGTTCGAGGCGGCCAGGGAAAAGATCGGCCGAATCGCCGCTGCCGTGTCCGCGGGTGAGATCCGGCCCGTGGAAAAAGGACCGCTCTGGCAGAATCTCCTTTTCACTCCGATCAACCGGCTTTGCTTCCCCTACGTTCCGAAAATGGACCGTTCGTTCCGGGTCGACGAAACATGCGACGGCTGCGGCGTTTGCGCGGCCGTTTGTCCCTGCTCAAACATCGGGCTCCAGGCCGGGCGCCCGGTCTGGAGGCACCGTTGCGAACAGTGCCTGTCCTGCATCCAGTGGTGTCCGCGGAAGGCGATCCAGTACGGGAAAAGAACGCAGCGTTACGAACGTTACCACCATCCGGAGGTGGCCCTGGGGGAGATGATCGCCGCCCGGAGAGATGGAACGGGGGACGGCGAATCCGTTGGGGACCATCGCGGAGCAGGGCGGGTTCCATCCCCGGGAAGGGAAACACCGAAATTTACTTGACATGACGGCAAATTCTTTTTAATAGTCGGTCGGCAAAACGAGAAGCAGTGCCGAAAAAATTGGTATAAATTCGCCAGTTTGATTATCATCACCCTAAGGGAGAAATGCCATGCAACTGGAACAGACCCTCGTCTTGATCAAACCCGATGCCTTGAAGAACTCGTCAACCGGATACATTCTTTCGATATTCTCGGAATTGCACACCGGTCTCCGGTATGCCGGTTTGAAGGTCGCCCATGTCCACAGGATGCTTGCCGAGGAACATTATGCGGAGCACAAAGGCAAGATCTTCTACCCCGAACTGATCGATTACCTCATGGGCAAGCTTCACCACGAAGACAATCCGGACCGGCGCCGCGTCATTGCCATCGTCTACGAGGGTTATGACGCGGTCAAAAAGGTGCGCGAACTGGCGGGTCCCACCAATCCCAATACCGCCCGCGAAGAGAAGCCCGGAACGATCCGGGCCCTCGGGGCGGTCATCCCGGTGACCCCCACCGACGGGAGGCCGCCTTTCCAGAGGATGGACAATCTGATCCATGCCTCCGCGAACCTGCCGGAGGCCGAGCACGAGATCAAACTCTGGTTCAAGCCGAACGATATGGTGCCCGGAATGCGCCATTTCGAGACAACGGAGGCCGCCCAGCACTATTATTACCTGAATGACCAGATTTACCCGTCCTACAAACCGGACAGCGCGTGCCTCATCGCCCCGGGCGACGTCGCCTGGAAATCCGATATCGAGATATTGAACGCCTGCGTCGGACAGGCCAAGCCCCAGGCGCCGTTGCGCAGCGTCGTCGCCAAATACATCTTGAATGACCGTATCGCGGAGTGATCGAAAATCGGGATCCTGAAATCCAGGCGACCGGAACCGCCTCTCGCACGGGTCGCGTCTCAAGACCGGCGGTTCAAGAGCGGGCGCCTCGATGGATAAGGTTCGGATGCGCAGGGTCCCGGGCGAAGAAACCGTCCTGATCCCGGGAAACGTTAGACCGGGATCGCTGGTGAAGAAGGGAAGTCATTGCCCTTGATTGTGGGAAGAAAGGAGAACCGACGCAAAATGAAAGAAAAATGGTCATCCACGAAGGCGAAGGAGATCAGGGCGGAGGAACTCGACGCGGAGAAGTGGATTCGCGAGAAGGTCCGGGAACTGCAGCGGAAGGTAGGGGACGGCACGGCGATCAATGCCCTTTCCGGAGGCGTGGATTCGTCGGTCGTCACCGCTTTGGGACACAGGGCCTTGGGGGACCGCCTCAAAACCTGCTTCATCGACAACGGACTCATGCGGCAGGGGGAACCGCAGCGTGTGGCGGCCCTCTTCAAGAGGATCGGCATCGACGTCGAGGTTGTTCCGGCTCGGAAGGCCTTTTTTGCGGCCCTCAAGGGGGTCACGGATCCCGAGGAGAAGCGCGAGGCCATTACCCAGACTTTCTACAAGAAGGTGTTTCGTGAAATCGTTCTGGAGAGCGGGGCGCGTTTTCTGCTCCAGGGTACGATCCTGACCGATGTGGATGAAACCGTGGCGGGCATCAAGCGGCAGCACAACGTATTCGAACAGCTGGGCATCGATCCCCAGAAGGCGTTCGGATACCGGATCCTTGAACCCCTGATCCAGTTCCGGAAGGATGGCGTCAGAAAGCTGGGACAGGCCCTGGGACTGCCGGAAGAGGCGTTCCAGCGAATTCCCTTCCCGGGTCCCGCCCTTGCCGCTCGGGTGATCGGCGAGGTCACCCCGGCGAGGATCGCGATGGTCCGGAAGGCGACCTCGATCGCCGAAAAATGGCTGGCCAAGTCAGGGGCCTTTCAGTACCTCGCCGTTCTGCATGAGGACCGGGTCACGGGAATGAAGGAAGGGAAGAGGGTCTTCGGAAACCAGATCGAACTCCGCTGCTGGGACAGCCTGGACGCCCGGACGGCCAGACCGACGAGAATCCCCTTCGAGACCCTTGAAAAGATCGCCGACGAGATCGTTCGCGCCATCCCGGATGTGGTCAGTGTGACATACAACGTCACCTCCAAGCCGCCGTCCACGATCGAAGCGATATGAGGGTTTGCAGGGCGACCATGCGGCGCGCGATCATTGCGGCGGTTCTGCTGGTGCTGCCGGCGGTGGTTTTTGCGGCCGGGGTTTCGCCGCAGGACCGGGCGCTGCTGGCCGCAAGGGAGGCCTTTGTCTGCGGCGACGAACCTCGACTTGCCGGGTACATCGGCAAGCTAAGGGGTCACCTGCTTGAATCCTATCCGGCGTTCTGGCAGTTGCAACTGCAGATCGAAGAGGCCGACCCCAGAGAGGTGCAGGATTTCCTGATCCGGAACCGGGGCACCGTTCTTGCGG
This sequence comes from uncultured Syntrophaceae bacterium, assembly GCA_964637025.1. Lineage (GTDB taxonomy): Bacteria > Desulfobacterota > Syntrophia > Syntrophales > UBA5619 > UBA5619. Next base: position 117,421 of record CAZWTL010000002.1, on the reverse strand, counting down.
AGCGGATGCGCCGCGACTGGCTCCGCGTTCTGGGGAAGAACGGCCAATGGGATCTGTTCCGCCAGGAGTTCCCCCAACTCGTCCAGGCCGATTTCGAGGTCGACGGATACGCGCTGCAGGAGAGATGGCGCCGTCAGGATCCGTCGGTCTCCGCCGAAATCCGTTCCCTCTGGAAATCCCCGCGGCTGCTGCCTGCGGGCAGCGCGCCCGTGGTCGAAGCGATGGTGCAGTCCGGAGCACTGTCGCCGCGGGACCTTCGGGACCGTTTCCGTCTTCTCGTTCAGGCCGGCCTTGTGGATGAGGCCAAACGGGTCGCCGGCCGGCTGCCCGCGGGTGAGAATCCGGCGGGCTCCCAGATCGACGAGGCGACCCGGGCGCCGGCCAGATACCTGGAGCGGTCCGTCTCCTCCTTGGAGAAGGCGTCCGCGCGGGAACTCGCCATCGCCGCGCTCATCGGGGTGGCCCGGAACGATCCGCAGCAGGCCTTCCTGTTCTGGGACCATCGTCTCCAGAAAGCATTCCCGCAGGAGGATCGACCATGGGTCTGGGCGATGCTCGCCACGTATGCCTCGCGGGTGCACCTTCCGGAGGCCCTGGACTGGTTCCGGAAGGCGGGGGAGCAGCCGCTTACGGACGAACAGCTGGCATGGCAGACGCGCATTGCGCTCCGACAGGGAAACTGGACGGACGTCAAAAACGCGATCGAGCGGATGTCGGTCTCTGCGCGCCGCGATCCGGCCTGGACCTACTGGCTGGGACGCGCGTGCTGCGCGCTCGGCGCGTTCAACGACGGACGGGCGCTTTTCGGTTCCATCGCGGGTGAACACCATTTCTATGGGCGGCTGGCAGCGGAGGAGACGGGGATCCCGCTGGAGATTCCCCCGAAGGCAACTCCGGCGAGCCCCGAAGAGGTCGCGAGGGTCGCCGCCATCGGCGGCATTGCCAGGTCTCTGGCGCTTTACGGCCTCGGTTTGCGGACGGAGGCCCTCGATGAATGGCGGTGGGCCATCCAGGGGATGGACGACCGGACGCTGCTGGCCGCGGCGGAACTGGCAGGCCGCAACGGGATCTGGGACCGTTCCATCAATACGGCCAACAAAACCAACGCGGTTCATGATTTCAAACTGCGCTACCCCGAGCCCTATGGAGAGATCCTTCGCAGACAGGCCTGCCTGCGTTCCATCGAAGATCCGCTGGTTTTCGGACTGGTTCGCCAGGAAAGCCGTTTCCTTGCGGACGTCAGATCATCCGCGGGGGCTGAGGGGCTGATGCAGGTCATGCCTTCAACGGCACGCCTCGTGGCAAAGGCCATCGGCATGAAAAATTTTCGCACGTCCCAACTGAACGGGCCCGAGGTGAACGCTGAACTGGGCACCTGCTATCTGCGGCAGATGCTCGACCGATTCGGAGGGGACGCGGTCCTCGCCCTGGCCGCTTACAATGCCGGACCGATCCGCGCGTCCCGATGGCAGGATGCGAAACCCCTCGAAGGCGCGATCTATGTCGAGACGATCCCGTTTTCCGAAACGCGCCAATACGTCAAGAACGTGATGACGAACACCCTCTATTACGCCGCCCTGTCGGGAGGCGAGCAGCGATCGATCAAGTCCCGCCTCGGAACCGTTTCCGCCAGGACGGCAAGGGGCAACGGCAACGGCGGCGACGAATAGGCGCCGACACGGTTCGTTCCAGAAAAGGGTTGACATCAAAAGGGCACTTTCCTATATTCTTAGCGTCCCACCGGATTGTCCGTCCATCCGATTGATCAGCGGCGCGCGAGCGGGTTTTGTCCCGATGGCGTGCGTATCAAACAGGTCGAAGGAGGTCGCGTCATGAGAAGAATCCTGGTGCTGTCCCTGGTTGTGGTCTTTCTGTCCGCCCTGACGGTCGGCATGTCATGGGGGCAGGTGAAGTTGAGCAAGGAGACCGAAGAGTGGCTGAAGAAGTCCGAACTCGGGCCTTACGAATCCACCGGCTATGATGAAAAGCTGATCTATGAAAAGGCGAAGGAGGAGAAGGAGGTGTCCGTCTATTCCTACTCTTCGCGCGTCCACCAGTTCGGGAAGAGCTTCGAGGAGAAATTCCCGGGCATCAAGGTGAACGGTTTCGACATGGATTCCACCGAAATTGTCACGAAGGTGCTGGCCGAGCAAAGGGCGGGCAACTTCGTGGCTGACGTGATCTTTCTGAAGGACCCCGCAACGGTTTATAACGAACTGCTGCAGAAGGGGATGGTCTTCACCTATGTTCCCCAGGACCTCAAGCCGGTTCTTCCCGAACGATTCCGCAAACCCTTTCTCGTCCACCATGTGAGTTGCGACACCCTGATCTACAACACGGAGGCGAACAAGGCGCCCCCTGTCGAAAGCCTCTGGGATTTGACCAAACCGGAATGGAGGTCGAGGGTCATCTTTTCCGATCCCGTGAAGATGCCTGAATTCATCGAGGTGCTCGCCACCATCGTCCAGCACGGGGACGAAATGGCCAAGGAGTACCAACGCGTCTTCGGAAAGCCCATCCAGTTGAGCAAGGGGGTCAAGAACGCCGGGTACGAGTGGATCCTCCGGATGCTCAGGAACGACGCCATCATCGCCGGTTCGACCAACGACGTCTCCAACGCCGTGGGACAGCCGGGGCAGTCCAAACCGCCGGTCGGGATCACGGCCTTTTCCAGGCTGCGGGACAAGGAGAAGAATCCGAAACTGGTTTTCGACGTCTCCTATGACACCAAGCCCGTGATGGGGTTTGCCACGGAGGTGGTCATTGCCATTGTCAATCAGGCCAAGCATCCCAATGCGGCGAAACTGATGACCCGGTGGATGATGGGCGACGAAAAGGGCGGCCAGGGCTACAAGCCGTACTTTGTCCTCGGGAACACCCCGGTGCGAACGGACCAGCCGGCGCCGAAAGGCTCCAAGACCCTGGGGGAGATGAACATCTGGATGGCCGACGCGGCCTTCGTCTGGGAACACGGCCAGGAGATCCGGGATTTCTGGCTGGCGAATCTGAAATAACGGCCATGCGTGCGGTTCCGGCATGAACGCATCGGCCAAATCATTGATCAACCGTGCGGCCATGAAGCTGAAGCAGCCCCATGTCATCCTGGGGCTGCTTCTGGTGGTGGTCCTCACGGGCCTGGTGGTGGTCCCCTTCCTGCAACTGGTCCACGATACGGCCGTCTGGCAGGAGGCGGACCGCCGCATCAGCCGCTCCGCGGAGCCGGGGGCTTGGACCCTGTTCCACTATCTTCGGGTCTTCGCGAGCCCGTTGAGCGTCAATATCTTCTACCGGCCGCTGCTCCACTCCCTGGCCACGTCGCTGACCATCTCCGTCGTGGCGATGCTTTTGGGAGGGTTGATGGCCTGGCTGGTGGTCCGGACCGACATGCCCTTCAAGAAGACGATCGCGGTCTTCGCCATCGTCCCCTATGTGCTTCCGTCCTACACGCTGGCCCTGGCCTGGCTCGACTTCTTCAAGAACGAGCGGATCGGCGGCGCCGTGGGCATCTGCTCCTACCTGTTCGGCGTCGCCCCTCCGGACTGGCTGGCGTACGGCTTCGTCCCCATCGTGATCACCCTTTCGCTCCATTACTACCCCTTCACCTACCTGCTCGTTTCGGGGGCACTGGTCTCGCTGGATTCCAACCTGGAGGAGTCGGGGGAGGTGCTCGGGGCGAGCCGATTCCGGATCCTCCGGCGGATCACCTTTCCCCTGGTGCTGCCGGCCCTGATTTCGGCCTTCATCCTGACGTTTTCACGCGCGGTGGGGACCTTCGGGACGCCCTATTTCCTCGGGGCCCCGGTACGGTATTTCACCCTCGCCACGACGATCTATACGAGCATCATCAACCGGACGCCGGCCGTGGCCTACATCGGCGCCCTCGTGCTCATCATCATCTCGATGGTCATCATCTACCTCAACCAGAAGGTGATCGGCGAGAAGAGTTTCGTCACGATCGCCGGCAAAGGGCTCAGGCGTCGCGTGACGCCGTTGGGGGCCTGGCGCTGGCCCGCCTTTTCGCTCATGGCCGCGCTGATCATGCTCGCGGTCTTCGTGCCTCTGTTGCTGCTCCTGTGGCAGACGCTGATGCTCTATCCCAACGACTACTCCCTGGGAAACCTGACGCTCCACTACTGGATCGGAAAGAGTCAGGCCGCACTGGCCGAGGGGGAGAGCGGCATTCTCCGGAACGCCCAGATCCTGGGGGCTGCCTGGAACAGCATACGGCTTTCCGTGATCGTGGCGCTGGCCACGGGGCTGATGGGGATCCTGATCGGCTATGCCGTGGTCCGGGGGAGAAAAACCCATCTGGCGGCCGTGCTGGAACAGGGATCGTTCCTTCCCTACCTGATCCCCAGCATCGCGTTCGGCGCGATTTACCTGGCGCTGTTCTCGAAATCCATCGGCCCCATGCCGCCGCTTTACGGGACCTTCTCCCTCCTCGTGCTGGTCTGCGTGGCGAAGAACCTGCCCTTTTCGGCCCGGTCGGGGATCTCCTCGATGATGCAGGTGGCCGGGGAACTGGAGGAGGCGGGCATGATGGCAGGCGCCAACTGGCTGCAGCGGTTCCGGCGGATCATTCTGCCCCTGACGCTGGCCGGTTCGATCTCGGGGTTCATCCTGGCTTTCATCTCCACGATGCGGGAGCTGTCGCTGATCATCCTGCTCATCACGCCCGAGACAAGGACCCTGACGACGATGACCTTCCGGTATGTGGAACAGGGATATTCGCAGTTCGCCGATGCGATCATCCTTCTGATCGTGCTCCTTGTCGTGGGCGGGGAGTTCCTCGCCAGACGCATCGGCAAAAGGGAGACAATATGATATGGCCATGATCGAAATCAACGGACTGACCAAACGCTTCGGCAGCGTTACGGCCGTCGACCGGTTGAGTCTCGCGGTGGAGCCCGGGGAGTTTCTCACGCTGCTGGGGCCTTCAGGCTGCGGCAAGACCACGGTCCTCAGGATGATCGCGGGGCTGGAGTTCCCGGACGCCGGAGAGATCAGGATCGGGGGGAAGACCGTCTATTCCGCTCAGGAGGGGGTGTTTGTCCCTCCGGGCAAGAGGGGTGTCGGTCTCGTCTTCCAGTCCTATGCCCTCTGGCCCCATATGACCGTCCGCCAGAATGTGGGCTTCGGTTTGGAGATCCGCAAAGTCCCTCAGGATCGGATGCAAAGGGATATCGCCGAGGCGCTGGCCTACATGCGGCTCGAAGGGATGGAGAACCGCTACCCGCAGCAGATGAGCGGCGGACAGCAGCAGCGCGTTGCCCTTGCCCGGATGCTGGTGGCCGGTCCCCGGGTTTTTCTGATGGACGAACCCCTCTCCAACCTCGACGCCAAGCTCAGGATCGAAATGCGGGCGGAGATCAAGCGTCTCCATCGGGAAGCGCAGGCCACGACCGTATACGTGACCCATGACCAGACGGAGGCCATGACCCTCTCCAGCCGGGTGGCGGTCATGCAGGGTGGGCAGCTCATGCAGATTGCGCCGCCCAGGGAGATCTACCGGAGGCCGGCGAACCTCTTTGTGGCCGATTTTATCGGGAGTCCGACGATCAACCTGGTTTCCGGAAGGATCGTGCAGCGGGGCGGGGAGAACTGCTTCGAAGGGGAGGGGCTTTTGCTGCCGGCGCCGGCGGTGCCTGTTCATGCAGGCGCCGAGGTGACGGCGGCGATCCGTCCTGAGGAGATCCGGATCGAAACCCGGGAAGGGGACGACGGCTTCCCGGGGGAGGTCTACACGGTGCTGCCCGCGGGACCCGAGACGATCGTCCAGGTCCGGCGGGAAGGACGGATCTTCAATGTGCGCGCGATGGGGGAGCCCGCCATCGATATCGGGGAGAAGGTGTGGATGCACCTTCTCCCGGATAGCGTCATCTATTTCCATGGCGGGAAGGGCGACCTGATCGATTCCGGTCAGGAATGAACGGAGAGGGGGAAGACCCGCCGCAACCGCCGTGTCAGGCATGGTCGAAGATGTACCCGACGGAACGGACGCTGCGGAAATAGACGGGATTCTGGGGGTCTTCCTCGAAATATCTGCGCAGCCGGACCAGAAACGTGTCCACGGTCCGGGTCGTGGTTTCGCCGGTATAGCCCCACCCCACCTCCAGAAGGATTTTACGGGTCAGGGGCTTCCCCCGGTTGGCGATGAACAGCTTGAGCAGCTTGATTTCCTGTTCGGTCAGTTGGAAGGAGCCCTGGCGGGTCTCCGCCGTCATCGCGGTAAAATCCACGGTATTGGAGCCAAAGGTGTATTCCCGAAGCTCCGACTGTTCCTCCAGGGAACCGGAGACGGCGCGATCACGGCCCCAGAGGGACCGCGTCAGCAGGCGCTCCACCCTCAGCAGAAACTCATCCAGGTTGAAGGGCTTGGCCAGGTAGTCGTCGACGCCGCAGGAGAACCCCATGATCCGGTCGTCGGGATCCCCCTTGGCCGAAAGAATCAGAACCGGAAGCCGTTCGTCTTGCAGCCGAATGTGACGCAGCACGGAGAGGCCGTCCATTCCGGGAAGCATGATATCGAGCACGATCAGGTCCGGGTTCCAATCCTTCCACATCCTCAGCCCTTCGGTCCCGCTGCCCGCGATGGCCGCCTCGTGGCCCTGAAGCGTGAGATTGAGCTTCAGTCCCTCGGCGATGTGCGCGTCGTCCTCGACGATCAGGATCCGTTTCTCCCCCTGGTTCTTCATCTCTTCTCCTTTTCGTCGCCATGCATCGGAAGGATCAGCGTCAACTCAGCCCCCTTGCCCAAACCCTCGCTGTCCGCGACCATCTTGCCGTGATGCAACTTGGCAATCTGCTGGACGAGGTAGAGCCCGATCCCGCTGCCTCCTGAGGCAACCGAATCGCTGTGCTGGCCCTGATAGAATTTGTTGAAGATGCGCTTGCGCTCTGCCGGGGCGATACCGATCCCGTTGTCCCGAAAGCGGATCAGCAGGGATCTCTCTTCGCGTTCGAACGTGATCTCGATCCGGGGTTTTCCGGAGGCGTTGTATTTGACGGCATTCGTCAGGACGTTCATCAGGAGCATCTCAAAGAGCGAGACGATCACGGGATACTCGATAGCCCCTTCCGGCAGCGGCTCCACATGGATGTCGCAATCGCCGAATACATGACGGTTTTCGCGGATGAATCTCTGGATCGTCTGCGGAAGATCAACCCGTGCGGGCGATCCCTCGTGCATCCGGCTTTCGATCCGGGCGAGGTTCAGGATGCTGCTGATGTTGTTGGAGAGCCGCTCTACGTCCCGCAGCATGAATCTCATGTATTTGAGCTGCTCCTCGCGGGGCAGTTCATGCTTCGCGAATGTCTCGAGATAAAGCTTCAGAGACGTCACGGGGGTCTTGAGCTCGTGGGTGAAATTGTTGATGAAGTTATGCTGGAGCCGGTAGAGCTGCAGCGTCTTCAAGTTGAAAATGAAGATGATGAGAATCCCCGCCAGGATGACGGCCACCAGCAGAGAGAGGCTGAGGATCACCACCCAGGTCCGGGCCTCGAAGAACTGGTTCGCATCGAGATGGTAGCGGAGGATGACCGATTTGAGATTCTGGCTGACGCCGATATACCAGTATATGTAAAGAAACAGCGAGATGGCGAGCGTTGCCGTGGAGAGGACAAAGACGAAAACCGGGTGGATAAACCATTTGGCCTGTTTCATGCGCAACCTTTCATCGCTCCGCTTCGAAGATCTTTGTCCGCAACGCCCCGCAACCCGTCCGGCTTCCGCCTTGCGGACCCTTCCCGGGGGCAGGCGTCCAAGGGCGGATGTGAATTGTAAAAGTATTGTAAAACGGCAAGTTGGACCTTCACAATCACCCGAATATGGACTAGTGTGCCCCCACGTCGACGGGACGGTTCCTGAAACGGCGTGATCGAACCGCTGTTTGGAGGACGATCAGGAATCTGCTCCGCGCCGGATCGGCAATGCCCGTGCACACGAACGCCCCGTCCCAACGCCAGTGCGGGAGCGAACAACGGCGAACGCTGCGGATGGCGATTTTTAACATCATTGCTCAAGGAGATCAACATGCCGAAAACGAAACAGACCATGCATCCCCTCGGGAGCCGCGCCCGCGTGCTCCTGACGAGCGTCTTCGGGCCCTATGCCCAGGATGACGCGTACGGAAGCCGCAGGATCAATCCGATGGAACTCTACCAGAATCAGGTCACCCGCGTCCAGGGGGGATTCTCGTTGAGGATGTTCCACCGCTCATTCGGATTGATGATGATACAGAACAATCTGGAAGCCCCCTGCACGCTGCTGGATTTTCCCACCCGGGAAGGTTTCGTGAAAGAGATTTCGGAGAACAGCTACGACATTGTCGGGATCGGGGCCATCCTTCCGAATATCGGCAAGGTCAGCGAGATGTGCCGGCTCATCCGGCGGCACCAGCCGAATGCGACGATCGTCATCGGCGGCCACATCACCAACAAGGAGGGTCTGAGCGACCTCATCGATGCGGATCACATCGTTCGGGGGGAAGGGGTCCGCTGGTTTCAGCGTTACTTGGGCGAGGACGACCGCAAACCCATCCGGCATCCCATGGCGATTTCGGGATTCGGCGCGCGGATCATGGGAATGGATCTCAGTGCGCGTCCGGGCGACACGGCGGCGATCCTGATACCGTCCGTCGGCTGCCCGATGGGCTGTAACTTCTGCTCCACCTCCGCATTGTTCGGGGGGAAAGGCAAGTTCGTCAACTTCTTTGAAACCGGCGACGAACTCTTCAGCGTCATGTGCGAGATGGAGCGAACGCTCAAAGTCAAATCGTTCTTCACGCTGGACGAGAACTTCCTTCTCCACAAGCAAAGGGCGCTCCGGCTCCTGGAACTGATGGAGGCGAACGGAAAAAGCTGGGCCATCTACGTTTTCAGTTCGGCGCGGGTTCTGCAATCCTATACGATCGATCAGCTTGTCAGGCTGGGGATCGGCTGGGTCTGGATGGGGCTGGAAGGGGAGGAAAGCGCCTACGACAAGCTCCATGGGGTGGATACCCGGGCGCTCGTTACGCTGCTTCAGAGCCACGGAATCCGTGTGCTGGGTTCATCGATCATCGGCCTCGAAAACCACAGGCCCGAGAACATGGACGCCGTCATCGACTACGCGGTCAGCCACGATACGGTCTTCCACCAATTCATGCTCTACACGCCGATACCCGGGACCCCCCTGTACGAAAAACACAGACAAGAGGGTTCGCTGATTGCGGAAAAGGAGTTTCCCGTAGCCGACGCCCACGGGCAGTACCGCTTCAATTACCGGCATCCCCACATCCGGGACGGCCGGGAAGAGCAGTACCTCCTGGATGCCTTCGGACGGGACTTTGCGGTGAACGGCCCGAGCCTGCTGCGGATGATCCGGGTGCTTCTGAACGGCTGGTTGAGGTACAAGGACGATCCCCGCCCGCGGGTCCGGAGCCGCTTCGCCTGGGAGGCTTCTTCGCTGCGATCTTCCTATGCAGGCGCAGTCTGGGCCATGAGGAGGTGGTATCGGAACGATGCGCGGCTGATGCAAAAGGCCGATGACCTGCTTCAGGACCTCTATGACGCCTTCGGCTGGAAAACGCGGATGACCGCGCCGATTCTGGGACGATTGGCGTGGTTGTCGCTGAAGCGGGAGGAGGAACGCCTGGCCGCGGGCTGGTCTTACGAGCCCTCTCCCTTCTGCGAGAAGAACGATGCCGCCCTTGCATTGGCGAAGAACCGGAACGCCTCGGTCAGGAAGGAACGGGAAGGCCGGACGGCCATGGGCGCGGTGCCGGTGGCGACCTGTGGAAAATAGATTCGGGTCCGGGAAAAGTTGCCGGCCGCGCAACCGGGGCCGGGCTGCGGAGGGTTGATCCGCGTCACGTTCGGAAACGCGCAACGATGATTTCGATCCGGTCGGATCGGATGGCGCGATCCAGGACGCTCCGGACCGCCGACTTGTCGCGGGGATTGTCGATTCGGCTGACAAAAGGCGCCCACCCGGCGAGCATCCGCTCAAAGGCCTCGACCGGGGTGGGCTGGCCGCCGGTCGCCATGGCGCAGCCGTTGTCCATCAGCAGGACCTTCAGCGGGATCCGTCTCGCCGCGGCCTCGATCAAGCCCATGTGCCCGGCGGCCAGAAAGGCATAGTCTCCCGTCACGGCCCATGAGCGGCCGAAACCCGCAAGATGAAATCCGATGGCGAACGGAAGGCTACCGCCGTAGTAGCTGCAGGCATCGACGCAGGAGAAAGGCGGGAAGGCGAAAAGGGATGAGAGGCCCGTATCGCCGCAGGCAAAGGGAATTTGCGGCCTCAGCGACTCGAAAACCTCGAAGACCGGGACGTACAGGGCGGCCCCCGACCTCCAGCCCGGCGGCAGGCCCTCCGGAACGGCAGGCATGCGGGGCGCCGGAATCGCGCGCCAATCGGTTCGGGCGAGCCTTGCCTCCAGAACCCGGCGCTGGTAGGCCGCCAGCGGCGGGCAGAGGACATGGCGGAAGGGATCCCGGCGGTATTTCCCATTCGGCGAATCCAGGCGCCTGCGTTCAAAAACGGTTTCCTGCCGGAGCTGGTCCGAATCCACGAACAGGGCTACGGGAATCCCGAGTTCTTCGGACCAGAGGAAGCACTCGATGAGGTCGCGGTAGACCGTGCGGGCGTCTCCCTTCTTGAACGGAAGGCCCGTCCCTTTCAGAAAGTTTTCCACGTCAAAGATGTTGTCCGAATGCTTTCCGGCCGGGTCGTCCAGCACCACGGCCACAAAGCCCGCGGTGGTGCCGAGGGTCAGGCAGTCGATCACGCTGTTGGCCGCCTTGGCCAAGCCGTGGGACTTGATGATCGCCGCCGAGCGGGTTCCCGCTAAAGCCGCGCCATGCGCCATGGTGAAGGCCAGCTCTTCGTTGAAGGCATAGGAGGGCGTCTGGCCCGCCAGTCTGTTGTAGGCTTCGAAAACAGCCGTTGCCCCGGTGGCGGGAACATGCGTCACGACCCGGATACCCGCATCCTGAAGGGCCAAGGCAATGGCCTGATCGATCCTCACGGGCGCCGGTCCGGTTTGGGCCTCGGAACCGGAGCGGAACGGATGCGGCAGGATGAGGCCGGCGAGGGTCAACCCGGTCAATTTCAGGAACTTCCGGCGGGAACGGTCGAAATAGGTCAGTTCCGGCCCCGCAGCCGACGGTCTGCCGCCTTCTCCGTCGCCAGCGGTAATAAACGGTTTCCCTGCGCCGGCTGACTGGCCTGTACGGGGCTCGCCTCCGTTCATGACATGTTCCTTTTCCATGGGCGAAGGATATGAAGAAGGATCGGCCCTGTCAAGGCTTTCCTACGGCTTCGCCGGACCGGATCACGAGAAACGGCAGGCCCCGGGGGACCTCGTCCATGAGGCGGTTTCATCGCGCGGGTCAGGGATAATGCATGAACGGACCGCGTGGCCGGGCATCGAAGGGGACCGCACCGGACAGGGATTGCCCGCAGGCGTTCGCCATTTCACCGCGTCTGTGCGGGAGATGACGCCATATGGGTATTTCGTTCCCAATCGAATCGAAGAGTCGGATAAATATTACCCAGATGGTTCCGGCGTGTTCGTTCGGGTGAGCGCTTGCCAGACCCGTGTAAATATTCTATACTCAACACAAATCCGTTTGCGGCATCCGACGGATTGGATCGGCACGCACTTTGCTATCTCAGATGGCGGAAGGCGATGGGCAGACAGGGACACCAGACAACGGCAGCCGCCCTCCTTGCATCATGAACCGACCGGATCGGCGGCATTCGATGCTGAAGGAGCAAGAGACATGAAGAACGCGATATTCGGTAGGGTTTTTAGCGGTCGAACGCAGGGACGGACGGTGTCCGGGGCCCTGGTCTGGTTTCCCGTATTCATGGTTGTGCTGGCGTTGTCCGCGTGTTATCCGGCCGCCTACGGGCCCATACCTCAGTCCGGTCATGGCGAGGCCGCCCCGCCGCCGTCCATCTCGACGCAGGTCTTCTTTTACCCGACAGCGGGTCAGACAACGGAACAGCAATCCCGGGACCACTACGAATGCTACAACTGGGCTGTCCAGCAGACCGGTTTTGATCCGGGACAGTCGGCGATCCCGAGGGAACAGCGGGTCAGCGTCGTGCCGATGCCGCCGTTGGGACACGACACCGTCGCGTTCACGATTGCCGGAGCGGTGCTGGGCGCCCTGATCGGCGGCCCCCGGCATGCCGGCGGAGGGGCAATCATCGGGGCGACCGGAGGGATGATGGCCGGCGCGGCATCCGATTCCGCAAGGGCGGAGCATGCGCGGCAGCAGGAGGAGTCCTACACCGCTCAGAACCGGATGGAGATGGCCCGGCTTGAAGAAAAGGCCGCTGGATTCCGGCGGGCCATGTCCGCCTGCCTCGAAGGACGAGGGTACAGCGTCAAATGAGAAAGATTGAAATCACGGGGACAGTTCCTGTCACCATTGAAGGAGGTCAGGCCATGGAACACAGCAATTCGAAAAAACTCTGGAGGGTATACGGGCTGATGCTGGCCCTGTTGTTGGGCATCCTCTGGATGGGGGGGCCGAGGGAGGCTCAGGCCGCCGATCGGGGGCCGTATCCTCGCCAATTCCAGGATACGCGCCATCAACACAACCGGTACTATCCGCCCCGGGGCCATGTGGTCAGGGTATTGCCGCGCGATCATCGTGCGGTCGTTCACGGAGGCGTGAGATTCTACTTTTCCGGAGGCGCATGGTACCGGCCCCAGGGTTCCCGCTTCACCGTCGTCGTGCCTCCGGTCGGTCTGTTCGTTCCGTTTCTCCCCCCATTCTACTCGACGGTGTGGCTCAGAGGCGTGCCTTACTACTATGCCAATAACGTCTACTATGCCCACAAGGGGAACGGCTATGTCGTCGTGGATCCGCCGAAGGAGGAGGTCAGCCAGACGCCGCCCCCCGTGGAACAGATGTTCGTCTACCCCCGGGAAGGCCAGAGCGAGCAACAGCAGGCCGACGATCGCTATGCATGCCATCGCTGGGCCGTGGAACAGACCGGCTTCGATCCGACGCAGAGCAACCTGTCCGATCCCCTGAGGATCGAGAAGCGCGCGGATTATCAGCGGGCGATGACCGCCTGCCTCGACGGACGCGGATACACCGTCAAATAGGCGATTTGGCTATCCCCAAGGCGCTGCCGGAAAGCATGGGAGCTCGCGGCATTCATTGCCGGGATCGCATGGCGCAGCGCCTGTCCAGGTATTATTCTCGACGGAGTCAGCGGGCCGCGGCCAGGGAGCCGCGGCCCGCGACTTTCACGCGCGGCGCCGGAAGGTTTGTGAGGGCGCCGCAGAAAAATCTTTGCTGATCAGACCTGCGATCCCGATGGCTCCCCTTTCTGTGGTTCCGACTGGCCCTGCTGCATATTGTCATGGCCAGCCCGCCAAAAGCATGGTATGTAAAACAGTAATCACGTCGTGACCGGGCACGAGAGGGATGCATGGCATATTCCGACCTGATGAAGACCTTTGGGCGCTGCCGCCGCACGCTTCGCGAAGTCCTTTATGGATTCACCGCGTATGAATTGGACCTCGCGCTGCGGAAGGAGAGGGGGGTACTCGGTCATTATTTCACGCTGATCCTGTTCGGCGATCTCCTCGGTCTGCCCATGCTCCCGCCTTATTACACGTTGAGGCTCCTGCCCTACGTCCTGCCGGATTTGCAGGGGTGGAAGCGGAGCATGCTGCGGGAGCGGGACCTGATGGACAAAGCAACGGATCTCTAGCGACTGGGCGATCCCTGCGCCGGTTTCCCGGACGGCCGGGAATTACGGGAGAAGCTTAAATGAAGTTCAACCCCTCCGTGATCAGCTACTTTTTCCAGAGAGAAAGCACCAAGCGAAATATCCGCCAACTTGTAAAGTTCCTCTTGGTCTTGACGGCCTTGATGACCGTCTTCAGCGTCATCTTCCACTACCTCATGGCCCTCGAAGGGAAGGACCATTCCTGGATCACCGGATTTTACTGGACCCTGACCGTGATGTCGACTCTCGGTTTCGGCGACATCACCTTCAACTCGGATTTGGGGCGTCTTTTTTCCATCGTGGTGCTGTTGTCCGGGATGATCTTTCTGCTCACCCTGCTGCCCTTCACCTTCATCAAGTTCTTCTATGCCCCCTGGATCGAGGCCGAGACGCGGAGGCGGACGCCTCGGGAACTGCCGCCTGAAACGCGGGATCACGTGATCATCACCAGCTTCGATTCGGTCATCATGGCGCTGATCGAGAAGCTGGCGGACCACCGGATCGATTATGTCGTCGTCGTGGACGACTTCAAGCGCGCCCTGGAACTCTACGATGCGGGGATCCGGGTGGCCGTGGGGGATGTCGACGATCCCGAAACCTACCGGAAGCTGCGCGTCGACCATGCGGCCCTGGTGGTGGCCACCAACCGCGATGAAATCAACACGAACATCACCTTCACGGTCCGTGAACTGAGCGAAAAAGTTCCCATCATCACTTCTGCGGATTCGCCCTATTCCGAGGACATCCTGCTTATGGCCGGCAGCACCAAGGTGCTTCAGATCTATGACATCCTCGGCCGTTCCCTGGCCGCCTGGACCGTGGGAGGCGACTGCCGGGCCAACATCATCAGCCGCTTTGACGAACTGGTCATCGCGGAGTTCCCGGCCATGGGGACGCCGCTGGTCGGGAAAGCGCTGGCGGAAAGCAAACTTCGCGAGGAGCTCGGCGTAACGGTCGTGGGCATCTGGGAGCGCGGGAAATTCATGATCCCCAAGGCCGACAGTCTGATCCAGCGGACCAGTGTCCTCGTTCTGGCGGGCTCCGAAAAGAACCTGACGGCCTTCAACGACGTCTATGCCTTTTACCACATCTGCCAGCTGGCAGCGGATCCGGTGCTCATCATCGGGAGCGGGCGGGTCGGCGACACCATCGTGGAGCGGTTCAAGGAACGGGATACCCCTTACCTCGTCATCGAGAAGAATCCCCGGAGGCTCCAGGATGAAGAGCATTATGTCATCGGCGACGCGGCTGATATTCGAACGCTGCAGCGGGCATGGATCGACAAGGCTCCGGCGGCCCTGGTCACCACCCACGATGACGCGACGAACATCTATTTGACCAAGTACCTGAGGAGCCTTCGGCCCGACATGCAAATCCTCAGCCGCTCGAACCTGGACCGAAACGTGTCCACCCTGCACCGAGCCGGGGCGGATTTTGTCATGTCCTATGCATCCCTGGGAGCCAATGCGATTTTCAATTTTCTGAAGAACGAGGACATGTGCATGCTTGCCGAAGGCCTCAACATTTTCCATCTGAGAGCCCCGGAATCCCTTGTGGGCAAGAATCTTGCCCAGTCCGGGATCCGCAGAATCACGGACTGTTCCGTGGTCGCCGTCAAGGAGGATGGGGTCCTGTCGATCAATCCCGATCCGCAAAAGCCGATCAAGCATAACGCCGAGTTGATTCTGATCGGTACGGACGAAGGGGAGGGGAAATTTCTGAAGGCCTTTGAATCCTGACGGAGACGGCCGGACGATCATCCGGCCGTCTCCGTGCGGGGAGGGTGCCGCTATTTCTCCGGAACAAAAAGGTAATCGATCGTCCGGTTCAGCATCTTCGGACCCTTGATCTCCGTTTCCAGGAGGGGGAGGATCGAGCGGACGCGGTCGCCGAAGATCTCCCAGATCTCTTTCATATGCTCTTCCTGCATCTGGATCCGATTCTTGACGAAATCGATGGTGTCGGCGCCAGCCTGGTTCTTCTGGATGAGGCCGTTGACGATCACCCCTCCCACGGGGATGCCGAATTCATGGAACCAGTTGATGAACCGGGTGATCACGGCGATTGGAAGGCTCTCGGGAAGCGTGACGAAGAAGAACGCGGTCAATGCTTCATCCTGAAGCAGTTCAGCCGCTTTGCCCATCCGGTCCTTGAACCTGAGCAGATCCTCCATCAGGGGGTCCTGCTCCTTTTTCTTCGTGTATGAGAGCAGTTCCCGGAGCGATTTGGCCTCCTCCCGGCTCTTGAGCATCTTGTCCACCCAGAGGGAGTAGACCTTAGACATCCCCAGGAGACGCCTGGCGTTGGCCGTGGGCGCGGTGTCAAAGACGTAGAAATCGTATTCGTCCTTGAACATCAGATCGATCATGTTCTCGAACATCGCCGATTCCTCGAACGCCGGGTTCATGGTGGCCGACTCGATGAAGTCGTCGGCCTTGGTCGTGATGTCGGCGAACTTCAGGAACCAGTTCATCTTCTGCCGGATCTCGTTCTTCGACCGCTCGATCGTGTCCTTCGTGTCGATTTCGAACGCATAGCAGTTCTGCTCGTCGCAGACGACGGCCGCCTTTCCGAACACGTCCTGCTCCAGCAGGCTGGAGAGGCTGTGTACGGGGTTGGTCGAGGCCAGGAGCGTCTTTTTCCCCTGTTTGGCGGCCCACAATGCCGCGGTTCCCGCCATGACCGTCTTGCCCACACCCCCCTTGCCGCCGAAGAAAATGTATTTCATCCGGGGATGGGCCTTCATGTACTGGGTCATGCTGATTGTGATCTGATCCACGGTATCCTCCTTAGAAATTACCGAACATTCCCTTCGCCACCTTCTCGATCATTTCGAGGCCGGTGACGTCCCGCTCCATCTCGGGAACCCGGGCGAGGATTTCCTTTCCGAACCGGTTGTCGATGACCTTGAGGTAATGCTCCTGCATCGTGATCCGGTTCTTGAGATACTCGGGAATGTTCTGATCCTTGAGCTCCGCAGGCAAAACCCGGTTGATGATGTAGCCGGAGAGCGGCACTTCGAACTTTGCGAAGAGCTCCGCCGCTTTCAACGTGTCGTTGATGATCATCTCTTCCGCGGTGAGGACGAAGAAAAAGGCCGTCATTTTCTTGTCCGTGAGGATCCGCGAGGACTTGTTGATCCTCTCTTTGATGTAGAGGAGTTCGTTCAGGATGGCGTCTTCGTCGAGTTCATCCTTTTCTCGGCGGATGACCGCCGCCACCTGGTCGTACTCCCGCATCTGCTGCCGAAGCCCCGTGATGTTGTCGATCCAGCTGTCGTAAACAGAGGCCATGCTGAGATAATAAAGTGCATGCCCCAGGGGGACCAGATCATAGATGTAATAATCGTACCCTCCCTTGACGACGATGTCCACCACCTCGTCGAAGATCGCGCTCTCCTCCATCGCGGGTTCCGCCGCCGCCGCCTGGATATAGCTCTCGATCTCCTCGGGGATCTGATCCATATGATACATGTCGATGATCTTCTGGCGGATTTCCTGCTGGTATGCCTTTACCCTCTTGTCCGCGTCGATCTCCTGAGCGAAGAGATTGGGCATGATCTCCGTCGGCCCCTTGCCGAAGATGTTCTGCTTGAAGATATCGCTGAGCGAAGCCTGGGGATCGACGGAAAAGACCAGCACCTTCTTTCCGCGCTTGGCCAGATAGTAGGCCGTGGCCGCCGAAAAAGTGGTCTTGCCGAGGCCTCCTTTGCCTCCGAACATGATGTAGCGACGATCCGGATACCGGTCGAATATCGTTGTAAGCGATATGATAACCACCTCCTCCCTGTGAAGGGTTCTGTTCCCGTGGTCCCGTGGCTGCAAACACGGATTTAGAATCGGCTTCGGGTCTTCCTATGCCAGCGCATCCGTCAAATCCTTTTCCCGGAGCATCCGCCGCTTCCATGTGGAGATCTGGGGCACGACGTATGGAAGAAGCCGCAGCGAATAGTACGGGGGAAGAATCGGAACGCCGAGCATGTCCCCCATCGTGATGAGGATGAAGAGGTGTTCCATGCTTGCCCGGGATTTGAGCGCGAAACGGGCCGAGTCATGGGCGGCGACTCCATAGACGAATTCCTTGACGGCCTGAAACAGGCCTCCCTTTTTCTCTTGCGACATGATTCACTCCCTGATCAAATTCCCGTCCGGCCTCTGCCGGACGGGGTTCATTCCCGATGTTCATGCAGGCCTTGTCAGGACTTGGCCGGCGCCGCCTGCCCCTTCACTTCCCGGAACCGTTTGAACGCCTTCAGCCCCTCGTATCCCAGAATGAGGGCGCAGATGACGAGGAAGAATCCCACGACCCCCATCAACAGATTCCCTATGAACGCCTCGCCCTGGACGCCGCCGGCGAAAACCTTTCCCAGGAGGTTCCAGGAGGTGAAAAGGAGCGCCGCGACGGTGGTCACGAACATGAAGATCATCGGATAGAAGGTCCATGCGTAGCTCTTCCCCTCCGACATCAGCCAGGCGGTGATCAGCATCAGGGCGAGCGACGCCATGAGCTGGTTGGCGCCGCCGAAGAGGACCCACAGGTACTGCCACCAACCCGTCAGGACGAGGATGATGCCCAGGATGCTCGCGATGAAGGTGCCGACATGGGCGTTGCGGAAAATCGGGCTGATGTCGCTCAAGAGCTCCGAGGTCGCCACGCGCATGAAGCGGACGACGAGCTGCATGATCGTGATCGCAAGCACGATCATCATCACGCTGCCGTAGGCCTTGCCGATATCGGCCGGCATGCCGAGGGCGCCCAGGAACTTCGAGACCCCCGCTGCAAAGACGCCGCCCGGGCCCAGTTTGACCGCCGCCCCGTATTCGACGGGGGAGGCGAAAATCGTCCCAGCGATGATCAGGGCAAACACGGCCAGCAGCATCTCTACGAACATCACCCCGCCCCCGACGGGTCGGGCGTCGAACTCATTCTCCAATTGCCGCGCCGTGCCGGAGCTGGAGACGATGCTGTGCCATCCCGAGATCGCGCCGCAGGCGATGGTCACGAACAGGATCGGCCATAGCGGTCCGATCGGGATCGAGAAGCTGGTGTAGGCGGGCAGTGTGAAGTCGGGGTGGAGGACGATGATCCCGATCATCCCGAAGAACAGACCCAGGAACACGATATAGGAGGCCACGTAGTTGATCGGCAGGGCAAAACGCCAGATCGGAAGCACCGCCGCGAAGTAGCAGAAGACGAAGGCGACAACCGCCCAGACGGGCCGGCTGCCTGCGATCGACGCCCCCAGAACCTGATCGGAGGGAAGAATCGTGCCCAGATAGATTCCAAGCAGGGCAATGACCACGGTCACAACCGTCGTCAGGATGATGTCCTTGCGCCACTTGTAGATCATCTGGCCCGCCAGGATCCCGCCGATCGTCAAGAAGAGCCAGGCCATGGGTGCGGCCTTGAGGCCGATCGCCGTGCTGACCACCACGTTCCCGAACGCCCCGGCGATCAGGAGCAGGTAGAAGTATATGAAAGCCAGAAGAATGACCCGGGCCCGGGGAGAGATCAGTTTATGACTCAACCCGCCGAAGGAAGCGCCGTCGTTCCTCATGGCCACGATCATGCTGGAATAGTCCTGCACCCACCCGATGAAGAAGGCGCCGGCAAGGATCCAGATCAGGGCCGGCAGCCAGCCCCACTGAATCGCGATGATCGGTCCGATGATCGGCGCGGCTCCCGCGATCGACTTGAACTGGTAGCCGAAAAGGACATTGCGGTTGGTGGGCATGAATTCCACCCCGTCCATGTACATCTTGGCCGGTGTGGCTCTCTGCGGATCGGATTTGATGATCTTCGAGTCGATGTATCTGGCATAGACTCGATACCCGACCAAAGCGACGACAAATCCCAAAATCAGAACGATGACTGAGTTCATCTCCTTCTCTCCTTTCCTGACATTCAACGGTCAAAGTAGGGGACTGCTTCGCCGTCCTGACGCCGGTTAACAAGGATCTGAAACGATGATGAAAACCCCGAGATCGCTGCACAACAGGGGACAAAAGGCCCTCCATCCCTTCCCGGAAGCGTGGGTTGGGAAGCGGAAGATGAGGGGCCTAAACAGACACGCCCTGCTGCCTCTGCTGGTTAGACATTCGCAGTGACTTTAAATGGATGTGGTTTTGAAAGTCAAGAAAAAATATGGGTCTGTCAGGCCAAGGCAGAATGCCCTGTGTGGTGAACAGGCGGGGCGAGACCCGGAACGGGTGAAATTTCGCCTCCAGAGGTGAGGTCGCCTTGGAATCGACACGGGGTCCGCCGAAAGGGGATCGCCGCTCACAGGGCCCGCATCCACTCGGGTTTCAGGTCCACCTTCCCACGCAGGGCCGCGTCGATGCGATCGAGGGCCTGCTTCCTGCCCCCGGGGTAACTGGCCTTGACGGGCAGGTAATTGGAGGCGTGGTTCGCAAAGAAATACCCCCGGGTCAGTTCGGTTGCCGCGATCATTTCCCTCAGCTCCGCGAGCAGCCCGGTCTCATCGGGCAATCGGAACGTTCCGCTCATGAAATCCCCATACAGGGGCGTTTCCGGGATGAGCATCACGGTCAAGGCCCCGACGAAGTCGGGATCCATGGCGCTCAGCAGCCGCCCCGTCAGCCGGGCATGCCGGATCGACCGTTCTCGGCCTCCGATGCCCAGGAGGACCGTTGCCGACAAAAGGATGCCCGCCTGCTTGACCCGGCGGCCCATTTCGATGCAGGTCGCCGCCGTCGATCCTTTACGGATCGCGGTCCGGATCTCGTCGTCGCCGGTTTCAACCCCGTAATAGAGGATGCCGAGATTCTTTTCGCGCAGCTGCCTCAGTTCATCCGGCGTCTTTTTCCGGATGGCCTTGACGTTTGCGTAGGCCCCGACCCTTTTGACGCGCGGCAAATGCTCCCCGATCCGCTCCAGGATCCACATCAGCCTGGACTGGGGGATGATCAAGGCGTCTCCGTCCATCAGGAAGAGGCGATCCCGGTCCTGCAGGTGACGGCTGGCGTAGAGGATGTCGCTCAGGATGGTCCTGTCGTCCTTGATCCGGAATCGCTTGTCCCTGTAGGTGCCGCAAAAGACGCAGCGGTTGTGGGAGCATCCCAGCGTGACCTGCAGCAGAATGCTTTGAGACTCGCTTGGTGGCCGGATGCAATATCCTTCGTAATGCATCCCTTCGTCTTCCGTAAAGATGGCCAATCCTCTTCTCCCTTGCGTTCGTTTGCATGCCGGGACGCGACCGGTCCCTGCGGGCCGTCCGAGCAGGAGGCTTCCCGGCGTATTCGGAATGAATCTATCTATAGGCGTTCATACCGGGCTGTCAAGATGATCCTCACGGACGGCCGCAACGCGGCATTCCCGGACCGGTCCGGTGATCCATCGGGTTGCCCCACGGACATCCATTCGGAGCGGATGAATTGACTTCAGTCATGAAGATTGGTATCCATAAAAAAGGGTGGGCTCGATGGAGCGGATCTGGAGATATCCATGATGGGTGAACGACCTGTTTCGGAGGTGTTCGGCCTCGGACAGTGTTCCTTTGATTATATCGGGAAGGTGGACGCATACCCGCCGCCGGATGCGAAATGCGAGGTGCGCGAGACGGTTCTCCAGGGGGGCGGTCCGGTTGCGACGGCCATGGCGGCCCTTTGCCGATGGGGAATCTCCTGCTTCTTTGCCGGCGTCGTTGGCGACGACCTCTTCGGGGGGCTGATTGAGCAGTCGTTGCGGCAGGAGGGGGTAGAAACGGCGGGCCTGGTCGTACGCAAGGGGGCCGTTTCCCAAATCGCCTTCATCGCTGCAGAGGAGTCCACGGCGCGGCGGACCATCTTCTGGCGCCGACCCGGAGGGCCGGCGCTTCAGCCTGGGGAGATCGATCTGGGGATGCTCCGGCAATCGAAGCTCCTCTATACGGACGGCCTGTTCACGGAAGCGGCCCGGTTCGCCGCCGGCGAGGCGCGACGGGCGGGAATGAAGGTTGTCGTGGATGGGGGAACCCTGCGCGAGGGGATGCTCGATCTTGCGGGGCTCAGCGACTGCTTCATCGTGTCCGAGTCTTTCGGCCGGGCGCTTGCGGGCGGCGACGACCCCTGGCGGGCCTGCCGCATGCTCTCCGAAATGGGCCCGTCCCTGGTCGGAGTCACCCTGGGAAGCGCCGGTTATGTGGCCCTGGCAGAGGGAAGGCGGATCGAGAGGAAGGCCTATCCCGCAGCGGCGGTCGATACAACCGGTTGCGGGGATGTGTTCCACGCCGGGGTGGCTTACGGACTGCTCAAAGGGTGGCCTGCGGAGCAGTGCCTCGATCTGGGCGCATGGGCGGCGGCGCAGGTCAGCCTGCATCCGGGCGGCCGGACGGGGATTCCCACGCTCGGGGCATTGCGGGAACGGTATGGTTGACAGCCGGGATCGCTCCGGTGGCGCCTCAATGGGGGCGCTTTCAGGATGAGGCTTGGGGACCGCCGCGGCGCCCTCTGCTGCACGCCCTTCCATGGCCCTTCTTGAACCGATCTCCACGGGACGGAGAGGAGGGGACTCAGGAGAGCAATTCCGAGCGGATGAACAGCGCTATTGCCCTTTTGGAGGGCCGTGGAGGCGATGCGCCGGCCCCGATTTCGCGGATCCGTTCGCCGGGAAGCGTCAGATCCTCGCAGAGAAAGAGACGCCATTCGTCCCCGAGTTCCTCCCGAAGAATCGCGGCGGCCTCTGCCGGGTCGGACTCTCGTCCTCCGAGCACGGCGATCTTTCCCACGGCACGGAGGCTGTCGGCCGCCCTTTCCGGTTCGGATAGGTGCGCCGAGATGATCCGGGCATCCTGCCAGTCGAGGCCGAACCTGGCAAAGGCGACCTGTACGGAACTGATACCGGGGATCACCTCGCAGTTCTCCCGTCCGAACCTGTCGATCACCGGCTTGGCCAGACTGAAGATCCCCGGATCGCCCATGGCCAGGAGGACGACCCGAAGGCCTTGGTCGCGTCGGGAGGCCATCACCTCGAGAATGGCGGCGACATCCGTTCCCGAGTCGATCCGTTCCGCCGAAGACTCGGGGAAGAGATCCTTCAGACGGGGAGAGACGATCAGGACGTCGGCTTCTGCCGCGGCGTCGGCCGCCGCCGGGGTGATGTAATCCAATGCGCCGGGACCGCACCCGACCACGATGATTTTCTTCTTATCTATCGCCATGGCGTCAGATCTCCGGATCGATGAGGATGAACCGGCACGCGGTTTTCGCGACGAACAGCCGCCTTGCCGATGGGATGGGAGGTTCCCTGCCCGAACCGCCCGGAACCGGGCCGTCCATCCAAGCGGCCGGTCTTCATCCCTCTCCGTCGTCCATTCCCACGCCCGTCGAGCCTCCGAGAAATTCGGCGCTCAGGACCGATGTTTTCCCGGACGGCAGGGCCTGGAAACAGCGGATGCTAAGGGGATCCGACCGGTGGGTCCGGACGCAGACCGCCGCCGCGTAATGCGGCAGGGGCCTGAACAGGGCAAAGCGCCATTCGTCCGGGGCCTCCGGAGGAATGGCGGAGAATCCGATGCGAAACGGGATCGGCCCCTCAAGGCGGAAGGCAAAGGAGTCCAGGGGCAGCATCAAACCGAGCCCCCGGGCCTTCACATAGGCCTCCTTCAGGGTCCAGTAGAGAAAGAAAAGCTTGCGCCTCCGCTCGTGGGGAAGCCCGCGCAACGCCGCAGCCTCTCCCGGCGAGAAGAATCGGCCGATGACCCTTTCCGCGTCCACCCGGCGGTCCTCCCTCTCCAGATCCACCCCGATGTCCTCCCCCCGGGTTGCCGCAACGGCGGCCAGTCCCTGGGTATGGGCGAGGCTGAAGGAAAGCGGGGGGGAACCGATGGATGGATCGATCAGGGGTTTCCCATGGGCATTGTCCGCGAATCGCCATTCGCCGGGGCGGATCCCGGCATACCGCGAGAGCGCCGTCCGGACCAGGGTGTGGCTCACCGCGAAAAGCCGGCGGCCGGCCGGTGAGCGCAGCCGTTTCAGCCGCTCCTTTTCCCGGGGACCGAGAACCGGGTCGACGTCGTCGGATTCCAGCGGGTCACCCGTTTCGCCGGGGGCTGCAAACCAGAGGTGGACTTCTCCCTGTGACAGACGCTGCAATCGATTCCTCTCGGCAACAAAGGGACCTTGGTGGCATTCGTGTTTCCCGCCCCCTCGGGCGCCCCGATACGCCCTGCTGACTGCCGCGCACCGGATGCCGGACAGGCGCCGCCACCCGTGCCGTCCCATGGGTTCCTGACTTTCAGACCCTCATTCCCCTGGACCCCGGGTCGATAAAGCGGCAGGAGCTCCTTCCGATCATGGGGCCGCCGAGGTCTCAATCCCGTTCGGGCAATATAGGAAATCCCCAACGGGGTGTCAACCGGAATCGCCGGATCATGTCTTGACGGTTCCGCTTTCGCTCCGCGCCGGATTCCGCAGCCGATGGACGCGGGCATCGGAAGAACAACTGGAAAGGGAGCATGGGCCGCGGATTTTACGTTGTTGCGGGGGTGCGGAGGCCGCGGCAGTGGCACGATGCCGGTTTTCCAGGGGGAGGGCGGGGGCAAAAAAGCGTCCCGCCCTCGCGAGCGGAACGCTTTTGGATTCAGGAAAAGTTCCGTAGACGATTTCAGCTTTTGGCCTTCTTCTTGCCGACGGGCTTGGCGGGGGGAGCGGCCAATTCCTTGATGGCGGCGTCCCACTTCTCGATGACGGCCTTGAGTTCTTCCGTTTTTGCCTTCGCGCCGATCGGGTCCGCGGCGATCATCTCTTTGACGGCCTGCACGCTGTCCGTGAATGCCTTGGTGTCCGCGGCAAAGGCCTCCTTGTGTGCCTTCATCTTCTTTGCGACCTTTTGAGCGGCCGCTTCGACGGCCTTCCAGGCCTCTTCCATGGCGACCACTTGAGCGGTCGCCTCGTCGGCTACGGCCTTCTTGCCGGCCTCGACGGCCCCGGCGGCCTTCTCGAAGGCGGCCTTCGCATTCACGTAGGCCGGCTTGGCTTCCTTGTACTTCTTGTCCCGCATCAGGGATTCGGCTGCTTCCAGGGCCTGTTTGGCGGCATCCAGATCGCCGGCGGCATACTTGTCGGCGCCTGCGGACACCGCAGCGTCCATGGCGGCCATGGCGGCCTTCTGCTCCACCTCGGGGGGTTTTGCGCAACCCACGAACACCAGCGCCAGCGCAAGAACCATCATCAACGATACCGAATACTTGAACTGTTTCATGTTTCAACCTCCTTAGTTGAATGATTATAGCGGCTTCCACTATAAAAGCCGGTGCTTCTATATACCTTTTTCGGGCAATGTCAAGATGGATGTTGGGAGTCGAGGGGTGTCCGGAAGCCCATTTTGCCTGGCCGGAATGCCATGCGTCGCGCCTTTCCGGAAACGATCGGATCGGTGTCCGCGTGCCGCGGGATTCCATTCCTGCCGCATCCATCGGGATCCGATGTCCCGTCCGCAAACGTGGTTCCGACGGTCTTGGCGTTTGGCGCCGTTACCGCACTTTTCGGGGACCGTCGGAAGACACGGGCGCTTCTGAGGCAATCGGGACCGGAGCGCCTCCGCCGATGGACTTGGGTTTTCAGAGGGACCGCTTGCTTACGGTGCGCGCACGCACCGATTCGACGACCGCCGTGATCTCCGTACTCTTGAGCAGAAAGGCCGCTCCGAAAAAGACGGCGCCGCCGCAGAAGATGCAGACAAGCAGGTGGGTGAGCCTCTCTGCGAATGGGCCGCCCGTGTTCCAGGGAAGGATCATCCCGATGAGAACCAGGGCCGCCAGCATCGCGACCGAGGCGAGAAGGGTTCGAACGAGGGAACGGTGGAATTCCCGGTCCAGGATGGGCCCGATCCGCTTCTGCAGGATGACCCAGAGCATTCCGACGTTGACAGCGGTGGCGATGGAGGTGGCCAGCGCCAATCCGCCGTGCTTCAGCGGAAACATCAGGGCGACGCTGCAAAGGGCGTTGACGATCAGCGCTACGATCGCGGCCTTCATCGGGGAACGGGTGTCCTGGAGCGAGTAGAACGCGGACACGATGATCCGGATGACGGAAAAGGCCCAGAGACCGACCGCGTAGCAGAACAGGGCCTGGGCGGTCAGCACCGTCGATTGAACGTCGAACGCACCCCGCTGGAAGAGGACGGAGATGATCGGGATCCGAAGGGCGATCAGGGCGACCGTGGCCGGAACCGTAATGAAGAGGATGATCCTCAGAGAAAAGGCGATCGTCCGCTTCAACTCGTCAAAGCGTCCCTGCGCCACCTGTTCGGAGAAGCTCGGGAGCGTCGCCGTTCCGACGGCAATCGCGAACACACCCAGAGGGAGCTCGACCACCCGGTCGGCGTAGTAAAGGTAAGAAACGCTTCCGGCGGGGAGCAGCGAGGCGAGGATCGTGCCGACGAAGATGTTGATCTGGTAAATTGCCGCTCCGAACGCCGCGGGCAGCATCAGGAGGCCGATCCGTTTCACTCCCGGATGACGGAAACGGAAGTTCGGCTTCAGTTGGATCCCCATCCGAAGGAGGAAGGGCCACTGCATCGCCAACTGCAGTACCCCGCCCGCCATCACACCGATCGCCAGAGCCGTGATCGGCTCCCTGAAGAAACCGCGGAGGGTCAGCGCAGCCAGGATCATGGAGAGATTCAAGACGACAGGAGATAGGGCCGGGGCTGCAAAGTGCCTGAACGAATTGAGGATCCCCATGCAGAGCGCGACCAGTGAGATCAGCAGGATGTAGGGGAACATCAGCCGGGTCAGGAATACGGCGAGGTCGTGCTGGGTCGGTGTTTTGACGAATCCGGGCGCCATGACCGTCACGATCAGCGGCGCCAAGAGGAGACCGAGCAGCGACACGGCGACGAGCAGGATCGAAAGGGCCGTAAAGGCGATGTCCGCAAGCTCGAGCGCCTCCTCCCGGGTCCGTTTGTTGAGGTACTCCGTGAAGACGGGAACGAAGGAGACGGTCAGCGATCCCTCGGCGAGGAGTCGCCGCAGCAGATTCGGGATCCGAAACGCGACGAAGAAAGCGTCGGTCGTCAGGCCCGCGCCGAACAGACCGGCCACGATCATGTCCCTCAGAAAGCCGAATATGCGTGACAGCATCGTGGCCATTCCCACGACGCCTGCCGCGCGGACGACCCTCGAGTTTTCCCTGCCATGCAAATCAGCCATGATGAACTTCCCTACAGCTCGGCAATGCGGGATGCGATCTCCCGCATTCTCACCCCTTGCACGGCGACGGTCTTGGCCCTGGAGGATTGGCCCGCGATGATCGTCACCTGTGCCCTCTTTACGCCGAGCAGCTCCGCCAGCAGCGACACGCAGGCGTCGTTCGCCCTGCCTTCCACCGGTGGCGCCGTGATCCGAAGCTTCAGCGCGTCATCCTGGAATCCCGCCGGCCCGCACCGGGACGCCCGCGGCACGACCCTGATGCGGAAGACGACGCCGGTTTCCGTTTCGCGTATGGGGATCATGGGGTCACCGGAAACGAAATGAAAGCTCGAACAGACTTTTCACCAGAAAGCTCTGGAGGAAGAAGATCGCGAGCAGGACGACGACCGGAGAAAAGTCGATGCCCAGCCCCCGGATGGGGAGCCAGCGACGGACCGGAGCCATCACCGGTTCCGTCACCTGCGCGATGAATCGGACGATCGGATTAAAGGGATCGGGATTGACCCAGGAGAGAACCGCCCGGATGATGATGATCCACATGTAGATGGTCAGCGCGATATCGATCAAATGGGCGGCGGCGGCGATGAAATTCCCAATGACGAACATGTTTTCGATCTCCCTCTGTTGCGTTTCAGGCCGGCAGGGCGTTGACGAAATCCGTCAGTGCCCCGTTGAAGGCCGATGGATCCTCCAGCATCGCGCAATGTCCCGACCCCTCGATGAGCACGAGCCTTGCCCCGGCAATCAGCTTGCAGAGCTTTTCGGAAAATGCGGGCGGCATGAGCTTGTCCTCGGTGCCGCACAGGGCAAGCAGGGGGATGCCGATTCTCCCGGCCGTCTCCGTGATGTCCAGTGCGTCGCAGGCCGTGAAATCGCCGTGGAGGATCGACGGATCGACGCGGGAAAGGTTCTCCGTGATGAGACCGGAAAGGCGCTCCCGGTTTGCCTTGGCAACGGAGAAGCGTGCAATCAGTTCTATGACCGAGGCCGGGTCCTGCAAGAGCCCTTCCAAAACTGCCGGATTCACGGGCATCCTTGTCCCTCCTCCCACGGGGACAACCGCCGCGGCGGCGTCCGGGTGGCGGATCACGAAACTCAGGCAGATGGCCGCACCGAGCGAGTGGCCAATCAGAACGGGACTCGCTATGCCCAGTCCGTCCAGCATTTTCTTGACCCAGACCACATAGAGGGGGACGGCCCTCTCCCCGGGTCCGTCGGACTGCCCATGGCCGGGAAGATCGATCGCCACGACGTTGAAAGCGTTCTTCAGGCTGGCGTACTGGAGAATCCAATCGGCGTGAGTCCCGCCCGAGCCGTGAACGAAGACCAGCGTCCTGCGTTCAGGAGAGAGCCCCCCGCTGTTGATCCAACTGGCCAGCTTGCGGCCTTCGATCTCCTGGATGTGAATCACGGCGATTCCTCCTCCTCGCAGGCGTTCATAAGGGCAGAGCGCCGAGCAGCGCGTCTCACGGCAACGGGGCCGGCCCCCCGTCGTCACTCATGGCCTCATTCCCTATCACAACCCGGGACGGCGATGCAATGAAAGATTGAACAAAAACCACGGCATGTTCCATCTCTTCCTCTCG
The DNA here is from genome assembly GCA_964637025.1 of uncultured Syntrophaceae bacterium. GTDB lineage: Bacteria > Desulfobacterota > Syntrophia > Syntrophales > UBA5619 > UBA5619. Next base: position 88,944 of record CAZWTL010000002.1, on the reverse strand, counting down.
ATACGCCGGCCGATCTCTGCACCAAGGATTTGCGTTGAACCGGCAGCGGCTTTGAGGTAATAGAGAGACGCTCGAAAAACGCGGCACCGGGGACTCAGACGGTCTTGACCCTCGGGCTGAGGAGGCGGAAGATGCTGAAAGGCAAGAAGATTGCCGTGATCGGCGGCGGGAAGATGGGGGGCGCCCTTATCGAAGGAATGATTTCCGGCGGCCTGGTGCAGCCGGAGGCCCTCATGGTGTCGGACACGGACGGGGTGCGGCTTCAGGAAATAGGTCGGAGCTTCGGTGTGGCTGTGACGTGCGACAACCGGGAGGCGGCTGCTGCGGCTGACGTGATTCTGCTTGCCGTAAAGCCCCAGAACATGACGGAAGTCCTTGCGGTCATGGCCGGGGCGGTCCCGCCTTCGGCGCTGGTCATTTCCATCGCAGCGGGGATTGCGGCATCCTTTATCGAGGAGCGTCTTCAACCCGGAGCTCGGGTCATCCGGGTCATGCCGAACATGCCGGCCCTCATCGGCGAGGGAGCGGCGGCCCTGGCTTGCGGCGCCCATGCCACCGAGGCGGATCTGAAGCTTGCCCGCTGCATCTTCGATTCCGTCGGAATCTCCGTTGAGGTGCCGGAGGAACTCATGGACGCCGTGACGGGTCTGAGCGGGAGCGGCCCGGGGTACGGATTTCTCATCATCGAGGCATTTGCGGAGGCGGGGGTCCGGATGGGGCTTCCCCCCGAGACCTCCCTGAGGCTCATCTCCCAGAGCCTGCTCGGAACGGCAAAACTCTGCCTGTTGAATGAGAAGCCGCCGGCGGAGCTCCGGGCAATGGTGACCTCCCCGGGGGGCACGACGCTGGCCGGTCTGAAGGTGTTGGAGGCAAGAAGGGTTCGGGAGTCCCTCATCGAGGCCGTGGCAGCGGCGACAAGACGGTCCGCGGAGCTCGGGGGACGAAAGTAGACCCATGGAAGAACCACGCATCACCGTCGGGATCTGCGACCGCTATCCGGAAATTCGGGGGCGGCTGAACGGATACTACCGGACGAATGGGACAACCCTGAACGGAGGCTTCATGGTCCGGCCGCTAAACGGTTGCGCAGCCCTCTTCGACCCCTTTGGCCGGGAAATCCTCAGGGCGCCGGAGATACGGCTCACGGCCGAGCGGGGGGCAACCTTCACCCTGGAGAACGTGACGATCGGCGTCCGGTTCCACTGGGAACGCAGGCAGGAGCAGACTTTTTCCGGGAATCTTGTGTTTCTGGGCGTCGGGGAAGGGACGCTGACCGCCGTCAACGAGCTGGCCATCGAGGAGTATCTGGCGAGCGTTGTCCCATCCGAAATGAGCGGCGAGGCGCCGTTCGAGTTTCTCAAGGCCCACGCCGTTGCCTCACGGAGCTGGCTCATCGCGATGCTCCAGCGTCATCAAGGGAGACGCGGGGATGAGGACCCTGCCTCGCCCGTTTCCCGCCGCGACGGGGAGATCGTCCGCTGGTACGACCGCCAGGATCACGACCGTTTCGACGTCTGCGCCGATGACCATTGCCAGCGCTATCAGGGGATAACCCGGCTCGGCGACGGCAGGGCGGCGGAGGCGGTCCGGGTGACGAGGGGCGTCTTGTTGATCCGGGAGGGTGAAATCTGCGATGCCCGCTACCATAAGGCCTGCGGCGGCATGACCGATGACTACGCCACCTGCTGGGAGAACAAGGTGGTTCCGTATCTCTCCCATGTGGCCGACGCCGCCGCGCCGATTGCTTCCGTGCGGACAGAGGCGGACGCGGAACGGTGGATTCTCTCGGAACCCGACGTGTACTGCCGAACGAAGGATCCGAATCTCTTGAAAAAAATTCTTCCCTCCTTCGATCGCGAAACCGCCGACTTTTTCCGCTGGCAGGTCCGATACGAACGCGGGGAGTTGGAGTCCATCCTGCGGGCCCAATCGGGAATCGACTTCGGTGTTCTTCAGGGCATCGTACCCCTTGCCCGCGGTCCCTCCGGCCGTATTTGGCGTCTGAGGATCGAAGGTTCCAAGGCGTCGGCCGTTGTCGGGAAGGAACTCGAGATCCGCCGCTGGCTCTCGCCGAGCCACCTCAGGAGCAGCGCCTTCATCGTGACGGCCGAGCGGGGAGGATCCGGCGCCCCGGCCCGCTTCACGCTCCGCGGCGCCGGCTGGGGGCACGGCGTGGGCCTCTGCCAGATTGGAGCGGCCGTCATGGCCGAGAAGGGGTTCGGAGCGGAGGAGATCCTTCGCCACTACTTCCGCGGCGCCGCCCTGGTGAAGAGGTATTGACGCCATTTCGGGCGAATCCCGGAATCCGGCGTTCCCGCATCCTTTGCGCGAAGGAAGGACCATGATGCATCCCAAACCGGTTGCCCGGAATCCCTGGGCATGGGTTCCGACCCTCTACCTGGCCGAGGGCGCCCCCTACGTGATGGCGATGACCGTTTCGGTCATCCTTTACAAGCGGCTCGGCGTCTCCAATACCGAAATCGCCCTCTATACGTCATGGCTCTACCTCCCCTGGGTCATCAAGCCGCTCTGGAGCCCCTTCGTCGACATGTTCCGGACCAAGCGGTTCTGGATCGTTTCGATGCAGCTCCTGCTGGGAGCCTCCTTTGCCTGCGTAGCGCTCACGATCCCGGCGTCCCACTTCTTCCGTTACACGCTTGCCTTTTTCTGGATCATGGCGTTCAGCTCGGCCACCCACGATATCGCTGCTGACGGCTTCTACATGCTGGGCCTTCGGGAATACCAGCAGGCGGCCTTCATCGGCGTGCGGACGATCTTCTACCGGATCGCGATGATCGCAGCCAAGGGGATCCTGGTGGTCCTGGCCGGGACCCTGGAAACCAACGGTTTCAGCGTGGCCTCCGCATGGTCCGTGACCTTCTTTTTGCTTGCGGCGATCATGCTGGCGCTCATGATCTACCATCTCTTCGTCCTGCCCTATCCGGAGGCGGACCGGCCGGTCTCCCGCGACCCCTCCCGGAGCGCCTCTGCAGCATTCCTCCGGGGTTTTGTCGTTTTCTTCCAGAGAAAGGACATCCTCGCGGTGATCGCCTTCTTCCTGCTCTACCGCTTTGCCGAGGCGCAACTCGTCAAGATGGTCGCCCCCTTTCTCCTGGATCCGCGCGTCAAGGGGGGGCTGGGATTGACGACCGCGGAGGTGGGCATTGTCTACGGGACGGTCGGCGCCATCGCGCTCATGCTCGGAGGTCTTATCGGCGGCTGGGTGATCTCCAGAAAGGGTCTCAAGTACTGGCTGTGGATCATGGTCTTTGCGATGCACCTTCCGGACGCGATCTTCATCTGGCTCTCGCAGGCAATGCCGGAGAACCTTTGGGTGATCAACGCTGCCATTGCCCTGGAGCAGTTCGGCTATGGTTTCGGCTTCACCGCTTATTCACTCTTCATGATCATGGTCTGCGAGGGGGAATACAAAACGGTTCACTATGCGGTGTCGACCGGAATCATGGCCCTGGGCATGATGGTCCCGGCGATGTCGAGCGGATGGATCCAGGAGCAGCTCGGCTACCAGGGATTTTTCCTCTGGATCCTCGTCTCGACGGTGCCGGGCTTCATCGTAGCGGCGCTGATCAGGATCGACCCGGAGTTCGGAAAAAAGGAGCGGAGGATGCCGTGAAGATCCGGACCGCCTTCATCCTCGGGGCCGGGATGGGAACGCGTCTCCGCCCGCTGACCGTTCATCGCCCCAAGCCGCTCCTGCCGGTCGGAGGCCGACCCCTGATCACCTACGCGATGGACCATTGTCTTTCGATCGGCGTCGAACGGTTCATTGTGAACACCCATCACTGCGCGGAAGCCTATGAAGAGGCCTTCCCCGGCAGGCACTGGCGGGGAAGGCCCATCGCCTTCCGGCACGAGCCGGTTCTGCTCGATACGGCCGGCGGTCTCAAGAATATCGAGGATCTCCTGGACCCCGAGGAGACGATCCTGGTTTACAACGGCGACATCCTCTCCGATCTTCCGCTGGAGGCCCTCGTCGAGGCCCATAAGGGCGAGGAACGGGAGGTCACGCTGGCCCTCCGGAGCGAGGGACCCATCCGGAACGTTTGCCTCGACGCAACGAGCCGGATCTGCGATCTGCGCAATCTGCTCGGGAATCCTGGGGTACGGCGCTGTCTGTTCACGGGGATTTACGTCGTTGAGAGACGGTTCCTCAGGCGTCTGGCGCGCGGGAGGATCGAGTCGGTCGTTCCTGTGTTTGCCGGTATGATCCGGGAGAGCCCCGGATCAGTGGCCTCCGTGGTGATCGACGGCGGCGCCTGGCAGGATGTCGGCGACGTGGAGACCTACGTGCGGATCCGCGAGGGGTCGTCGAATCTGAATTACGGAAGCGCCCGCTCCGCACCGGAGGATGCGGTGACTCGAAGCCCGGCTTGCGGGGCCGCCAGCGGCTCGGGCAGCACCAAAAACGGGAACCCGCCCATTTTCATAGGGCCGCCGGGCGGATCCGGTCTGCCCGCCGCCGCGGATCTTCCCGGCGAGGAGAAGCGTCCAGCGGCCGATGCCCCATCGACGGTCGAACAGGAAGCACCGGCAGCACATTTTTACGACTTCATACGCGTGACGCTTGGACTTGCCGCCGGTGAGCGGATCGCACTGGATCGGATCGGCAAGGGGGGATCGGATCGCAGCTATTTCAGGGTTACAGGGGCCGGCATGACGTCGTCCATCCTGATGCAGTACGGTCGGATGTACCGGGAAAACGAGCTCTACGAGGCGGTGGCCTTCTCCCTTAGGAAAGCCGATATCGCCGTGCCCGCAATCTTCGGCCATGATCCGGAGCGCAGGCTGATTCTGATGGAAGACCTGGGGGACGTCGATCTCCATGCCCTGCGAGGCTCACCCTGGGAGGTTCGTTGTCCGCTTTATGAAAAGGTACTCGCATCGATTTCGAAACTGCATGCGTTGCCGCCGGATCGCATGACGGCCGGCCTTCGCCTGATGCCCTGTTTCGATGAAGCGCTCTACCGTTGGGAGCAACGCTATTTTCAGGAAGAGTGCGTCCGGGACGTCTTCGGGATCGAACTGGACGATGCGGATCGTGCGGCCCTGGAAGCGGAACTTTCCCGTCTGGCCGACCGGCTGCTCGGCACGCCGCCTGTCCTCGTCCACCGGGACCTCCAGTCCCAGAACATCCTGATACGTTGTGGCGAGCCGGTCCTCATCGATTTTCAGGGGATGCGGGTCGGCAGCAGTTTCTACGACCTCGGATCGCTTCTCTATGATCCCTATGTTGCCTTTCCAGAGTCCGGGAGAGAAGGCCTTCTTCGGATGAGTCACGCGATCGATGGCTTCGGATATTCCTGGGAGGCGTTTCGAGGGCTGTTCCTGCTCGCCTCGGCCCAGCGGTTGATGCAGGCCCTCGGGGCATACGGTTTCCTCGGCCTGAAGAGAGCCAAACCGCACTTTCTTGCCCATATCCGTCCGGCCCTTGAGAACCTCGTCGCGGTGACTGCCGAGACGGGATGCCTTCCCCGTCTTCACTCCCTGGCCCGCCGCATATTGGGGTCAGATCTTTAATCTTGACAATTTGATTCGATGGACATTTTGTCGGGGTCATGATCCATCCTGTGTAAATCCAGTAATGAATCATAAGCCTTCTTTAAAAATCGCAGAGTGAAGAGATTTTCGGATTGGCAAGATTCAAACAGGGATGGTATGGATAAAATTAAGGGGTAGGATTGTCATGATCTTTCTTTTATGGCTAAGCGCCGGCATATTGAATTCTTCATTTGACGCTGTCAATTCAGCCATTCAGAAATTGGATATCTTTTGTATCGTGTCGATTTCACCTCTTTGAGTCCAACTTGGCGCTATCGTGAACGAGACTGAAACTTGAAAGAAACGGCACAAACGTGTCTTGCATCCTCATCGTTCAACATGCAAATGTCAAGAATAAAGATTTGACCCCATTTCCCTCTTGACAGGAGTATGATGAATGATTATCGTACGCGCGCGATAAAAGATGTTATCCTGATGTCGTCAAAGACAACAAGCGTAGGAAATACGAGGAGGTCGTCATGGCTCGTGGAAAATGGGTGAGGGAATCTTTTTCTATCGCATCTGCTCTGATCATGATCCTGCTTGGATCGTCGGCACTGGCTGCGGTAGCGCAGACGGAGAAGGACAGCCGGCCCGAGCGGGGCATCGCCGTCTATACCGACTATTCCGGGATCGCGGTTGCCCGGGGGGAGAACGTACAGATGGATCTGACCCTTGAGAACAAGGGCCGGACCGATGAGAATATCAGTGTGCGGATCACCGAGGCGGCCAAGGGTTGGAAAGCAACGCTGAAGGGGGCCCGTTATCAGGTGAACGGGATGTATGTCCCGGGTGAAAAGGGCAGGACGCTGGCTCTGAACCTGCAGCCGGAAAAGGGAGTGGGTCCGGGAAAGTACGCCTTCCAGTTCGAGGCCAAAACGGCGGACGGGAAGTTTGTCTCCACCCACATCCTGAACGTGACCGTAGAGGAGCGGAAGGTGGGCGCGGACAATATCGAGATCAACGCGGCCTATCCGGTTCTCCGGGGCCAGACGGACGCCAGATTCGAATTTTCGCTGGAGGTGCTCAACAAGGGCGAGACCGAGCGCACCTTCAACCTTGCTGCAGTGGGACCGGAGAAATGGGAGATCAACTTCAAGCCGGCCTACGAGCAGAAACAGATTTCCAGCATTCGGGTGAAGGAAGGACAGAGCCAGACGGTGGCTGTCGAAGTTTCCCCGGCGCAAAACGCACCCGCCGGCGAGTATCCGATCCTGGTCCGGATCGGCTCCGGCGAGAGCAAGGCCGAGGTGAAGCTCACGGTTGTCCTGACCGGGACCTATCGGCTCGACGCGGGAACGCCGAACGGGATCCTGTCGCTCGAGGCCTACGCGGGGAAGCCTGTTACCTTTTCGCTTTTCGTGAAGAACACGGGTTCCGCCCCGAACCGCAACATCACTTTTTCCTCCTTCAAGCCGGAAAACTGGGAGACAACGTTCAAGCCGGAAAAGGTCGAAGCGCTTGAGCCCGGCGAGATGAAACAGGTTGAAGTTACCATCAAGCCGGCATTGCAGTCCCTGGTCGGTGATTACTCCGTGGGCGTCATGACGAGCGGCGAAAAATCGGACAAGACCGTGGAGATGCGGGTCACCGTGAAGGCCTCTTCTGCATGGGGCTGGATCGGAATCGGACTGATCCTCCTGGTGATTTTGGGATTGAGTGTCCTGTTCATCAAGATGGGGAGACGCTGAACGTGGAAGGAGAGACCGTCATACGGATGCAGGAACTGACCAAGCGCTACGGGTCTCAGACGGCAGTGGACCGCCTGAACCTCGACGTGCTGGAAGGGGAGATCTTCGGTTTTCTCGGTCCCAATGGGGCGGGTAAAACGACGACGATGCTGATGCTTTTGGGCCTCACCGAACCGACCTCGGGTACGGTTCGCGTCTGCGGCTATGACCCGGCGCGAGCTTCCCTGAAGGTAAAGGAACTCATCGGCTACCTACCGGAGAACGTCGGATTTTACGAGGACATGGATGCGCGGCAAAACCTCCGCTACATCGCCCGCCTGAACAGGATACCGGACTCGGTTTCTTCGTGGCGGATCGAGCGTCTTCTCGAACAGGTGGATCTCGCAAAGGAATCTGACAAGAGGGTCGGCACCTACTCCAAGGGAATGCGGCAGCGACTCGGGATCGCCGAGGTTCTCGTCAAGGAGCCGAAGGTGCTGTTTCTGGACGAACCCACGGTCGGCCTCGATCCGGACGGCACGAACCGGATGCTCGATCTGATCCAGGGCCTCAGCCGTGAGCGGCGGATGACGATCTTCTTTTCGTCCCACCTGCTCGAACAGGTCCAGCGGATCTCGGATCGAATCGGGATCATGATTCAGGGGAAACTCGTCGCCGCCGGTCCCCTCGCGGAATTGGCGCATCAGAGCCTCGGCCTGGAGGCGGGGGATACATACAACCTCGAAGAGATCTATATGCGATATTTCAAGGAGGCGTAACCTTGCACGGGATTTTCACCATATACCGTAAGGAGATGGAGGACCATTTCAGCAGCGTCCGTTTTCTCCTCATCACGGCACTGATCGTGATGGTCGGCGTCGTCATCGCGTCGATGGTCGGCATGTCCATGCAGGAGGAGCTCAAGGGAATGGCCAAGCCGGACTTCGTCTTCCTGCTTCTCTTTACCTCGACGGGCCAGCTCTTCTCCTTCATCCAGTTCATTGGATTTTTCGGGCCGTTGATGGGGATCATTCTCGGTTTCGACGCCATCAACCGGGAACGAAGCGGAAGGACGCTGAGCAAACTGGTCGCCCAGCCGATCTATCGGGATGCGATCATCAACGGCAAGTTCCTGGCTGGAGTCACGATGATCTCCATCGTGATGGTTTCACTCGTGCTGATCATATCGGGCCTGGGCATACGTCTGATCGGCGTCGTTCCGGGTGCGGATGAGATCGGGCGGGTTTTGATCTACCTGGTTCTGAGCATCCTGTATATCTCATTCTGGCTGGGGGCTGCAATCCTCTTCTCTGTGATCTTCCGGAGCACGGCGACCTCGGCCCTGGCGGCGCTTGCCGTATGGATCGGCCTCTCTTTCTTTATCGGCCTGGGCGGAAGCCTCCTCGCGGATGCGATCGCGCCGGTGGACAAAACGTCGACCGATGTGGTGCAATTACAGGATTCGTTCTTGAAGAACACGGAGGTCCAGAGGGCGGTTTCGCTCCTCTCGCCGGCGACGCTTTACGGGGATGCGACATCGACGATCCTCGATCCGCGCCGGAAGACCCCCCGATCTTTCGTGCTGATGGGGCCTCTGGAGCAGCTTTCACTCTCCCGTTTCCAGAACCCCCTCCCACTGGCCCAGAGCGTTGTGGTCGTCGCGCCTTTCATGGTTTCGCTCATCGCAATCACATTCCTGTGCTTCGGGATTTGTTACGCCGTGTTCATGCACCAGGAGATCCGTTCAGTCTAGCATACAGCGCCGGGACAGCAGCAGCGGTCCCAGCAACGCCGGCGGGCTCCGTCCCCGCCGGCGTTGCTTTTGGCGAGTCACCGCGCGGGTCTCGGTGTCCGAATCGGGTTGGGACAGGCGGGAAGGGGCGAACGGCGGGGGAATCCTCGAAATCGGACCTATTTTTTGCAGACCGGTCCCCCCTGTGGTATAAACGCTGCAAAGGAGGCCAGTGAATCATGCGACCAGTGTGTCTGATCATTCGCGATGGATGGGGATACAGTCAGGATCCGGAGGGGAACGCCGTTCTGGCGGCCGGCACGCCCAACTGCGACCGGTACAAATCCCTCTACCCCTGGACGCTTCTGGATTGCGCGGGTGAACCGGTCGGACTTCCGGATGGGTATCAGGGATCGTCGGAGGTGGGGCACCTCAACATGGGGGCCGGCCGGATCGTCATCCAGGAACTCAAGCGGATCGACGACGGGTTGAGCACCGGAGAGCTTTTCCAGGTCGAGGCCTGGACCGGCCTCATGCGTCAATGGAAGGCGCACCGCAGCCATCTCCATCTTCTCGGCCTGCTCCAGGACGAGGGCGTTCACGCCCATCAGGAGCACCTCTTCAAGATCATGAAAAGGGCCAGACGCGAGAATCCTGGCGGGACGATCGTCATTCACCCCTTTCTCGACGGCAGGGACACACCGCCACGGAGCTGTCTGGAATATCTCGCCATTCTGAACAGGGTGATGCAGGAGGTCGGAGGGTGCGCCATAGGCACCGTGATGGGAAGATACTACGGCATGGACCGTTCCCGAAATTGGGAGCTCACCGACAAGGCCTATCATTGCATCGTTTCCTGCGAGGGCCGCAAGGCTGCCGATGCCTGTGCCGCTGTGCAGAAATCGTACGCGGAAGACCGCACGCCCGACGGCCTGGAGATGGGCGACGAATACATTCCCCCCCATGTGATCGGGGACTACGACGGCGTCCGGGACGGTGACTGCATTCTGCATACCAACTACCGCCAGGATCGGGCGATCCAGCTCTCCCAGGCGTTCGTCGATGAGCACTATCCCGGTCATCTCAGGAGAAGGCCCGCTGTTGCGTATGTCGGGCTCACTCGGTATTGGGATGAGTTCAAGAGCTTCATGCTGGGCGCCATCGATGCCGGCGGGGCGATGAACCATCTTCTCGGCGAGGTCATTGCCGATAGCGGTCTTAGACAATTGCGCATTGCCGAGACACAGAAATTCCGGCATGTCACGAGTTTTTTCAACGGCAAGAGGACCGCTCCCTATCCCAACGAGGATCAGGTCGATGTCCCGAGCCGTTTCGATCCGGCCACGTTTGCCAGCCATCCGGAGATGGAGGCCTACCCTGTGACCGAAGCGCTCCTGAAGCGCCTCAACGGAAATCCCTATGCCTTTATCGCCTTAAATTACGCCAACTGTGACATGGTGGGGCACACGGGGGACATGGCCGCGGCCACGAAGGCGGTTGAGATCGTCGATGAGTGCGTGGGACGGGTCGTGAGCCGCCTTCTCGATCTCGATGCGCATGTTCTGGTCACGGCCGATCACGGCAACGCGGAGCAGATGATCGATGGCCGGACCGGGATGACCAAAACCAGCCACACCCTCAATCCCGTCGAGATCTTTTACGTCGCACGCGATTCCCGGGGCAGAAAGATGGTTCCTCACGGGAAACTGTCCGACATCGCGCCGACGGTTCTCGGGCTGCTCGGCCTCCAGGTCCCCGCTGACATGACAGCCTGCAACCTGATCGTACCGGGATAGCCGATGCCCTTTTACGGAATGGCACGATGCGTTGGATCCCGGCCCGGACCTCGGGTGGCACGATGATGAAGAAAAAACTTGCGCTCTCTGCAGGGCGCGGATCGGGACCGTCGACGATTTCCTTCATCGTCCCGCGGGTACGACCGCAGCATCGACCCGGGTGCATGTGGCCGTTGCGGCGGATTTCCGGACGGCCGGTGCGAACAGGGGGATGATGCGACGGTGCCTTCATCCCTCCTGATCGCCTGGAAACGCATGATGGGGGCGGGGAGGTTTCAGGACAGGCCATGAAAGAAAAAATTCTGGAGGAGTCGGTCCTCTTTGTCAGCGTCCTGAAATGGGTCGCACTGGCGACAGGCGTCGGCGTCGCCGTGGGCCTTTCGACAACGCTCTTCCTTAAGATTCTCAACTTCAGCGTGGCCCGGAGCCAGGGCCATTCCTGTTTCTATCTCCTCTTGCCAGCCGGTCTGTTGATCAGCGCCTTGATGATCCGATATCTTGCACCCGATGCAAAGGGATATGGGACGGAAAAGGTCATCGAAGCCGTTCACCGGCATTCAGGGAAAATGTCAGCCGCCGTTGCGCCCGTCAAATTGTTCGCTACGATCATCACCGTAACGGCCGGGGGATCGGTCGGACAGGTGGGCCCCTGCGCACAGATCGGCGCTGCAATCTCATCGATGCTGGCGCGCCTGATGAAATTCGATGCCAATGACCGCAAGAAGCTGGTGATCTGTGGAATCAGCGCCGGTTTTGCTTCGGTTCTGGGAGCCCCCATCGCCGGCGCCGTCTTCGGCGTGGAGGTGCTCTTCATCGGGAGTATCCTCTACGAAGTGCTTCTGCCGTCCTTTATATCCGGCGTGATCAGCTATCAGATTTCTTCCTATTTCGGGATAGACTATTTCCACTATCGCACGGATTTCATCCCGCCCTTTTCGGAAGTCTTCTTTTTCCAGATTGTGCTGGCCGGCATTTTCTTCGGCTTTTGTTCCGTCGTTCTGATCGAGATCCTCAAGGTCATCGATCTGTGGGCGGGCAGGATCAAGCTGCGGTTGCCGCTGAAGGCGCTGTTCGGCGGCGCCCTTCTCGCGGGATTGGCCTTCCTGACATCGACGGACTATCTGGGACTGGGTCTTGAAACCATCTGGGCAGCCGTAGGAGGTGCGACGATGCTCCCCTATGCGTTCATCGTCAAGGCGGTCTTTACGGGGCTCACCTTCAGCGTCGGAGGGAGCGGGGGAATCATTACCCCCATTCTCTTCATGGGCGCGGCAGCCGGGAGCGCATTCGGCGATTTCTTCGAGATCAATCGGGGGGCGTTTGCGGCCATCGGCATGGTCAGCGTCCTGGCAGGCGCCGCCAACACGCCGATCGCCGCCAGTATCCTGGCCATGGAACTCTTCGGACAGGAGATCGCGACCTATGCCGCTGTCTCCTGTGTCATCAGTTTTCTCATGACGGGTCACCGCAGTGTCTTTCCGACGCAGATCATCGGGCTGCAGAAATCGTCGTCCGTCCATGTCGAACTGGGCCATGAGGTGGACGCGGCGGAAGCCTCCTACGAATACAGGGAGAAGAGCCTCATCGGCTCGTGTATGCGCCTTTTGAAGAGGGCGAGGGACCGAAAGAGAAGGGGATAGGCCCTTGTGTTGCCGGGTCCGGAATGGCGGTTGCCCGCTGGAGAGACCCATCCCGCGGGCAAGCCGCCATCGACACGACGCCTGTCAACGACCCCAACCTGTTCTCGCGGAGTTCAGGCGTCGCGGCGTCCGTAGGCGCCGCTTGCGCTGGTGCCGAGGGGCTGGTTGAAGTCCACGCCCGGGTACGCGATGCGGTTGTGATGGTAACTGGACAGGGTCTCCAGGAAACTTTGGGTGATGAGGTTCATTTCCGAAAGCGTGATGTCACATTCCGAGAATTGCCCGTCATCTGCCGTGTCTTCGATGATTTTTCGGATCAAATCGAGAAGCCGGGCCTGTGAATGGTCCTTGAGCGTCCGGGAGGCGGCCTCGATGCCGTCGGCCAGCATCAGGACGGCGGCCGCCTTCGTTTGGGGTTTGGGGCCGGCATAGCGGTATTCATCCTCCCGTATTTCCCCCCCGGCCGTCGCGGCCTCTTTTTTGGCCTTCTCGTGGAAGAATTTCATCAGCTTGGTTCCATGGTGCTGCGGGATCATGTCGACGATCGAGGAGGGAAGAGGCACCCGTCTGGCAAGGCTGATCCCATATGCGACGTGCTCCTTCAGGATGCGGACGCTTTCCAGGGGAGGGATTCCGTCGTGCGGATTGCCCTCCTGCTGGTTCTCGACGAAGTACTGCGGCTGAGCCGACTTGCCGATGTCGTGGTACAGGCTGGCGATCCTCAGAAAAAGCGGATTGATGCCGATGACCTTGGCAGCCCCCTCGCAAAGGGTGCCGACCGCGATGCTGTGGTTATAGGTTCCCGGGGCCTTCAAGATCAGCTCGCGTATGACGGGCAGGTTCAGGTTGCCGAGTTCAGAAAGACGGATTTCCGTCGTGACCATGAAAAGGCGTTCGCAAAGCGGAAGCGTGAACAAGAGAAAAACGGCGTTGAACAGCCCCGACAGAAATGCCAAGGACGCCCCGAAGACGCCGTTGATCCAGTCCATCGGCGCCTGGCCGATCATCTGGAGCACGAAGCTTAGCGCCGCCGCTGACAGGCCGAGCTTGAATCCGGCCCCGATGATCCCTATCCTCTGCGTCGCTTGCCGCGTGAAGAGGATGCCGGCCAGATTCGTGATGAGGATATAGAACAGACCATGGGCGTCCGTTCCGGTGGCCTGAACGGCAAACACACAAAAGAAGGCGGTGAAAATCGCGGCGCAGGTTTCGCCCGCCAGGAGGGTCACCAGCATGGAACCGTAGGCGAAGGGCAGCAGGTAAAAGAAGAAATGCTTGTCGTTGAACGGCGAAGCCAGGAAACTCTGGCTGACCGATTCGCAGACAAACCATGAAAGCTTCAGCAGCAGGACATTGGCGGCCAGGGAGAGCATGAGAAACGTCAACAACTTGAGATCGTTCCACTGCCTGGAAGGAATGAAACGGACGACAAAGACCAGGATCGTCAGGAGGATGCCGATCAGAAACGCCATGCCCGCGGTCGGCCTCATGGAGGAGTCGGTCAGGGTGAGTTTCCGAATCGCTTCGATCTGAATGAGATGATCCGCTCCCACCTCGTCTCCCTGCCTGAGCACCACTTTCCCTTTTTTCAGTTTGCGCAGGACATGGTCGACATTCTTGACATCCTCTTCCTCCCGAGATTTCGTCAACGACGCGTCGAAGGTCAGATTGGGCACGATCAAGCCATCCATGATCCTGATGACGTGCGGGCGGGCGGCAGCTGCGAGGCGGGCATCTTGGCTGATCTGCCCTCCAAGCCTTTCCCGGACTCGCGCAAGCGTCGGGATGAGACTGACGGGAATCGTCTCCGCCTTGACCGTTGCGGCGTTCATCTTGTGAATGCTCTCCTTCTGCACCTTCGGGAGTGTTTCGTCGGGTATGGGCGCGGCGGAATAGACCTCCCGTGCCATGGTGATGAGCCGGTTTTCCAGGATCGACGAGAAACCGTCATTCACCAGAAAGGCGAGCAGATCGTCCACAGGCGGTTTGACGCCGAGATCCTGGCTGATCGAACGCAGTTCCTCCTTCACGGCCGGGGCCAGGGATCGAAACGGGGTCCTTCGGCTCCCCCCGGACGGCTTTTCACCTGACGGATCCAGGCCCAGAAGGGTGCGGGACCGGGAAAACGCCGCCTTCAGTCGGGACGCCCGATCCTCCTGAACGGAGGGATTGAAGCGATAGACCGGCAATGCGTTCGCTTTGGCCTCGGTGCGGCGCAATTGTGTTGCGGCTTCATCTTCGATGAAGGTATCCTGCGGGATGATGATGTCGGCCCGGGCGATGTCCCCGGGCTGGTAGGCGGGGACGCTGTGGAACCCTTTGCTGGTGAGAAGCATGCTCAGCACCAGGGAGAAGACGATCAGCAGCCCTGCAAGGAAAGCCATCTGCCGTCTGCTCAGGGAGACGCCGCCGTTGTTCGGAGCACTGCCCGATGCAGCGGCCGGTTTGATCCACCTCAAGAGATTCATGGGCGGTGCGTTCTCCTGCCGTGTCCTGTTATCGGTTATCCTGCTCAACGGCTTCGTTGAGCCTTTCCGAAAAATTACCGATGGCCGCCTCGACCCGGACCCAGGCCGGCATCATGGGGATGCCGACGGGATCACGGACGAATTCGTCGATCGCCAGCTTCATGGCGCCGACAAAGGCCTCCACCGCCTCGATCTCCTCATGCCTGTCGTAGGTCAGACCGTTGAGCAGGGCAAGGGCGTGGTACTTTTCGATGGCGGTACGGGACTCCTGGATATAGGTCGTCAACAGGGTCCGGAAAAAAGCGTCGCTCATGACCAGGCCGTCCTGACTCAGCACCCTGAACAGGGCCTTTCCGATCTCGCTCGCCATGCGGATGAGACCCTCCGTGGGCTTGCTCTTGTTGAGGATCTGGTGTTTGTGTTCATAGGTGTCGATGATCTCCACCTGGCAGATCCGGTTGACCGAAGTCATCTGGTAGATCTCGCTGAGCATCGAGATCTCCAGGCCCCAGGTTGGCGATATCCGGATGCCCCGGGCGAGGCCGGTATCGAATGAAAATTCTCCCGAGAGGGCATAACGGAAGTTGTTCAGGTATTCGATGAAGGCGTTATAACCCAGGATCCTCTTCAGGGTTTGCACCAGAGGGGTGTAATAGAGCCGCGTCACACGGCCGTAGAACCTGTCCGTGACTCTGGCGTAGTATCCCTTGCTGAATTCGAAACTGAGCGCCGGATGGACGACCGGGTAGAGCAGCCGTGCAACGATCCCCCGATCGTAGTTCACGATGTCGCAGTCATGCAGGGCAATGGCATAGACATCCGGATCCGAGAGGATATATCCGATGGTCATCCATACGGACCGGCCTTTCCCGGGATTGTTCAGATCGAATCCTGAACGCTTCAACTCCTTCTGGAGGGCCTGCATGCGGGGACCGTCATGCCAAACCACCCGAACATCCGTCGGCAAAGCCGACATGATCTTTCGGATCCGTCTGAACTGCCTTCCTTCCGCGCGGTCCAGGGAAAGGACGATCCGATCGAGATAGTCCACCCCCTTGAGTTTTTCGATGATTCCGGGCATCGCCGCTCCGCTGAACTCCGTTTCCAGGGCGGGCAGCAGGAGCACCATCTTGCGTTTACGCGAAATGGCCTTGAGCTCCGTTTCAATGTCTTCAAGGGGTCTTTCCTTCAACCTCTGAAGGGTTGTGATCACCCCGTTTTGGCAGAAGTCAACCATTTTCATTCTCCTTTCTTTCCCAGAGCCCGACGAGGTAGTCTTTCATCGTTTCGAATACCCGCGCGTTTTGCTCGAAATGCGCCTCCGCCTCTTCCTGCGTCTTTTCCCGCAGTTCGTTGACCAGGGATCCCACCCTTCCGTAGTAGAGCGGGGTCAGGGTATCGAGGACCTTGAAGCGTTGCCTTGGGGTTCTGTTGAAGGCATCGGCGTACCGGTAGACGATTCTCACCCAGCTTTCGATCGGCATGAAAAACGACCGATTCGGGTCCGTCTTGGCCAGTTTCCGGATGACCTCCATGTCGCGTTCTTCGATGATGTTCTCCCAGACGCCGGCGAAGTTGTTGAGTCCGATTCTGAAATAGTCGATGAGATTCCCCTGGTCGATGTCGAACGCCTCCGCGCCCTGTCCGGCGAACTCGCCGAGGACGGGGACCGGCTCCGATCCCTTGATCTTCACCCAGTGATCGTGGTACTCGTCCAGCAGCTGGAACGTGGTTCCCACAACCTGCCGGA
The DNA here is from genome assembly GCA_964637025.1 of uncultured Syntrophaceae bacterium. Classification (GTDB taxonomy): domain Bacteria; phylum Desulfobacterota; class Syntrophia; order Syntrophales; family UBA5619; genus UBA5619. The sequence goes on along the minus strand of CAZWTL010000002.1, from coordinate 72,329 downwards.
ACATGGGACCCAGGTCAGCGGAGGGGTCCTTGTGGTCGTGGCGCTTTACCCCCAGTCGGGCCTGGCAGATCCGGAACCCCCCAACGATGGCTGACGTGGTCATCCAGATGTCGATCCCGAATTTGGCGATGTCCGTCGCCCAAACATCCTGATCGAGGTAATGCTTGACGAGGGGCGGGGAGATGCCGAAGTCCCCGCCGATCGGCTGCCTGATCCGCCGGCCGTAAAGCGCCCGCGTCAGGTTGTAGGCGATGGTGTTCGTGATGGTTCCGTCGAACTTGTAGCGGTCGTAATAGGGGGCCACGTAATCATAGCCGTAAAAGATCGGCTCGAGGAAGTTGCGGATCCATTCCGGCGTGATCGATATCAGATCGGAATCGAAAACGGCCACAGCCCGGGCCCTGAGGAAAGCGGCGACCTCCAAAACAGCCCGCAGTCCGGAGCCTTTTCCGGGAAGACCCCGATAGATGGTGATGATGCTTTCGATATTGTAGGACTTGGGATCGACGGTGCGGGCCAGATCCCGCGTGTCGTCCGTCGATCCGCCGTCCGACACCATGACGACTGCTTTGAGGTGAGGGTAGTAGAGCTCGATCCCCTTGAAAACCGTTTTGAGTACATGGACGATGGATCCGCCGCTGTAATAGGCGGGGATTCCGATGACGATGTCCGCATATCCCAGTTGCTCGATTTTTGCCGTGACGTGCGGCCTCAGGGCTGTGGAAAACCGGGTGACCTTCGTGATGATCGGCCCTTTGTTTTTTTTATTGTTTTTCCGCTGCATGGGTCATCCTTTCATTCAGAAGATGGAGCACCGCGCCGTTCCATCCTTTTGCCCCCGTCTCATCGGCCCGGATCAGGCCCGGCAGCTGGAGATCCAGATGCCCTTTCCCAGGACGGGGTATCAGGACGGGGATGTCCACCTGTCTGAGCATCGCCACGTCGTTTTCGCTGTCGCCCAGGCCGACGGTCGTCAGCGGGGTATCGCCATTTCTGCGGAAGAGATCGATGGATATCCGGACGGCCTTCCCCTTGTCCTGACCCGCCCCCATCAGATGATGAAAGCGGCCGCCCTGGGTCACCGTGAACCCCTCCGCTTCCGCCATGATCCTCAACGGGTCGATTTCGTCGGGCCGTGACAGGATGAAGGGTTCGGTGAATTCTCGTTCCCCTGCCAGAGCGGCCTTTTCGATCGGCAGCCCGGTCCGTTCAGCGATTTCCGTGGGCGCCATGTCGCCGAACCCCCTGATGGGGAAGCGACGACGGGCCCTTTCCATGAAGCCGCGGATGACCGAATAGGGCGCCCCGAGACGGATCACAGCGTAATCGCCGATCCTTTCCCCATGGTCGACCGTCCAATTCCGATACCCCAGAGGGATATGGATGCCGCCTCCGTTTTCGACGATCATCGGTTCCCGAATCCCCATCTCGCGTTGGATGGGCTCGACCTCTTTCCGGGTCTTGCTCGTCGTCATGATCAGGGGAATGCCGTACCGCCTGATCAGGTCCAGGGAGGACAGCGCCTCGTCGAAGGAATAGTCCTCATGGTTGAGAAGACTGCCGTCGAGGTCAGTGAAGAAAATGAGCTGCAATCGTTCCTCCGTTTTGGCGTGCGCCCGCAGCCGGGAGCGCCCCGGTGGAAGGGAGGGAATTCGGGACAGATGGGCTCCCTTCCGAAGGGGGTCTCAAAGTGAATAATTACTTACATAATAGCAGGGAAAAGTTCTGAATGTCAATCAAAACGGGTTTCCGCGATCGTGGAGGGGGCAAAGCATCCTACAGTGCGTCCGGCCTTATGACCCGCGGACTGAAGGAGGATGTCCCCATGCGCCTGCCGCCGGGGAGGCCCGGAGGAGAGATCGGGACGTGGCTTCGGAAATTGCAGCCGGGCCGTCTTGACGCGAGGGATGGGGCCGCTTGCTTTTTGGACAGCCGGAGTATAAAAAAGCATCTTCGCGATTGCGGGACGTGGCGATTCCATAACATTCGGCCGTATCGGCCCATGTCCCGGTGAAAAACGCGACAGCAGGAAAGGACGATCCATTGCAGCAGCCAACAAGCGCCAGGAGACCGCTGAAGGCTCTGGCCCTCAACAGCCTCGCCTTTCTCGAAAGGCAGCAGAGGGACTGGAAAGTGACCGTGCTGCGCACATCCCTCGACAAGTTTGCCTACCAGATGGTGTTTCCTTACCTGTCCATCTATATCGTGGCGCTCGGGGCAACCGGGACCCAGTTGGGAATCGTCAACAGCGCCGGCATGGTCGTCGCCGGCCTCTGTGGACCGTTCACCGGCTGGTTTATCGACCGGGTCGGCCCGAAGCGGATCTATCTCGTCGGCATCGGCTTGTTGACGGGCTCCTACCTGACCTACGGACTGGCGCAGCGGTGGGAAATGACCGTCGTGGCGATGATCGGCTACTGGCTTGGATTTTCGACCAGTGTCCAGAGTTGCGCCACCATCTGTGGAAACTGCCTGGTCAACCGGGACCGGGCCACGGGGATGCTGATCTGTGAGACGCTGGCCGCGGGTTTCCTGGGAATGGCGGGGCCGATGTTTTCCGCGTGGCTCGTCACGCGCTTCGGCGGCGTCAGCGTCGGCGGCATCCGCCCCCTTTTCTTTGCAGGACTGCTGATCACGGTCGGAACGTTTTTTATCGTGCTGACGCAGTTGTCGGAGCGGAGATGGGTGAGAACGGAGGGCCGCAAGTCGAATCTCATCCGGGACATTGCGCGGGTCTTCCACGAGGGGCGACATCTGAAGAAGTGGCTGGTCATCTCCGCCGTCTCCCAGCTGCCGCTGGGAATGGTGTTCCCCTTTACGCAGGTGTTCGCCCACCAGATCAAGGGGGCCGGAGAGCTCGTCCTGGGCGCCATGGTGACGGGGTCGGCGCTGGCCTCGATGGCGTTCGCCATCCCCCTGGGCCGGCTTGCGGATCGGATCGGCCGAAAACGGGTTCTTTACGTCACCATCCCCCTTTTCTGGACCTCGAACCTGCTGCTCGTGTGGGCCCCGTCGACCGCCCTGCTGGTGGCCGCCGGCATCCTCCAGGGATTCTACTTCATCGGGGCGGCGGTCGCGTCCGCTATCGAACGGGAAATGGTTCCGCCGGATCGGATGGGAAGGTGGATCGGCGTCAACCGGTGCTGCAAGATGACCATGAGCGCGCTCCTGGCGCTCTGCGCCGGAATGATCTGGGACAAGGCCGGTCCGCAGTACATATTCCTTTTCTACGTGGGCATCGACCTTCTGGTTCGCCTGCCGCTGCTGATCAGCATCCCCGAAACCCTGCACACCCGCTTCAAGTCCGGATCGGATCGGGATGCTGAAAGCGAATCCCCATGAGGAACATTTCGGCCGCGGATTCTCATCCTACATCCGGATGTTCCCTTTTGGGGGACGCCGGTGATGTGCTATATAAGGATTATGGAAAACGACATTATCCTGGATTCGATAGCGGACGGCGTTTTTACGGTTGACGAAGGCTGGCGGATCACCTCTTTCAATCGCGCAGCGGAGCGCATCACGGGCGTTTGCCGGAAGGATGCGGTCGGACAGCGGTGCAAGGACGTGCTCAAGGCCGATGTCTGCGAAAAAGGGTGCATGCTTCGGAAAACCATTCAATCGGGAAAGTCCATCGTGAACCGGACGGTTCATATCGTGAATGCCGATGGAAGGCGCGTTCCCATCAGCATCTCCACAGCCCTCCTCAGGGATGAGGGGGGGCGCATCGTCGGCGCCGTGGAAACGTTCCGGGACGTCAGCGTCGAGGAAAGGCTTCGCAAGGAGATCGCGGAGAGGTACTCCTTCGAGGACGTCATCTCGAAAAACCACCGGATGCATCAGTTGTTCGATATCCTGCCCGATGTGGCCGACAGCGCCAGCGCGGTACTTTTGGAGGGTGAAAGCGGCACCGGAAAGGAGCTGTTCGCCCGCGCCATCCACCATCTGAGTCCGCGCAGAAAGCAGCCGTTCGTTGCCGTGAACTGCGGCGCCCTGCCGGACACGCTCCTGGAGTCCGAACTCTTCGGTTACAAGGCCGGGGCCTTCACAGACGCCCGAAAGGACAAACCCGGTCGTTTCCGTATGGCGGAGCGCGGCACCCTTTTCCTGGATGAAATTGGAGACATTTCACCGGCCCTTCAGGTTCGGCTCCTCCGGGTGCTCCAGGAAAAGACCTACGAACCGCTGGGTTCGGTGGAGAGCGTCGTCGCCGACGTCCGGATCATCGCCGCGACCAACAAACGGTTGCAGGACCTCGTCAAGGAGGGAAAATTCCGAGAAGACCTCTATTACCGGATCCATGTGATCCGCATGGAATTGCCGCCGCTGCGGGACCGGATGGAGGACGTTCCGCTCCTGGCGGATCATTTCATCCACCACTTCAACGTGCTGCAGAAGAAAGAGATTTCCGGACTGTCCGGCGAAGCCCTGGCCTGTCTCGTCGCCCACGACTACCCGGGGAATGTCCGCGAGCTTCAGAATATCATCGAGCACGCCTTCATTCTCTGCAAATCCGGGATGATCGAACCCCATCACCTCCCGGAGCACCTTTGCATGCCCCTGAACATGAAAACCGATGCCGGCGGCCAGATGATGAACATGAAAGACCTCGAAGCGGTCTTCATCACCAACATGTTGAGGCGATACCAGTGGAACCGACTCAAGACGGCCAAGGCACTGGGCATGCACAAGAGTACCCTCTTTCGGAAGATCAAGGCCCTCCGCATTCAACTGGAGCCCCAACCAAAGGGGTGAGCTGCCCCTGTTCCCTCGAAAGGCTTTTGCCATAGCGGTTTTGCGCCTCGCCGGACCGCCCGCGGGGACCCGGTCTCGACGAGTCGCATCTTTGCATCGATGCGACGTCGCACGGCTTGCAAGGGAGACACCGAGCAGCTTGCCATCCACTCCAGGGTGATGGCAAGCTGCTGCAATCACGATGTTTATATGTCATGCGCATGTTGTGCCCTTTGATGGCACCCTTTTTGAAGTGCACCCATCAGACCTTGTGAAATTCATGACGGAAAGGAGGTTGCCTATGCCTGAAGAGATCAAGGTGGGATGCGCCCGGCCCACGGGCGGTCCGGTAAGGGAACCCGTAAAGGGATCCGAAGAAAAAACGCAACCGCAGAAAAAGGAGGTCAAGTCTATGATCACCGTTGGACAGAAGGCGCCGGATTTTACGGCTTCAGCCTATCAGCGGGGAAAGTTTGTCGATGTTAAACTTTCTGAATATCTCGGGAAATGGGTGATTCTCTGTTTCTACCCGGGGGATTTCACCTTTGTCTGAGCAACCGAGATCTCGGCGGTCGCCGAGAAATACCCGGAGTTCCAGAAACTGGGGGTCGAGGTTCTCTCCATGAGCGTGGACAGCGTGTTTGTCCACAAGATGTGGAACGACCATGAGCTCTCCAAGATGGTCCAGGGAGGGATTCCCTTTGCCATGCTTTCGGACGGGGGCGGCAAGGTAGGCTCCGTTTACGGGGTTTACCTTGAGGATGCCGGGGTGGAAGCGCGGGGGCGGTTCATCATTGACCCCGACGGCATGATCCAGGGATTCGAAGTCCTGACGCCGCCGGTGGGACGCAATGTCCTCGAGAGCATCCGTCAGATTCAGGCGTTCCAGCATGTGCGCAACAGCAAGGGTACGGAGGCCACCCCCTCGGGATGGAAGCCGGGCAAGCCGACGCTCAAGCCGGGACCGGATCTGGTCGGCAAGGTCTGGGAGGTATGGAAGACCGGCATGGCGTTCGACTGAAAGCGGCATCCACTGACGCTGCCGCGGCCGACCGCGGAGCGTCAGCGGATTTTGGGTCCCGTGTAGCAGGGGTGCGCCGTCAGGAAGACTCAGGGATCAGGTGTTCCGGCATCTGCACGGCGATCACTTCCCCGCGGGCGCATACCTTTCCTCCGGCAGACAGGGTCGATTCGACGATCACCTTGCGTCCCTTGAGCTCCTTGACCCTGCCGCGAATCTCCAGCGGAACGCCGATGGGCGTGGGGAGCAGGTAATCGACCTTGAGGGAGGCCGTCAGAAAGCGCAGGGGCGGTTCCGTATCCATCTCCCGGCCCTCGGATCGGTACTTGGCGGCCGACGCCGTTGCCGTGCCGTGACAATCGATCAGGGAGGCGATCAGGCCTCCGTAGACAATCCCCGGGATCGCCGTGTGTTCGGGCTTCGGCTGATGGATACAGACGGATTCATCGCCGTCCCAGTAGCTCTTGATCTTCAGCCCCGCACCGTTGAGCCGGCCGCAGCCGTAGCAGTGGCTGAAATGGTCGGGATAGTAGTCCTGAAAGGCCTTCCCAGACATGTTCTCGCAATCCTCCTCCATCGGTGTGAAATTTTAGGCCTGCAAGACGGTTCCGACATTGCAGAAGAAGAAACGGTCCCCGAACTCGGAGGCCAGACGGCACGAGGTTTTGAGCCCTGTGCAGTGGGAGACCCCGAGGCGTTCGATATCGAAGGCCTTAAGTGCGGCGATGCTTTTTTCCCTCTGCGCGTCGCTCACCGGCCCCAGATGGGTCCCGCCGATCACGGCGTGGATGCGGCGCCGGCCCATCTTTTCCATGATGTAGCTGAGGGTGTTGATGATTCCGGAATGGCAGCAGCCCAGTACGACGATCAGCCCCTTTTGCGTTTCCAGCACCACGGATTGATCGTCCGGAAGGATATCCTGTACATATCCCCCGTTGGATTTCACCATCAGGTTGGGATCTCCGGTTTCATAATCCGTCCGGCGGGGGACCTCCCCCGTCAGCCACAATCCCGGCTGGATTTCCCGGAACCCGGCGTCGAACCGAAACGTCGCGCCCTTGCCCTCCAGAAAAGAGCGGGTGTGGGGCACGCCTATCGCGCGCGCCTGCTCCCCCTTGACGCTAAAGCTCTCCCGGAAGAGACCGGGATGGGCGTAGACATCGGCGGTTTTAATCCAATCGAGCACAAGAGGCAGTCCCCCCGTATGATCCCAGTGGTGATGGCTCAGGATGATTCCCCGGATGGTCCTGAGGTCCAAACCCAACACGAGGGCGTTGTTCACCACCCCCTTGCCCTGGCCGGTGTCCAGCAGATAGCTGCCCGAATCCGTTTCCAGAAAAATGGAAAGGCCGTGTTCCGCTACGGCCCCGAGATGACCGAATACATAATTGTCGCAGATGACCGTGATGCTGACCTTCATGGGAAACCTCTTCGATAAGGCATGCCGGAACTCTATCAAAAGGAGAAACAAAGATCAAAGGGAGATTGTTCCAGGAAAACGCGCGCGCCGATTGCGTCCAGGCGCGCGTGGGGCTGTCGAAAACGGGTGTCGAGGGGGCCATGCGGCTTGCAGTTGCAATATTGCATCCCCGCCCCTTTACGGCCGTCGCCTTTTGCGACCCTGCGATCGTCATCGCGGAGGCAGTGGATAAATAACATCTCGTATTGATGACCGATGTGCTGTTCATCCCCCGGAGACGCTATCCTGGCACAATTTTTGACTGTTGCATTGCGGAGGCAGCGTCATGAAGGTCGCCGTGACAGTGTGGGAAGGCACGGTTTCAACGGTTTGTGATTTTGCGAGCCGTATGCTGGTCTTCGATGTGATGGACGGCGGGATCAAAAACCGATCGTTCATACCCGTTGAAGCCGGGACCATTCCGGAAAGGGTGGGGCAGCTCGAGGCGCTAGGAATAGAGATCCTGCTGTGCGGCGCCATTTCCCGACCTCTCGAACGGAGGATTCGCGCATCCGGCGTTCAGGTGATCCCGTGTCTGCGCGGCTCCATCGAGGAGGTGATCGGCGCTTATCTCAACGGCAGCCTCTCCGATGCCCGTTTTATCCTCCCCGGCTTTTTCAAGAAATCCGACGGCGCGTGCGGCGGGAAAAGACGGTGTTGCCGCACGGTCCGTTCCCCGAACGAAGGGGCAGAGGACGGCAACGGAAAGGGAGACTCGAACGTTTTGAAGAAAAATCCCACTGAAAGGACAAACAAGATGAAGGTAGCCATTACCGCCAGCGGCGTGGATCTCAACAGTCCGGTCGACCGCGTGTTCGGCAGGGCAAGGTATTTTGTGTTGACGGATCCGGAAGGACTGAATCTTCAAGTGGTGGAGAACAGCCAGAACATCAACGCGGCTCAAGGTGCGGGCATTCAAGCCGCCCGGCAGGTTGCGGAGCAATCCGTCGATGTCGTGTTGACCGGCAATGTCGGTCCCAACGCCTTCCGGGCGCTGGCAGCGGCTTCGATCAGGGTGTTTCAGTTCGGCGGGGAGATCCTCACGGTCCGTAATGCTCTGGCCGCTTGGAAGGATGGCGGGCTTCCGGAGGTGAAGGCCCCCACCGCAGAGGGTCACGGTTTCTGATTTCCATTGACGCCGGGAAAGGGTCGTCTGCCCAACCCGCTTTCACCCCTTTCCGGCGTGACTTTAAGCATGGGAGCATGGTTTTGAAAATCGCGGTTGCCAGCGGAAAGGGCGGGACGGGAAAAACGACGATCGCCGTCAACCTTGCCCTGACCGTTGCATCTTCGGGTCGAAGGATCACCCTGCTGGATTGTGACGTTGAAGAGCCGAACTGCCACCTGTTCCTCAGACCCGACATCACCGGAACCCGACCCGTGACCCTGCCCAGGCCCAGGGTGTTAAAGGAGCGGTGCAACGGCTGTGGCGTCTGCGCCGATGTCTGCGAATATCATGCGCTCGCCGTGATGCTGGGCCGGGTTCTGGTGTTCCCTGAACTCTGCCACGGCTGCGGTGCCTGCCACCGGTTATGTCCGGAGATGGCCATTGTCGAGGAGGAGCATCCCGTAGGGTCGATCGAAGAGGGCGGCAACAGCGGCATCCGCTTCGTTCAGGGCTTGTTGAACGTGGGAGAGGTGATGAGCCCCGCCGTCATCAAGCAGGTGCGGGAGTGCTGCGAACCCGGTGAACTCTGCATCATCGATTCGCCGCCGGGGACTTCCTGCCCCGTCGTGGAGTCGGTCCGTGGGGCGGACTTCGTGCTTCTGGTCACCGAACCGACGCCATTCGGGCTCAACGACCTCGTGCTGGCCGTGGAGATGGTGAGGGCCCTTGCATTGCCGTTTGCCGTGGCTGTGAACCGGTGCGACGCGGGGGACAAAGGGGTGCTCTCCTATTGCGGCCGCGAGGGCATAGAGATCCTGATGTCCATACCGGAAGACCGGCGGATTGCGGAAAACTATGCCCGCGGGGACATCGACCTGGCAAAACTGCCCGGTTACCGGGAGATGTTCGACCCATGTTTCCGACGGATCACGGCCCTGGTGAAAGAGAAGTCAGCGGGGGAGGGGACCGTGCAGGCGGGGAGGAAGAGAGCCTGATGAAGGAGATGGTGGTGATCAGCGGCAAGGGAGGAACGGGGAAAACCACCCTGGTTGCGTCGTTTGCCGCCCTGTCCGAGCGGAAGATCCTGGTGGACTGCGATGTGGATGCCGCGGATCTTCATCTGGTTCTCAATCCGAGAATCGAACGCCGGCAGGATTTCTCCGGGGGCAAAAAGGCTTTCATTTTAAGGGATCGATGTACGGGTTGCGGCAAGTGTTTCGAGGTTTGCCGTTTCAGCGCGATATCGACCGTTTCCTCTCCCGAAGGCGAATCCCGGTTTGAGGTGGATCCGATCGCCTGCGAAGGCTGCGGCCTGTGCGCCCGTCTCTGTCCGGTGAATGCGGTGCGCTTCGAACCGGTCGTAAACGGGCAATGGTTCGTATCCAGGACGATCTATGGACCCATGGTTCATGCGAAACTCGGAATCGCCCAGGCCAACAGCGGAAAACTGGTCAGCCTGCTGCGCCGTGAGGCACGGAGCGTTGCCGAAAACGAGAAAAGCAATCTTCTGATTGTGGACGGTTCTCCCGGCATCGGATGCCCTGTCATCGCCTCCATCACCGGGGCGGATCTTGTGGTTGCGGTGACCGAACCGACCTGTTCGGGCCTTCACGATGTCCAACGCGTCGTGGACTTGACCGGCCATTTCAAAATTCCTCTGATGATTTGCATCAACAAGTGGGACATCCACCCCGAAATGGCCGAACGCATCGAGCGGGAAACAGCGCATCGAGGCGTCCGGATGGCCGGAAGGATCCGCTACGATCCGGCAGCGACCAAGGCGCAGATCATGAAGGCCCCGGTGGTGGCTTACACCGGCGGTGCGATTTCCGTCGATATTCAGGCCGTTTGGAGAAATGTCGTGTACGCCCTCGGATGATGGGGCACGGGAATGTTCGGCGTCCTCAAGCGGAACTGCTGCAGAATGTTCGGAGTTTGACAGACAGAGATAAAAATCAGCTGCGCCATGCCTTGCGGCGTGGCGCGCTGGAATCTTGACCGAGGGAGCGATTTGTGGACAGCAATGCAGGAAATGGAAAAAGAGGCGAAGAGAGGAACGGCGGGGGCGACATCGCGCAGGAACCCGTTTCGGGAAAACTGCTCCAGCATGCCATGAAACCGGTCCATATGGGGGAGATGGACCGGCCGGACGGGCATGCCGTCATCACGGGGCCCTGCGGAGACACCGACGAGTTTTTTGTAAGGGTACTCAGCAGCCGGATCCGGGAGATTCGTTTTCTGACCGATGGGTGTTTTTTCACGATCGCATCATGCGACGCTGTGGCATCCATGGCGGAGGGCAGGACGGTCCGCGAGGCTTTGCGGATCAATCAGGAGGCGGTTCTCGAACATCTCGGAGGACTTCCCGAGGACCACCAGCATTGTGCGCTTCTGGCGGCCAACACCCTTCACAAGGCGCTCCGGTCTTACTTGATCCGAGGGACGGGGCTGTAATGCGGACATTCCGTTCCGGCCGAGGTTGTACGGCCCGAAGGGGCTTGAACGGGATCCGGACAGAATCTCTCCATGATTTCATAAGATAAGGAGGATGTATGGAGTTCAAGGATGAAGCCAGGATCGGAATCATCATCTGCGACCGTTATCACCGATGCGCGGGGGGCAAGTGTTTCCGGGCGCTGCGGGAGCGGGAAGGGGCCTTCAGCCGGTATCGCGGCCGGGATGCAAGCCTCGTGGGTTATGCGACGTGCGACGGATGCCCCGGGGGCAACATCGAGTATGCCCCGGAGGAGATGATCCGCAATGGGGCCAACGTGATCCATCTGGCGACCGGATTGATCGTCGGCTATCCGCCGTGTCCGAGGATCGGATTCTTCAGGGATTTCATCGGTTCGCGGTTCGGGATCGATGTCGTGTGTGGCACCCATCCGATTCCCCAGAAATATTATCTGGCGCACCAGAACCTCCATACATGGGATGCCCCGGTCTGGAAGGAGATCACCGGCGATGTGGTGTGCGATGAAAAGATCCGCCGGGCGTATGATTGATTTTGGTTGCCGGGCCGATGAAACGCCAGGCATCCCGTTTCAGCCTCGGTGGGGAGCGCCGACACTGCCGGAGCAACTTCGGATGGAATTCCCCCCGGGATCCTGATAGGATCGAAAAAAGGGTCCTGGAGCAGGGCCGCGGGCGTCCGGCGCGTTTGCTGTAAGAAGGATCAGAGAAAGGTCACGGAAAGGTCGAATCCATGGAAAGCAAGAGAAGAATCGTCGTGGTGGGTGGTTCCGCCGCCGGTCCCAAGGCCGCGGCCAAGGCGAGGAGAATCGACAACAGTGCCGAGGTCACCATCCTGCAGAAGGAGGGGGATCTCTCGATGGCCTCATGCGGCTATCCCTATTACGTCGGCGGCTGTTTCGACGACCGGAACATGCTGATCTGCACGCCCGCCGGGGTTGTCCGCAACCCCCAGTTTTATCTGAATGCCAAGGATATCGCGGCCAAGGTGAACACCGAGGTGACCGCCATCGATCGGGCAAAGCGAACCGTGTCGTTCCGGAATACGCTCTCCGGGGAGACGGGAGAGATGGGATACGACAGGCTGATCCTGGCCACGGGCGCCGTCCCCCGGATGCCCCCGATTCCCGGGGTGGACCTGGAGGGCATCACGACGCTTCAGTCCATGAGGGATGCCGATTTTCTCCGCAAGGTCCGCGACGAGGGAATAATCAAAAAGGCGGTGGTCGTCGGAGGCGGTCTGATCGGGATCGAGACCTGCGAGGCCCTTCAGCTGGCTGGCATCGAGATCACCGTGGTCGAACTCCTTCCACAGCTCCTGATGTTCCTGGACTGGGAACTGGCCAAACTGATCGAAAATCACGTCAAGGGCAAGGGCGCCAATGTGATCACGGACAACGGCATTGCGGCCTTTCTGGGCGAGAACGGCAGGCTGGCGGGGGTGAAGCTCCAGAACGGGACGGAGCTTCCCTGTGAGTTGGCGGTGGTCGCCATCGGCGTCCGCCCCAACGTGACGCTGGCCCAGAGCGCCGGCCTCGAAATCGGGGAAACCGGCGGCATTCGGGTCAATGAGTATATGCAGACCTCGGACCCGGACATCTATGCCGTCGGGGACTGCGTGGAGACCGTGCATCGGATTACCGGAAAAAAGGTCCTGGCCCCTCTGGGGGATCTGGCGAATCTCCAGGGGCGCGTGGCGGGGGAAAACGCCGCCTCTACGAACAGCGTGACCTTTCCGGGAACCATCCAGACGGGGATCTGCAAGGTGTTCGACTTTGCGGCCGGATCGACGGGGCTCTCCGAAACGGCCGCCCGGCGGCTGGGGTACCACGATATCGTGACCGTCGTCAATGCCAGTCCGGACAAGCCCGGATTCATGGAAGGGAAACTCCTTGTGACGAAGCTCGTGGCCGACGCGAAGTCGGGACGGATTCTCGGGGGGCAGTGCGTCGGTCCCGGAAACGTGAACCGTCAAATCGCCCAGTGGGCCATGGCCATCCAGGGGCGGCTGACGGTCGAGGAGATGGTCAATGCGGATCTTCCCTACGCGCCGCCCTTTTCGTTGGCGATCGACCACGGCATTGCCGCGGCCCATATCCTGCAGAATAAAATGAAGGGGAGGATGAAGGGGATTTCCTGCACGGAGGTGCACCGCAGGGTGGCCGGTGGCGAATCCCTCTTGCTGATCGATGTCCGGCAACCGGAGGAATATGAGCAGATGCGTCTCGGGATCGGCGAGATCCTGATGCCCCTTGGAGCCCTCCGCAAGCGACTCGGCGAGCTTCCCCAGGACCGGGAAAGGGAGGTTGTCTGCTACTGCAAGATTTCCCTCCGCGGGTACGAGGCGGCCCTGGTGCTCGAGGGGCACGGTTGGAAGAACGTCAAGGTCATGGAGGGCGGCATCATGGCCTGGCCTTTCCCCCGGGAGAAATAATGGAACCGGTCGTTACGGAAAAGGTTGAAGGATTCACGCCTGCCCTCAACATCGGGCGACGTTTCCCGCGGGCGCCCTTGTCAATGGAGAGTGCTTGGCAGATAACGTGACATACTGTCCCGTCGGAGTGATCCATACCCCCTTCAGGGACATCAAGGGAATGCCCATCCAGCCCGCCGGCGCCAGAGGAATCGCCGGGACGGTCGTCGTCCATGAACCTTATCGGGAAGGGCTGAAGGATCTGGAGGGGTTCTCCCATCTGTTTTTACTCTATCATCTTCACCGGTGCGACGGATATCGCCTTCAGGTCAAGCCATTCCTGGACGATGCCGTGCACGGTATCTTTGCGTGCCGATCCCCCAGACGCCCGAATCCCATCGGGCTCTCATTGGTCAGGCTCATCAGGGTGGACGGATCCGTGCTGGATATCGAAGACGTGGACATGGTCGATGGGACGCCTCTGTTGGACATCAAACCCTATGTTTCCCTGTTCGACAGCGCCTCGGATGCCAAGACCGGCTGGTTCGCCCATCGGGCCGGCGGCGTTTTCACTGCCCGTTCGGATGACCGTTTCCGGACATGAACACGGCGTCCCGGATCGGCCGGCCGAGCGGTTCGGGGGAAAACGGCATCGCCATCTCCGCGTCGGGAACGGCGGCCCCTCTCTTCGACAGTCGGGGGAAGGGGATCATGGCGCCGGACCCCTGGAGATGCGATGCGAACCGGCCTGGATTTCGGCCTGCCGTGGTGGCGATCCCCGCGCAACCCCGAAAATCATGCAACCGAGCACCAGCGTGCAATCGGACCGCAGGATGCCTTCTTGATCTTTCCTGGCGATCGGCGCATCGTCCGGTCTTCTTCACCCATGGGGTTGCAGACAGTCGCGGAACAACGAACGGTTTCCGGCTGCCCGTGAAACGGATCAGCCCATGCGCCGGTTTCAGTCAGGACGGGGGCACAAAACGGTCTGATCTTGGTGGAATCAGGATGCATGGATCATCAGATTCAACAATGTTCCGACGATGAGGGCCGCTGCAATCATGATCGAGGTGGACTTAAGCATGTTGGCAACCCCCAGCTCCCTGAGGAGGATGACGAACGTGGCGATGCAGGGAAAGAACATCGCCAGGACCACGCTTCCCACCACGAGTTGCCCGGCGGTCAAGGCGAGGGGCGCCAGCATGCCCACGGCCACGTCCTTGCGCAGGAAGCCGATGACCAGGGCAACCACCGCTTCCTTGGGGAGGCCGAGAAGACCGGTGACCACCGGAGCGGCAAAATCGGCGATGGCTTCAAAAACATCCAGGAAGTACAAGACATTGATGACCAGAATCGCGCCAAGGATGACGGGGATGGCCTCGCACAGAAAACCGTATGTTCTCATCCAGAGCTTTTGCAGCGTCGCCCGCCAAGGCGGCAGACGGTACGGCGGTATCTCGATCAGCAGTTCAGGTGTAAAACCCTTGATGGTCCGATGCAATATGAATCCGAGAATGATCCAGACGGCCAGCAAGGTGCCGTAGACCATGGCGACGTATGGCCATCCCCTCTCACCGACAAGACCGACAACCATGGCCTGCAGGGCCGCGCACGGCACGGCAACCGAAATCAGCGTGGCCGCTATGAACCTTTCCCGTTTGCTTTCCAGGATCCGGGTCGCCAGGACTGCCGGCACGTTGCAGCCGAAACCGAGCAGCGTGGGGATGATCGCGTAGCCGTGCAAACCCACGCGATGCATGAGGGTATCCATCAAGACGGCCAGGCGGGGAAGGTATCCGGTGTCCTCGAGAAGTCCCAGCGCCAGATAGAAGGAAACGATGTAGGGCAGAACCATTGCAAACGGGACGTAGAGGCCGCTGGAGAGCAGCCCGAACGACTGGACGAAATCCACCCCCCCGTTGATCAGTTTCCCAATGAGGATATCGTGGAGCAAACCGCCGCCTCCCAGAAAACCGCTGACCCGATTCAGCACGGGCGCCCACAGATGCGTGAAAAGGGGGTCGAACAGACGATCAATCAGGTTTTCTCCGATGAAGCGGACGGCCAGATAAGTTGCCGCGAGCACCGCCAAGGCCATGAGCCCGCCCGAGAGGGGACGAACACTGGCGTCGGCCAGATGTTCGCGCCATGTATGATGGCGGTGGGTGACCCGTTGCACCTGGTCGATGATGCTGCCGACCGCAGCCCAGCGCTCGTCGCGGCTTCGAACCGGAGTGTCGGTTGAAACAGCCTTGGGCAGGCTCTCCACGAGTTCCTTGATTCCCTCACCGGTGGTGGCCACCGTGGGAACGACCGGTACGCCCAGCAGGTCCCGCAGCTTCTCCAAATCGATGTGAATCCCCCGATGCCGCGTGTCGTCGTACATGTTCAATGCCACGACCAACGGGACCTTTTTCTCCAGCAACTGCAGGGTGAGAAAAAGATTCCGCTCCAGGTTCGTGGCGTTGACCACATTGATCACCGCGTCGCCTGAGTCAAGCATTTGCAGGGCCACCTCTTCGGCTTCGCAGGTCGGCTCCAGCGTGTAAGTTCCAGGAACGTCGACGACTTCGACCTGCTCTTCGCCGAGCTTCATGTGCCCCAGGGTAAAATGGACCGTTGTGCCCGGATAGTTGGAGGAGATGACGCGCACGCCGGTCAGCCGCGAGAAGACGACGCTCTTGCCCACGTTGGGGTTGCCGATCAATAGGATTCTCATCGTTCGGACTCCCCGGCCTCGACCATGATCTTGGCGGCCATGCCGAAACCGACAGCCACCTGGGTTCTGTCCACCTCGATGGTCACCGGCCCCTGCATGAATCCGGCATTGATCTTGACGATTCTCGTTCCCGGTCTAATGCCCAGGGCCGCGAGGCGATTCACCAGGCCGCGCCCGCCGCTGATCTGCATGATTCTCCCGCCCTCTCCGGGCCTCAGGTCATTCAGGCTCTTGATCTCCATTCCTCTGCTCCGATACGATTGCTTGCGATCATCCCCGTTGAAACACGGGACTGAATGATCACCTCTTTTGCCTTCTGCATTTTGGGCAATAGCCCTCTATCTTCAACTGCGTTGAAACGACATCAAACTTATGTTCCTTTTTGACTTCCGCCTCCGCTGCGGTGATCAACGGGCTGTCGAACTCGATGATCCGGCCGCATCCGAGACAGACCAGGTGGTGATGTTCCGCCTTGCCCTTGATCTCGTAGTGAGAATGTGCCTCACCCAGGTTGCTTTCGGCGATGAGACCGAGTTCCTTGAACAACTTCAGATTGCGGTATACCGTCGCCAGGCTGATGCGGGGCTCCTGGGCCTTGGCCCGGAGGAACAGCTCGTCCGCATCCAGATGCTCCTTAGCGTCGCGAATGAGCTTGAAGAGCAATCCGCGCTGGGTGGTCATCGAGCGACCCGGTATTTTACCGGTATTTTTGAGAATGGTTTTCATTTTCATTATCAATAGCCCCTGCGTCTCCATTTGTCAAGCATCAAATGGCACCGGTCCGGGTTGGCCGATGCAGACGGTCAGATTCAGGAACCTGGTTGTGCCGCTTACCGAAGGCCCGGCAGAGCAAACGAACCGGACCGTTTCGATCTCGAAACGGATTTTATCAAGGGCCCGAAAGGTCAACTCACCCGTTCGATGTGCCTTGCCGATACGTTGCGCTCGCATCCGTCCCCTGTGGATCCCGGTCCAGTCCCTTATCCTGTTCCTGCAACCCCTTTCTTGCCTTCTGCCGCTTTACCTACGGGGCGGACATTTTAAGGGCCGCCATCAACCAAAACAGCTGCCTTTTCCGGGCCTTGAACTTCACCATCCTGATGGTGTTCCCTGCCGCCCTTTGCGGAGTCAGCATTCGGAGCGTCAGGCGCAAGTGGATCGTGTGATCGACCGTTTCGGTGGAGGATATCTCATGACTGCCGCACCTTACCCGCGGCAGACGCGCGGAGATCAATCGGCCGCGGATGCCAAAAGGGGGTGACTGCGCGTCGTTTGGGAGCCAGGATTCGAAAGGAATGCCGGGAGATCGCTTCGGTCAGCCTTGGATAGCGTTTTTGCGATAGTGTGGCCATATATCAGTGGCGGTTTTGCTACTCCATGTCTGAGTTACGGGATTGCAAAATTTAATCCATTTAAAATAATTGATAAATCATCGTGTGCCCTGGAGGGGAAGCGTCTGGCATGGATTGTGATTATCCGTATAACGGCATAGGATCTCAAGCCCCTAGAGCAAGGCATGATGAGGTGACGCCGGTGCTTGCGATCATACAATAAACGGTGACTGTGGAGGGTTGAACAAGATGGACTGCAACGGAAAGAAAAGCGGTTGCGGAACAACCGGACAGCGTCCGGCCGATGACAGGTTAAAAATGTACACGGAGGATGACGTCCTCGTCAAGCGGCTCTCAGAGATCAAACACAAGATCATGGTTCTTTCGGGAAAAGGCGGGGTAGGAAAAAGCACGGTGGCGGTGAACCTCGCGGTGGCGCTGGGCATGGCAGGCAGGAAGGTCGGTCTGCTGGATGTCGATTTTCATGGACCCAGCGTTCCGACGCTGTTGGGCATGCAGGGGCAGATGCTCAAGTCCTTCGAGGGGGAAGGGATTTTGCCCTTGACGACGGACGACGGGCTCCGGGTGGTTTCACTTGGGTTCGCCCTCGGGGGTGCGGACGAGGCGGTGATTTGGAGAGGTCCCATGAAGATGGGCGTCATCAAACAGCTTCTGACCGATGTGAAATGGGGCGAACTGGACTGTCTGATCGTCGATTTCCCTCCCGGAACGGGTGACGAACCCCTGTCCGTGGCTCAGCTCATTCCGGAAAGCGACGGCGCGGTGATCGTCACAACGCCTCAGGACCTCTCGCTTCAGGATGTGCGGAAATCCATCAATTTCTGCCGTCATCTCAACATCCCGGTCCTCGGGGTGATCGAAAACATGAGCGGGCTCATCTGTCCCCATTGCGGGAAGACGGTCGATCTCTTTAAAAGCGGAGGCGGTGAAGCAATGGCGCGGGAGATGGGGGTTCCTTTCCTAGGCCGCATCCCGATCGATCCTCGGATCGTCGAAACCTCGGATCAAGGGCAGCCCTTCGTGCGCCGGTATTCCGAGACGGAAGCCGCCAAGGCCTTCGCCCGTGCGATCCAGCCCATGCTTGATCTCGATGCCGGCGACTCCCAGTCCTCAGGCACTGCCGTTGCATTCCAACCCCAGGTCAAGGAAAAGGATATGAAGAGTCTGAGAATCGTTGTTCCTCTGGCCGAGGGGCGGTTGAGCACCCATTTTGGCCATTGCCAGCAATTCGCCCTCTTCGATACGGATCCGCAAAAACAAGCAATCCTCAGGCAGACGATCGCGGATGCCCCGCCGCACGAACCGGGCCTGCTTCCCACATGGCTTCAGGAGCAGGGAGCGGACGTCATTCTGGCCGGCGGCATGGGATCACGGGCTCAGGGACTGTTCCAGGAGAAAGGGATACGGGTCGTTGTCGGTGCCCCGTCCGAGATCGCTTCCCAGGTGGTCATGGACTATCTGTCCGGCAAGCTCAAGACCGGAACGAATGTCTGCGACCACTGACGGAGAGGAGGGCTTTGATGGCGGTTGTCCCGAGAACGCTGTTCCGGACCAAGGGGGTGGGTAGGCACAGGGAGGAACTGCACTCCTTCGAACTCGCACTGCGGGATGCCGGAATCGAAAAGTGCAATTTGGTCCGGGTTTCGAGCATCATGCCACCCGGATCGATCTTCATTTCAAGACGAGCGGGCGTGACGGGAATGCATCCTGGCGCCTTGACTTACTGCGTTATGAGCCGCTGTTACAGCAACGAGCCCGGCCCGCTCCTTGCCGCGTCCGTAGGCTGTGCCGTGCCGGCGGAACATCACCCCATCCGGCATCGTGAAGAGCAACGGTTACACGACGGTCATCGCCGCGGTGGTGTTTGCGTTCTGACAAACCAATCATCTTGTGCAGTCGGGAGGGGGCGGAATCGTACCCCCTCCCACCGGCAACCGAAGTTCCGTCACCGCTGGGGTTCACGGCGGCCTGCGATGACATCTGTCAGTTTTCGTGACATCCGTGTTCATGAAGGGCGCAGGCGGTCCCCGAATCCCTCAGGGAGCCGGCCAGCCATTCCCGTGCCACCGTTTTCACATCCCCGGAACAGCCTCTCAGCACTTGGATCCCGCAACCGTTCAGCACATTCACGGCCCCCTGTCCCATGTTTCCTGCCAGCATCATCTTGACCCCCATCGCGGCCAGGGTCTGGGCGATGTTGGACTTGCAGCCGCAATTCGCGGGTGCCGAGACCGTTTCCTCCGCGATGATTTCATTCCGCTCATTGACGGTGAAGACCGTAAAGTATTCACAATGGCCGAAGTGTTCGTCGACCCGGTTTTGACGGGACGGTAAAGCGATTTTCATGGTTTCATTCCTTTCGGTGTGTTTTTTACGGCGCATGGTTCCCGCAATGGGGCAAACGCTTCCATCGCTCCCGCCGCAATTGCAGCCAAACGGCCGATCGCAGAGGGGGCGCCGATCCGGAAACGGCTTCCGTGTCGCGACGGCGCCGCCTTCGATTCTCAGGGTCTTGCCATTCATAAGCATATGCTCATAATGCGTCAAGACAAATTTTCATCCAGAGGAGAGACGTTTCAGACCCTCTGGCGGTCCAATCCTTCAAGAAACCAAAAACGGCTTGACAAACCGCATCCGCTTTTATAAACAAAAAGGAAATAAAGATCGAGGTGGATAGAGGAAGAGGGGGTGAAATTCCCCCCGCTGCCCCGCAGCCGTGAAGGGAACGAAAGCCTTGAAAGAGCCACTTTCGCGATGCGATCGCGATGGGAAGGCAGGCGAGTAGGCTGCCCGAAGCCGGAAGACCGATCCACCGGAACCATTCCCGAGGGAGGATGATCTTGTCCTATCCGGCATCCCATTTGACCCTGCTCAGGATATTGAGGGTCTGTCTTCTGCTGTTCTCCATCCTGGTCCTGGTGTGCCTCCTTTCCCTGGCGGCGGGTTCTACCCCCATCGCGATAGGAGACGTCTTCCAGGGGATTCTGGCATCCCACCGATTTCCCGGACTGTCCGACCCTCTGACCTTTGAGGAGCGGACCATCCTGTTTTCGATCCGCCTTCCCCGAATCCTTCTGGCCGTTCTGGTCGGAGCGGCCCTCTCATGCGCCGGGGCGGTGTTCCAGGCCCTGTTGCGGAATCCGCTGGCAGATCCCTATGTTCTTGGCGTTTCCGGCGGCGGCTCCGTAGGTGCCCTGGTCGCAATCATCATCGGCCTGGGTTCCATCCCCTTCGGCATTCCCGGTATGGCCTTCACAGGAGGGCTCCTTGCCTTGCTTCTCGTGTGGGGATTGGCCGGAACGGCCGGCAAAAGGCGCGACGACCACACCCTGCTGGCCGGCATCATCGTCAATGCCTTTTTCTCGGCGTTGATCATGTTTCTGGTCTCCATCGCCAGCGGAGAGCAGATCCACAGCGTCATTTTCTGGCTGATGGGGGACCTGGCGATGGCGAAACGGGGGGACCTGCTTCTGGCAGCCCTGTTTCTCGCCGTCGGCTTCGTCGTGATGTTCCTGCACGCCCGCGATCTCAACGTTCTGCTCTCCGGAGAGGAGACGGCCCTCCAGTTGGGCATCCCGGCGAAGCGGGTCCGGGTGCTGTTGCTGGTTTCCGCGTCTCTGGTGACCGGGGCGGCCGTTTCCGTCAGCGGCATCATCGGTTTCGTCGGACTGATGGTTCCCCACATGACGCGCATGCTGTTCGGACCCGATCACCGGTTGCTTCTGCCCGCATCGCTTCTGTTCGGAGGGGCTTTCCTGGCTGCGGCCGACACGTTAGCCCGCGTTGTGCTGGCGCCGGCCGAACTTCCGGTGGGCGTGGTCACGGCCCTCTGCGGAGCCCCCTATTTTGCCTATCTGATGAGGAGGTCGGTCTGAGAGATGTCCGTGCTGGAACTCAAACAGGTCGGTTTCAAGTACGGCGACAAACCGGTCCTCAGGGACGTCACGCTTGCGGTGGAGAAAGGCGAGTTTTTCGGGATTCTGGGGCCGAACGGCTCGGGAAAATCCACGCTGCTGAGCCTGATCGACGGGATACGCCCGCCCTGCGAGGGCGAGGTCCGTCTCAAAGGCATTGCACCCGGCCGGATGAAAAGGCGGGAGGTGGCACGATGGGTTGCGGTTGTGCCCCAGGATGTCTCATGGTTCTTCCCATTCACGGTGGAGGAGGTCGTCCTGATGGGGAGAACCCCGCATATGGGCCGTCTGGCCTTTGAATCCGATCGGGATCTGGCCGCAGCCAGCTCCGCAATGGAGGCCGTGGGCATCCTGCCTTTCGCCGGGCGGTCCATGGACACCCTCAGCGGGGGAGAGCGGCAGCGTGTCTGGATCGCCCGGGCGCTGGCCCAGGAACCGGAGATCATCCTGCTGGATGAGCCCACATCGTCGCTGGATATCGCCCACCGGGTCGGTACTTTCGATCTGATCCGGTCCCTCAGCAGGGAGGCGGGACTGACGATCGTGTCGGTCACGCACGACATCAATCTGGCCTCGCTTTACTGCGACCGCATTGCGCTGCTCAAACAGGGACGGCTTCACGCGTTGGGCCGTCCGGAGGAGGTCCTCACCGGATCGAACATCCGTGAGGTGTATGGGATCGACGTCGTTGTGGACCGTCATCCTTTGACAGGACTGCCGAGGATTTCTCTCCTCGGCAGCCATTCGCCGGGTCAGGAAAGCCGGTGAAAGTCCGGCGCTGCCCCGCAACTGTAAGCGGAACGAAATCCACGTGAAGCCACTGGACAGGAGTCGAGCTGTCGCGACGGCCTAACCGGGAAGGCGTGGAGATTAGGCATGGGCCGCAAGCCAGTATATCTGACCGGCGAATGAAGAAACCGACTTTTCGCGAGGAAGAGTCAGGAGGAGAAGAAATGATCGGTTGGCCATGGTTTCTGCGGTTGTTGGTCACATGGGGTGTATTACTGTGGATTGCGGCGGGGCCCGCTTTTTCGGCGCCAGCGCCCGATGACGCGGCCGGTAACGCGACGCTCCAGGAGGTGGTCGTAACGGCGACGCGCGATCAGGAGGAGATCCGGCAGGTGCCCGCGCATGTCACGGTCATCACGGAGGATGAGATCCGGGATTCCGGTGCAACGAATCTGGTGGAACTCCTGCAGCGCCAGGAGGGGATCCAATTCCGGTCTTACAGCGGCCATGAACCCCTGTCCGTCATCGACCTCCGGGGGATGGGCGGAGACAACCCCTACGGGAAGGTCCAGATTCAACTGAACGGTCGGAGGTTGAACCGGCCCGACATGGCCTCCGTCAACTGGTTTCAGGTCCCGTTGAGTCAGGTGGAGAGGATCGAAATCGTCCGTGGGGCCCAGAGCGTCCTCTACGGGGATTCTGCGGTGGCCGGCGTCATCAACATCATCACCCGGAGAGGGGAGGGCAAGCCGTCCTTCCGTCTCTCCGCTGTCGCCGGAAGCTACGGGCTGCATGAAGAGAGGGCGTTGCTGAGCGGCTCGGAAGAAAAATGGACCTATGCCCTGAGCGCCGATAACTATTTTTCTCTCGGATACCGGAACCGGTCCACGGTCTCCTCTCGCGGCGCGGGTCTGGATCTCTCCTATGACCTGAGCGACCGCATCGGTCTGTCCATGGGGGTTTCCTTCAACGGGACACAGTACGAACTGCCGGGGAACCTCACCGAAGAGGAGATGGGGGCAGATCGCCGGCAGTATCAGCCCGCCAGGCCGGCCTACTGGACGTCGGCCAGTTCCGATGACGACGGCGAGGACCGGCAGACGGATCTGCGCTTCCGGATCGACGCGATGATGGGAGACTTCGGGCGCGCGGAGATCGGTTTTTCCGCCGGGATCAAGGATGCCGAGACCAGCTACGTTTCCTGGGGTTCCTACAACAACTATGCGATCCGCACGTACGCGGTGACCCCCAAATACATCCTGGAGCGTGAGATCTTCGGCCGTGCGAACAAACTGACGGCCGGTGTCGATTATGTGCTCGAACCGTTCAGGATGGACCGGTACGCGGACAGGGAGAGGGAGCGGAAGCTCAGCGTGGTCGATCTGGAGAGGGAGACGGCGGGTTATTATCTTCGCGATGAGATCCGTGTGGCGGAACCCCTGATCCTGAGCGCGGGCTGTCGGTGGGAAGAGGCGGTTATCCGGGGCAACAGCGTCACGTTGCCGGGCACGGTCGATTTTGACGAAAAGAAGACCCACCGGGGCGATGCATGCGAAATCGGCGTTACCTGGCTCCTCGGTGAAAGGTCCAAGGTATTTACCCGATACGCCACGGCGTACCGCTTGCCCTTCATCGACGAGCAGGCCTCATACTATGGCTGGGGAAACGGTTTTCTCGCCGATCTGGAAAAGGAGACGGCGAGAACCGTGGAAGCAGGCGCCTCCCTGAGCCCCCTGAAAAACCTCACGGTCGGCCTGACCCTGTTTCGGATCGACATGGAAAACGAAATCATCTGGAACAGCGCGACCAACCGCAACGAGAATCTGGACAAGACCCGTCATGATGGGATCGAAGGGACCTTTTCGTACCTCTGGGAGAAACGGCTCAAGATCTACGGCAGCCTGACCTACCACAGGGCGACCTTCGAGGCCGGTTTCCACAACGGCAAGGAACTGCCCCTGGTTCCGCGCTGGATGGGGCGTCTGGGCGCCGAATGGCAGCTCCCGGGCAACTTGACACTTCGACCCGAGGGCCGCTTCGTCGGCGACGCCTATTTGAGCGGGGATCAGGACAACAACGGGGACAAACTTTCCGCCTATGAGGTGTTCGATTGCTTCCTCTTCTATCGTCCCCAATGGGGCCGATGGAAGGTTTCCGCGTTTGCGGGGGTGGAGAACCTGAACAATGAGAGGTATGCCGCCATCGGTGTGGAGGGCACAGCCTATTCGCCGCAGACCTATTATCCGATGCCGGAAAGGACGGTCAAGTGTGGGATATCGTTTGAATTTTAATGATAGTGTGTCGGGGTGCGGCGGACCCGTTCCCGCTCCGGGGGGGAGACGATGATCCGCCCGCCGCTGGATCCGCGGGGATTTGCCCCGGGGCTGTTTGCCTCGACGGCAATCCATGCAGCCCTCATGGCCCTGCTGTTTATTTTCGCGGCCGGATCGGATCCGCTGCATCTGAGGAACGGGGATGAGAGCTGCATCACGGCCTTCCTGGTTACGGAAACCGGTTCAGCGGCCGCAAAGCCCTCGGTTGTGCCGGACCGCGCCCCCCTTTCCCCAAGGCGGGCCGTGACGGTTCATGGGGTTGCCCAGCCCGATCGGCAACCCCGGGAACAGGCCCCGCCGGCGCAACAAGAGGCGCAGCCGGAGACCCCTGCCCTTCGCCTTCAAGATGAACCGGAGGTGGAGGGGCAAAAAGGAGGCGTGGCTGCGGAAGCGGTTTCGTCGTCGGCGACGATCCCGGAAACAGGGGATACTGAGGTCGGCACCGATCCCGGATTGGCCCTGTCCCTTCCGGCGGAAGGGGAAGCCCAGACGGGGAACGGGAAGAATCCTCCCGTTTCGCCGCAGGAGGGGACGGCCGAACCCCGGACGGGAGGCGAAGCCGTTCCTCCGAAGGACGCCGACGCGGTTCCACGGTACGGCGACAATGTCCTTCCCGTCTATCCGCCGCTGGCCCGGTTACGGGGCTATCAGGGGGTCACCACCCTGCTCGTCGAGGTCCTCGCCGATGGCCGGACCGGACATGTCAGGGTCGGAAAATCCGCGGGCCACGAAATTCTCGACCGGGCCGCCCTGGATGCCGTGCGGACATGGCGGTTCGAGCCGGGATGGAAAGACGGGCGGCCTGTGGCGATGTCGGTCGCGGTGCCTGTTCGTTTCATGCTGAAGGGGACGTCGATCCTGGTGAAGACGGATCAGCGCAGGTAAAGGAGGTACCTTGTTCAATAAGGCCGCTGTGGAAACGGTTGGGCTTTGCCTGCGGGTGCTGGGGATGAAAGCGGTTGCCGTTCTGGCCGGGTTGCTCGCCGCTTCGACATGGACGGCGGCCGCCGCAGCCGGTTATCCGGAAAGGATCGTTTCGCTGGCGCCCAACCTGACCGAAATCCTCTATGACATCGGTGTGGATGACCGGGTCGTGGCCGTGACCGACTACTGCGACCATCCGCCGGAAGCCGTCCGCAAACCGAAGATCGGAGGATTTGTCAATCCATCGCTGGAAGCGATCGTTTCCCAACGCCCCGATTGCGTGGTCATGACCGAGGACGGCAATCCGCGGGCCCTGGATCTCCGTCTGAGGGAACTCGGAATTCGGACCCATGTCTTCAGAGCCAGACGGATACAGGATCTGCCGCGGGAGATCCGGGCCATGGGCGAAGCGCTCGGTGCGCGCGTCGTGGCGGAACAGCGAGCCGCTTGGATCGAAACGCGCATCCGCCGGATTGCGGAAAGCGTTCGCACCGGTTCGCGGGGCGCTGTCCGCAAGGCCATCTTCGTTTTTCAGCCAGCTCCGCTGATCGCTGCGGGGAAAGGGACGACTGTGGACGACGCCTTTGCGATCCTCGGGATAGAGAATATCGCTTCAACAGGACCGACGCGTTACCCCAAATATTCGCTGGAGGAGATCATCCGCCTGCAGCCCGATGCGTTTTTTTTCGGCAAAGGCCGGGGGATGGAGGAACGGATCAAATCCCTGACGGAGAGGCTGTCGTCGTTGGATGCCGTTCGTGAGGGCAGGATTTATTTCATCGGGGATGCCGTCTTCAGGCTCGGACCCAGGATCGCCTACGGCCTGGAGGAGATGGCAGCCTGCCTGCAGAGTCCGTGAAAGGGGCAGGGCGGGGCGTTTGGGCTGCCGCAGGGAGACCCTGTTCGGATCGCATTTTTTGTCAAGCCGGTGGCTGATCCAAGGGGCTTGAACCGGAGGCCCGACCGTCAAGATGAAGCGGGCCGGACGCGCCCCTCGGCGCCGGCCCGCTGTAAGGATGGGTGCAGGGGCTTAAAGCCCCTTCTTTTCGAACCAGCGAAAGAGGACGATGAAGGCTGCGACCAGGACGACAACGACGATCCAATGGTTGACACCCAGTGCGGTGGGCAGCGTGATCTTGCCGAGATTTCCCCAGGTCAGCACCGTTGCCTTCATGGTGGGATACAGCTCGGCGTAAATTCCCGCTCCCAGGACCATGCCCAGAAGGCCAAAAATGCTGTCGTATCGACCTTCGCCCAGGGCGCCCATGGCCGTGGCCGGGCAGTAGCCGACGATCGCCCAGCCGATCCCGAAGATCAGGCCTCCGACGATGTTCCCGCCCAGGACGAGCGGCTTGACCGAAAGCTTGATCAAACCCAAATCGAACAGCAGATAGATGCCCACCATGGCCACCAGGATGGTGGTGAGCATGAATTTGACGATGGTCATGTCCTTCAGGCGCAGGGCGGCCAACTGACGGTCGTACCGGATCACCTGTGCCTTCTGCATCAGGAATCCGAACAGGATTCCCGTGACGGCGCCGGTCAGCAATTCATTCATGGCCCCCCCCTCCATAAAGTATTCTGGCCATGATGACCCCGGCCAGGAAGAAACAGATCAAGGATACGTAACCGCTGACCGCTACCTGAGCCAGACCGCTCAGGCCATGGCCGCTCGGTCACCCGTCGGCGAGACGGGCTCCGAACATCAGCACCGCCCCGCCGAGAAAAGCCGCGATCCATCGGCGGGACCGCGACGCTCCGAATCGTCCCTCCCACATCGGCGGCACGGCCACCGAACGCTTCTCACCCGAAAGCCAAGCCGACGCCAGGCCGCCGAAGAGCACCCCGACCACGAACAGGAACTGCCAGTCGATCTTCGCCTTCTCCTTGATGAAATACTCCATGCCCGCCACCTTCTCCGGCGCCACGGCCTGTTCGACGAATCCCGCCGCACGCACGAAGGTGGTCGAGGCGCCGAAGAACTTTCCCGTGAACAGGACCGACAGGACCAGCAGAAGTCCGGCCAGCGCCCCTGCCACGTATGGAGACCATGTCTTCTCCCGCAGTACATTCATACCCCATCACCTCCTCGATCCATGATTGTATCATCCGAAAGGAAAGGCATCCCGACCGAACCGAGTGTGGAGACGAGTCGTGACAACTTTCCCGGTTTCAGCCGCATTGTAAGGGAGGGGGCTGTTCCTGTCAATGGAAACCGGCACGGCAGCCTGCAATCAGGGTCCGGCCGGCCGCAGGCGAGGCCAGGTGTAGCGGCGGATCGTTTTACCCTGCGCCTGTTGCTCGGCCCGCTTGGCTATCCGTGATTCCGGAGCATCAGCTCGACCGGATGGGGATGAAGATATATCTGCCTCTGAAGGTAGGGCTCCCGGTACAGGCGGACGTAGTGCGCGATGAGCGTGAGCGGCACGATCAGCGGCAGAAAACCCTGATGGTAGAGGCCGATCACTTCGCCCAGTTCCTGCTTCTCGTCCGGGGTCAGCCGCTTTTTGAAGTATCCCGCCATGTGTTCGAGAACGTTCGTCTGTTTGCGGACTGTCGCACTCAAGCGGAGGGCCTCCATGAGGTTGCGGATATACGCCTCGCGGAGCGCGGGAAGCTTCATGCGTTCCGGGTTAGCCACGAGGCGGCCCAGGATGGTCAGGTGTTTCGGGCTGTGGGAGAGAATGAGAAGCTTGTGTTCCGCGTGAAAGGAGACGAGATCCGCCATGACGCTGTTTGTCTTTTCGACTTCCCTCCACCTTCGATAGACGAAGATCCTCTCGATAAAATTTTCCCGCAGGGCCGGATCGTTCAGGCGGCCGTCCTCTTCGGCGGGAACCAGGGGAAAGCGCTGCATGAACGCCCCGGCGAAGATCCCCACCCCTTTCTTCACGGGCATGCCGTTTTCCGGGTAGACCTTTACCGCAGCCATCCCGGAACTCGGGGAACGGCTCTTGAAGATGAAGCCGCACAGATCGAGTGACGCGAGCGCCTCCAACCGTTTCTCCGCCCAGGAGCGCATCCCGTCCGTATGGTCGATACCGGTCCTCACCGTGACGAGCCGGGGGGATTCAGGCCTGCCGACGAGTCTCATGGCCTCGCGGGGGACGGGCAGACCGTATTCCACTTCGGGGCAGACGGGAACCCATTCGAACCATCGGCCCAGGGTATCGGTGATGTAGCGGTCGTGCTGATGGCCTCCGTCATAACGGACATTTTGCCCCAGAAGGCAGGAACTGATTCCGATTCGAATCTTTTCCATCGCGTTTTTCACCTCAAACCGTTCAGGCCCGATAGCGCATGCAGGATCGCAGGCCCCCTTGGACGCGCACCCATGGAAGGGCAATCAATCCTCCAGCGTTTCGAAAACCTTCTTGAGCCGCTTCAGGGGGTCTTCTTGAAATCCGTTCCCGCGGCCCTCGGTTTCCGGAGGCGCCGCGACGTCGGACGCCCTCGGCTTCGGCACGATTGTCCTGGGCGCCTCCGATTCGACGGCGGCCGATGATGTCGGGGTGGGCGGGGCGCCTCGGTCTGGGGCCGATTCAGCACGGCTCCCGTTCGCAGACGCCTGGGGAACGGCTGGTGGCGTCCCGGCCGGTTTCTCTCCGGACGGCTTCCTCCGCCGTCGGGATCGACGCCGGGATTTCTTCTTGACCGTATCGGCCGCCGCTCCGCCGTCTTCCGCAGTGCGTTCCGTTGTCTGGCGGGCCTCCTGATCCCTCGGCTTTTCATCCTGGGGGACGGTCTGCTTGGACGATCCCTTCCTTGGCGGTTCCCTTCTCGTCGTTTCTCTCTGAGGACCGGGGGGCGCGGGCTCGGTTTGCTTCGAAGCGTCAGCCTCCGCGTTTGCGGGCATTTCCGTTTTTAAGGGTTCCGGCTCCTCCTGTTTCGCTGCGGCATGCGGGTGATGATTGGCCAGATCCGCCGGCGCAGGCGATTCACGTTTCGTCATATCGATCTTCCATTCATCCCAGGCCATATTGTGGCTTCCCAAGATGCGGATCGACAGGTCGTAGTCGTTTTCCAGGCGACTGATCTCGCCCCGCTTCTGGTTCTGAAGGTAGTCGGCCACCTCCCAGGGGACGCTGACGGTGATCAGGGCAGCGGCCCCCTTGACGGCCTGCGTTGCGATTTTTCGGAAGGCATTCAGGGCCGTGTACTCGAGGGACGGACGGACCCCTCTGCCCCGGCAAAACGGACAGGGGGTATAGCTGATTTCCTGGATCGTCGACTGCTTCTTCTGGCGCGAGAGTTCCATGATCCCGAATTTGGAAATGTGGGAGAGCTGAATGCGCGCCCGGTCCAGGCTGATGGCTTTTTTGAAGGCCTTTTCCACTTCTGCGTTGTGCTTGCTGTCCATCATGTCGATGAAGTCGATGACGATCAATCCCCCGAGGTCTCGCAGCCGGAGTTGGCGGGCGATCTCTTCGGCCGCCTCCATGTTCGTCTGATAGGCGGTTTCCTCGACGTTTCGCTTGTGCGATCCCCGGCCCGAATTCACGTCGATCGTGATCATCGCCTCCGTCGGATTGATGATCAGGTAACCCCCCGACTTCAATTCCACACGGTCCTGGTAAATCACGCGGATCTGATCCTCGAGTTGGTACTTGTCGAAGAGGGGGGTCTTCTCCTTGTCGAGCTTGATCATTTTGACGTTGCGGGGGGCGATGATCTTGCAATAGGCCCGTACCTGTCGAAACGTTTCCATGTCGTCGACCAGAATTTCCTCGATGTCCGAGGTGAAGTAATCGCGAAGCGAACGGACGCCGAAGGCGCTCTCCTGGTAGATCAGGGCCGGCGCCTCCGTTTCGGAAGCCTTCTTCTGAATTTCCTTCCAGAGACGGGAAAGGTGCTGGTAGTCTCGACCGAGTTCCTGCTTGGTTCGGTTCATTCCCGCCGTCCTGACGATAAATCCGATCCCCTCCTCGGTCTGGATCTGTTCGACGAGTTCCTTGAGCCGTTTGCGGTCCGCCTCATCCTCGATCTTCCTGGAGATGCCGCTGCTTTCCTTGTTGGGCAGGAGCACCAGATACCTCCCCGGCAGCGAGATGTAGGATGTCAGAAGCGCCCCCTTGCGTTCGCTGACTTCCCGCAGCACCTGGACCAGAATTTCCTGGCCGGGCTTCAGCGTTGATTTTGCGCCTTCGGGGAAATAGTTGGAGCTGACATCGCGAAGCGGAAGAAAGCCGTCCTTCCTGCCGCCGTAGTTGACGAAGGCCGCCTGGAGACCTCGCTCCACCTTCATCACGACCCCCTTGTAGATATTGCCGGTGATCGGCTCCTTCACAGCCATCTGGATGTTGAATTCGACCAGTTTGCCGTCTTCCACGATCGCCATTCGCTTCTGTTCCGTATGGACGGCGTTGATCAGCATCAGTTTCTTCATAAACAGTCCTTTCTATAGAAAGGCGGATACGTCGCCTTTTCCTGCACGAATGACCTCGACCCTATCGTCCTGGAGACTGACAACGCTTGAGGGCGCGGCGGCGATGACGCCGCCGTCGATGATCATGTCGACGCGCTTCCCGAAAAGCTCGTCGATGATGCGGGGGTCGCTGAGGAGCTCCCCCTCTCCGTTTTTGACGCTGGTGCTGATGATGGGTGATCCCATCTCGGCAACCATGGCCTGGCAGATCCGGTTGTCGGGCACCCGGATACCGGTCGTCAGCCTCTTGGGCAGAATGATCTTGGGGACGGCGCGGGAGGCATCGAGAAGGAAGGTGTAGGGACCGGGAAGCAGGCGCTTCATGATCTTATACGCGTTGTCGGACACCTGGGCATAGCGGCTGATGTCTTTGAGGTCGGCGCAGATGAAGCTCAGGTGCTTCCTCCGGTCCCGCCGCTGGATCTCGTAGATCCGTTCGATGCCCCGCTTGTTGAAAAGATCGCATCCCATGCCGTAGACCGTGTCGGTCGGGTAGATGACGATCCCCCCGCTGCGGAGGATGTCCACCGCCTTGCGGATCAGCCGCATCTGGGGGTTCTGATTGTTTATGGCCAGCAGCATGCCGTCTCTGTCCTCCAAGGGGGCCTTTCCCGACGTTTAACCTATAAAATTTATCAGAAATGGGGAAGATGATCAATGAAAGATATTCAGGAGGGCGACCGCGCGGCATCGGGCGAACACCGTTGGCCCCGGCGCCGGATCCCGACCGCATCCGTGCGGGCATCCGCCGCGTCGGCTGCCCGACAACCCGTTGAGCCGATATGCCTTCGCTAAGCGGCCGTTTCGCGCGGTTCGTTCTTGTTGACGCGGTCCTTGCTCAGTTTGTACTGGATGCTGTCAACCAGGGCCTGCCAACTCGCCTCGATGATGTTTTCCGAAACGCCGATGGTGCTCCACATCTCCTCCCCGTCCCGGGTGTCGAAGAGCACCTTGACCTTGGCCGCCGTCCCTTCGCTTCCCTCCACGATCCTCACCTTGAAGTCGACGAGGTTCATCTCGCTGATCTGTGGATAGAACTTCACCAGGGCTTTCCTCAAGGCGTTGTCCAGGGCATTGACCGGTCCGTTTCCCTCCGCTGCGGTCAGCTCCTCTTCCCCCCCGACGGAGATCTTGATCGTCGCCTGGCAGAGGGAGGGGTTGTTCCGGGTCTTCCCGTTCGTTACGCTGAAGCACTGGAGCGTGAAGGGTTCGCTGAACGCGCCGGTGATCTTTTTCATCAGCAGCGCGAGGGATCCCTCCGCCGCATCATATTGGAAGCCTTCGTTTTCCAGCCGCTTGATTTCCCGGACGATCTTCCGGCTTTTGGCGTCGTCTCCCCCGAGATCGATGCCGAGTTCCTTCGCCTTGACGTCGATGTTGCTTTTCCCAGCAAGTTCCGAAACCAGCACCCGCTGGCGGTTGCCGACCCACTCCGGCCGGATGTGTTCATAGGCCTGCGGATTTTTGGCGACCGCGTTGACGTGAATTCCCCCCTTGTGCGTGAAGGCGCTTCGCCCGACAAAGGGGCGAAAGGGAAGGGGCCGGACGTTGGCGACATCGCCCACATAGTAGGATAGGTTCGTGAGCTGCCTCAATGAGGCCTCCGGAATGCAATGGAGGCCCATTTTGATCTGGAGATTGCCGATGACCGAGGTCAGGTCGGCGTTGCCGCACCGCTCGCCATAGCCGTTTACCGTTCCATGAACCATGACCACGCCCGCCCGAACGGCTGCGATGGTGTTTGCCACAGCGAGTCCGCAGTCGTTGTGGGTGTGGATCCCGAGGCATTTGGCGGGAACCGTTTTCATGGCTTCACGAACGGCGGTGGTCAGATCATGGGGCATGGCGCCGCCATTGGTGTCGCAAAGCACGATCCGGTCCGCTCCGGCCTTGAGGGCGGTCTTGAGCGTGGAGAGGGCGTAGCCGGGGTTGTGAAGGTACCCGTCGAAGAAGTGCTCCGCATCGAAGATCACCTCTTTCCCCTTTTTTTTGAGATATTCGATGGTGTCGCGGATCATGTCGAGATTTTCGCTCAGCGCAATCCCGAGGATTTCCTTCACATGGAGGTCCCAGCTCTTCCCGACGATCGCCACGGCCGGAGTCCCTGCCTTGAGCAGGGCCCGGAGGTTCCGGCATTCCTCGGGCCGGATCCCCGGCTTGCGCGTGCTCCCGAAGGCGGTGAGCCGGGCGTGCCTGAGGGGATGTTCCTTCGCCAGCGCGAAGAAACGGACATCCTTCGGATTGGATCCGGGCCATCCCCCTTCGATGTAGTGGAATCCCATCTCATCCAGGCGATGGGCGATCCGCAGCTTCTCCTCTGCGGAAAAGTTGATGTGCTCTCCCTGCGTGCCGTCCCTCAGGGTCGTGTCGTAGATGTAGACATCCGGGGATTTCATAGGTCTCCTTTCACCGGAAACAAAAAATCCGTTATCTTTCGAACCTGATAACGGATTTGCTCACCTTGCATCTTGTGTTGTCGGAACGCTATCCTCCGTTCAGGCCCCTGTATGTAGGCCCGGTAATTATGCCGATTGTCGTCATCAAGGCGTTCATCAATAAACCTTTCTTGGAAAGTCCCATAATCTTTTCCGGAGGATTTGTCAAATAAAAATTGAATTCGGCGGGATCGGACGATGGACTTGGGCACGACGAAAAGCCGATGAGAGACCATTCCGGCCGCTGCGCGAAGTCGCTGACGAGCGTTCGGGTTTGCATAAAAGGGACGCAAACGGCTGTCTGCAGGAATCGATACGCTTTTACGAAGGTCCGGTTACACAACCGCGTTGATGACCAGGTCGTTTTTCAGCGCCTCGATCAGGTCCGGCGCATAACCGAGGACCTCCCGAAGGATCTCCTCGGAATGTTCGCCGAGAAGGGGGGCCGGGCTGTCCACGCGGCCCGGGGTTTCGGAAAGCCGGATCGGAGAGCCGGCGATTCGCACCGGACCGACATTCGGCTGGTCCACGGTGACAAGCATGCCCCGGTGGCGGATGACAGGATCCTCGCAGATCTCCTGAATGTTGTTGATCCGTGAGTGGGGGATGTCCGCCTGCTCGCAAATGGAGATCCATTCCGCGGTTGTCCTCTTGGCCATCTCCGCGCCAATGATCCCGGAGAGCTCCGCCCGGTTTTCCGTACGGACGTTGTTGTTCTCGAAACGGGGATCGCGAACCAGGTCGTCGCGTCCCAGCACGCGGCAGAGACGCGCCCAGAGCATGTCGTTCCCCGCCGCGATGATGATCCATGAATCGCTCGTTCTGAAGGATTCAAAGGGGGTGATGGAGGGGTGGGCGCTGCCGAGAGGTCCCGGAATCACGCCCGTGATCGTGTAGCGGACAACGGCGCTTTCGAGAACCGCGAAGAGGCTGTCTACCATGGAGCCGTCGTAGTATTGACCGCGCCCCGTTTTCTCGCGGTACGCCAATGCGGCGAGGATTCCGATCGCGGCTTGCTGACCCGCGATAATGTCGCCGACCGAGGAACCGACCCGGCAGAGAGGACCCCCGGCGGGTCCCGTAATGCTCATGAGGCCGCTGTAGGCCTGGGCGATGATGTCGTATGCCGGGCGTCCGGCGTAGCCGAGAGGGGTGTCATGGCCGAAGCCGGAGATGGACGCATAGATGAGGCGGGGATTGATCCGCTGGATCTCCTCCCATCCGAACCCCATCTTCTTCATCGTCGACGGCCTGAGATTCTCCACGAGCACATCGGAGACCCCGATCATCTGCCGCAGGATGTTCCGGCCTTTCTCCGACTTCAGGTTGAGGACAAGACTCTTTTTGTTGCGGTTCAAGCTGATGAAGTAGCCGCTGCGGTTCTTGCCGGGCGTGCCGGCGAAGGGGCCGTATTCCCGTGCGTCGTCCCCTTGTGGCGGCTCCACATGGATCACTTCTGCGCCCAGATCGGCGAGAAACATCGTGGCCGTGGGCGCCGCCA
Organism: uncultured Syntrophaceae bacterium; assembly: GCA_964637025.1. Classification (GTDB taxonomy): domain Bacteria; phylum Desulfobacterota; class Syntrophia; order Syntrophales; family UBA5619; genus UBA5619. The sequence goes on along the minus strand of CAZWTL010000002.1, from coordinate 37,790 downwards.
GGACATGGCTCAGATCGATCACCCGGATCCCCTCCAACGCCTTGTTCATGATGCGCTCCTGGATTCGGTTCCTGTTCGCTGAAGCTCCGGTGATGGGGAGGTGTGCCATGGCAGAAATCTGCGGCATGAACAGAGCGGTGAGGCACACCATTTACGCACATGTTAAGGCGGGAGCCGGGATTTTGTCAAGGCGGAAATCGACGCGATCATGGCGCATGCGCCCGTCTTGGTTTGCGGAGCCCCATGACGGAGCCGATCCTTACATCCGCAGGGAGATCGCCCGGAGTGGCGATGCCGTGGTCGACCGGTGATCATCAGTCAGGGGTGTTTTCACGGACCGGATACAGGACGCCGGGCGTCAGGTTTCGATGCGCGAGATGCAGGAGGCGAGGTCCGGAAAAACCGTCCGGTCCTCTTCCCATCCGTAGATGAGCAGATTGATGTTCAGCCTTCTGAGTTTGTCCCGCAGATCTTCCTCGGGCGCCCGGGGGAGTGCGAGGAGGAGTATCGGATTCCCCGGAAGGGTCAGGCCATTGAGCAGGAGACGCGTCACTGCAGCGTGGAGGCAGGTTAGAGACATATCCGACAGGACCTGGAACACGGCGCGTATGCGTCCCGTTCGGCTTATGGCCAGCAGATCGCGGCAGCCGTCGTTTCCGGTCCGGAGACCCTGTGCCTTCAGGGCGTCGGAAAGGTCGCGGACGATGAGGCCGAGGTCGCAATCGCTGCCGACGTCCCGTTTCCGGTCGGGGAAAGGGTCGCCCATGAGTTCCTCGCGCAGGGCGAGCTCGTCAAAGCTGAACTCGGCCTGTACCGAACGGGTCGCGGCCCGCTCCTTGATCCGCTCGATCTTCCGTACGAACTGAGCGATCTGCCTTGCAAACCTAGGGGAGCGCAAAACGCCGATGATGGCCACGGGGGTTTCCTCGCCCCCGTCGTCCATCCACTCCCATGCGCCACGGTAATGGTTTTCGAACAGGCCCTTGCCGACCCCCTTACGCCCCCCTCCGAGTTTTCCCCGGTGCACGACGAAGACCCTGCCTGCGCCGTCTTCGGCGAATGCGCCGCCGGTCCTGCGATCGATGCCGCAGAAGGGAAAGTTGATCTCGCAGGTGATGGATACGCGGGAACCGGCTTCCGGACGTCCGATGCCGAAGGCATTCCAATAGCGTTGCTCCGAAATCTTTTTGGAGAAAAACCATATCCCGAGGCCTTCCGACCAGGAGACCTTTGCCCGGATGCTGGCGCCCAGGTGACCCAGCGCGACGGGGACCACTTCGTCGATCATGGGTCGGAATCCGCGGACAAATTGCCTCTGGTATCGTCGAATGGCCGGTTCGTTTTCCACTGCTGTCAACATGGTTCCAATGTCCTAATCGAGATGCTTCCGGAAACGTCCCACCGATCCCGCAAAAACCAGGACGCCGAGTACGGCCAGCGCGACATATTCGGGCCAGAGAACGTGCAGTCCAACCCCCTTGAGGAAGATGCCGCGGATGATGACAAGAAAATAACGCAAAGGATTGAGGTATGTCAATCCCTGAACGAACGCGGGCATGTTCGCGATGGGAAAGACGAAGCCGGAGAGCATGAAGAAGGGGAGGATGAAGAAAAAAGTGGTCATCATCGCCTGTTGACGCGTCCTGGAGACTGTCGAAATGAACAGCCCGGTGCCGAGGGTGCTCAGCAGGAACAGACAGGTCGCGAAAAAGAGGGCGAGGAGGCTTCCGGCCAGCGGCACCTGGAACCAGTAAACGGCGAACAGCATCACGAAGATCATCTGTCCGATCGAGATGATCGAATAGGGTATGGTCTTGCTGATGATGAACTCCACGGATTTCAGCGGTGTCACGATGAGTTGCTCCATCGTTCCGGCCTCGCGCTCTCTGATGATGGCGATCGAGGTCAGCAGCAGTGAGATCAGCATGATCACGAAGGCGACAATCCCCGGGACGAAGAAGTGCTGGCTGTCCAGGTTCGGATTGAACCAGGTCCGGATCCGGGCGTCGATCTTTCCGTATCGGAGGTCGCGGCCGTGAAGCTCCTGGATCAGTTCCCGGTTCAGACGGTCGATGACCGTCATGGCGTAGGAAATCCGGACTGCGGCCATATTGCTCATGCTGCCGTCGGCGAGGATCTGGAGGGGGGCCGTCTCGCCCCGGCGGATCAGGCTGCTCAGATCCGGGGGAATGCGGATCCCGATGTCCGTCCGGCCGGTGAGAAAAAGCTCCTCCATACCGCGGATATCCGCGGGCCGGTCGGTGATCGTGAAGATCCCGCTCGCCGTGAAGGCGTCCGAAATGAGGCGGCTCTCCCGTGTCTTTGCCTGGTCGATCAGCGCGACGCGGATATGGCTGATGTCGTAGTTGACCACGTAACCGAATACCAGGAGTTGGATGAGGGGCGCCGCGACCAGCACCACTCGGTTTTTCCGGTCGCGGAACAGCTGGATGAATTCCTTTCGCACCATCTCCCGGATGCGGAGCCAGCTCATAATCCCTCCCGTTTGAGGATGAGGCAGTTGAGCGCCGCCAGGAAAGCAAACATCGCCCCCAGCACCGCAAGATCGGGCCAGAGATGCGAGAAGCCGAGGTCTCGCAGATAGATTCCGGCCAGGATGTCGATGTAGTAGGTCGCTGGGACAAACCAGGTGACGGCTTGAAGAAACTTCGGCATGCTGATCACCGGAAAAACGAAGTTCGAAAGCAACAGCGAAGGGAGGTAGGTGATCAGAACGGCCATCTGGTTCGCGACCATCTGGGATTTGGTCACCGATGAGATGAGCAGCCCCAGCGTCAGCGCCACCAGGATGTAGAGCGATGAGGCCAGGATCATCAGCCAGAAGCTGGACTTCATCACGACGCCGAAAAGGACCTGTCCCATCAGGATGGAGACGAGCACGTCGATCAGGGCGATCATAAAGTAGGGGATGGCTTTTCCCAGAAGAAATTCGACCGCCCGGATGGGAAGGGACCGGATGGTTTCCATGGTGCCGTTCTCATATTCGCGAGCGATGACCAGCGAAGTGAGCATCGCACCGACGATCATGATGATGATTGCGATGATTCCCGGGACGATGAAATTCCGGCTCTCCAGATCCTCGTTGAACCAGATCCTGATCCGGCCATCGATCGGGGGGCGGATCCTTTCCATCCCGTGGCGGTCGAGAAAGTCGGCGAGGAGCTTTCCATTGTAGGTTTCAACAAAGGAGGTGATGTACGCGCGGGAAATCCCGGCGAAATTCGGATCGCTGCCGTCCAGCAGGATCTGGACGGTCGTTTCCCGGTCCGCCCTGAGGTCGGCGGTCCAGCCGGGGGGAATAATGACCGCCAGCGTTGTGCGACCGTGATCGAGTTCCTGAATGACGGACCGGACGTCCGGGAATTGGCCGGAGATCCGGAAGTAGGGGGAGGCGCCCAAACGGCGGATGAAATCGCGGCTCAGGTCCGTGCGTTCCTGATCGACGACGACCGTCTCGATGTGCTCCACATCGAGACTGAGGGCGTAACCGAACAGAAGGATGAGGAGGAGGGGAATTGCAAAGGCCAGATAGAGGCTTCGGAAATCCCGGATCAGGTGGTAGATCTCCTTGCGTACGATCGCGCGGACATTGCGGATTTTCATGCCCCACCCCTCCCCGGTCCCTTGCGCAACATGCATTCCCCTCCCTGCGCGGGGAAAATGGCACATCCCGTCCCGCCGGCGACCGACTTTCCGTGACGTCGGGCCTCGGCACCCTTGCGCGATAGGTCGCGTTTCCCCGCAACGACCGCGATCCGTGGATTTCTCGACAAGGCATGGGCCTCTTGCATCATATCATCCATGCCCCGATTCACGGACTTGCACAGGCGGTTTCCCGGCTTCATCTGGCCATGAGCGCCACGAACGCATCATTGAGATCCGCGTTCGGCTCCCCGGGACATGCCTCACGGATGATGTCGCCCGGACTTCCCGTGGCCACGATCCGTCCCTCGTTGATCATCACGATCCGTCCGCAATGGCGCGCCTCGTCCATATAATGTGTGGTCACGAAGACGGTGATCCCCTCGCCGGCGATCCGGCCGATAAAATCCCAGAAGCGGCGTCGCGTGATCGGATCGACGCCGGAGGTCGGCTCGTCCAGAAAGAGGATCCGCGGATGATGGAGGAGGGCGCACCCAAGGGCCAGCCGCTGGCGCAGGCCCGGCGGGAGGTCCTGCGTCAGGCGGTTGCGGGCCTCGGTCAATCGCGTCATATCGAGAATCCAGTCGATCCGCTTTCCCCACTCCTTTTCCGGCACACTGTAAACCCCCAGGTAAAAGCGGAGGTTCTCGAAAGGGGTCAGCTCCTCATAGAGCGAGAATTTCTGAGACATGTAGCCGATCGCATGCTTGACCTGCTCCGTCTGCGTGACGATATCGTAACCCGCAACCCTGGCCTCCCCCGACGTGGGGATCAGAAGGCCGCAGAGCATCCGGATCGTCGTCGATTTTCCGGAACCGTTCGAGCCGAGGAAACCGAAGATTTCGCCGGAATGGACGGAGAAGGAGATCCGATCCACGGCGGTAAACCCTCCGAAACGTTTTTCCAGGTTCCGCACGACGATGGCCTCCCCGCCGTTTCCGCTGTCGGGACTCATGGCCGCCATCCTTCCCGAACCATCTCGAAGGCGTCCCGGGCCAGATCCGTATCCGCCTCCCGGATCCTTTCAATAATGGCCTCCTCGAGATTCGGGAAACGAGAACGGATTCCCGTCGGGGTCGCCGTGTCAAGGAGTTCGGCCCGGTGCATGAGACCCAGCCGGTCGCATCGTTCTCCCTCGTCGAGGTAGGCCGTGGAAACCAGGATGGTCATACCCCTTCCGCGCATGCGGTTGAGGATATCCCAGAACTCCCGGCGGGACACCGGATCGACGCCGTTTGTCGGTTCGTCGAGGATCAACAGTTTCGGCTCATGAACGAGGACGCAGGCCAAACCCAGCTTCTGCTTCATCCCGCCGGACAGCTTTCCCGCCGGCCGGTCCGTAAAGGGCAGGAGATTTGAGAAGCCCAGGTAAAGGGCCTTCCGCGCCTTCCGTTCCGCCCCGCGAATCCCGAAGATGTTCAAGAAGAAGTCGATGTTCTCCTCAACCGTCAAATCCTGATAAAGTCCGAACCGTTGGGGCATGTAACCGATTCGGTCCTTGACGGACGGCTGTTGGGTGGTGACGTCCAGGCCATCGATCGTGATCCGGCCATCGGTGGGACTGAGCATCGTGGCCGCCATCCGCAGCAGGGTGGATTTTCCCGCACCGTCGGAGCCGACAAGGCCAAAGATGGTTCCCCGCGGAACCGCAAGGGTCACCCGGCGGACCGCCTCGGTGGCGCCGAAACGGCAGGAAACGCCTTCGAACAGCACCATCGGATTTGCGGCTTCGTTCCCTCCGGCCTCCGGGGTGCCGGGAACGGAGGGGTCATCGCAACCAGGCATCGGCGGGCATTCCTGACTTGAGTTCCAGACCCGGATTCGGGATGGAGATCTTGACCAGGTAGACCAGTTTTACCCGCTCCTTTTTGGTCTGGATGATTTTAGGCGTGAATTCCCCTTCGGGGGAGATGAAAGTGACCGTTCCCGTGAAGGACCTGTCGGGGAATGTATCGATACGGATCTCGGCCTTCTGCCCCGGTTTCACCTTGCCGATTTCCGTCTCGTTCACGAAAATCTTGAGATCGACGGTGGTCAACTGGGAGAGGGTGAGGACCTCGCGTCCGGGTGTGACGACCTCGCCAGGCTCGACGCTGCGGCTGGTGATGATTCCGGGGCCGGGTGCCTTCAAGTTGGCGTACCCGAGCAGTATCGACGCCTGGTCCACCGCGGCTCGGGCGGCCGATACCCCGGCCCTGGCCGCTTCAACATCCTTCCGCGCGGCGTCGATCCGCAGCAGATTGCTCCTGGCCTGTGCCAAGGCGGCCCGGCCTTCGGCGAGTCGGGCCTCGGCGGTGCGGATGGTCTCCGTCCGGCTTCCCTCCCTGGCCAGGTCGTAGGTCTCACGGCTCCGCTCGTATTCGCGTATGGCCGTTTCATGCCTTAGCCGGACGGCGTCCAGTTCCTTCTCGGAGATGGTGCCCTTGCTGAAGAGGTTCTCGTAACGACGCAGATTCTTCTTCGCGTCTTCCAGCACGCTGGAGGCGCTCTCCATCGCGAGCCTCGCCCGTTCGATCTCCTGAATCCGTGTTCCGGCCCGGAGTTCGTCCAGTTGAGAGGCGAGCACACGGACGCCCGCTTCGGCCCGGGTCGCCTCCGCGGGCAGGGTCTTCTCATAAACCGCAAGGAGGGCTTCCGCCTGTTCCCTGAACTTCAGGGATCGATCGAGGTTTGCTTTCGCCTGGTCCAGGCGGGTGAGGAATTCGTCGGGATCCAGCTGTGCCAGGAGCTGATCCCGCCCGACGGCGGCGCCCTCGCGGACCAGAACATCTAGGACCCGTCCGCCAGCCTGGAAAGAGAGATGCGACTGCGTGGCCTCGATGGTGCCCGAGTAAGAAAGCTCTCCCTTGAGCGCGTTTTGTTGTCCGCGGTAGACGAAGAGGCCTGTGACGATGAGGAGCGCCAACACAGCGATGGTGACAATGCGTTTTTTCAAGGGTCACCTCCCCGATATCAAGATGCCGTTCTCATACCATGTTCCCATGGAAAAGGTAAGTGCCCATTTCCTTGCCGAAAATCGGAACCTTTTTTGGCGGCATCGCCACTGCCGCCCTTCGGTTTCATGGGCGTCGTTTCCGGCAGAACGAATGGCTTCGCCTCCTGAGGGTTCGATCGCAGCCGAGAAGCGACACCTCACATCCGGGTATGGACGACAGCGGTGTTTTGCTCGTGGGCCGGACGTTTGCCTGGAACCATCCGAAGGGAATGGACATTATGGATGCTCGTCAGGCCTGTTGATGATTATCCAGGCGAATGCAGCAGCAATCGGCAATCAAGAGCCGTGGCGGGCTTGGATGTCGATGGGCGTTCGATGGCCTCGTCGGGATCTTTCGCAGCTGTGCCAAGCCCCTGTTCTTGACGTCCAGGCAGGGGATGCATATCTTCAATCTAAAAAGGGGCTGTGTGGGTGGCCTCAACGCGTTCAGCGAGCCGGGTGCCGGCAGGGACCGGTTCCCTTGGACCCTGAGTGCGGGGTGCGGCGTTTGTATGATGACCCGCGGTCAATGTGGGCTTGTTGCCGCGCTGGGGAGCCGCCGATCTCGTCAACTTTGAGCGGCCGGGGACAGAACGATTGCAGCAGGTTTGCCAAAGGAAACCGAGTCGATTCTTGAGGACAGGAGTCAGTTATGGATTACATAAAGATACGATTCGTTCACAATCCGGACGGCGTCGAGGCCGAATTACGCAGGACCGTCGAGGAGTTCATGCATGCGGCCCAGCCCCGTTTCACCCTGTCGCGTCAGCGGTGGCGGCCCCAGATCGACATCTATGAAACCGGTGACGAGATCGTCGTTCTCGCCGAAATTGCCGGCGTTCCGATGGAAGACATCGACCTGGAGATCAGCCCCCGAACCGTGAGGATATCGGGCACACGGGAGTCCGGGCCTCGCGAGGAGAATGCCCATTACCGTCTGGCCGAGATCCCCTGCGGGCATTTCGAGCGCAACCTGACGCTTCCGGTGCCCGTCGATATGGGAAGGATCAGGGCGGTTTGCCGGAACGGCATTGTGGAGGTCCGGCTTGTCAAGAGACCGCTGGAGCGCGTTCACAAAATCAGCATTCAAGGCAGCTGATGCTGCTTGCGATCACTGGAGGGTTACATGCCAAAGAAAGTTTCTGGAGAAATGAAGATTGCCGACATTCCGGCGATCCTTCCGGTTCTGCCGATCGAGGGCGCCTTTGTCTTTCCGAAGATGCTCTTCCCCTTGGAGGTTTCCGGCGCCTCTGCGATCAGCCTGATCGACGAGGCGATGGCCGGCGATCGTCTGATCGGCCTGATCATGGTCAAGCGGGCCGGCGCCTCGACCGATGGATCGCACAAGATAGAGGATTATTACGGCGTCGGCACGAGCGTCGTCATCCTGAGGATGGCCAAGACTGCCGACAACAAGACCCAGCTGCTCCTGCAGGGGATCGGTCGTTTCCGCATCGCCGAACTGATGGAGGGGAAAACCTATTTGCGCGCGCGCATCGAAAACCTTGAGGATCAGGAGGTCAAGGATCTCGAGGTGGAGGCGCTCATGGCGAATCTGGCCGGTCTGTTCGATCGGGTCGTGAAACTCTCGCCGTTCCTTCCCCAGGAATTCGCGCAGATGGCCAAGACGGTCACAGAGCCCGGGGTCCTGTCCGATATCATCGCATCCGTGATCAACACTCCTATGGAGGAAAAACAGAAGCTCATCGAAATCCTGGATGTCAAGGAGCGTCTGCGCGAGGTGACGCGTCTGGTGAATCATCAGGTGGAAATCCTGGAACTGGGCAGCAAGATCCAGTCCCAGGTCAAGGACGACATGGAAAAGAACCAGCGGGAATACTATCTTCGCCAGCAGCTCAGCGCGATCCGCAAGGAACTGGGCGAGACGGACGACGAGAAGGTGGAGATCGAGGAGTATCGCGCAAAGATCGAAAAGCGAAATCTTCCCGAGGAGGCGAAAAAGGAGGCGCAAAGAGAGCTTTCGAGGCTTTCCCGGATGCATCCCTCGTCGGCGGAGTACATGGTCTCGGCGACTTACCTCGACTGGGTTACAGCGCTTCCCTGGAACGAGCGCACCGAGGACACCCTCGACATCAAGAAAGCGCGGCGCGTACTGGACGAGGACCACTACGGACTGGAGAGGGCCAAAAGAAGGATCATCGAGTACCTGGCCGTCCGCAAGCTGAAGCCGAATTCGAAGGGTCCGATCCTCTGTTTCGCCGGTCCGCCCGGGACGGGCAAGACCTCCCTCGGCCACTCCATCGGACGCGCCTTGGGCAGAAAATTCATCCGCATTTCATTGGGCGGCATTCACGACGAGGCGGAGATCCGCGGCCATCGCCGGACATACGTCGGGGCGCTGCCGGGGAGGATTATCCAGGGGATCAGAAGGGCGGAGTCGAACAACCCGGTCTTCATGCTGGACGAGATCGACAAGGTCGGAAGCGATTTTCGCGGCGATCCTTCTTCGGCCCTGCTCGAGGTTCTCGATCCCGAGCAGAACTTCTCCTTCACGGACCACTATCTGGACGTCCCGTTCGACCTGTCGCAAGTGATGTTCATCGCGACGGCCAATATCCTGGAGACGATACCTGCGGCGCTGCGCGACCGGCTGGAGGTGATCGAACTGCCCGGATACACCATCGACGAGAAGATCCGGATCGCCCAGCGCTACCTGATCCCGAGACAGATGGAAGCCAACGGCCTGAAGCCGGGACAGATCCGGATGACCAAAAGGGCCATCACCAAGATCATCACCGGCTATACGCGTGAAGCGGGGGTGCGCCATGTCGAACGGGAGATCGCTGCGCTCTGCCGAGGCGTGGCAAGCCAGATCGCCGAGGGTGCGATTGAAAAGACCAGGATAACACCTCGGGATCTCCATCGTTTCCTCGGCCCCGTCCGGATGACGGATGAGGCGGCCGTCCGGACCTCAAAGCCCGGTGTCGTGATGGGGCTCGCATGGACTCCGGCCGGCGGGGACGTGCTGTTCGTCGAGGCGACGGCCATGAAGGGAAAGGGCTGCCTTACGATGACCGGACAGTTGGGAGACGTCATGAAGGAATCGGCCACCGCGGCCCTCAGTTTCATCCGCGCCAACGCGGAAGGACTGGGGATCGCAAAGGGGCTCTTCGAGGGGACGGACATCCATATCCACGTTCCCTCCGGCGCCACGCCGAAAGACGGACCGTCGGCAGGGGTCACGATGCTCACCGCATTGACGTCCCTGATGACCAATCGGACCGTGAAAAAAGACCTCGCCATGACGGGTGAAATCACGCTTCGGGGGTTGGTGTTGCCGATCGGAGGGGTCAAGGAAAAGGTGCTCGCCGCCCACCGGGTCGGCGTGAAGACCATCATCCTGCCGAAGTGGAACCGGAAGGATCTGGAGGAGGTCCCGGCCAAGGTCCGCAAGGAGATCGTCTTCCACTTCGTCGACGAGATGATGGACGTGCTCCGTTTGGCGCTGGACAAGACACCGGGGTAATCGGGGCACGAGATCTCGAAACGACGCCGGAACCGCGCCGCCAGTTCGCAGGCAAACCTGTGTAGGCTGCCGGGAGAGGACGACCCCATGACGCGAACGCGCTGCGATGAAGGGTGGAGAGTCGGCCGCTTGCGCCCTTTTGCGTCGTCCCGCACAAGCGGAGGGCCGGTTTCACCCTTTCCCCCTTACGCGAGGACCAGGTGACCCCGGGCGTCACGGGAGCCCGAGGAGCGTGCGCACCTCTTTTCGCGCCTCTTCGAAGTCTTTACGGAACCGGGGATTCTGCATCGCGAAGGCGGCGATCACCGTGCCCGCGATCTGACCCGCTTCGATGTCGCTGCGATAGTGAACCCCGCAGACCATCCGGTTCCGGGCGTATTGACCGGCCCTCTCGAAAATCTCGGGCTTTTTCTCCGGGAGCATCTCGGCCAGGACGATGGCGGTCAGGTAGCCGCAGGTGCTGTGGCCGCTGGGATAGGCCCCGCTTGACGCATGGTCGGAGCAAGGCTTGATTTCACCGTTGATCCGGGCCGGTCGGGTCCTGTTCCATTGATCTTTGGATTCGACGAACAAGGATATCGCGTCTTTGGACAGGCGCCTGAACAATTCCTCGGTCAAAGGGAGGTTTGCCACGGTGAACCTTGGTCCCAGGATGGATGAGGCGAATTGGAATACGGAGATTCGGTCGTCCGCTGCCGCGGCATCCCTGTCCTTCGGGGTTGCGATTTGCTGAAGCTGGAGGAGCTCCAGAATTTCTGTCCGGGTCTGGGGGGATTGGTCCGCCGGGGGCGGCCCCAGAAGCCGGACCAGATCCACCTGCTCTCGGGAGACGAAGTTCGCCGCTTCCGATACCGGGATGAAAATGAACGTCAGGATGATTGCTGCCCACAAAGCGATTCTGTTGAAACCCATCATGCGCGCTGTCCTCGATGTCCCATACCGGTTCATGACCGGTTTCCCGCTTCCTCAGGGATTCTCCTTCAGCAGAATCCGGATCGCGGGTCCGGAAAACCCATGCACGACGCGTCCGTCCACAATGAAATGCGGCGTGCCCGTATAGCCGATCTCTTTCGCCAGGTTCGTGTTTCGCTGCAACTGGTCCATCTCCGGTTGCAGGCGCTGAAGATTCGACTCCCCCAACTCCGGGCCGAACGCCTCGCGCAGCATGGCCATGGCGTTCTCCCGTGACTTCTCGAGTTCCGCGGGCGGGGGCACAGTCAGTTCAAAGACCTTTGTCAACGCGGAATCGCCCTTTCCGGCTGCCTGCATTCTCATCGCCACGGCCGCCGCGACCTCGGACCCCTTTTGCGGATAGACGGAAACCCAGAGAATGTTCACCGTTCGGATCTGCTCCAGACGGGTCAGCAGCAGCCGGTAGACCTTTCGGCTGTTCTCGCAGAACGGATCCGCCAGGAGCAGCACCTCCTTTGATCCCGTTCCCGTCATGTAGACCCTGGCATGGGGAAGCAATTTTTCGACAATGCCGGACTGGACATCCGGGGCGATCTCCCTGGACAGTGCCATGGCATCCCCGGCATGGCCCATGACGAAAAAGACGGCCAGCAGGGCTACGATAGGTTCAACCAACGGGGTTTTCATGGTGTGCGGTCACCTCCTTTCCGAAGATCGAGAATGAGTCTATAACGCAAATCGGATCAAAAACCAAATTGCGGTGTGGCGGTTTCCCTTCATAACGCGGGCCGCCAGTCGTTTTTCAGACGATGGCCCCCCGATGACTCATGCATCAAAACGGCTTGACGCCTCGTCGGGTCCCGGGAACAAAAGCCATGGCGTGATCATCTGCCTCCATCGCTTTTAAACAGCCCCTCGTCCAGTCCGGTGTTGATTTTCCAGCCGCTGTAGACAATATCGATCTCCCCCTGTCCGCCCACCTTGTCGAGCCGGCGCATCCCTCCGGAAATGGGGTTGTCTCGCGTACCGAACGTGGAGCTGTCCACGGGCTGTTCCTCTTCCGGAAAGGTGAGGTGGATGTGGACCTTTTCCGGCAACTGCCAGACATCCTGTCCCTGGGAGACCATTCCGTGTGAAATCCGGACGAGCCCCCGGGTTCCGCCGACGGAGAGGGACTCCACCTGGAGGATCCGTGCGGGGAGATCACCGATCCAGACGATGTACTGCCGGACCCGGCTTTTGGCGTCGAGTGGCTCCAGCCGGTACACCTCCGTCAGGCCCCCGTTGAGGTTCTCGCTCCTGAGATGGGTGATCCGGTTTCTATCGGGATCGAACTGCAGGGGGTTGAACACGCCGCTGTTGCGCGGAATCGGGGCAAACCGCTTCGTTTCGATATGGAACTGGTCGGGTTGCTTGAAATAGACGGTGGCGGTGAATTCCGGTATCCGAATGGCCGGCATCGCGACACGGGCGTTGATTTGGACGACATAGTCGTTGATGTTTCTGTACGGCTTGAGGATTTCAGAAAAAACCTGCGCGGGACCGGGCTTAAGCGACGCCGTCGGCCTTTGCTGAGCCCATGCCCCGGGATGCAGCAGGATCAGGATCGCCAGGGAGGTTCCGAAGAATATGCGATGCGTGACGGGATTCATATTACGAAAGGATATCCTTCCTGTTGAAATGGACCACGGCGGCCAGAAAAAAGGCGGCCATGAAACCGATAAGTACGGCGACGTTCATCCGGATCGTTGACCAGGGGATCGGATCGTCGAACACCTTCTGCCAGGCGTCGAAGTAATGGAGGAACAGGAAAGGGCGAATCGCCTGAAACAGTTCGAAGGGCAGGGTGATGATGAGAATGCTAACAATGATCACCGCCATCGTCGCGATGATCGGCCCGATGGAGTTGTCCGTCAACGACGAAAAGAAGAAACAGAGGGAGGAAACAACGAACATCGAGAGGGTCGCCAGCCCGTAGGCCGCCAGGAAGAGCCAGGGGAGCTGTGATTCCGGAATGACGAGGAGACCGCGGCGGATGACGAGCAGATCTCCGCTGCCAAAGGTCGCCAGGGACAGCCCCACGGTCAGCCCTCCGATGAAGAGGACCGTGACCGCGGTGTAGATCAGGGTGACGATGAACTTGGCCGTGATGATCCGGGAGCGGGAGACGGCGTGGGTCAGCAGAAAACGGAAGGTGCCGGCGTTGGCCTCGCCGGCGATCTGGTCCCCTGCCACGATGGTCAGAACGATCGGGATGTGCACCCACAGGGCGCTCATGAAGAAAAAGCCGAAAAACCAGCCGTTGAGAACGTTTCCGCCGATAATGAAGTCATTTTCCAGCAGGGCGAGCAGATGCCTTTCAAAGGAGTATTGACCGCCCATTTTCAGTCCGGCCACGATCAGCGGAACGATGAGGCCGAACGCGATGAAGCCGATGTAGGTGCGCCAGCGGGAAAAGGTCTTGATCAGTTCAAACCGAACCAGCCGCAGCATGCTCCCTCCTGTTTTTGTTCCATCCCTCACCGGCCTCCCGGCGCGGTTATGATTCACGACCCTCAATCAGGTTCAGAAAATAGGTTTCCAGGGTCCGGCGAGGAACGAGGGCGTGCACGTCGAAGCCGGCGCCGATCATCAGGCGGTTGAGTTCCGGGATCTTCTCCAGGTCGAGGGTTGCCTGAATGCCATCTCCCTCGATGGCTGCGGAGCGGCAGATCCCGCTCGTTCTGAGAAAACGCAGGGCCTCCTCCGGACGGTCCGTCTTCAGCAAAACCGACGAAGATCCCCGTTTGAGCAGTTCCTCGACGTTCCCGGCGATCCGAAGCCGTCCTTGATGGATGATGGCCATACGGGTCGCGATCATTTCCACCTCGTACAACAGGTGGGAGGACAGAAACACGGTGACCCCGCGCTCGCGGGAGAGTTCCTGGATCAGCCCCCGTATCTCCTTCATCCCCTGCGGATCCAGTCCAGTCGTGGGTTCGTCCAGGATCACCAGCTCCGGATCGTTGAGCAGAATCAGGGCCAGGCCCAGGCGCTGATTCATCCCGTGGGAATAGGTTCTTACCGGATCGTTCGCACGCCCGGCAAGGCCGACCTGTTCCAGACGCTCCATGATCCGGCGGCGCGAAACGCGCTGCTGCAGCCCTCCCAGGACCTCCAGGTTGCGCAGTGCCGAAAGGTGGTTATAGAAAGCCGGTTTCTCGACTGCGGCCCCGACCTTCAGCAGGGCCCTGTGCCGCGTCCGTCTGAGGGAGCTTCCGAAAATTTCCACATCCCCGTCCGTGGGAAAGACCAGGTTGAGGATCATCCGGATGGTGGTGCTCTTCCCCGCCCCGTTCGGCCCCAGAAATCCGAAGATATCGCCCCTCTGGACCTCGATGTTCAGATGATCGACGGCAACCCGGCCTGCAAAACGCTTGGTCAGATCGATGGTGCGCAAAACCACATCGGACATGCCGACGAACTCCTCCCGTTCCCGTGACGAAGACGCTCTTGACGCGTTACACGTCTATACTTGATTTTTCTGGCACGATCAATCATTTCATCCTGGGGACGCCTTGAACACCGAGTCCATGAGGCCGAACGGCTTCCAGGGAGATATCGCGCAGCGCCCTGACGACGGAATGGAAACGTGACGACATCCAGGAAGGACGATTCCGTCTCTTCAGGCTCCTCCGGTTTTACCGCTGGCCATGGTCACAAGGCGGAGGGGGATTGGACGGGGAGCGGACGGCGAACCGGCGGGCGCGAATCGAAGGGATGAAAAGGAATTGGCGCAAAACGGGAAAATGGTATAAAAATCTGAAGTCATGAGAAAGGGGTGCGATGAAACGGACGGACCGATTGAAAAGGCTGATCCGGGTGGCGCGCGGAGAGACGTCTCCCGACCTTGTTCTGAAGGATGGGCGGATTCTGAACGTCCTGTCCGGCGAGATGGTACGGGCCGACGTGGCGATTTGCGGCGGATACATCGCCGGTGTCGGCCGGTACGAAGGCCCGATGATGATCGACGTCCGGGATGACTTCGTCAGCCCCGGCTTCATGGACGGCCATTTGCATATCGAAAGCACCCTGCTGTCTCCGGGGGAGCTTGCACGGGCGGTTCTGGCGAGGGGCACGACTTCGGTCATAGCCGACCCCCACGAGATCGCCAACGTGCTGGGCATTCCGGGCATCCGGTTCATGCTGGAGGCGAGCCGGGGACTTCCAGTCGATTTCTATTTCCTCCTGCCGTCCTGTGTCCCTGCAACCGGTCTGGAGACGTCGGGAGCCTTTCTGTCCGTCGCGGATCTGAAGTTGCTGAGTCGGGAGAGACGCGTTCTGGGACTGGCCGAGATGATGAACTATCCCGGCGTCCTCCAAGGGATCGATTCCGTAATCGATAAACTGTCCGCATTCCGCTGCAGGGCCCTAGAAGGTCATGCCCCCCTGCTTACGGGACCGGATCTCAACGCATACATCGCCGCCGGAATCGGTTCGGATCATGAATGCACGGAACGGGCCGAGGCGGAGGAAAAACTGCGCCTCGGGATGCACATCATGATCCGCGAGGGAACCCAGGCCAAGAATGTCCGGGATCTTCTGCCTCTGGTGACACCCGGGAACAACCGCCGATGTTCGCTGGTAACGGACGATCTTCACCCTCACGACCTTCTGGGGAAGGGCCATATCGATCACCTGCTCAACTTGGCGATCGGGCAGGGGATGGATCCGATCGAGGCCATTCGGATGGTCACGTGCAACACCGCGCAGCACTTCGGCCTCAGGGATGTGGGCGCCGTTGCACCGGGATACCGGGCCGATCTCCTGATCCTCTCCTCGCTTTCCCCCATCCAGGTGAGGAGCGTCATCAAAAAGGGAAGGCGGGTGTATCACGAAGGGTTGTTCAAGGTCCGGTCAGGTCAGGCAACGCAGTTGCGGCAGGTCGGCGTCTTGAATGTCCGGCCGTTCGGCCGTGATGCCCTGGCCGTCCCCTCCTCGGTCGGAAAGATCCGTGTCATCGCTCTCGTCCCGGACCAGATCCTTACCCGTTCGCTTCTGCTGGCCCCGACGGTCCTGGACGGTGCGGTCGTTTCTGATGTCGGCCGGGATATCCTGAAGCTGATCGTCGTGGAACGCCACAGGGCTACGGGCAGGATCGGGGTCGGTTTCGTGCGCGGGTTCGGCCTGAAGGAGGGAGCCCTGGTGTCGTCCGTGGCGCACGACTCCCATAACATCATCGCGGTCGGCTGCAACGACGGGGATCTCCATACCGCCGTGAAGGCAGTCGAGGAGATGAACGGTGGGCTTGCCGCGGTGCGCAATGGTGAAGTCCTCGGACGGCTGCCGCTTCCCATTGCCGGCCTGATGTCGGACAGGCCGCTGGCCGAGGTGGCCCGGGGGTGGGAAGCTCTGCGCCGGATCGCGCGCGATCTCGGTTCCATACCTGCCGAGCCTTTCATGGTCCTCTCCTTTCTTGCCCTGCCGGTCATCCCGGAGCTGAAACTGACCGACGGCGGATTGGTCGACGTGAACCTCTTTCGGCATGTCCCGCTCTTTGTGGGATCTGGGGGAACGGGAGGATAGAGCGCGGACGAGAGGGGGATCCGGGATGGGCGGCCCGGGAAGGCGCGGGCGCTTTTCAGCCCCCGGATCCGAACGGTGGAGGCAACATGACGCACAGGGAGATCTTGATGGCCGCGTTTCGTGAGGCCCTGGATTCGGCGCTTCCGGGGAACCTGGTTCGAGACGCGCTGCGGTGCGTGGAGGGTGTCCTGGAGATCGAAGGCCGTTCTTACCCCCTCGACGGCCATCGTGCGGTTCATCTCTTCGGGAGCGGTAAGGCCTCGGTCGAAACGGCCCGGGCCATCCATGCGGTTCTGGGGGGGTGGTTGGCGGACGGGTTTGTGATATCCAATTACGGGGCTCAGTTGGAGGGGATCGCCGTCTGCGAGGGATCCCATCCCGTTCCCACGGAGAAGAGCCTGCGGGCGGCGGAGATCCTGATGCAGAGGATCTCGGCTCTGTCTGAGAACGACTTCTTCATTTATGCCCTGTCCGGGGGAAGTTCAGCGCTGATCGAGAGGCCTGTGCCTCCGATCACGCTGTCCGAGATGCAGCAGCTCGTGAAGGGGCTGCTCGCGAACGGGGTTCCCATCGACGAGATGAATGTCGTCCGGAAGCATCTTTCGCTCGTAAAAGGGGGGCGTCTGGGCCGGATGTCGAAGGCAAGGGGGATCGTCTTGGTCATATCGGACGTCATCGGAGACGATTTGGAGGCGATCGGCTCGGCACCGCTGTTCTTCGACCGTTCGAGTTTTGCCGACACCCACGCCATTCTGATCAAATACGGGCTCTGGGATGCGGTGCCGGAAAGCGTCCGGACGGTGATCCTGAAGGGCGTCAGCGGAGAAATCGGGGAAACGCCGAAGGGGCCGAGCCCCCTGATCGACCATTTCCTGATCGGGAGCAACCTGAAGGTCCTCCGCAAGGCGAAGCACAAGTTGGAAAGCCTGGGAATCCCGGCCAGGATTATGAGCACGCGCCTGAGGGGCGAGGCCGCTGAGGCGGCCAAGACGATCATGGCCATCGGCGAGGAAATCGCGAAGACGGGACAGCCCTTTGTCGCGCCGGTTTGCCTCCTCTTCGGCGGAGAGACGACCGTAACCCTCAAGGGGAACGGCATGGGCGGAAGGAATCAGGAAATGGCGCTGGCCGCACTCCGTGAGCTTCGAGGAGACCGGCGCTTCTGCTTCCTGAGCGCCGGAACGGACGGCATAGACGGCCGTTCGGATGCGGCCGGCGCAATCGTGGATCACGAAAGCTGGGAAAGGGCGCAGGCGCTTGGCCTGCGAATCGACGAGTATCTCGTCCGGAATGATTCCCACCGCTTTCTGCAGCAGACCGGCGACCTGATCCTGACCGGCCCAACCGGGACGAACGTGATGGACATCACGGCGCTCCTGATCTCGTGAAGACCGTGGTGGGGCGACCGGGATCCGGCCGGTGCAGCATCCCCCATACCCCTTTCAGGGGGATGGAGAGGTTTTGGGAGGCTCATGCACGATGAAATCGTATCGTAAGGAACTGTGGCTCAACGTCCCCAACCGTAGGGGATTCGTCAACATCACGCCCGAGGTGGAGCGGTGTCTGAGGGAAAGCGGCATATCCGAGGGTTTGGTTCTGGTGAACGCGATGCACATCACCGCTTCGGTGTTCATCAACGACGACGAGCCGGGTCTTCACCAGGATTATGAAGACTGGCTGGAGCGGCTTGCCCCTCATGAACCGGCTTCACGTTACCGCCACAACCGAACCGGGGAGGATAACGGCGACGCCCATCTGAAAAGACAGATCATGGGGAGAGAGGTGGTGGTGGCGGTGACCCATTGCAGGCTCGATTTCGGCCCCTGGGAACGGATCTTCTACGGGGAGTTCGACGGCAGGCGCAGGAAGCGGGTTCTGATCAAGATCATCGGGGAGTGAGGCGGTGGCATCCGGGGCCGTCTCCGAACGGGATGCGGTCCTTTCAGCGTGTTTCGAAGGGTGAGACCATGGCTTGGTGGACGGGAAAAAAGCTGGGTCTGGCCTTGGGCGGCGGCGGGGTTCGCGGTTTCTGCCATATCGGCGTCCTGAAGGTCCTGGAGCAGGAGGAGATCCCGATCGACCTGATCGCGGGGACGAGCGCCGGAGCGCTGATCGGCGGCGCCTATGCCAGCGGCGCATCGCCTCAGGAGATCCACCGAAGGATCGACGACTATATCCAGAGCCCCGAATTCCGGTCTTCCACGCTCCGCGAGATGGGGTTGGCGATGAATCCCGCCGAACTCACCTTCTGGGAAAGGACTCGGAACGCCGTGTTGCAGAAATTTCTCCTCATGAGCTCCTTTGTCAAGCCGGCGATCCTCCCGTTGAAGGATTTTGAGTCCCTCATCGGCTATTTCATCCCCGACATCGATATCCGGGAGACAAGAATCCCCTTTTGCGCCGTGGCGACGGATCTGATCACCGGAAAGCGGGTCGTAATTTCCAAAGGCTCCCTCCGACAGGCCGTTTTGGCCAGCAGCGCCGTCCCCGGCGCGATCCGTCCGGTCCGCCTGGGGGAGTGGCTGCTGGCGGACGGTGGAATCACGAGCCTGGTTCCCGTTTTGGCCGCGCTCGAGGCGGGAGCGGATAGCGTCATCGCGGTGGTCGTGAACCGGGAAATCCATGCATCGGGACGATTCGAAACGGCGCAGGAGATCGTCTACCGGGCCGGAGACATCACGGCGGAAAAACTCGAAGAGGTGGAGCTGCGGCGGGCCGATGTCGTCATCCGGCCGCGGATCGGCGATCTGCACTGGAGCGATTTCTCCCGCGCGAAAGGTCTGATACAGGAAGGAGAGGAGGCCGCGAGGCTCGCCCTGGAGGAGATTCGGGAGGTCGTCCCCCTTTCCAGGAAAGTGTTCAGGGCGATACGTAAACTGACCTCCCGAACGGATTAGGACGGCGCATCCCCCGCGTGAGGGATCGATCTTCGCCATCCATCCCCCATAACCCTCTCGACTCGTCTTGAACGCATCGACGGGGCGTCCTCAACCCCGTCCTGCGCCTGCCGGCACCGCGCGGCTCTTTTCCCCGGAACTGGTCGCCGTTCATCCGGCAATTATCGTTGACAGGAAATGGAAATCAGGGCATGCAACGATCCTTGTTCCATCCGGTTCGTGACCATGCACGGGGATGGACGTTGAGGAGGAATAAACCTTGAAAGGCGCGTTTCCAGGCCATGGCGAAACAGCCTATCGCTGGGTGATCGTGGGGGCCTTATGGCTGGTCCACGCCCTGGTCTTCATGAACATTTCCGGTCTCGGAATCATGGCTCCATATGTCAAGGAGGAACTTCGTCTCTCGTCTTTGCAGATCGGATTCCTGATCTCTGCCCTTTCGACCGGGGCCGCTTTCAGCCAAATGCCGGCGGGACTGCTGGTCGATTCCGCGGGAGCACGCAGGATGCTGAGCCTGGCGGTCGGCGCCATGGGCCTCTTTCTCTTTCTGTTTTCCGGGGCATCCTCGTTCCCGATCGCCCTGGGCCTCCTGCTGCTCCACGGATTGACCAGCGGCGTCATCACCCCGGCGGCCAGCAAGAGCGTTCTCGATTGGTTCCCCTCAGTCGGCCGGGCCACCGCCATGGGGGTCAAACAGACCGGGGTGAATTTCGGCGGCATCTTTGCGGGGATGCTTCTACCATTCCTGGCGGCTAGCTTTTCCTGGAGGCAGGGCCTTGCAGCGGTCGGGGCGGTCGAAATGGTCGCATTGATCCCGATCTATGGTCTGCTCCGGGAGACATCCATTCGCTTGAAGGCCCCCCGGGTGGCTCTTGAATGGGGGAAAATCGTGCAAATGGCGATGCGGCGGGACATGCTGATCCTGGGAGGGATCGGGTTCGGTTTCATGGCCAGCCAGTTCTGTTTTTCGACCTATCTGACCCTATTCCTGACGCAGGAGCTGAACTACCCGATCGCCACGGCGGGCCGGTATTTCGCCCTTTCCTTTTTCATCGGCGCAGTCGGCCGAGTCCTGTGGAGTCTGGCGAGCGATTACCTTCTGCGCGGTTTGAGGAAGGGGATTCTGTCCATGATCGCCCTGATCCTCTTTTTCTCTTCGCTGTGTCTGGGGATGATCTCTTTCTTCCCAGCGCTTTCACCGCTGTTGACGATCGCCATCCTCGCCTTCGGCATCAGCGGGATCGGATGGAACGCCCTATTCCTCACGATTGTGGGCGAGGCGGTGGACAGGGAATCGACCGGCCTGGCAACCGGTGTCAGCTACTTTTTCGGTTTCCTGGGGAGCGTAGCGGCCCCCCCGCTTTTCGGTCTCCTGGGGGACCTGACCGGAACGTACGGCTTTGCCTGGATTTTTCTGACCCTGTGCGCTGGAGCGATCCTGGTCTTGCTGAGGTTCTATCGCGAAAAGAAGGATCCCCATACGGTCGATGGGGATCATGGGCGAAGAACCATTCCGCCTTCGGGACCTGGGCGCAAAACGTCCGCCCCGCACCGTGCCGACGACGTTGACGTTTGACCGCATGACCGAGGCGCGCACCTTGTCGAGACGGGCGATGCGCCGGTCATTCGGACGGGGATGCGGAGATCCATTTCTGCATGCGCGCCTGTTCTTTTCCCCATTTTTCGGACGACCGGAGATCCAGGAACATCTTAAAAAGCCGGTCCATCATCCCCGCCGCCTTTTCGATCAGATAGATGCGTTCGAGGATCTGCCCCTCCCGGTCGGCCTCCTCTTCCTCGATGTCAGGGGCAACCGGCAGCTTCATGGACTGGAAGTGGAAACGGTCCGCCTTGAAGGTGAATTCCCATTCAGCCTTGTCTTGCGAGACGCGCAGCCTCGCCTGGCTGATTTTTTTCCCCTGGCGCAGAGCCTCCTTGCCCTCCTTGAGGTCGGCGTGCAGCCCCTGGCAGACAATGGTTTCTGCATACTCTCCTTCGCCCGCTTCCAGCACCAGCCGCCGCACGAAAAAAACCTCGCTTTCTTCGCCGCCGGCCATGCGGATCGTTCCGTTCCGTTCTTCACTCTTGAACCAGAGCCAGGTCAGGAATTCCCGTCCCACGGTCAGGGGATCGATGCCGGGCGGCAGGGAGACGGCATCCTGGGGGCAGGCGCTGGTCCCTTCGATCAACCAGGGGGCATGGGGATGAAGGCCGAGGGAAAAGGATTCCCGGAAAAATTCCTGGAATTCGCCGGCAACCTTGTCCGTGAGGCAGCAAAAGGTCAGAAGATGGTCCGGAACCGACCAGCAGGCTTCGTAAAAGGCCGGAACCGGAAGGATCTTTCCGAGCAGGTCAAGCCGCACCGACTCGCGGATCGCTTCTCGCTGTTCCCGGTAGAGCTTCTTCTGACCGGTTTCGGCGAGCTGTTTGCGTTCCGCCTCGAGGATCCGCAGCCGCAGCAGGGAAGGGGCAATCGATTTGCGGTCCATGCGGAATGAAAAGAGCATGTACCTTCCCTGGGCGTAGGAGGCGTAAGGGAAATCCGTATCGAGGGCGTTGTCGATCGAGGTCCAGCCGGCGGCCTTTTCATCCGCCGTGCGCCAGACATTCTGGAAGGCATTTCGCCGGATCCGTTCGTTGAAGAATTCCGGAAAGCGGTCCGGCAGGACCCCTTCGATGCGATACCGCGAAAATGTCACCGTTCCTTTCATCAATCCCATAAGCGCCTCCTGATTTCGGTGTACCCCTATCCCAATTGCCCGGGAGATGTCAAGGACGAGCGAATCCGGATACGGGTGAGGGCTGACCTTGGGGCACCTTCGTAACCGGGGACCTCTGCAGGCCGGGCGCGCCGGCGTGCATGGGAAACCGGAGCCCGGAATCATACGCGTGGACACCCGGTTCAATTTGTGATAGGAATGTCCGGAAAACTGTCCTAAGGTGCTCAGATGCTTATCAAAAAAATAGGAATCGTTGCCAATGTCGCGAAGGCCAAGTCTCCCGAGTACACCGCCGCCCTCCGGGACTGGATCCTGAAACGCGGCCTGGAGGTTCATCTTGAGGAGGGGATTGCCTCAAAGATCGGCTGCCTTCCCGGGATTGAAATGCGGAAACTCTGGACGATGGTGGATCTGATCGTCGTTTTCGGAGGCGACGGCACCATTCTGCGGACGGCGCGAATGGTCCGTGAACGGGATGTCCCCCTCGTCGGAATCAATCTCGGAGGATTCGGATATCTGACCGAGGTCAACCTGGGCGAGATGTTCGATGCCCTGGATTTGATTCTTGCCGGGAATTTTCAGGTCGAAAAGAGGATGATGCTCGATGTGGAAATCCAGGGGAGCGAGGAGCCATTCCGGGAAGGTACCGTGCTGAACGATGTCGTGATCAACCGGGGGAATCTGTCCCGCATTGTAGAGTTTGAAACCTCCGTTGACGGGGGTTATCTGACGACCTTCAAGGCCGACGGCATCATCATATCGACGCCGACCGGCTCCACAGCCTATTCTCTGGCCGCAGGCGGGCCCATCGTGTTTCCCGATCTGAATTCGATCATCATCAACCCGATTTGTCCCCATACCCTGACGAACCGGCCGGTCATCCTGCCCGAGGGCGCGACTGTCCAGGTGACGCTGGGCAACAGGGAACAGGGAGCAACCGTGACCCTCGACGGTCAGGTATCGTTCACCATGAAGCACGGGGACAGCGTCACCATCCGCAAGTCGAGTCACGTCACCACGTTGGTCTCTTCTCCCCACCGGGGCTATATGGAAATCCTGCGGAACAAATTGGGATGGGGCGGCTTCCAGACGGGAGCGGGCCGGAAGGGGCAAGATGCTCGCGGAACTGAATATCCGTAATTTTGCGATCATCGATGAATTGAAGGTGGTATTCGACCGGGGCCTGAACATGATCTCCGGGGAAACCGGAGCCGGAAAGTCGATCATTGTCGGCGCCGTGGGGCTTCTGTTGGGCGATCGGGCGAACGCCGATATGATCCGTTCGTTCGAGGATGCGGCCACGGTCGAGGCGCTTTTCGACATCCGGGCACAGGAGGGATTGAAGTCCAGGATAGGGGAGATGGGATTTGGCGATGATGAGGAGCTCGTGGTCCGACGGGTGGTCTCCCGTTCGGGCAAGAACCGGGTCTACATCAACGGCCGGCTCGCATCCCTGGCCTTGCTGACGGAGATCGGCGAGTCGCTGATCAACATCTGCGGTCAGCACGAGCACCAGATGATTCTGAATCCAGCGAACCACCTGGAGATACTCGACGAATTTGGCGGCCTTTCCCCTCTCCGGACGGACTACCGGGACATATTCCAACAATATCGTTCCCTCCGCGCGAAACTGCGGACCCTTCAGGATCGCCAGGCCAAGAGCACGGAGCGGCAGGATCTGCTCCGCTATCAGATCGGCGAGATCTCGGGGGCCGATATCCGGAGGGACGAGGACGCGGCGCTGACAGAGGAAAAGAAGGTTCTTGCGAACGTTCAGAAGCTGATGGACCTTGCAGGTGCGGCCTATGAAACCCTCTATGGCAAGGCCGGCGCAGTGCTGTCCGAGTTCCGCGGCGTGGTTTCGGCCGTCAAGGAGATCCAGAAGATCGACGCCGGTCTGAAACTGACCGGACCGGAACTGGAGGATCTCTATTTCCGAATCGAGGAGGCGGCCTTCGCTCTCCGCGACTATCATAAGCGCCTCTCGTTCGATCCCGGCCGTCTGGAGGCCATTGAGGAGAGGCTGGAACTGCTGGGGCGGTTGAAACGAAAATACGGCGGGACCTTGGATGCCGTTCTGGACAGATGGGCAGAAGCGGATCGAGAACTGGGCGAGATCTCGTCTCTTGAAGAGGAGATCGGGGCGCTGTCGGCGCACATCGCGACTGAAAAGGGACGGCTGAAGGCGGCGGCGGAGGCCCTGTCTGCGAAGCGGCGCCAGTCGGCCGCGGCGCTGAAGCAGTCGGTTGAAGGGGAGATCCGGACGCTGGGTATGGACCGGGCCCGGTTCGAAACGGCCTTTGGCGATCCGCCGGTCGACGGTGAGGATGCAGCCTTCGGAGAGAATGGAATCGATGTCCCGGAGTTTTACCTCTCGACGAATCTGGGCGAGGAGGTGAAGCCGCTTCGGCAGATCGCTTCCGGAGGGGAGCTTTCCCGAATCATGCTGGCCCTGAAGAAGGTCCTCGCCAGGACCGGTTCCGTGGGGACGATCGTTTTCGACGAAGTCGACAGCGGCATCGGCGGTGCAACCGCCCAGATTGTCGGCAGGAAACTCCGGGAGGTTGCGAGGCACCATCAGGTCCTGTGCATCACCCATCTGCCGCAGATCGCCTGTTACGGCGACCGGCATTACCGGGTGGTCAAGCGGGTCGTGGAAGATCGCACGAATACGGCCGTTTCCCTCATCACAGGCGAGGAACGGCTGGAAGAGATCGCCCGCATGCTGGGCGGGGTTGAACTGACCGATAAAACCAGGGAGCATGCCAGGGAGATGCTTCTGGAATCCGGACGCTGAGATTGCGAGGGAATCCCGCAGAGGATCGCGGGCGTTCACAAGGTGTTTGACGATGGCATCAATACAGCGGTGCATCAGGATTGCCGTTCCCGTCCGTGCCCAGTCATGGGCCGATCCCGGCGGGAATCCGGAACAGGTCCGGACTCCGGTTCAGTGCGGCATGGCATGGTGCGGTTGCAGGAGGCGGAAATGCTGAGAAAAGCCCGTATCGGGGACGTCAAGGCGATTCATCGGATGATCAATATTTCGTCCGGCAAGGGGGAGGTGCTCCCCCGTTCGCTGATGGACATATACGGCAGTCTGAGGGATTTCTACGTTTATCAGGACGAGGGCAGGAACGAGGTGATCGGGATCTGCGCGATGAACATCATCTGGGAGAATCTGGCCGAGATCCGCTCCCTCCATGTCGACGAAACCCACCGCATGAGGGGTGTCGGACGGAAACTTGTGGAGGCCTGCATCTCCGAGGCGATCACATTGGAACTGTTCAGGATTTTTACGTTGACCTACAAACAGGATTTTTTCCGGAAACTCGGTTTCCGTGAGGTCGATCGCTCCACCCTTCCCGAAAAAATCTGGTCCGATTGCTTCCGCTGTCCCAAGTATCCCGATTTCTGCGACGAAGTGGCCATGATCCTGGAGCTCTGAAACCATGTTCCAAAAGGCGGTACTGTTCATGGTCGCCCTCTGTTTTCTGGCGGGTTGCGCAGCCCAGGTCAGGAAAGCGGCACCGAAGACGCCGCAGCCGCCCGGTGCGGTGAAGCCGGTGACCCCACGGGAACGGCCGGCGCCGGGATCCTCGGCGGATGCTCAGCCGGCATTGTCCCTTGTTTCAGAAGACCTCCTGCCCGAGTTCGCCGACGATATGGACTTGTCCTCCCTTGAAGGCGCCGTTGAAAAAAGCCTGCGGTACTACAAGAGATCGGCGGGAAAAGGCCCTGTCCGGATGGAAAGCGACTGGGTCAACGTCGAGGATCTCAAGGATTCCCTGGTCGCCCTGCGCGAGATCCTCCGCAGCAGCGCTCCCGGCGATGAGAGGCAGTCGCGGATTCGGGAGACCTTCGACGTCTACAGGTCGGTCGGTTCGGACGGCGACAGCACCGTCCTGTTCACCGGCTACTTCGAGTCTGTGTTGAGGGGCTCCCTGACCCAGACCGACCGATACCGTTATCCGGTATACAGGGTGCCCGACGACGCGATCGTCGTACATCTCGGAAAATTCGACGACCGTTACAACAATGAACGGGTGATCGGCCGGATCAGGAACGGCGAACTCGTTCCTTATTTCAGCCGGTCCGAGATCGAGAATCAGGGCGCCTTGAACGGTCGGGGTCTTGAACTCGCCTGGGTGGAGGATCGCGTCGATCTCTTTTTCATGCACACCCAGGGGTCCGGGAAAATCGAACTGCCGGACGGCAAGATCCTGCAGGTCGGTTATGCGTTCAGAAACGGCCACCCCTTTCAAAGCGTCGGCCCCTATCTGGTTAAAACGGGACGCCTCACGCCTCGGGACCTGTCCTACAGGGAGATCAAGAAATACCTCAAAGAGCATCCGGAGGAGCTGTCCGAGATCCTGGGTTACAACCCCAATTTCATTTTTTTCAGGGTTGTCCGGGAGGGACCTGTCGGAGCGATCGAAGAGGTTCTGACCCCAGGGCGATCGATCGCAACGGATCCCGATCTTTTCCCGAAAGGTGCGCTCGCCTTCATTCGCACACGCAAGCCCGTCCTCGACAGGGAAGGGGAAGCCCTCTCCTGGATCCCCTTTTCAAGATTTGTCGTCAGTCAGGATATCGGCAGCGCGATCAAGGGTGCGGGGCGCGTCGATCTGTTCTGCGGAAGCGGCGTCTCGGCGGAGATGCTGGCCGGAAGCCTGAAGGAAAGGGGCGAACTCTATTTTCTGGTGAGAAAAAAGGGGAAAGGTGCGTCGACGAAAGCGTCCGTAACGGGCGGCGACCCGTTTGCGGATCACAGAAACGCCAGAAAATAGGAGGCCATCGTCCCCAGATGGACCGCGATGTTGAGACCGCAGAGGATTTCCAGCACGAGCGGGTTTTCGTATCGTCTCCCGGCCAACATGAGCGAGACGGCCGCCGACAGGACCATCACGGGAAGATAGATATAGAGCGCCTTCCGGGGTATTCCCGCGTTGAGGGAGACATACATGGCAAGCCATGAGAGAAGGGAGACCAGGACAAACAGGGCCGAGCCCTTCGCCTTGCCGAGCTTGCGGAGGAGGTTCATGCCGCTGCCGGCGGCACTGGAGAGGTACCCCGGAAATTCGTTGAGCAAAATGACGTTGAAGATGGAAAGCGCGATCGGCAGCGCCATGCTTTGGACGCAGCAAGAGACGTATCCCGTCTGGATGTAGAAGGCGGCGGCGATGGGAGTCCAGCCGTAGCATGCGGCGATGACCATTTCGCCGTATCCGTTGTCAAACATGCGGGTGGGCCTTAGGGCGTAAACGCAACCCGGGACAGCGCCGAGGCAACCCAGCAGGAGCGTAAAAGGACCCGTCCGCAGCCCGAATTGCATGCATATGCCGATCAACAGCGCGGCCGCCATGGACGTGACACCGATCCGTAAAGGTCCGGGCCGGCGAAAGACCAGGTCGAAAAAGGTGTCAGACTTCCTTGAGAAGATGTTTCCGAAGAGATGCCGCCGCCGCTCCTCCTCCGCATGCCTGAAGAAGTCGGCGACGTAATGCGTTGAGACCATCACCATGACGATTCCCGTACAGCCGAGAACGAAAACGGAAAGGGAAAAGACGCGATCCAGATGCCAGGCCAGAAAAGTTCCGAGGCAGAACGGCAGCAAGCCGAGGGTGTGAAACGGGGGACGTGACAAACCCAGCCAGCTCCCGATCTTGGTCAAGATGTCCTTTTCGCCAGATGCCGGCATGGGGAGAGACCTCACTCCTTCCGAATCGCGGAACCGTCCGTAACACAAAGCACCCTGTTTGTCAAATGGCCGTCCAGACTGGGCCTCAGCACGTTGATTGCGTGAAGGCCTTATCAGGCCTGAAACGGCGGGAATTATTTACAACCAGTTGACATCATTAAACATATTGATTGGAACGGCGAGCGGCAATTTGCCAACACTTGAATATTCAAAAGAAATTGGAATGCAATATTCGCCATTTTATGTAAAAATCTCTTGCTTGTTGATTTTCTTTATGTTAGGGGTAACGCCAGTCTGCGTAGTCACTGCATTCGATACTTGAACTCCGCGAAGTCGAACGCTCTTTCTCCAATTGCGGACACTCTTATTTGCATTGTCCATTGTGCCTGATGATGATCCCGAACGGTGGCAGCGCTGTACCGCAGCCATCGTAAGAGCTTTGCCCGATCGGGTTGAACCACCTTGGGGTGGTGGAAACTTTATTAAACCAATTGACGAAAGGGGGATGTGAGGAATGACGAAGGCAGAATTGATTGCGGTCATGGCAGAAGGGGCGGCTGTTACGAAGGCGGCGGCGGCAAAGGCGCTGGAAGCCTTTGAAGGCGCGCTATCCAAGGAACTCAAGAAAAGCGGAAAACTCGGATTGGTGGGATTCGGAACCTTTTCCGTTGTGAAGAGGAAGGCCCGCGAGGGACGGAATCCGCAGACCGGAAAGAAGATCAAGATCGCCGCGAAGAAGGTTGTCAAGTTCAAGGCGGGGAAGGCACTGGCCGACAAGGTCAATAAATAACAGGGATTGAATCGAAACTGATGAGAGGCCTCCATTGTCCGGATGGGGGCCTTTTGCTGTCCGCACCGGGGGGAAAGACGGCCGCTCCGGACGGACGGCTCCAAAAGGCGTTCCCGCTTTGCGAAAGCAGACGGAATCACGGGCAGGACGATCTTCCGGCCGGAGGAAGCTGCGCCTCGTCGGAGGACGGCCATGCGCGTCCTGCTCCGTTGACACACCGTGATGTTTCTGTTATAGCACGGCGTACTTTGGGCCTGTGTCAACGCCATGAAAGCCCTCCGAAATCCAAACCCGCTCCGAAAAGAGCAGGCCCTGTGCTCTGGAGAAACAGGAGTGCCGGAAGGTTGCCCTGGCGCTTTCCAACGCGCGTCGTCTGGAGCGGTCCGGCCAGGGAATCCGTTTGACAGGAGGTTTGCTTGACAGCCACGAAAAAGAGGATTTTGAGCGGCATGAGATCGACCGGGAGGTTGCATCTGGGGAATCTCCACGGCGCGCTTTCGAACTGGATCGCCTTGCAAAATCACGGCGATTACGATTGTTATTACTTCGTCGCCGATTGGCACGCCCTGACCAGCGAATACGCGACCACGGGCGATATCCGGGCGAATACGGCCGAAATCGTGATCGACTGGCTTGCAGCCGGCCTGGATCCGTCCCGAAGCACACTTTTCATCCAGTCCGTGATCAAGGAGCATGCCGAACTCTTCCTTCTGCTGAGCATGATCACCCCGGTCGCCTGGCTGGAGCGGAACCCGACCTACAAGGAGATGAGGGAGGAGCTCACGCAGAAGGACCTCTCGACCTTCGGGTTTCTGGGCTATCCGGTGCTGCAGGCGGCGGACATCATCATGTACAAGGCCTATGGCGTTCCGGTCGGGGTCGATCAGCTTCCCCATGTCGAACTGACTCGCGAGATCGCCCGCCGCTTCAACTTCCTCTATGGCGAAATCTTTCCTATCCCCGAGCCGCTCATCGCGGAGGTCCCGAAGCTGCTGGGAATCGATGGGCGCAAGATGAGCAAGTCCTACGACAACGCGATATTGATGAGCGACAGGGGAGAGGATCTGAAGAACAAGGTGGCGGCGATGTTCACCGATCCCCAGAGGCAGCGGAAAAAAGATCCGGGCCGTCCGGAGATCTGCAACGTTTACACGTTTCACGGCCTCTATTCCTCACCGGAGGCGGTTGCGGAAATCGCCCCTGCTTGCCGTAGCGCAGCGATCGGCTGCATCGAATGCAAAAGACGGTTGGCCGAGGCGGTCGCGAAGGGAATGGCGCCGATCCACGACCGGCGGAATCACTACATGCGCCATCCGGAAGAGGTGAGGGCCATCATCGAAGACGGCAATCAACGGGCCGGCCGGGTTGCGAAGGCGACCATGGCGGAGGTCAGGGAGGCCATGAAGATATGTCATGAGTTATGAAATCAAGCTCGACATCTTCGAGGGGCCGCTGGACCTCCTGCTCTATCTCATCCGCAAGAACGAGATCGATATTTACAATATTCCCATTGCCCTCATCACCGAGCAGTATCTTTCCTACCTCGACATGATGCGCTCCCTCAACCTGGATTTGGCCGGGGAGTATCTGGTGCTGGCCTCGACGCTCATCCACATCAAATCGAAAATGCTGTTGCCGCCGGCCGAAGGGGACGGCGAGGAGGAGGAAGAGCAGGACCCCCGGGCGGAGCTGGTCCAACAGCTTCTGGAGTATCAGGCATTCAAGGAGGCGGCGCTGCGCCTTGAGAACAGGCCGCTTCTCGAAAGGGATGTCTTCAAGCGCGGCGCACCTGTGGAAGATCCGCCCCCGGTCGAGGAGGAGGACGACGCGCTGGTTGAGGTGGACGTCTTCGAACTGGTCACCGCCTTCCGCCGGATCATCGCCGGTCTCGATGTCAAGGAGGATCTGGAGTTCAATGCCGAGAAGATGTCGCTGGCCGATCGGATCAACGAGATCATGGAGATCCTGGCAGAAAAGGGGCAGACGTCCTTCGCCGATCTCCTGGGGGACCGAAGGGACCGTCGGAGAATCATCTACACGTTCCTGGCGATACTGGAACTCATGAAGCTTCGGATGCTCCGGGCTTACCAGGCGGGACCGTTCGGGGCGATCCGGCTGTTCCCGGCCGTGGAGGGATAATGGAAGAAAAAATCGCAATCATCGAAGCGCTCATTTTTGCCTCCGAAGTCCCGCTGAACGTCGAACGGATCACCGAAGTGCTGCCGGAAACCGAGAAAAAGGAAATCGCGGCGCTCCTGGATGGGTTGGTGCGAGAGTACGAGGCGCGTGGCGGCGGGATCTGCCTGCAGGAGGTGGCGGGCGGCTTCCAGTTCAGGACGAGGACGGATCTGGCCCCCTGGCTCCGGAAATTGAAGGCGGGCAGGCCCGCCATGCTCTCTCCGGCCGCCATGGAAACCCTTGCCGTGGTCGCGTACCGCCAGCCGCTCGTGAAGTCCGATATCGACCGGATCCGCGGCGTCGACGCGAGCGGCGCGCTGAAGGGGCTTCTGGAAAAGAAACTCGTGCGGATCGTCGGCCGAAAGGACGTTCCCGGAAAACCGATCATCTACGGAACCACGCGAAAGTTTCTCGAGGTCTTCAACCTGAAGGATCTTTCCGAATTGCCGACCCTCAGGGAACTGAAGGATCTGCAGGACCAGCCGGACGGTGGGCCCGGGATGAAAAATCTTTCCGAATGTCCGGCCGTCGGGGAACAGATGGAGCTCCAGGAACAGGAGGACCATGGGTCCAAGCCGGAAAATCATTCCGATTTTCCGGCTTTCGGGGAGCGGATGGATTCCCAGGATCAACCGGGCGGTGCGACAGAGACATGTTCGGAAGGCCCCGAGGCAAGGGGAGGGGTCCTCGAAACGCAGGAGTAGGAGAGTGGAAGAACGCCTGCAGAAGATCCTCTCAAAGGCCGGTGTAGCGTCGCGCCGCACCGCGGAGAGGATGATCGCCGAGGGACGGATCAGCGTCAACCGGGTCGTTGCAACCGAACCCGGGACAAAGGCGGATCCTGGCCGGGACGAAATCCGTGTGGATGGCAGACTGATCTCCTGCGAGATCGAGCCGGTCTACATCCTCCTCCACAAACCGCCGGGCGTCGTGACGACCCTCAGCGATCCTCAGGGGCGGCCGATCGTGACGGATTTGCTCGAGGGCGTCTCCGAACGGGTATTCCCCGTCGGACGCCTGGACTTCGATTCCGAAGGGCTTCTGATACTGACCAACGATGGGGAATTTTCCCAGCGTCTTCAGCATCCCCGTTACGGAATCCCGAAAACCTATCGCGTCAAGGTGGAAGGAAATCCGGGGAAGAGGGAATTGCAGGCCCTTGAAAAGGGAGTGGAACTTCCGGACGGCAGGTTTGCCCCTTCGGACGTGCGTCTCGAAAAGAAAAATCGGGGCAGCGCCTGGCTTCGTTTGACCATCATGGACGGAAGAAACAGGGTCATCCGGCGCGCGTTCGAGACCCTGGGCCATCCCGTATGCCGGCTGATCCGCGTTGCCGTTGGGGATGTCACGCTCGACGCCGTCCGGGAAGGCGACTGGCGCAGACTGAATCGCAGGGAAGTGGACCGGCTCATGGCCCGGGCCGGATTCCGCACCCAGGGATGAAGAACACCCCCTTTCCCCGTCTCGGAATCCGCTGCACGGATGCGCCTTTCCGCCTGCAAGCCTGCGGGAAGGAGGTGCGCAGGAGCTCCTTGATCGGAATCCCGCGGCGCTTCTATCTGGATTTTATTTGATCCCGGACCTTCCGGTATATCGGGCCCCAGACGGGATGGCCCTCCTCGGCCTTGGTCAGCGCAAAGCCAGGATCATTCTGGAAAGCCATCCTGAACTCATCCTCGCATTTCCTGGTGTTGTCTGAACTGCAGGCGATAAAAGCCAGGTATTTATGGGCTGTGGCACTTCCCCTCTTCTGGGAAAAGCCCGCCTCGAGGGCTTCGTTGATCGTCTTCGCCGCGCTGCCGTATTCCCCGTTTTCATAACTCTTGATTCCCTTGGCCAACAGTTGATCGCCGGCAACCTGTGCCGGTTGCGCGCCGGGCCGGTATTTCTCGGGGATCAGGGTGCAACCCCCCAAAAACATGATTCCGACCAGAAGCAGGAGAATGTTGTCGCGTAAAACCGCCATGTCCGACCTCCTGTCACTTGAATTTACAGGTGACCTTCAACTGTTCCCCGGGTTTCAAGTCCACGGTCCGGATGAAGGGGGTAAAAGTGGAGTTCCGGATTTCTATCGTGTGCAGGCCCGGATCCATCTGTAACCTGTTGAGGGGAGGCGATATGCCTTTCTTTTGGCCATCGAGATAGATCTCTCCCCAAGGCGCGATCCCGAGCGAAACGACTGCGGGAGCGGCGGTCTTCGGAGCGGCGTCAACGGCAGGGGCCTCTCGCTTGGCAATGCTCACTGACGTTTCAGCCTTCGCGGATGCCTCACGGTTGTCGACCTGCTTGCCTTTTTCGGAGCCGGCCGTTCCCTCTGTCGAGGGCTGCGACGTCTCTGTGGATGGCGCAAGCGGGATGGCCTCGGGGGGAGCGTTCCGCATCCCTCCCGTTTTCCACAAGATCATGGGAATGATGATCAGAAGGGCGATCAATGCGGCTGCCGCCAGCGACATCGTCCGCCTGTTCCGAAGCGTATCCGCGTGCAGCCCCTTCCCCCACCTTTTGCCCCACATGCTGAATCGTGCGTTCCAGTCGCCCGATATCCTCTTCAGCGCTTCCTGCAAGAAAGGGGGCCGGGAAGATGGGCCGTCCTCACGGGGCATTGCGTCTCCGCCGCTTCGACCCTGTGCGACGGTTTCGGTGAACGGGGCTGAACGGTCGCCGCCGGATCCGGTGGCATCACGGGCTTCTCCGCGGACCGGGGCCTGTGCGGCGGCAGGGGAATCGTTGTCCTGTTTCGGGGGATATACGGAGTAGACCTGGTGTTCCCTAACATGTTTGTCGGCGCGCGCACCTTCGTAATGGAAGAGTTTGGCATACTCCTGGGAAATGCGGGAAATGACCTCGTAATATGATCGTGAAACGAGAATCTGGCCCGGTTTGGCGAAACTCATCACCCGCTGGGCCACGTTGATGCCGTCGCCGATCAGGTTGCGCTGCCCGTTGAGATCCTGGACAAGCTTGACCGGACCCAGATTGATGCCGGTGCAGGCGGAAAAACGGGGTTTGGAAGAAATGCTGTCGGATGTGATGGCATCGCGGATGTTCAGGGCCACGAAGAGGGCGTCCTCGGGGTCGCCCAAAAAGCTGATGGCGGCGCCGTCCCCTGTATCCAGGATGATGCGGTCATTGACGGCTACGTCCTTGATCGCTTCGGCCAGAATCCCGTTGAATCGGTTTTTGATCTGGATCTGCTCATCCACCGGCAATTGGGAGTAGTCCACGATATCCAGAAAGACGACGCTGCAAATGAACGTTCTGTTCGTCGTGTGCTCCATGGGATCGCTCTCCGGATCAAATCAACGCATCATGGATTCGCATTCAATCCAGTCATGTAATCATGATGGAATGTTTCCGGTCCTGATCCGTGACGGATCAATCCTCCTGAACCGGCCATGAACGACGGGAACGTCATCCTACGCATGGAGAACGCTGTCGGGCGGGTCCTCCGCCGGTGCGCCTCTTGAAGTTCCATACTCTTTTATCGGACAGCGGTCAAGGACTTGTCGCTTTGGATACGTGTTTCACCCTTCACCTCCAGATCGGACGCTCGCGAGATTCGGACTCCGGTCCGGCGGAAGCGATGGCCGGGAGGAACGGGCCGGCGATCAGAGGTGAGCGTCTGGGCGCTGCGGCGAAGCGGTTCGTTTCGGGTCCGTGGAACCGAATGCGCGTGGACACTGCCCCATGCATGATGGAGGTGCATGATGGGCTTGACAGAGATGTGCCGTTTCAGGTAGTGCATGAAAATCGCGGAAAGATCTCCTTGTCCCGTCCGAAAGGAGGAGACCTGCCATCCAAGGGGCGGTGCGGCACTGACCGCAGACTTTTTGCATCCATTCCACCCATCAAGAGGTTGAACGATGAAGGATCCGATCAAAAACGAACAGTGCCGCCGGATGTACGAAGCCCTCCTCCCGAACATCGCCGACTACATCTCCCTTTACGCCAGGCAGCGGCCGAGAGAGACGGCCATTATCGAACACAATACCGGGGATGCGGTGACCTGGAAGCAGTTGGACACTTCCGTTTCCGCCTTTGCCGCAAAACTCCTCTCTATGGGTCTATCCAAAGGGGATATCGTCGCCACGAGCCTGCCGCTGCTCAAGGAACACGTCTATCTGATCTATGCCTGCTACCGCATCGGTCTGATCGTCGCCCCCCTGGATTTGCGTCTGAAGGCCAAGGAGGTCATCACCTGCATGGAGAAGATGAAGCCCAAGGCTTACTTCTTCCTCGGAAAGACGCCGGTGGCCGATTTCCGACCCCTGATCCGCGAGGTGATGGCGGCCTGTCCCTCGATCCGGCACTGGGTGCAGTTCCAGAAGGAGCCGGACCTCATCATGGAGGGCGCCGTGGGGGTAACCGACTTCGTGAAGGACATCAAAAAAATCTACGTCCTGAATCTCTTGACGCGCCGCGTCAAAAAGGCCAACCGCCTCGTCGGAAAGCGTGATGCCTGCCTCATCGTCTTTACGACCGGATCCACCGGTTCCCCAAAACCGGCGCTTCTCTGTCACGAGAACATTCTGATGCAGAACATCGCCCTGTGCGCGGCCTTCGAGCTGAAGACATCCGACCGGATGCTGATCAATCTTCCCCCTTCCCACGTGGGCTGCACGACGGAACAGCTGGGGACCGTCTTGTTCGGAGGCGGGATTGCGGTCATTCTGCACATCTTCGATGCGAAGCTCTCCCTGGAGGCAATTGAGCGGCACCGGGTCACCGTTATCGGCCAGATCCCCGCGCTTTTCAACATGGAATGGCGACTCCCCGAATACGGGAATTACGACCTCTCCAGCCTTCGCTTCGCCATTTATGGCGGCCAGGCGGTCTCCAGGGAGTTCCTGGTGAAGATGAAGACCATGGCGCCCAGGATAGGTACGGGACTCGGACTCACGGAAACGGCCGGTTTCTGCACCTATACGCACGTGGATGCGGACGTGGACGAACTCGCCCGGGGAATCGGTTACGACTCGCCGCTTTGCCCGATCAGCATCCGCAACTTCATGCAGACGGACGGGACGGCCGGGGCTGAAAAGCGGCCGGGTGAAGTCGGGGAGATCTGCTTTTCCGGACCCCAGATTTTCCTGGGCTACCTGGGAGATCCCGGGAATACGGCCAAGACGATCTCACGGGAGGGTTTCTGCTACACGGGCGACATCGGTTTCTACGACCAGCAGGGGCTTCATTTTTCCGGCCGCGCGAAGCTGGTCATCAAACCCAAAGGCTATCAGGTCTTCCCCGAGGACGTGGAAAACCACATCCATTCAAAGCTCAGAGACAGGGCCGGCATGGTCGCGATCGTCGGTGTCGAACACGAGGTGTTCGGCGAAGGGATTGTGGCCTTCGTGGAATGCCGGGAGGGGAAGACGATCACCCCGGATGAGGTCCTGGCGGCTTGCAGCGACATATCAGCCTACTCACGACCTTCCCATGTCGTGATCCTCGAGGCGGGAGAGATCCCCCTGAACCGCGTGGCGAAAACCGACTACCTCAACCTGCGGGAACGTGCGAAGGACATCGTTCGCCAGTTGCGCGCCGAAGGACATTGGGATCGTTAGACGGACATGGGGTTTCCCGTGTCGGATGGCTTTTCATGACCGGCATGGCAGCGGACGCGCCAATCGGGGGGATCAAGGGATCCGTTCCGTCGGCAGGCCGCGCTCACCGGGCGGGTTCAACAGCTCTCGGATCAGCGGCTTCACGTAGATATCCCCGATCTCGAATCCCTTCAGGGTTTTCAGGATAACCGCGATTTTGTCCTTTTTACTCAGACCGGAGTGCATGATCAGCACGTATCGCCCGTGGACCCGGCACAGGCCTCCCATGCGACGCGATTCCTCCACGCCGATTTTCCCGTAACGGATATCGATGCCGAGCCTTTCGGCGAGTTTTTCCAATTCGTCCAGAAGCGTTCCGTCGTCCAAAGGGAAGATCCTTTGCCTTCCAAACGATGGAGATGCGTTGGTTCAGGGAGGAGCCGTCTCTGTCAATATATCCCCTGCGGATCGTCGCGGAGAATCGACCCGTCGATGCAGCGGAGGGAAGACTCGGGTGACTTCTGTACAACTATAATCGCAATTTCCGAAAAATCAACAGGAAAATCCGGATGCGCCTTACGTCAAATAAAATGTCACTGAAGGAGGAGCGACCCTGCAAACCCGCTCGAGAACAG
This sequence comes from uncultured Syntrophaceae bacterium, assembly GCA_964637025.1. Lineage (GTDB taxonomy): Bacteria > Desulfobacterota > Syntrophia > Syntrophales > UBA5619 > UBA5619. Next base: position 728 of record CAZWTL010000002.1, on the reverse strand, counting down.
CTCTGCGAAATCCTGAGATGGCGGGATGGGGAAAGGCGGTGCAGAACCAAACCTGCCGGCCGGGGCGGCTGTCCGGATTCGACAACCTTTTTGCCGCGAACGAACCGGCGCCCCCTCAGGCGGATTGGGTCAGGGGAAAGGAATGCAGCCGCTGCGATGAAACGCGTCCCCCATCCAGCCCGGCCGATCCGGCGTTGCGAAGCGGGGAAATGAGGATATCCGAACCGGCGCGCAGGTGGGGGCTGGAAAGCGAAGCGGGCCTGGGTTCGATCCTCAACTCGGGGAGGACCCCGTACTCGCACCAGTAGGCCAGCATTCTGTTGCGGATCATGCCCCGGCACACCCCGGCGACGGGGCAACCTTCCAGGGCCCCGTCAATGCGCTTGTTGATTTCATCCCGCAGATTTTCGGTATCCATACCATTGAATTTATCAAGATGCATGCCAATGCAAAAGTTTCGCAAGGCCGAAGGGTTGGGAAATTCCATGGCCGTTATGCAGGCGATATTTAGCCACACGTGTTCAAAAACAGCCTGTCGCCAAACCGTCGCATCACCGCGATGACGTTTCGATCTCGCGCAGAGCTTGGCAGGACGTCACATCCGTGCCACGCGGCAAGGGATTAAAAGGAGTGCTGTAAAGGTCGGAGACCGCTCATCGGGCCCCGCCAGGGAAGATGAACTGCAGCCGTCCGGCTGAGGCAGCGATGGGGAGAGGATAACATTTGCT
>CAZWTL010000001.1:0-148799 GCA_964637025.1 uncultured Syntrophaceae bacterium | reverse complement strand
ACTGGAGGGCGGACTTGATGTCGGACTTGATCTTGGCCTCGTGCTCGATGATGTAGACCACCCGGTCGAGCACTTCCGGAACGTTGCCGCTGATTTCGCCGGCCTTGACCATGTTGTAATAGAGGGGGGAGAAGATATGGTTGTTTTTCTCCATGGCCGTGTACAGGGTCGATCCCTCCCGGATCTGGTCGGCGATGTTGCCGATCGCCTGCCGCAGGGTCGAGCTCTGCGTCTGGGACTCCAGGACCTGGAGCAGCCGCATCAGGGGGACCCCGGCCCGCAGCATGGACCGGAACTGCTTGGTGAAGATGATCAGGTCCCTGGCCGGAACGCGACGCGAGATTCTGCGGACCCGGGAACGCCACGACGACTCCGGGGCCTCTTTCTTCTCGGTCACGGTGGAGGGGACGTATCCTTTCGAAAAAAGGATCTCCGCCGCAGTCTGCGGGGAATCGGCCTCGATCTCGCCCGACACGGTCGCGCTTCTCTCATCGAAGGCGGTATAGGAAAAAATCGGCATGAAGCCTCACATCATCACCGCGGTCGCCGCCTCCTCGAGGGTGGTGATCCCCTGGAGGACCTTGCTGGCCGCGTCTTCCTGGAGGGTTCGCAATTTCCCCATCCGTTTCGCCTCGCGGGAAATCTCCTGGGCCGACCGCTTTTCGAGAATCATCTGCTGGATCGTCTCGTCGTTGAGCAGAACCTCGAAGATGCCGGTCCGTCCCTTGTAGCCGGTGTTCATGCACTGGTTGCACCCCCGGCCGCGCATGAAATGGTTGTCCCCGATCCCGTCGAGCCCCACCGCCATCAGCGCCTCTTTGGGCGGCTTGTACGCCTCCCGGCAGTAAGGGCAGATCGTCCGGACCAGCCGCTGCGCAAAAGAGGCCAGCAGGACCGAGGAGATGAGGAAGGGTTCGATGTTCATGTCCACCAGGCGGGTGATGGCGCCCGCCGAGTCGTTCGTGTGCACCGTGCTCAGGAGCCGGTGGCCGGTCTGAGCGGCCTGGACGGCGATGGCCGCCGTTTCCGGGTCCCGGATCTCGCCCAGCATGATGATGTCGGGGTCCTGGCGCAGGATCGACCGAAGCCCGCTGGCAAAGGTCATCCCCGCCTTGCGGTTGAGCTGAACCTGGCGGATGTTGTCGATCCGGTACTCCACCGGGTCCTCCAGGGTCATGATGTTGCTGTCCGGCCGGTTGAGTTCGTTGAGGATGGCGTAGATGCTGGTGCTCTTCCCGCTCCCGGTGGGCCCGGTGCTCAGGATCATCCCGTAGGGCTTGTGGATGATGGACTGGATCTTCTGGATGTCCTGTTTGACCATACCGAGGCCGTCCAGGGAATAGATGCCCACGCTGGTGTCCAGAAGCCTGAGCACCATGTTCTCCCCGTAGATCGTGGGGATGGAGGAGACGCGGACGTTGATCTCCTTGCGGTCCATCTTCAGGGTGAAGCGGCCGTCCTGGGTGACCCGGGACATCGTGATGTCCATGTTGGCCAGGATCTTGATCCGGGCGACAATGGGCAGAAATACGGATTTGGGCGGCGCCGGGACATCGTGAAGCTTGCCGTCGATGCGGAACCGGACCTGGATGTTGTTCTGCTGGGGGCTGATGTGGATGTCGCTGGCCCCCTCCCGGACCGCCTGGGCGAAAATGGTGTTGACCAGGCGGATCACCGGGGCCTCGCCGGCCATATCCTGAAGGGAGGCGACCTGAACGTCCGCCTGTTCCTCCTCCTTGGCCTTCTCCGTCTTGACGTCGATCTCCAGATTTTCGATCATGTTGCCCAGGCCGGATTGAATCCCGTAGAGGCTGCTGATCAGCTGGATCACCTCCCGCTCCGTGCCGACGGACGGCTCCACCTCGCAGTTGGTCAGCATTTCGATGGCATCCAGGACGTTGATGTCCAGGGGATCGGTGGTGCAGATGGTCAGGAGGCGCCCCTTCTTCTTCAGGGGGGCGATCTGGTATTTCTGCGCATAGTCCAGGGGAATGAACTGGATCAGGCCGGGGTCGAGGGGATACCGGTCCGGGCGGTACCGCTCGATTTTCAGCTGCTCGCTGAGGGTCTGCACGATCGCCTGTTCGCCGACGATCCCCTTCCGGATGAGATACTGGCCCAGCTTGATGCCGCTCTTGGGCTGATCGAGGAGCGCCTGCCTGAGCTGCTCCTCGGTGAGCAGACCGGCCTCCATCAGCATGAGTCCCAATGGCTTCTTGGCTTTCATCGACCTTTCACCGCGTATAGTAAACGGCATCCCGTTCCGGGGCCGCGATCACCTCCGCCCTCGAGGCCAGGGCAGCGGGCAGCAGGCCGATGCCCTGCCGGGCCGCGGCCTCGTCGGGGAAGTTTTCCCTCAAGGTTATGCTGAATACCATACCCTGCCGGGGATTCCAACAAGGAAGAAAGATGAGGGAAGGCGCGTCCGCCTTATGGGCGCGGTACAATGCATAGGTCTCTTCGAGATTTTCCGACGGGGCGATCCGGACCCGGAAGCCGCTGCCCGCCAGGGGGCTATCGTCGGCGGCCAGCGCCGGCAGACGGATCAGCGTCCCCGCCTGGACCCGGTTCAGATTCTTGATGCCGGGATTGGCGCGGCTGACCTCCCTGATGACCTTCTGATTGTATTCGCCGTAGAGGTCGGTCAGCATGCTCCACATCGTCTGTCCTTCCCTCAGGGCGAGCTTGCCGAGGAGGTCCGGCTTCGCATGGTCCGCGGTTTCCCGGACCTCCCGCGGGGCTTCGGGAACGGCCCGTGCGGCGCCCTCCGCCGGAAGAGGCCTTTGCGTCCCGACGTCCGTCCCCTCCGGCTGGGCCGGCGGAAGGGCCGGGTTCGCCCGGGCCTCCTCCACGGCCGGCGGGGTCTGCGCGGCGGGTTCCGGGGAAGGCGCGGCCGGCGTTCCGACCGGGACGATCGGCAGGGGCCGGACCAGGAGGAAGATCAGGAGCGCCGCCGCTGCCGCCGCCAGGATCGCGGTCCATCGCCAGACGCGGGAAGTCCGCGTCCCGGCGCCCGCCGAGGCGAGCCGGGCGGCGCAGGAACGCACCAGACGCCAGCCTGCCCTGGAACGGTTCTGGATGATCAGGGCCAGGACGGCCTGGTGGCAGAGGGTGACGATCTTCCTCGGGTAGCCGCCGGTGGCCAGATAGACCGCCAGCAGCCCCAGGGGGGTAAAAAGCTCCGGGACGGATCCCGGTTCGCCGGCCCGGGTCAGGCGGAACCGGATCATGTCCCGCGTCTCCCGGAAATTCAGGGGCTGCAGCACGTAAAGCAGGTTCACCCGGTCCGCGAAGTTTTCGAGCCGGTCGAGAACCTGCCGGAATTCGGGCTGGGCGAAGATGACGATCTGGAGCAGCTTGTTCTCGTTGGTCTCGTAATTGAGGAATTCCCGCAGGATCTCCAGGCAATACTCCGGGAGCTTCTGCCCCTCGTCGATGATGAGGGCCACGATCGCCTTCTCTTCGACCCCCTTCTTGAAGAGGTAATCCTTGATGGCCTCCTTGAGCTGCCAGTCGGTCATGCCGGGACCGGCGGCCGCCTCCCCGGCTTTGGGGGCCATGCCGAACCCCGCGGCCACGGTGGTGAGGAATTCCCGGGGGGTGCTGAAGGAGGGGTCCATCAGCAGGTGCGTCTCGATGGCGTTGTCGCCCGCCCCCTCACCGGCGAACCGGCCGATCATGTGGCGGCAGAGGGTCGTCTTGCCGGTGCCCACACGGCCCAGGACCACGTTGAGCCCCCGGCGCAGGCGGATGGCCAGCTCGAGGTTCTGCAGGCAGCGGACGTGCTTGGGCGATTGGTAGAAAAGATCCGGTTCGGGCGAATTGGAAAAGGGCTCACGGACCAGATTCAATATGGTGAAGTATTCCATGTCCTACGAATCCATAACCCCTTCGCCCCGGACCGGACAGGCGGCGTCTACCGGCCCGCCCCCGCGGCTGCGTCCGGAGGGGGAAGGCTGGCCGCGGCCGCGGCTTGCGGGGGCAGGATCGTCGGCGTGATGAAGATCAGGACCTCTTCCATGGACTCCGACTTTCCCGACGCCTTGAAGAGCCAGCCGAGCGCAGGGACGTTCTTCAGCCAGGGAACCCCGTTTTCCGCATCGGTGCTCCGCAGCTTGGTCAGACCGGAGATCACGATGGTCTCCCCGTCCCGGACGATCAGGTTCGTGCTGGTCTCTTTCTTCCAGATCCCCGGATTGCCCTGGACGCTGCGATTCTCGTTGATCTCGTCCTTCTTGACCACCACCTTCATCTTCAGGTTCCTGCCGTCGATGACGTGGGGGGTGATTTCGAGCCGGAGCACCACATTCTCGAACTTGACCGACCGGGTGATGGCACCGGTGGACGAAACCTCCTCGGTCACGTAGGGGATCCGCTCCCCGTTTTCCGTATAGGCCATCTGATTGTCCAGGGTGGTGATGGACGGGCTGGAGAGGATGTTGATCTTTCCGTCCTCCTGGAGGGCGCTCAACTGCACCTCCAGCAGGTTGGCGCCGATCGTCCCGAAAACGAGCCCCAGCGTGGCCGAGGCGGTGTCGGACAGGCCCGGGGCGGGGAAGTTGACGCCGAAGCCCTGGCCGCCGACGCCGGAATTGCCGTAAGCCGGGGTGTAGCCTCCGTCCAGGGCGCTTCCGGGGGAAACCGTGCTCCCCCCGCTGCCGCCCGGGGTGACGAATATGCTCTGTTCCCCCACCCTCCGTCCATAGGCGCCGCCCCACTGGACGCCGAGGTTTCGGGCGGTCTCCTTCGACGCCTCGACGATGTTGGCCTTGATCTGGATCTGATGGGCCGGCTTGTCGACCTTTTCAATGATGGAGACCATGCGATCGATGTCGTCCTGGATCGCGGAGACGATCAGTGAATTGCTGTGGCTGTCGACCTTGATCGAGCCGCGGGGTTTGCCCTCCTTGTCCTTGGTGAGAAATTCCTGGAGATTCTCCTTGAGGTCCTTGGTATCGGCAAAACCGATATTGATCACGACCGTCTTGAGGGGCTCCACCCATTTGGCGCCCAGCTCCTGCGTCTTCTGCTTCAGATCCCGTTCCAGGTCGTCCAGGGACATGACCCGGATGATGTTGCCGTCCCAGGTATAATCGAGGGATTGCATCCGCAGGATGCTCTGGAAGGCCTGGTCCCAGGGAACGTCCTTGAAATCGACGCTGACCTCCCCCTTGATGTCGTTCTTGACGAGGATGTTGAGGTTGACCGCCAGCGCCAGCGACCGGAGCACCGCCTTCACGTCCGCCTGGCGCATCTTGAGGCTGATCTCCGTGGTCGGCAGCAGCCGGATCGAGGACAGGGGCTTTTCGCCGCCCTGCCCGACCTGGTCGCTGACGTCGAGGACGCGGGTCGAGGCCGCAGGCGACGAGCCCGCCGAGCTCTGCTCCAGGGTCTTCCATTTTTCGAAAAAGGGGTCTTTGACCTGGGCCGTATCGCTGGCGCATCCCCAGAGGCACGACAACCCGATCAGGACGCCCGCCGTCCAGCGGCGCATCGCCTTCCGCGTCCGGTTCTTCAAGGTACTTCCTCCCATAAACGTCACTCCTGCAGGGGGATGTCGATTTTGAGCCGCGCCCCCTTATGATAGATGACGATCTTGGACGGGTAAATGCCGCTGAGGAGATGGCCCTCCGGATCCAGGGAATCCCCCTCGACATACTCGCTTCCGTTGACGACGGCGATTTTCTTCGACCCCAGTTCGAGATAACCGGAGTAGATGAGCTTCCCCTTGAGCTCGGCGGTCAGCGCCGCGATCTGCCGGGCCCGGGCGGCCGCCCTCTCCATGGCCTCCTCCCGCTTGTCCACGGGTTCGTAAAAAGGATCGCGGGCCCATTGGGCTTCGGCCATTTTGGCCGCATAGGCCGCCGCCGGCGAAGGGGCTTCCGCCGTCATCGCCGCGGTGATGTTGCCGATCAGGGCGTTCAAATCGGCGGTCTGCGTTGCGCCGCCGGAGACGGCCTGGCTCTTCCGGCCGGAGGTGAGGAAATCGTACCCCCCGTAGAGCACCGCCAGGAGCATGACGCCCAGGATGGCCATCTGTCTTTTGTTCAGCTTTCCCATAAGCCTTTGCACCATCGATCAGCTCAGCGCCAGCCGGATCGCGACCCGGTATTCCGTGAACGCCGTCTCCTTCCGGATCTCGATCTCTTCAAACCGTTCCAGATAGGGCAGCTCGCCGATCCCGATGAGGAATCTCCGGAAGCTCATGAAATCTCCCCTGATGACGGCATGCACCAGCAGGGAACGGGATTGATTGGCCAGGGAGTTCACGTCCGGGGATATCGATACGGTCTCCATGGCGGCGCCCTTGACGATCCTGCCGATGGTGGAGGGGATCACGCCGACGAGGTCCCGCGACAGCTTGCCCGCCTCCGGCATCGGCAGCGCGCCGGGCTTGGCCGCCTGGCTCCTGGACTGGAGCGCCTGATAGATCGGCCGCAACCCCTTCTGCTCGTCGATCCGATACCGGATGTCCTTGATCCTGCCGTCGAGCCCGGAGACGTACCGCTGCATGGGAACGACCAGGGCCAGGACCAGGAGCAGCAAACTCCCGAGCCAGGCCAGGTGGATGATCGCGGTCCTCCGCGGTATCAGTTTGAGTGCGTTCGGAATCTTCATCGTTCGTCAAACCACCTGCATGCTGATCGTGAAACGGAGCACCTCTTTCTTCTGGACGCGCTCGATGCCGTTTTTCTGCACGGAAACCTGACGGAACAGCGGCGACTCCTGCAGCTTGACCAGATACCCGGCCAGGGAGGATTCCAGGGACAACCGGTCCCCGGAGACGATCCCCTCCACCACGAGATGGCCGGCCTTGGCGGCCGCGGCCTGCTCCTTGGGCGCCTCCTTGGATCCGGCCTTGCCGCCTTCCGGGGCGGCTTCGCCGGGCTTCGGCGGCCCCTTGGCCTGCTGCGCGGCCGACAGGCCGAAATCGGCCTTGAGGTTCACGAAACGGATATGGGCCGGGGTCAGGACGGCCAATTCGCCGATAACGGCCATGCCGCGGTATCTCTCGCCGTACGCCCGCAGGGCCTGTTGGCGCTGTTTCGATTGCGCCGCCATCCGGAGGAGGTCGTCCGCCTTCAACTGCGGGTTAAAGGCGGCCAGTTGCTGCTCCGCGCGGTGGACGTCGAGCTGCTTCTTGGCGATGAGCCCGATCTGGTAGAGGACGAGGCCGGCGCATATCAGGGTCGCGACCATGAGCGACGAGAAGATGACCCGGTTGACCCGGTGGACGGCGGCGATCTGCTGCTTCTCCCGCACCGTAAACAGGAGGTTCGGGGTGTGGGCGTTGTCGGCCAGCGCCATGCCGAGGGCCGGCGTCAGCGTGATCCGCTCCGAAAGGTTGAGTTCCGGACCGTTGGGGTCGATGCCGCTGAGGACCTCGCCCAGAGGGTCCAGGATGTCGCTTTCGATCCCCAGCTGCTCGCCGACATAGGCGACGGCGGGGGGGTAAATGTGCATGGCGCTGGTGACGTAGATCCGGTGCACGCGGTCCTGGGCGACGTTGCTGTAGTAATATTCGAAGGTGCGCTCGACCTGCCGGATGAGCCTGTCCAGCGCGGGCAGGGCGATCCGGGCTTTTTCCTCTTCCGTCAGGGCGTATCCGGCCTCCCCTTCCGCCAGCCCCGGGAAATCGGGGCTGAGGCTGAACAGGACTTTCCGCGCCTGTTCCATATCGATCGCGGGCCGGCCTTCCGGCAATGCCGGCCTTTCGCGCTCCTCCGCTTGGAGGGCCTCCAGCAGGGCCTCGGCCATGCTGTTGATGCCGGCCTTGATCCCGCGGGTCATGATAAGGTTCCCCTTGGAATAGATGTCGATCCGTGAAAAATCGTTGCCGATGAAGAGATAGGCGGCGGTGCCGTCCGACTTCGGGATCCAGCCGGTCCGGAAGATGTTCTGCACGGCAAAGGGGACGATGGAAATGCCCGTCAGGGGCAATCCGGCCGCCGCAAAGAGCGCCTTCGTCTCTTCGGCTTTGGCCCGGGGCGCCGTGTAGGCCATGACCAGCCATTTGGGATTGCCCTGTTCGACGGTCTCTTCCAGAACCTCGTAATCGAGGATGGTCTCATGCTCGTTGAAGGGCTGCTCCCTCTTGAGGGACCAGAAAACGGCATTGGCGATCTGGTTCTTCGGGACCTTCGGTATCTTGATGTGGCGGACGCTGACATTGGCCGCGGACATGATGGCCCACAGATCCACCTTCTTATCCGATCCGCAGAACCGGTTCAGCTCCTCCTTCAGAAAAAGGGCGAACTCGGGGGTCCCCTTGCGCACCCGGCCGTAAAAACGGACGGTCTTGCAGTCGAGCAGATCCCACTGTGAATCGGAGCGCCTTTCCGTTTTGGCCAGGCGCAGGAATTCGTGGCCGATATCGATCCCGACGTTGACGTGTTTGCCGGCGGGCAGACCTTTGGCGAAAGCCGGCCGGGTCCGTTTCCGGGGAGCAACGGCAGGAGACGGATTGGCCCTGGGGACGGACGCATCGGGGCCGCCCTTGCCTTTCCGGATCAGATCGAGCAGTTTTTCGGTCGACGTAATGTCGTTCATGCGAAACCGGCGGCGAAACCTGACCATTTGCGTCCCGCACGTCCTGAGAATGCGCGGGGGACGTCCCTATCAATAAGCAATGATTACATGCATTTAAATATAATGCACCCTGGGCGTCGTTCGAATGTAGAACTGTACCCAAGGTGTTGTCGCCTTGTCAAGATAAAAATGCTCGTTGGGGATGCGCACAGCACGGCAATTCTTAATGATTTGATTCGCTGCCGCGCCGGACTCCCGACGAGGCCCCGCATCGCGCCGGCCCCTGTCAGGGGGACCGGGGAGGATCGCGCCGGGCCGGTCCGAACGTGGAGGGCGTCTTGCCCGTCGGTCCGGCCCCGGAGACCATGCAGACCGCCGTCCCCGCAGCCGGCCGGGCCGGACGCGTTGGGTGGCGGCGAAGGTGCGGGGAGAAGGCGAAGACCGGGTCGTAACGGCGCCTACAGGGAATCCTTGATCACCTTGCGGATGGTGTCGACGTCGATGACCCGGCTCTTCAGGCTGAATCCCACGAGCAGGGCGAGATCGCAGACGTTGTTGATCACGCGCGGGACCCCCTCGGAGTGGTTGTAGACCTCCTCCACGGCCGCGGTGGTGAATATGCCGCTGTCGCGCCGTCCCGCCTTTTCGATTCGGAGGGCAATGTAGGCCTTCGTGTCTTCCAGGTTCAGGGGATTCAAATGGTAGCGGTTGGCAATGCGTTGATCGAGCTGCTTGTATCCCCGGATCATGTCCCGCAATTCAGGCTGTCCCAAGAGGATCAGGGTCAGGAGAAAGCGGTCGTTGAGCTGAAAATTCAGAAGCAGGCGGATCTCCTCGAAGGTCTCCGCGGATATGAGCTGGGCCTCGTCGATGATGAACAGGGTCGACCGGCTTTTCTTCATATTTTCAATCATGGCCACGTTGAGGATGTTGAGCAGCTCATGCTTGGAGTTGGAGTGGGAATTGAGGCCGATCTGGTTGAGGGCTTCCTTCAGGAAATCGATAGGCGACAGCGCGGGGTTGGTGATCAGCCCGATGTCGAACTCGGCTTCGGACAATTGCTGGATGAAGACGCGGCTCAGCATCGTTTTGCCGCACCCGATTTCGCCGGTCAGCAGAACGGCCCCCTTGTTCCTCCGCACCGCATAGAACAATCTCGCCAGCGCCTCCTTGTGCTCCGGCGAATAGTACATGAATTCCGGATCCGGCACGTTGTCGAACGGGTACTTCTGAAAACCCCAATGCTCTAGATACATTTCATCAACTCCTCCATGGCCAGGGAGATTTCCGCGAAACACAGGCGGTAATCGAAAAGGGATCGCCCATAGGGATCCCTGATGTCCAGCGAGCCGACGTCATCGCCCCTCTTCGGCAGACAGGATTTCAACATCCTGGCCTTGCCCGCCGCAAAGGGGTATCGCTCCCCGATGATTTGCAGCTGCCTTTGTTCCATCGCGAGGATCAGGTCCGCCTCCCCGATGATCGCTTCGTCGACAACCCGGGACCGGTGGCCTTCGTCCTCGATGCCGTTCTCGCGCAGGACCTGCCTGGCCCTCTCGTCGGCGGGCGCCCCCCGCATGTCCAGGACGCCGGCGGAGGAGACGTCCACCCCCTCAAGCCCGGCCCGCTTCAGCCGGCTTCTCAGAAGCCGCTCGGCCATGAAGCTCCGCACGATGTTCGCGTTGCAGACGAAGAGGACCTTCACCGTGGACCCTGCCGCAGATAACCGGGAACCATTCTATCCCCGGGGAAATAATATTCAAGTGTTTTTCTTGATGCCCATCTCCCGCTTCTTCATGGCCACGAGGATGGCCGTGAGCGCCGCCTGTGTCATGCCGGGGATCCGCTCCGCCTGGCCGACCGTCACCGGCTCCACCCGGGCGAGCTTCCCCTTGAGTTCGTTCGAGAGGCCGGGAACGGCGGCGTAATCGAAGCCGGAGGGAATCTTCACCCCCTCGAGCTCCCGCATCCTGGCCACCGCCGCCTCCTGCCTGCGGATGTACCCCTCGTACTTCGCCCCGATCTCGATCTGCCGCTTGACCGCGCGGTCCGCAATCGCCTCCCACCCCTCGAAGCGGGCCAGATCGTCGTAGCCGAGTTCCTCCCGCTTGAGCAGGTCGAAAAGCGGGATCGGATTCCTGATCGGCGCGGTCTTCATCTCCGCGAGGATGCCGTTGGTCTCTTCCACCGGGAAGATCCGGATGGACGAGAGCCTCCGGACCCCCTCCTCGATCCGGGCGATCCGTTCCTCCAGACGCGCGTGCTGCCCGGCCGAGATCAGGCCCATTTCGCGGCCCTTCCCCATCAGGCGGATCGCGGCGTTGTCCTCCCGGAGGATCAGCCGGTACTCGGCCCGGGAGGTGAACATGCGGTAGGGTTCGTCCACCCCCCGCGTGACCAGGTCGTCCACCATGACCCCCATGTAGGCCTGGGACCGGTCCAGCACAAAGGGGGGGCGGCCCGTAACGGCCAGGGCCGCGTTGATTCCCGCCCAGAGCCCCTGGGCCGCGGCCTCCTCGTAACCCGATGTCCCGTTGATCTGGCCGGCGAGGTAGAGGCCGGCGACCCGCTTCGTCTCCAGGGTGAGGCGCAGTTGGGTGGGCTGGACAAAGTCGTATTCGATGGCGTAGGCCAGGCGCATGATCTCGGCCTCCTCCAGACCCGGAACGCTCCGGACGATCCGCTCCTGAAGATCCGGCGGGAGACAGTTGCCCAGCCCCTTGGCGTAGATCTCCTCGGTGTCGAGCCCCTCCCTCTCGAGCACGACCGGGTGGCTTTCGCGGTCGGAAAATCGCATCACCTTGTCCTCCAGGGAGGGGCAATAGCGCGCTCCGACCCCCCGGATCGCGCCGGCGTAGAGGGGCGAGAACCGGATATTGTCGCGGATGATCCGGTGGGTTTCCATGGTGGTCGCCGAAAAGAAGGAGGGGAGGCGATCCTCCCGCAGCCTCTCCGTGGCGAACGAGAAGGGTTCCGGATCGGGATCGCTGTCCTGGCGGACCAGGCGGGCAAAGTCGATCGTGGAGGCGCGAAGCCTCGGGGGCGTCCCCGTCTTCAGCCTCCCCATTTCGAACCCGAGGGCCCTGAGGGAGTTGGAAAGCTCCAGGGAAGCGATCTCGCCGGCCCGGCCCGCCGGATAGCGCACATCGCCGACATGGATGAGGCCTCCCAGGAAGGTCCCGGTGGTCAGGACGACCGCCCGCCCCCCGTGGAAAACCCCCGTCTGGTCGACCACGCCGCGGACCCGGCCGCCCTCGACCGCCAGCCCCTCGACCAGCCCCTGTCTCAGATGGAGGCGCGCCTCCTTCTCCAGGACGGATTTCATCGCCAAACGGTAGAGCTGCTTGTCGCACTGGAACCGCGTGGACTGGACCGCCGGCCCCTTGGAGGCGTTCAGCAGGCGGAAATGGACGGCGGTTTGGTCGGCAATCCGGCCCATCTGGCCGCCGAGGGCATCGACCTCCTTGACGAGCTGGCTCTTGGCCAGCCCGCCGATCGCGGGATTGCAGGACATCAGGGCAATGGCGTCGAGGTTGATATTGAACAGCAGCGTCTCGCAGCCCATCCTCGCCGCCGCAAGGGCCGCTTCACAGCCTGCGTGCCCCCCGCCGACCACGATGACGTCGTATTCACGGCTCATATGCGATTCCCTTGCGGATCATGCGGCAATTTAATATGATCCACGGCGAAAACACAACCGGAAAAAGGAGCCGCATGGCCAAGCCGGGCTTTTGGAACAACACGAAACGGTATTACGACCTCAAGAGTTACTGGGTCAACCGCTTCGGCTGCCGGGTGCACAAGCTCCCCATCGACGCCGGGTTCACCTGTCCGAACCGCGACGGGCGCCTGGCCGAAGGGGGGTGCGTCTACTGCGACGGGCGGGGATCGGCGCTCCGCCGCGCGGGTGCGCTTCCGACGGTGGGCGAGCAGCTGCGGCAGGGGATGGCCTTCTATCGGCAGCGGCCGAAGGCGGAGAAGTTCGTCGCCTACTTTCAGACCTTCACGAACACCTACGCGCCGGTCGAAAGGCTGCGCGCCCTCTTCGACGAGGCACTGGCGGTGGAGGACGTGGTGGGCCTTTCCATCGGGACCCGGCCGGATTGCGTTTCCGACGAGACGCTGGCGCTGATCGGCTCCTATGCCGGGAAAGCCGATGTCTGGCTGGAATTCGGCCTCCAGTCGATCCACGACCGCACCCTCGCGGCCATCAACCGGGGCCACGATGCGGCCGCCTTTTACGACGCCGTCCGGCGCGCCTCGGGGGGGCCGATCCTGATCTGCGTCCACATCATCGTGGGCCTTCCGGGTGAGGCCCGCGGGGAGATCCTGCAGACGGCCAAGGCGGTCTCCGGGCTGCCGGTCCACGGGATCAAGATCCACGGCCTCCTCGCCCTGGAGGGGACCCCCCTCGGCGCCCGCTTCAGCCGGGGGGAGATCCCCCTGATGGGCCGGGAGGAGTATGTCGGGATCGTCTGCGACATCCTGGAGATCCTGCCGCCGGAGATGGTCATCCAGCGGTTGACCGCGGACGGCTACCGGGATATCTTTCTCGGGCCGGCATGGGCGGCCAACAAGCTGGCCGTCCTCAACGCGATCGACCGGGAACTGGAGAGGCGGGACAGCTGGCAGGGGAAGCGACAGGGAGAGACGGAATGATCGGAATCGTGGATTACCGGGCAGGGAACCTGACCAGCGTCGCCAGGGCGCTCGACAGGCTGGGGGAGCCGTTCGCGATCACCCGCGACGCCGACGTGCTGGACCGGGCGGGTCGCATCATTTTTCCCGGCGTGGGCGCCGCCGGAACGGCGATGGCCAACCTCCGGGAAAGCGGGCTGGACGTCCCCCTGCGCCGCTGGGTGCGGGAGGGCCGGCCGGTCCTGGGGATCTGCCTCGGCACCCAGGTGATCTTCGACCGGAGCGAAGAGGACGACACCCCCTGTCTCGGCATCGTCCCGGGAGAGGTGAAGCGGTTTCCGGCGGATCTTGGGGAGAATGGGCGGAAGCTCAAGGTCCCCCACATGGGGTGGAACCGCGTGTCGTTCCGGAAAGGCCATCCGGTTTTCAGCGGCATCCCCGCTGAGGCGGAGTTCTACTTCGTCCATTCCTACTATCCCGCCCCGGCGGACGAGTCCTGGGCCGCCGGATGGACCGATTACGGGATCCGCTTCTGTTCGGCCGTCGCCCGGGGGAGCCTGGTGGCGGTCCAGTTTCATCCGGAAAAGAGCGGCAGGCCGGGGCTCGATCTGCTGGCCAATTTCTGCCGGTGGGGGGGGAACGATGCTCAGTAAACGGATCATCCCCTGCCTCGACGTCCGGGACGGCCGTCTGACGAAAGGGATCCAATTCAAAGAAAACGCCGATATCGGCGATCCGGTCGAGGCGGCACGGGAATATTACGAGCAGGGGGCGGACGAGATCGTCTTCTACGACATCACCGCCTCCTCCGAGGGCCGCCGGATCATGATCGATATCGTGAGGCGCGTCGCCGAGACGATCTTCATCCCCTTTTCGGTGGGGGGCGGCATCGGAACCGTGGAGGAGATGCGGCGCGTGATCCTCGCCGGGGCCGAAAAGGTGAGCGTGAACACGGAGGCGGTGAAGAACCCGGCCATCATCGCCGAGGGGGCCCGAACCTTCGGCAGCCAGTGCATCGTCCTCGGGATGGACGTCAAAAAGGTCCCCGCCAACGAAAGGATCCCTTCGGGATACGAGATCGCGATCCACGGCGGAAGGACCTTCACCGGCCTGGATGCCCTCCGGTGGGCCCGGGAGGCGGAATCCCTCGGCGCCGGGGAAATCTGCCTGAACTCCATCGATGCGGACGGAACGCTCGACGGCTACGACGTCGGGCTCACCGCGCTGATATCGGGCCACGTCGGCATCCCGGTCATCGCCTCGGGCGGCGCGGGGAAACCGGAACACCTCTTCGACGTCCTGACCCGCGGGCGGGCCGATGCCGCGCTGATCGCCTCGATGGTCCACTACCGCACCTACGCCATTCCGGAAATCAAGAGGTACCTGCACGGCCGGGGCGTCAAAACCCGGATGCACTGGTAGCCGTCCGGAGGCCGCGGCGCCGGGGCCGGAAATCCGGCCGGATTTTCAGACGATCCGCGCCTGATAATTGTCCTTGACGTGATCCGGTTTATGAGCTAAAAAGAGGTGTTAGACTCGTTAATGAAGCACAGGGAGGAACCTGATCGTGGATGCAAAGCGATATGAACTGAACGTCCAACTGGCGCAGATGCTCAAAGGCGGCGTCATCATGGACGTAACCAATGTCGAACAGGCGAAGATCGCCGAAGAGGCGGGCGCCGTGGCCGTGATGGCCCTGGAGCGGGTCCCTGCGGACATCCGCAAGGACGGAGGTGTCGCCCGGATGTCGGACCCGGCCATGATCGCCGAGATCAAAAGGGCCGTCTCCATCCCCGTCATGGCCAAGGCGCGGATCGGACATTTTGTCGAGGCCCAGATCATCGAGGCCCTGAAAATCGACTATATCGACGAGAGCGAGGTCCTGACCCCGGCCGACGAGGAATGCCACATCGACAAGACCCGCTTCTCCATCCCCTTCGTCTGCGGCGCCCGGAACCTGGGCGAGGCGCTCCGCAGGGTCGCGGAGGGGGCGGCGATGATCCGCACCAAGGGAGAGGCCGGGACCGGAAACGTCGTCGAGGCCGTCCGCCACATGAGGACGATGAACCGCGAGATCCGCCAGCTTGTGAACATGCCGGTGGAGGAGGTGACGGGCTTCGCCAAGGCCAACGGGGTCCCCTATGAACTGGCCCTGAAGGTGAAGGAGCTGGGCCGCCTTCCGGTCGTCAATTTTGCTGCGGGCGGGATCGCAACCCCGGCCGATGCGGCGCTGATGATGCAGCTCGGATGCGACGGAATCTTCGTCGGTTCGGGGATCTTCAAGTCGGCGACGCCCGCCGCACGCGCCCGGGCGATCGTCAAGGCAACGGCCTACTTCAACGATCCCGTCAAGGTCCTCGAGGCCTCCATGGGTCTCGGAGAGGCCATGCCCGGCCTGGAAATCGCCGCCATTCCCAAGGAACAGCTCTTGGCCGGCCGCGGCTGGTAGATCCATGACGGGACGGATGGGATGAGCCGCCTTGCATTGGAAACCGCCGGATTGCCGGAAAAGGCCATCGGGGTCCTGGATCTCCAGGGGGACGTGTTCGAGCACCTGGACCACCTGGAACGGGTGGGGGTCTCCCCCAGACGGGTCAAAACGGGTCGGGATTTCGAAGGGTTGTCCGGCCTCATCCTGCCCGGCGGCGAGAGCACCTGCCTGGCGCGCCTGCTTCGCACCTTCGGCATCGATCAAACCATCGTCCGCAAATTCCATGAAGGGATGAAGCTCTGGGGAACCTGCGCCGGGGCGATTCTCCTGGCGCGTTCGATCGTGGGGGAAAAGCCCCACCTCGGCCTGATGGACATCGAGGTCGAACGCAACAGTTTCGGGAGCCAGTTGGACAGCTTCGCCATCGAGGCCTCGATCCCGGCGCTTTCGCCGAACCCGATCCCCCTCACCTTCATCCGCGCCCCCAAGATCCTCAGCGTGGGAGCGGGGGTGGAAGTCCTGCTCCGGGTGGACGATTTCATCGCCGCGGCCGAGTCTCCCGGGGTCCTGGCCACCGTATTCCATCCCGAACTGACGCCTTCCCTCGTCTTTCACCGCCATTTTGCACGCAAATGCGGCATCCGGTCCGATACGGAGGAGGCGGAGGCAAACCCCTCCTGGGACCGAACCAGCTGGATGCGGCTCGCACGGATCGCCTGAGCGCCTTTCCGCACACCTTAAAGCCGGATTCTCCCCGCCCGTCGGGATCGGGCCGGCGCGCCCCTGCATGGGGAGTCCGGCCCCCTTTTCCGGCCGGAACCGACAGGCCTCGGCAGCGGGACTGTGACGCGGAGGCGCCGTCCGCATCTTCGCCCCCAATGACGCGGCCGCGCAGGCCTCCGGGGGATCAAAACCCTTGACAATGCCGCGCCGGAAGGGATAGAAGGGGCCATTCACGCACTGGCAAGGGAGGTGTCCGATTTCATGAAGAAGTGGCTGTCCGGGAAGAGGCGTTTTCTCACCCTGCTGCTGGCGATCGTCGGCATCGCCATCACCGTCGCCTACATGCTCTGCCTGGGTTACTGCAAATACCTCAAAGGGGACATTCTGGGCATCGATCTCAAACACATGGGCATCTTCTACATGGCCATGCTGTTCATCCTCGCCTGGTTCAGGAAGCATCTCCTCTGTCTCCTGCTGCTCGCCTTCGGGGCCGGCGGGGAGCTCTTCCTGATCGGCTACCAGATCCACAGCGGCGTCTACTGTCCATACTGCCTCGGCTTCGCGGTCACGATCTTCCTGGCCCTCGCGGTCAATTTCGAACCGAACCGGAAGGCGATTTCCGTGCTGGCCGCAGCAGCCGGGCTGGCCTTCTTCCTCCTCTTCTTCTCCGGTTCGACCACCCCCGCGTTCGCCGCCGAGCCCGCCGTGCCCGTCTTCGGAAAGGGGGCCGTCGAGGTCCGCATCTATACGGATTACTTTTGCGAGCCCTGCGCGGCCGAGGAGCCGGAGGTGATGGCGCTCGTGGGCGAACTCGTCGACAAGGGCCTCATTCGCGTCCTTTTCATCGATGCGCCGGTCCACAGCGAGACGGTTCTCTACACCGGCTATTTTCTCGCGGCGCTCAACGCCAAGAAGGAGCTGCATCAGGCGGTCGCCGCCCGGAGCGCCCTCTTCGAGGCGGCGCATCAGGAGATCCGGGCCAAGGAGTCCATGGAGGCCTTCCTGAAGGACAGGAAGGTCGATATCGTCCCGTACGACATCACCCCGATCTTCAGGATCCTGAACAACTACCTCAAGGAGGACAAGATTCAGGGGACGCCCACCTGCGTGATCGTCGATTCCAAACGGAAACAGACCTTGACCGGGAAGGAAAAGATCCTCAACGGACTCCGGGAAATCCGGAAATAGGGGAACCGCGACGGTTCCCGTGTTCCCGATCACGACCCAAGGATGGAGGTTGAATCATGACCAATCGTTACGCGTTTGCAGCCATGGCGATCGTTTCCGTTTTCCTGCTCGTCTCCTGCCAGACGGTGCAGCAAAAGCTGGGGGGGTCATCCGGGACAGCGCCCGCCGCGAAAGCGGAGACGGCAAAGGAGTCCAAACCCGCCGCCAAGGCCGAAACGGACAAGGCGGCCAAGCCCGCCGCGGCCGCAGAGGCCCCCAAGGACGTCAAGACCGTCAAGGGCATCGACGGATGGGAGGGAGAGATTTCCGGGACCCCCGCCGCAGGGAGCAAATTCACGAAGCTCCAGATCGGGATGAGCATGAAGCAGGTCACCGATCTGATCGGCCCGCCCACGGACCAGGGCGCCTATGTCACCGGAAAGGCGTGGATCCCGTTCTACTTCGGCAGCGACCGGCACCGGTATGAGATGGTGTACAAGGGGCAGGGCCGGCTGGTCTTTGCCGGCGGCTCCGTGGGCGATTACACCTCGGGGCACCTGATCTCGATCATCCACAACGCCAAGGAAGGCGGCTACCGCTGAGCCGAACCGGGCTCTGCCGCCGTCTTCTCCATCCCCCGAACCCATCGGGTCGCCGTCTCGGCGATCCGATGGAAGGCGGACGGGACGTCAGACCACGGGCGGTCCCAGGTACCGCTCCGCAAGGGGCTCGTCCAATCCCTCCCGGTCCTGCTTGAGCGCGTAGGGAAGGTAGTTCAGGATATCCTGGGCCGTGATCCCGTCCTCGCCCTTGTCCGCGGCGGCCAGGTCTCCGGCCAGGCCGTGCAGGAACACCCCCTTGCGGATGGCCTCCTCCAGGGGAAGACCGAGGCCGCGCATCGCGGCGATCGTTCCGGACAGCACATCCCCCGCCCCCGCCGTTGCCATCCCCGGATTGCCGCTCAGGTTGATGAAAACCCGCCCTTCCGGGGTCCCGATCAGAGAATGGGGGCCCTTGAGCACGATCCAGGCTTTCAGATCCGCGCAGGCCGCCTCGAGGATCGGGATCCGTCTCTTCTCGATTTCAGCGACCGTTTTGCCGGTGAGGCGCGACATCTCACCCGGATGGGGGGTAAGCACCGTCGGCGCCCGCCGCTTCCGGAGGATCCCGGGCCGGTCCGCCAGGGCGGTGAGGCCGTCGCCGTCGATCAGCAGCGGCTTGGTGACGCCGGCGGCCAGGTTCCGCACGAGCTCCTGCGTTTCGCCGTTGAGGGAAAGGCCGGGGCCGGCAACGACCATGTCCACGCGGCCCGCCAGTGCGATGAGGGGGTCGAGGTTCTTCAGCGAGAGGCTCCCCTCCCCGGTTTCGTCCTGCGGGACGAAGACGATCTCGCTGCCCCGCGTGGCCAGGAAGGGGGTCATCGACCGGGGCGCCGCGAGGCGGGCGTATCCCCCGCCGGACTTCAGGAAAGACATGGCGGAGAAGTAGGGAGCCCCGAAATAGCCGGCGGCGCCGGCGATGAACAGGACATCCCCCACGGATCCCTTGTGCGCCGAGGGATTCCGCGGCGGAAGCGGGATGGGGCCGTTCGTCTCGATCCGCAGGGCCTCGTCGCCATACAGGGACGGGGGAAACGAGATGTGCGAGACATGGAGCCGGCCCCCGAGGCCGCAGCCGGGATAGAGCAGGTTCCCGATCTTGGGGAGGCCGAAGGTCACGGTGCAGTCCGCCCGGACCGCCGTCCCCAGGATCTCCCCCGTGTCCCCGTGGACCCCGGAGGGGATGTCGAGGCTGAGAACGGGCCGCCCGGACCCATTGATCAGGTGGATCGCCTTGCGGCAGATGCCTTCCACCTCGCGGTCCAGGCCCGTGCCGAAGAGACCGTCGACGATCGCGTCCGCGTGGAGGACCGCCGACCGGATCTCCGCGATCCGTTCGACCCGCTTCACCTCGATGGGAAGCCGCGAGACGATCTCCCAGTTGGTCTTCGCCGCCCCCTTGAAGCGCGCGGGGTCTCCGAACAGAAAGATCCGCGGGGTCCCGCCGGCCGAAAGGATGTGGCGGGCCACGACCAGGCCGTCCCCGCCGTTGTTTCCGGTCCCGCAGAAGAGGGCGAACCGCCTCCCTGCCGCCCCCCATCCGTCGGAAAGGATCTCGAACGCCGCACGGCCGGCGTTTTCCATCAGGACCTCCTCGGAGATCCCGAACTCCCGGGCGGCCCGAAGGTCCATCGCCCTCATTTCAGCGACGCCGCTGATCTTCATCTCTGCCTCCCTTGCTCCAAAGTCTCCGCCAGGCGGACCAGGCCATCCGCCGGGTCCCCGTGAAGGTGGATCCGGATCACACGGCGGCCCGCGCCGATCAGGGCCTGGCGGTCGCCGGAGGCCTGGGCCTGCTTGAGGACGCCGAAGGTGATCGCGGATTCCGGCCCGCCGATTTCATCGGGAATCGGCGCGTCCCGGGGATCGTCCGCCGTGAACTGGATGAACAGGCCGCGGCCCGAGTCCCCCTTGTGGAGTTGCCCCGTCGAGTGGAGGAATCGGGGCCCGTATCCCGCGGTCGCAGCCAGACGGAAACGGTCCCGGATCCGCATCCGGAGGCCGTCGAGGGCCCGGTCCATGACGGTGGACGGGGTCAGGTAGGCCTGGATCGCGACATACGCCCCGGACCCTGCCCCCGCGAGAAAGGCGGCCAGGGCGTCTTCCGGCCGGGCCGCCGCGACCTCGCCGAAGACCGAGATTCCGCCCCTTGCGAGGGCCGGGGTTTCCGCGGGCAGGACCCCTTTTTCGCGGTACGCCGCGATCCCCTTCCGGGCCAGGACCTTTGCCGCCTCCACGTCCGGCTGGTCAAAGGGGTTGATCCCCAGCCTCCAGCCCGCAACCGCCGTGGCCATCTCCCAGAGGAAGCACTGCCCCCCCAGATCCCAGGGATCGTCGAGGGCCAGATCCACGACGGGGTGTCCGGCCTCCGCGACCGCCTTCAACCGCCCCTCTTCCGCGGCGTCCCCGGCAAGACGGATGGAGCAGAAGATCCGGTCGTCCCCGTACACCTCGGGCGGCCCGAGCGCCTCGCCCGCAACCGGCAGGATCCCCTTGCCCTCCTTGCCGGTGCTCTCCGCCAGGAGCTGCTCCACCCAGTCTCCGAAAGCCCCGAGCTGCGGGGAGAAGACGAAGGTGAGCTTGTCGCGGCCGCGTCGGGCGAATTGGCCGAGCAGGGCCCCCAGGGCGGCGCCGTTCATCCGCCCCGCCCCCTCCGCTTCGGCGCCGGCAGCCTCGGCGGCCCGATCCAGGAGGCGTCCCGGGTCCGTTCCGATCAGCGCCGCCGGGACGAGGCCGAAGCAGGAGAGGGCCGAATAGCGGCCGCCGATCTCCGGATCGTTGAGGAAAACATGGCGAAACCCGTGTGCCCGGGCCAG
Organism: uncultured Syntrophaceae bacterium; assembly: GCA_964637025.1. Lineage (GTDB taxonomy): Bacteria > Desulfobacterota > Syntrophia > Syntrophales > UBA5619 > UBA5619. The sequence continues at coordinate 127,896 of CAZWTL010000001.1, read as the reverse complement.
ATCCGCGAGGGCGCTTCCGGGATCGGTGATGGCCAGGAAATGTCGCCCCGCCTCCCGGGTCCCGAGTTTCCGCGCGGCGAGGTTGAAGAAGTATTTCATGAACGAGAAGGTCTCGACCGTCCCTCCCGACTTTGTGGAGACGATGAAGAGCGTCCGGCCCGGATCCAGGCTTTCGGCGCGGGAGAGGACCGCGCCGGGGTCCGTGCTGTCCAGCACGGCCAGATCGAGGAAGCCGGAGGCGGAACCGAAGACCTTCCGAAAGACCTCGGGAGCGAGGCTGGAGCCCCCCATCCCGAGCAGCAGCGCAAAATCAAGCCCCTCGGCCCGGATGCCGTCCACAACCGCGCCGATCTCGGGAAGCCTGGCCCGCATCGCCCGCGGGCTTTCGAGCCAGCCGAGGCGGTTCGCGATTTCGTCCGGTCCGGGCTTCCAGACGGTATGGTCCTTCCGCAGGATCCGTTCCACGATCCGTCCGGATTCCAAGGCCCTGACGGCCTCTTCCGCTGCCGTCCGGCACGAAGCCGGGCGAAACGTCATCCTTGTCGCCATGGACCCCCTCGCCGCCGCAAATCGCTGTCCCGTTTCGAACCGGAGGGACCGCTTCCGGGCCCTGTTCCCCCGGCTTTCCCTTCCGGCCCGGAGCGGGGGCAGCCTTTCCCTACCTTTTCAGGAGACGCCGCGCCTGGACCGCCACCGCGTCGGCCGTGATCCCGAATTTTTCGTAGACGGTCTGGTACGGGGCGCTGGCGCCGAACCGGTCCATCCCCACGACGGCCCCGTCCAGGCCGACGTAATGTTCCCATCCGATCCGGATCCCCGCCTCGCAGGCGACCCTCGCCCGCACCTCCGGCGGGAGGACCTGATCCCGGTAGGCCTGCGGCTGGCGGTCAAAAAGCTCCCAGCTCGGAAGCGAGACGACGCGGACCCGGATTCCCTCGCCGGCAAGCGCTTTTCCCGCCGCCATGGCCATGCCGACCTCGGAACCGGTCCCGATCAGGATCGCCTCCGGCGCGCCCGGCCCGGACTCCCAGCAGATGTAGCCCCCCTGCCGCAGCCCCTCCGCCGGACCCACCGAAGACCGGTCCGCAACCGGCAGATTCTGCCGGGTCAATACGAGCGCGGTCGGCCCCCGGCTGTTGCCGATGGCCATGCGCCAGGCCTCGACGGTTTCGTTGGCGTCCGCCGGCCGGATGACCGTCAGGCCGGGAATCGCCCGCAGGCTCATCAGGTGTTCCACGGGCTGGTGGGTGGGGCCGTCCTCGCCTACCCCGATGCTGTCGTGGCTGAAAAGGTAGATCACGCGGAGCCCCATCATCGCGGCCAGCCGGATCGACGGCCGCATATAGTCGGCAAAGGTGAGAAAGGTCCCGGTGAAGGGGATGATCCCCCCGTGCATCGCCATGCCGCCGGCCATGGCCGCCATGGCGTGCTCCCGGACCCCGAAGTGGATGTTGCGGCCGTAGCGCCCCCACTCCCCGCCGCAGGCCCCTTCCCGGCTGGCGGGCGGTTCGCCCGGCCGCTGGAAGTCGCCCATCCCCTTGAGCCAGGAGAAGATGGAGGGGTTCAGATCGGCCCCGCCGCCCGCCAATTCGGGGACCGCCGCCCCGAGGGCCTGGAGCACGGCCTCGGAGGTCTTGCGCGTCGCCACGTCTTTCGTTTCCGCGCCGTAAACGGGAAGCGCCTTCTCCCAGTCCCGGGGCAGTTCTCCCTCCATGATTCTCTCGAACTCGGCGGCCGCCTCCGGATGGGCGGCGGCATAGTTCCGGAAGGACCCCTTCCAGCTTTCCTGTTGCTTCCCGCTTTCCTTTCCCGACTGCCGGAAGAAGGCCAGCGCCTCCTCCGGAACGAAAAACGGCGGTTCCGCGGGCCATCCGAGGTTCTCCTTGGCCGCCCTGACCTCCTCCGTCCCCAGGGGCGAACCGTGCGCGGCGCTGCTGTTCTGCTTCCCGGGCGCGCCGAAGCCGATCGTCGTGCGGAGACGGATGAGCGACGGCCGCTCCGATTCCGCCGCAGCCGACGCGAGGGCCCGGTCGATCGACCCCGTGTCGTTGCCGTCCTCCACGACGATCACCTGCCAGCCGCAGGATTCAAACCGCCGGTCGACGTCCTCGGTAAAACAGAGCGCGGTGGTCCCTGACAGGGAGATCCGGTTGTCGTCGTAAAGCACCGTGAGCTTTCCCAATCCCAGGTGTCCTGCCAGGGCGCAGGCCTCGCAGGAGAGCCCCTCCATCAGATCGCCGTCGCTGGCGAAGACGTAGGTGCGGTGATCCACCACGGGAAATCCCGGCCGGTTGAAACGGGCCGCCAGGTGCGCCTCCGCGAGCGCCATGCCGACCGCGGCGCCCAGCCCCTGGCCGAGCGGACCCGTGGTCATCTCCGTTCCCGGGGGATGCCGGCGCTCCGGATGGCCCGGCGTCTTGCTCCCCCACTGGCGGAAGGCCTTCAGATCGTCGAGGGAGAGGTCGTATCCGGTCAGGTAAAGAAGGGCATAGAGGAGCATCGAGGCATGGCCGGCGGAGAGCACGAAGCGGTCCCGGTCGGGCCAGAGCGGGTCGTCCGGATTGTGCTTCAGCCTTCGCGTCCAGAGGGTGAAGGCCGCGGCCGCCGCGCCCATCGGCATGCCGGGATGTCCCGACTTGGCCTTCTCGATCGCATCCGCCGCCAGAAAGCGGATGGTGTTGATGCACATCTCCTCCAGGGGATTCCGTCCGTTCATGGTGAAGTCTCCTTTTATCGTGTCAGATCGGCCTTCGGAACGACGGCCGCGGCCATGTGAAACCCTCTTGCAGCACGGCGCCACTTTACAACAACGCCCCCGATTTAACAAGGAGATCGGCACGCAAGGCCGGATGCGGCCCCGGCATCGCCCCGCCAAGACCCTGGGCCGGCGCAACGATCCCTGAGGAACGCATGGGCTCCGGTCGGGAAACGGCCGGATGGCCCCGCCAGGCCGCCGGGACTTTCGAATCGCGGCGACCGCCCGTTTCGATGGCGAAGCCCGAGTGGAGGCCACGACCCTTCCCGGCCTTCATTTCGATTGCTTTGTGACGCGCGACAGGATATAGGCCAGGCGGTGTCGCGCGGACCGGAAAGGAAGCGGAGTCGGCGGCCATCGGGAAGGCGGTCAAAGGGGACGCCGCGGCCTTGAGGGGAAGGGGCATCGGGCGTCAGGAGGGGAAATCCCCTGCAGGCAGGAATTTCACGGACCGTTGCGGTCGCCGGCACAGCCGCCGGCAGGCTCACGGGATTCAAGGCGGACAAGGATCTGAAAAAGCGACAGATGAAAGCCCTATTCGGTCGGATCGTCGGAACCAAGGCGTTCCGCCTCTTTCTCTACCATTTCATTCGCCTCTACAGCTCCACCTTCAGGCTCAGGGTCGAAAACGAAAAACCCTGGATGGAACATCTGGCCAGAGGCGGCCGGGTGGTCCTGTGCACCTGGCATCAGCAGTTCTTTCCCGCGATTCGCCATTTCCAGACCTATGGGCCCTTCAAGCCCGCCCTGATGATCAGCCAAAGCGCCGACGGGGAGATCATCGCCGACGTCGCCCGGAGGAGCGGCTGGCATGCGGTTCGAGGCTCTTCGTCGCGGAACGGCAGGGCAGCCCTGAAGGAAATGGTCGGCCGTTTGCGCGAGTCCGGCATGGCGGGCCACATCGTTGACGGCCCCAAGGGACCGGCGGGGATCGTCAAGGCCGGCGTGATTCAACTGGCCCGCGCCGCCGACGCGGTCATCGTTCCGTTTTACACCTCCGCCGACCGGGCCTGGTATTTCAGCAGCTGGGACCGTTTCTTTCTGCCCAAGCCCTTTGCCAGGGTCGTCATTTCCTTCGGGGAGATCATCGAAACCGCGGCGGCCGAAGACCCGGACGCCTTTGAACGCCAGCGGCAGGAGTTGGAACGGATCATGAGCCCCTCACTGAGGGCGCACCCCGCCCCATCCGCCTCATCCGGCAAAGCGTCCCGTTGATCCGTGATCCTGATCCGCCTGGTGGATACGCCGACGGCCCGTCCATCCCTCGATGCCGCCGTCCGTCAGCGGAGGCGTGCGTCATCGGGCGGGCAGACGATCGTCTAATAGCGGGATCTGCCCCCTGATCGGCCTTGTCCGCCTCTCCCCCGCTGATGGTCGGCACGGGGACGGGCCTCGTTCACATTCAAAGCCCGGTCGTTCATCATCTTGCCGTTCATGCCCGCGATGGCCGCCTGGGCCTCTTCCTTGACCGGCATTTCGATGAAGCCGAATCCTTTGGACTGGCCGCTGAATTGATCCTTGATGATGGACACGGACGCAACTTGTCCGAAGGCGGCAAAGGCCTGCTGCAAATCTCCCTCCGTGACGTTGTACGACAGATTCCCTACGTAAATGTTCATGGCGTCTCCTTCTCCAAAAGATTGAAAACAGGCCCTTGACTTCCGCCGCCGTCTATCCGGGCCCGTGCGGAGCGGGCCTCCCCGCACGCTGCCGTCTTGGGTCGCTTTCGATCCCGCCCGGACAGGGGAATCGAAGAAACGGCCGATCCGGGCGCGGCGCGCCCTATTTGGCTCGGAATGAACGGTTCGACACAGGGAATCCCTCCAAAGACCGCGGGGCGTTGCGGGCGCCCTTGGCCGCGGGACTGTGCCGGGACGAACGGCAACCCATGGCCCCCGGAGCGCGACGAGACGCCCTGGTCGGAAACCCGGAGTCGCTGAAGGAGGGCATTCGGCCCGAGGAGCTGCTGCCGGCCGGCGCCGGCGCGGCGTAGTCGAAGCCCTCCAGGGTGCGCCTTTCGATTTTTCCGCCGAGCATGCTCTCGATGCCGCTCAGGAAAGGCCGATCCTGTGGCGTTGCCAGCGTGAAGGCGTCGCCGGTCCTCTCCGCCCTCCCCGCGCGGCCGATCCTGTGGGTGTAGGTTTCCACGGTATCGGGCATATCGTAATTGATGACATGCGATATCCGGGTGACGTCGATCCCCCGGGCGGCGATGTCGGTGGCCACGAGGACCCTGTATTTCCCGCTTCGAAACCCTTCGATGGCCGCCTGGCGCCTGTTCTGGGAGAGGTCGCCCTGAAGCGAGGCCACGGCGAATCCCGCCTTTTGCATCTTTGCGGCCACGCTCTTCGTGCGGTGCTTCGTCCGGGTGAACACAAGGACCGACTCCGTGTCCGTCCCTGCGATCAGCTTCATCAAAAGAGGGGTCTTGAGATGCGGCTCGACCGGATAGACGGCATGGGAAACCGTGGACACCGGGGTCCCGTCGCCGGCCCGGACGATTGCCGGTTCATGAAGAATCGACTCCGCCAGCCTCCGGATATCCTCGGGCATGGTTGCGGAAAAGAGGAGGGTTTGACGCTTCGCGGGCAGCCGCTTCACGATCTTCCGGATATCGGGCAGAAACCCCATGTCCAGCATGCGGTCCGCCTCGTCGATCACGAGAAATTCCAGATCGGCAAAACGGACGGCCCCTTGATCCGCGAGATCGAGCAGGCGTCCCGGACAGGCCACGACGATTTCCGCTCCGTCCCGCAGCTTTTGGATCTGAGGATTCTTGTTCACCCCGCCGTAAACGGCGACGCTCTTGAGCCCCGTCCCCCGGCCCAGCGCGACGATGGCCTCATGGATCTGTTCCGCGAGCTCCCGTGTCGGAGCGAGGATCAGGGCCCGCGGCTGCTTTCGCGGACGCCCCATCAGGCGATTCAGGATGGGCAAAACAAAAGCGGCCGTCTTCCCCGTGCCGGTCTGGGCAATGCCGATGAGATCTTTGCCCTGGACGATGGGGGGAATGGCTTGACGCTGGATCGGTGTCGGGATGTCATATCCGACATCCCGGATGGACGATTCGATGGCGGTGTGAAGATGAAACGCTTTGAAATTCATTATTTTCCTTTGCATGATGTAAATTCCGGCCTGTCCTGCGGTCCGTCCGCCGGGGAAGGGCGATGCGCCGATTGGCCCATGGCGCCCGGCTTCTGGCGGCCCTCTGGACTCCCGTGTTCCTTCGGCCGGGTCCGCGCATAAAAAAACCCAGAAGCCTTTTTACGGGCTCTGGGTAGCGCTGCCAAAACCGAAACCAAAAAAGTCAAGAGATTCATAAACCTTAAAACCACAGATGTCAAGAATTAATTTTTTGCAGCCTTCTTTTCGAAGGGCCTCATTTGTCTTGACATGGAAAGACCGTTTCCATACGATAGCGGCCCAGTGAACCGGATCCGGTTGAGTTTCTCCACTCATCGATCAAGCGATAAAGCACCTGCTGCAGGGAGGTCGACATGAACGGCGCCCAGGCATTGGTCGAAATGCTGAAGGCCTACCGGGTGGAGCTGATATTCGGCGTTCCCGGGGATACCAGCCTGCCCCTGTACGAAGCGCTCCACAACGCGGCCCCGGCCATCCGGCATATCCTGGCCCGGGACGAGCGGTCGGCCTCGTTCATGGCCGACGCCTATGCGCGGCTCGCGCACAAACCCGGGATCTGCGAATGCCCCAGCGGGGCGGGGCCGCTCTACTCGGTGCCGGGCATCGCCGAGGCGAACGCCTCCTCCATCCCGGTCATCCTGATCACCTCCGACATCGCCCTCGCCGGCGAAGGCAAGCAGACCATCACGGAACTCGACTGCCAGAAGCTTTTCGACTCCATCACCAAGTGGTCCAGCGTCCTCAAAAGCGCCGGGAAGATCCCGGAAGCGGTCCGGCGCGCCTTCCGGATCGCCACCACCGGGCGTCCCGGGGCGATCCATCTGGCCTTTCCCAAGGAGGTCATGACCGGGGAGCTTCCCGCCGGCGGGGACGCCCTCTACGCCGAAGAGGAGTGCGCGACCTATCCCGCCTACCGCACCCGCGGGGCCCGCGGGGAGTTGGAGAAGACCGCGGATGACCTCATCCGGGCCGAGAGGCCGATCATCGTGGCCGGGGGCGGGGCCAACCATTCACAGGCGGGCCAGGCCATCGCGGATCTCGCGGAATGGCTCGCGATCCCGGTGGTGACGACCATTTCAGGCCAGGGGGTGATTGCCGACGACCATGCCCTGGCCCTCGGCGTGATCGGCGACAACGGATTCCACCCGCATGCGCACCAGGCGGTCGAGGAGAGCGATGTCCTCCTCTACGTGGGCTGCAAGATGGGCTCCGTTTCCACCATCAACTGGTCGATGCCGTCCCGCAGACCGGACCGGAAGATCATCCAGATCGATCTGAATCCGGAAATGCTGGGCAACAATTACCAGAACACCCTGAGCGTCGCCGGCGACGCCAGGCTGATCATGGAGGACCTGTCGGTCCTGATCCGGGCCAGGACGCCCCGGCGCACGGGATCGGACAGGATCATCCGCCTGAACGTTGAAAGGGGGCGGTTCTGGGAGGCCGCCGAGGCCGAGTTCGCGTCCGACGCGATCCCGCTGAAGCCTCAGCGGATCATCGCCGCTCTCAACCGGAGGATGCCCGGCGTCTCCGTGGTGATCGCCGACGCGGGCACACCGACCCCCTACACCGCCCGCTACCTGAAACTCAAGGGCAACGGCTCCCGGTTCCTCATCCCCCGGGCCTACGGCGGCCTGGGCTACGCGATCCCCGCCGTTGTCGGGGCCCACTTCGCCCGGCCGGACGCGCGGTTGATCGGGCTTTTCGGGGACGGCAGCCTCGGCATGTCCGCCGGAGAGCTGGAAACCCTGGCCCGGTTGAACATCCCCGCCGTGCTGATCCATTTCAACAACGGCATGTTCGGATGGATCAAGTGCCTGCAGAAACTCCACAGCAACGAAAAATACCTGTCCGTGGATTTTACCCCGGGACATCCGGCCATGGTGGCCAGAGGATTCGGGGTGAAGGCCCTCGAGATCCGAACGGCCGCGGAACTGGAGAGCGGCCTGGACGAGGCCTTTGCACAGCACGGCCCGGTTTTCCTGGACGTCCTCTCGGAGACGGAGGTGGATCAACTGCCGCCGGTCTACACCTGGCACCGGGCGGCCGAGAAGCGGGTCGGTCAATGACAGGAGGGGATCGCTCATCTGAACGGTTGAATTTTTCGGCCGAATATGGTTGAAGCGGACACGACCGTTCGAGGCGCATTTTTACTGAAACTTTTTTCACAACAGAGACGGAGGAGGAGACGATGAAGGCATATCTGCGCAAAGGCTGTTTTGCTGTCCTGGTGGTCATGTCGTTGATGCTGCTGATGGCGGCAGGAACGGAGACGGTGTCGGCCGCAGAGGAGTTGAAGCCGACCACCCTGAGCTGGGTCGCCGGCGGGGTCGGCGGGGGCTGGTATGTCCAGGCCGGCGGAATCGCCCGGATGATCACGGAGAAGGAGCCCAAGATCGTGGTCAAGGTCGTCCCCGGGGGCGGCATGGTCAATCCGGTCCGCGTTTCCGGAGGCAAGGACGATCTCGGATGGGGCATCACCTTCGTGGACAAGATGGCCTACACCGGCATGGCCCCCCTCTTCGAAAAACCCAATCCCAATGTCCGGGCCATCGGCGGCATCTTCGGAACCTACTATGTCCACTTCGTGGCGGCCCAGGACAAGGGAATCAAGACAGTCGCGGAACTGGCCGATCAGGTCAAGGCCGGCAAGGCCGTGAGTGTGGCCGCGCCCATGAAGGGGACCTCCGATCTGCCCCTCATCGAAAATGTCCTGGCCTTCTACGGCATCTCGCTGGACGCCATCAAGAAGGCCGGCGGGAAGGTCCATCAGGCCGTCTACGCCGACATGACCAGCCTCTACCAGGACCGGCACGTGGACTTCGTCTTCACCCATCTGGCCCTGCCGGCCGCCGCGATCACCGAGATGTTCGTCAGCCGGCCCAGCGTCGTTCTGGCCGTCTCCAACGCCTGCATCGACAAGCTCGCCAAGGACCTGGGCACCCTGGGGACGGATTCGGGCCATCAGATCATCCACAAGGGGACCTACAAAGGTCAGGCCGAGGATGTCCCCACCGTGGTGAGCACCGGCGAACTCCTGGTCGGCAAGGCCGTCGCCGACGACGTCGTCTACGCCATCACCAAGATCCTCTGCCGGAACATTCCCGAACTTCACAAGATCAACAACGCCAACGCAACCTTCATTGCGGAAAAAGGCTGGCTTCACGTCGCCGTTCCCCTCCATCCCGGCGCGGAGAAGTTCTACAGGGAAGCCGGCTTCATGAAGTAGCGTCGGCAAACGATTCGACCGCTGAGGATCGCGGATGGAGATGCGGGCCCCTTCCCGCATCCCGTCCCGGTCCGGTTCGCGTCCCCACCGGCTGAGGAAGAAACGGAACGGAAAACGAATGGAGAGGGTTCATTGAGAACACTATCGGGTTGGAAAAAAAACGCGATCGGGATCTGGTTGTCGGCGGTTTCGGTCTTCGCCCTCTATACGGCAACCTTCGGCATCATGCAGCCCCGCATTCAGCGCGGGGTCCATCTGCTTTTCCTGCTGCCGATGGCCTTCGTCCTGTTTCCGGCGACCAAGAAATCGGCGCCGGACCGGATTCCCGTTTATGATTGGATCCTGGCCTTCCTGTCGCTCGTTCCGGCCCTCTACATCATTTTCAATAACGGCGATTTAAGCTCTCGGTTTGAATTCGTCGATCCCCTGACGCCGCTTCAGGTGGCGCTGGGAGCCCTGAACATCATCCTGATCCTCGAAGCGATCCGCAGGGCCGTTGTCCCCGCCATGACCATCCTGATCTGCAGCTTTTTCGTCTACGTCTTTGCAGCGCCCCATTTTTCAGGCGTCTTCTACTGCAAGCCACTGCCCATCTCCGAACTGATCGAGATGGAGTACATGCTGACGGACTCGGGCATCTACGGTTCCATCACGGGAATTTCCGCCACGTTCGTGGCCCTCTTCGTCATCTTCGGGTCCATCATGGAGGGAACCCAGACGGGCAAGTTCTTCACGGACCTCGCCTGCCGTCTGACCGGCAAGAGCCGGGGGGGTCCAGCCAAGGTCGCGGTCGTCAGCAGTGCCTTTTTCGGATCGATCAGCGGTGTGGCCGCGGCCAACGTCTACGCGACGGGTACCTTCACCATCCCCATGATGAAGCGGCTGGGCTACCGACCCCAGTTCGCGGGCGCGGTGGAGGCGGTTGCCTCCAGCGGCGGTCAGTACATGCCGCCGATCATGGGGGCCGGCGCCTTCGTGATGTCCGAGATCACGGGCATTCCCTATCTCGACATCTGCGTGGCGGCGGCTCTGCCGGCGATCGCCTACTACACGAGCCTGGCCATCCGGGTCCACTTCATCGCCGTCCGGGACGCCCTCAAGGGGATGAAGGAGGAGGACATGATGGTGCCCCTGCCGACCATCATCAAGGATTCCTATCTGCTCATCCCCCTGTTCGGACTCATGGGGCTGCTCATCGCCGGGTTTTCGGTCTTCATGGCGGCCATGGGGGCCATTGCCATGTCCTACGTGATCAGCTTCTGCAAGAAGAAGACGGCCATGACCCCGAGAAAAACATGGGAAGCCCTGCAGTCGGCCGGAAGGAACATGGTCATGATCGCCCTGGCCTGCGCCGGCGCCGGCATGATCGTCGCCATCGTCACCCACACGGGACTGGCCCTGGGCATCGCCACGGTGATCACCAACTGGTCGGGCGGCCATCTGCTGCCGGCCATGATGCTGATCATGGTCACCTCGCTGATCCTGGGCATGGGCATGCCCTGCACCCCGGCCTACATCGTCGCCATCACGATCGGCGGCCCGGCCCTGGTGGCCCTGGGGATCAACCTGCTGGCGGCGCACCTCTTCGTATTCTACTTCTCCATCCTGGCCGAAGTGACCCCGCCGGTCTGCATTCCGGCCTACTGCGCCGCCTCCATCGCGGGCGCCAAGCCGCTGCAGACGGGCTTCGAGGCCTTCAAGATGGCCATCGTGGCCTTCACGATCCCCTATATCTTCGTCTTCAACCACGCGCTGCTCCTGCGGGGGGGCGTGTTCGAAACCGTGGCCGTGCTGCTGCTGATCATCATTTCCGTCACCTTCCTGTCCGCGGCGGTGAGCGGTTTCTTCATCAGGATGCTCAACGGGTTTGAGAGGGCCGCCATGGCAGCGGCGACCGTGGGGGGGATCCTCCTGGCCGCCCACCGGGAACTGGCGAGCCAGCCCCTCACCCTGATCGCGGCTTTGGGCATGACGCTGGCCTTTCTGGGTTGGTGGTGGACCACACGGAAACGGGATCAGGGGCAGGCGGCTTGAAATCCGACAGCGGATCCGGACGGCGTTCGACAGGAGCGGCCATGACCTGTGGATCTCGGCCATCCGGGGACTCTCCGGACCGGTCCGCTTTCTTCCCCCTCAAAACTGAAACGTCCTGATTCGGGAGGACCCTGCGACATGGAAGACATTCTGGCGAGGCTCGGCGTCGGAAAAATCCATTCCGGCGCCACGACAGGCGGCACCGGCGGCTGGCTGAAGACCGGCGGCGGGGAACGGGTCAGCGTGTCGCCCATCGACGGCAGGCCCATCGGATCGGTCGTCCAGGCGGATGCAAACGACTACGGCAAGGTGGTCGAAAGAGCCCGGGAGGCCTTCCTGAAATGGCGCACCGTTCCCGCCCCCGTCCGCGGCCAGATCGTGCGCGAAATCGGCGATGTCCTGCGCGCGAACCAGGAGGCGCTGGGAAATCTGGTGACCCTGGAGATGGGAAAGATCGCGGCCGAAGGCCGGGGCGAGGTTCAGGAGATGATCGACATCGCCGATTTCGCCGTCGGGCAGAGCCGGATGCTCTACGGTTTCTCCATGCACAGCGAGCGCCCCCGGCACCGGATGTACGAACAGTGGCATCCGCTGGGCATCGTGGGGGTCATCACGGCCTACAATTTTCCTGTGGCCGTATGGTCCTGGAATGCGCTCATCGCGGCGGTCTGCGGCGACGTCGTCGTCTGGAAACCCAGCTCGACCACCCCGCTGACCGCGATTGCCGTGCACCGCCTGATCGCCCCCGTGATCGACCGTCATGGCCTGGACGGGGTGTTCAACCTCCTGATCGGGAAGGGGGCCGACATCGGCGAGGCCATGATCCGCGACCGGCGCATCCCCCTGATCAGCATGACGGGCAGCACGGCCATGGGGGTCCATATCGCCGAAACGGTGGCCCGGCGGCTGGGCAGGACCATTCTGGAACTCGGGGGCAACAACGCCATCATCGTGGCCGAGGACGCCGACCTGGACATGGCGGTCCGGGCGACCCTGTTCGGCGCGGTCGGGACCGCAGGCCAGCGCTGCACGACCACCCGCCGCGTCATCGTCCAGAGGGATGTCAAACAGCCCTTTGTCGAAAGGCTGGTGGCGGCCTACCGCCAGATCCGCATCGGCCATCCGCTGCAGGAGGGGATCCTGATGGGACCCGTCGTGGACGGGGAGACGATCGAATCCATGCTGAGCGCGATCGCCGCGGCTGAACGCTCCGGCGGCAAGCTGCTCTGCGGCGGCCGGCGGATCAGCGTGCCGGGCTGCGAGGGCGGCCATTACGTCGAGCCGGCGATCATGGAGGTCGAAAACGAATATCCGATCGTCAAGGAGGAAACCTTCGCCCCGATTCTCTACGTCATCGCGTACGACCGGATCGACGAAGCCATCCGGAAGCAGAACGACGTGCCCCAGGGCCTGAGCTCGGCGATATTCACGAAAAGCGTCCATTACGAGGAGGCCTTCCTCTCCTCCGCGGGAAGCGATTGCGGAATCGCCAACGTCAACATCGGCACCTCCGGGGCCGAGATCGGCGGCGCCTTCGGAGGGGAAAAGGAGACCGGCGGAGGACGTGAATCCGGTTCCGACGCCTGGAAACAGTACATGCGCCGCCAGACCAGCACGATCAACTGGGGCCATGAATTGCCGCTGGCGCAGGGCATCCGCTTCGAAGCCGGCTGAAGGACTTTGGGGGCCTCATGGGGGAGGAAAGGGCGATGTCGGCTTCTTGCGCCGCGCCATGCGGGCCGGCCGTAGGGATCATCATGCTGGATACGGTGTTTCCCCGGATCCCGGGGGATATCGGGAATCCCCTGACCTTTCCCTTTCCGGTGCGGTATCGGGTGGTGCGGGGGGCCTCGCCGCAAAGGGTGGTGAAGGAGGCCGACGACAGGCTCCTCGAACCCTTCATCGCCGCGGCCCGCGAACTGGAAAGGGGGGGCGCCGGGGCGATCGCCACCAGCTGCGGCTTTCTGGCCATCTTCCAGCGGGAACTCGCCGATGCGGTGCGGATTCCCGTGTTGAGCTCCAGTCTGCTGCAGGTCCCCATGATCCGCGCCATGCTCGGCCGCGACGCAGCGGTCGGCATTCTGACGGCCAGCAAGGCCTCTCTGACCGAAAGGCATCTCGAAGGGGTGGGCATCCGGGACCTGCCCCTCGTGGTGGCGGGGATGGACGACGCCGAGGAGTTTACCGCCGCCTTCATCCGGGGGAAACCCTCCCTGGACCATCGCCGGGTGCGCGGGGAAATGGTCGAGGCGGCACGGAAGCTGGCCGCATCCCGGCCCGACATGGGCGCCCTGGTGCTGGAGTGCACCAACATGCCCCCCTATGCCGCCGCCGTGCAGGAGGTGCTCAAGATCCCGGTTTTCGACGTGGTCACGCTGATCCGGCATGTCCATGCGGGCCTCGAACGCAAAGGGTTCCCTGAGCCCTGAGGCACAAAACAATCTGCTTGCACAAGGAAGCCGGAAGGGGTAAATCTCCCCGGTTTAAAAAATACGAGGTGCGTTTTTTCATGAGAGTGACCCAGCATCCCATCCTGGGCGAGGATCCCAGGAGGCCGGACGCCTCCATCGTCGTGGATGGGGAAAGAATCGCCGCCATCGCGGGAGAGCCGATTGCCTCGGCGCTTTTGGCCGCCGGCATCCGCGTCTTCCGGCTCACGCCGCGGTTCGGAAGCCCCAGAGGGCTTTTCTGCGGCATCGGCCGCTGCACGGACTGCGTGATGACCGTGGATGGCCAGCCCAACGTCCGGACCTGCGTGACCCCGGTGAGGGACGGGATGATCGTAGAAACCCAGCAGGGGCGCGGGAAATGGACGGACGAACCATGAAGACGACGCAGGCGGCCGTGATCGGCGCCGGACCGGCGGGGCTTGCGGCGGCCATCGAAGTGGCCCGTGCCGGAGGCCAGGCGGTCCTGATCGACGAAAACGCCAAGCCCGGGGGACAGCTGTTCAAACAGATTCACAAGTTCTTCGGCTCACGGGAACACCGGGCCGGGGTCCGCGGCTTCCGCATCGGCGAACAGCTTCTCGAGGAGACCCGCAGCCTGAACGTGGAGGTGCTGCTGGAATCCCCGGTCTACGCGTTGTTTCCCGACCGGACCGTGGGCTATGTCCGCCGCGGCAAGGCGGAGTCCCTGCGGGCCGAAAAGATCGTCATCGCCGCGGGCGCCGCGGAAAACGCCCTGGCCTTTCCGGGCAGCACACTCCCCGGGGTCATGGGCGCCGGGGCCGCGCAGACGATGATCAACGTGAACCGCGTCCTTCCAGGCCGCAGGGTGCTGATGATCGGCTCGGGCAACGTGGGGCTGATCGTCTCCTACCAGCTGATGCAGGCCGGGGCGGAGGTGGCGGCGCTCATCGAGGCGGCGCCGCAGATCGGAGGATACGGGGTCCATGCCGCCAAGATCCGGCGGGCCGGGGTGCCCATCCATCTGTCCCACACGGTGAAAAGGGCGGCCGGCAACGGCCAGGTGGAGTCGGTGGAGATCGTGGCCCTGGATTCCCGGTGGCAGCCCGTGGCGGGTTCGGAAAAGAGCCTGGCCGTCGATACGGTCTGCCTCGCCGTGGGGCTCACCCCCCTGACGGAGCTCGCCTGGCTCATGGGCTGCGAATTCGTCTTTGTTCCCGCCCTGGGCGGCCATGTGCCGAAGCACGACCTGAACATGGAGACCACGGTGCCGGGCGTCTACGTCGCCGGCGACGTTTCGGGCGTGGAGGAGGCCAGCACGGCCCTGGAGGAGGGGCGGCTGGCCGGCACGGCCTGCGCCGAAGCCCTGGGGTTGCTGGACCCGGACGAGGCCCGCAAACGCAAGGCCGCGATCTGGGAGCGGCTGGACGCGCTCCGCACCGGACCGTTCGGCGAGGGACGCCGGGTCGCCAAAGGCCGGCTTCTCGATCTGTCGATGGAGGCATCCGCATGAACCGAGGCGTCCGGTACACGGGGATCCCTTCCGAAAAGGAGCTCCTGGCCAGTCCCGGCATGCCGAGCCGGGAGAGGATGGAACAGGGGCCGGTGGCCGTCATCGAGTGCGTCCAGGAAATCCCCTGCAACCCCTGTGAGGAGGCCTGCCCCTTCGGCGCCATTGCCGTGGGAGAGCCGATCACCAACCTGCCGGCCCTGGACGGCGGCAAGTGCACGGGCTGCGGCGCGTGCATCGCGCAGTGCCCGGGTCTGGCGATTTTCAAGGTCCATCTCCACTACACGGAAGGCACCTCTCTGGTCGAATTCCCCTACGAGTACTGGCCCCTCCCCGCGAAGGGCCGGATCGTCCCCTGCGGCAACCGCAGCGGGGAGTACGTGACGGACGGACGGGTGGCGCACGTCCGGAAAAGCAAGGCCCATGACGGAACGGCCGTGGTGGGCGTGGAGGTTCCCAAGGAGTTCTGCCTGGAGGTCCGCACGATCTGCAGAAGGGAGACAATCCGGCATGGGTGAAAAGAACGGTACGGTGTTTGTGTGCCGGTGCGAAGAGGTGACCCGGGAAGAGATCGAACAGGCCATCCGCGACGGCGCGACCACGCTGTCGGGGATCAAGAAGAGAACCCATGCCGGGATGGGGCTCTGCCAGGGGAGAACCTGCCGGAAACTGATCGCCGGCATGCTCGCCGCCGGACGGGATCCCGCCGAAATTCTCCCTCCCACCTTTCGCCCCCCGGTCCGCGCGGTCAGGATCGAGGAGATGGCCCAGGGGGACGAAGAATGACCCGGAAAGCGGACGTGATCGTGGTCGGCGGCGGCGTCATCGGGAGCTCGACGGCCTATCAACTGGCGAAACGGGGCCTGAAGGTCCTGCTGCTGGAAAAGGAGGATTTTGCCTCCGGCGCCTCCGGGGCCTGCGATACGGGCATCTTCCTGCAGTCCAAGAACGCCGGGATCCATCTGAGGCTGGCCCTGGCCAGCGCCGAACTCTTCAAGGGCCTTCGGGACGAGCTGGATCACGACATCGAATACCATCAAAAGGGCGGGATGATCCTCATCGAGACCGCCGACGAATTGAAGGTCATGGAGGATTTCGTGGCCCGTCAGAAGCGGACGGGCCTGCAGGTCGACATCATCGACCGCCGGGAGGCCTCCCGGATGCAGCGGGGTCTGGCGGGTCACCTGATCGCGTCCACCTACAGCCCCCAGGACGGCGACGTGAATCCCATCGAGCTCAACCTGGGTTTTGCCGGGGCCGCGAAGAGGCTGGGCGCCGAGATCCTGCTGAAGACGGAAGTCACGGGCTACCTGACGAAAGGCGGACGGGTGGAAGGGGTGGCGACCGCGCAGGGGCCGGCCCACGCGCCGATCGTGGTGAACGCGGCGGGGGCATGGGCGTCCCTGATCGGCAGGATGGCGGGCCTGGATCTGCCGATCCAACCCCGGCGCGGACAGATCGTGATCACCGAGCCCGCGGCCCCCTTCATCTCCAGGAGCATGCTGTCCGCTTCCTACATCGCGGCCAAATACAACGCCGGCAGGGCGGAGGGAGCGAAAAGCCGGGCCGTTCAACTCGGGGTCGGCCTTTCCCTTAGCCAGACCGAAAAGGGGAACATCTTCATCGGCGGAACCCGGGAATTCGTGGGCTACGAGGTCAGGAACACCCGCGAGGGGATCCGGGAGATCCTCAAAAACGCCCTGCGTCTGGTCCCCGGATTGGGACCGATCCATATCATCCGCACCATGGGCGGCATCAGGCCCTTTACGCCCGACGGACTGCCGCTGGTCGGCTATGCAAACGGTCTGGAGGGATGTTTCATCGCCGCGGGGCACGAGGGGGACGGCATCGCCCTGAGCCCCGTGACCGGGAAGATCGTGGCCGACCTGATCGTCGACGGAAAGACCTTCATGGATGTTTCGCCCCTGGACCCCAACCGCTTCGCTTCGTGAATGCGACCCGAGCCGGAGGCGCTTCCATAACCGCCCCGGCTCGTCACGCATCGGCCTGCCGCCCTGCCCTTCAGCGCACGCGGGCTTCCTGTTCTTCCGGGACGGCGGGAAGGACGAGTCCATCGGCGCAATTCTTTGCTGACCGTCACGCTTGCCATCGCGCGCGCATTGCGATATCCTGTCGCCGTTTGAATGCCGGATCCCGTCTGCCCTGACCGGCATGGCCCCCTGCAGCAAATCGGCGGGGGCCGGTCCCTGTTCGGCGCAATGCAGAAACAACCCATCGCACATCATCCGGACCACAGAGGAGGCATCATGAGCCAGCATAAAAAGGTGGAACGCAAGAAGGAGCTGGACCGCAGGCGCAGAAGAAGGGAAAAGAGCCTGAAGCTTCGGGCGAAAGAGGCGAAAAGGAAATCCAAATAGCCGGCAGGGAGGGAGCCCTGAAGTTCCCCCCCTGCCGCGGAAAATCCCGATCGGTGCACGGAGGCCCACCCGTCAGCCGAGGATCGCCTTGAGGTCCTCGTCCGGCGTGGCGATCGGTTTGATGCCGAACTTTTCCACCAGGACGTTGAGCACGTTCGGGGTCACAAAGGCCGGCAGCGTCGGCCCCAGGCGGATGTCTTTGATCCCCAGCGAAAGCAGCGTGAGCAGGATCGCGACCGCCTTCTGCTCGTACCAGGAAAGGATCATTGACAGGGGGAGGTCGTTCACGCCGACGCCGAAGGCCTTCGCCAGGGCGACCGCCACCTGGATCGCCGAATAGGCGTCATTGCACTGCCCCATGTCCAGCAGGCGGGGAATCCCGCCGATGTCCCCGAGGTTCTTGTCGAAGAAGCGGAACTTGCCGCAGGCCAGCGTCAGGACGACACAGTCCGCAGGGACCTTTTCCACGAACTCCGTGTAGTAGTTCCGTCCCGGCTTCGCCCCGTCGCAGCCGGCCACGAGGAAGAAGTGGCGGATCTTTTTGTCCTTCACCGCCGCGATGATCCGGTCCGCAACACCGAGGACGGCGCTGTGGCCGAACCCCGTCATCACGGCCTTCCCTTCCGTATCCGCATCGAAGCCCGGAAGCGCGAGCGCCTTGTCGATGACCGGCTTGAAGTTCCGGTCGGCGATGTGGACGACCCCCGGCCAGGCGACGAGGCCTGAGGTGAAGATCCGGTCCCGGTAGGCGTCCTGAGGCCTCTGGATGCAGTTGGTCGTCATCAGGATGGCGCCGGGAAAGGCCGCGAACTCCTTCGCCTGGTTCTGCCAGGCCGTCCCGTAATGGCCGTAGAAATGGGCATATTTTTTGAGCCCCGGGTAGCCGTGGGCAGGGAGCATCTCCCCGTGGGTGTAGACGCAAATGCCCTTTCCCTCCGTCTGCTTGAGCAGCTCCTCGAGATCCCTGAGATCGTGGCCGGAAATCAGGATCGCCTTCCCCCGCTTCGCCCCCAGGGGCACCTTGGTCGGAACCGGATG
Source organism: uncultured Syntrophaceae bacterium (assembly GCA_964637025.1). GTDB lineage: Bacteria > Desulfobacterota > Syntrophia > Syntrophales > UBA5619 > UBA5619. The sequence continues at coordinate 109,400 of CAZWTL010000001.1, read as the reverse complement.
GCCGTAGGCGCCGGTGTTGGCCGCATCCAGCAGTTCCATGGTCCGGAGGTTCACCTGGCCGCACTTCATCAGAAGGCCCAGGGCGCCGTTGAGGTCCAGCTTGTCGTCGAGCATCGCGGCCAGGGCTTCCTGGAGAAACCCGAATACGGCGTCGTCCTTGTGTCCCAGGATCGCGGCATGGTCCGCATAAGCGGCGATTCCCTTGATCCCGTAGAGCAGGGTGTGCTTGATGGAAAGGACATCGGGATTGACGGCCGGGTAGGAGCGGATGCCGCGGGCCTCTCCCTGGGAGGCCATCCCCGCCAGGGTGTCCGCCGGCTGCAACGGGGCCGCCCCGCCGGGCAGTCCGGCCGGCTTGCCTGCGGCCTGGAGCTTCGCGGTCAATTCATCGCGCAGGGACGCCGCCTTGCGGATCATCGGCGCGATGCGCTCCGGATCGAAATCCACGTTCGTTACGGTCGTGAAGAGGCCCTCGCAGACCAGCAGATCGACGGCGCTGTCGCGGATCCCCGCCTTCGCAGCCGCCAGCGCCGCCTGCGACATCTCGGCCAGGGCGTAGACGAGGAGATCCTGAAGGGCCGACACATCCGGCTGCTTCCCGCATACCCCCGACTTGCTGCACGCTTCCCCCCGGGCTGTCTGTTCACACTGATAGCAAAACATGGTGCACCTCCTTTTTTCTTTGATCTCGAAATCGCGGAACCGGCGTTCCACCTCGCACCCGGGACGCCGTTCGCGTTGTGGATCCATGCTACACGTGGCGCGGGCCAAAGGCCTTGACTTAAATCAAACGGTGGGATTTTTTTCGCCCGGCCGCGCCGCCGACCCGACCGGGCGGCCGTTCGGGGACCCCTGCCCCGATGCGGGGCGCGAATTTTCAAAACGCCCCCTCGACGAAGCCGGCCCGCGATCCATGCGAGGGACCGCGCCTTTCACCGAACCTTCCGGCCGCAGTCGACCGCGCCGATCAGGGGCGCCCGCGGCTCGAGAATGACGTGCACGGGGATCCGGAAGAGGAGATCGGCCATCTTCCCCTTGCGGCGGAAGGCCGCCAGAAACGCACCGTCCTCCAGAAAGGGGAGGATGCGCGGGGCGATCCCGCCCCCGATGTAAACGCCTCCCGTGGCCAGCGTCTTCAATGCCAGGTTCCCCGCCTCCGACCCGAGGATGGAACAGAAGAGGCTCAGGGCCCGGACGCAGGCGCCGGCTTTTTCCTTCAAGGCCGCCTCGACGAGAACCGGCACGGGATCCTCGACGGCGTTGAGCCTTTCGGCCAGCCAGGACGGCTCCTGCTCCACACCCCGCAGGGTCAGAAAGCGATAGATCCTCCAGAGGCCGGGACCGGAACAAACCGTTTCATAGCTGACGTGATCGTATGCTTCGCGCAGCGCCCCGAGGAGATCCGCCTCCAGCGGACCGGTGGGGGCGAAGTCCGCGTGGCCTCCCTCGGACGGGCATTCCAGCCGGCGCGCCCCCGTCCGGATCAGAAAGGCCTCCCCCAGACCGGTTCCCGGGGCGATCACCGCGCACGTTGCCCCGGCGGCCGGCTCCCCCGGCCACAGCGTGCGGAGTTCCCGCGGTTCGAGGAGCGGGACGGCCCGGGCGACCGCCGCAACATCGTTCAGAAGGCGAACCGATCGAAAGCCGAACCGCCGCCGGATCGTCTCGGCCTCCGCGATCCAGGGCAGGTTGGTCACCGCCGCCCGGCCTCCGATGACGGGTCCGGCCACGGCCAGGCAGGCGCGATCCGCCGTTCCGCCGGTACGTTTCAGGAACGCTCGGATCAACGGCTCGATGCCCCGGTAACGGCTGCTCGGCTGGACCTCCTCCGCGAGGGGCCGCCTCGGATCGGCGTCGTCCGCGAAGAGCGCGAGCCTGCACTTCGTCCCCCCGATATCCCCCGCCAGCAGCATGGCCGTCCCCCTTTCGCCCCCCTCCCGCGGGGCCCCATCGAAGATCGTACAGGAAGGCGCACCCCTTCCCTTTGCGCCCTCCGGAAAGGCCGGCCGAGGCCTCACGTTCAGCGGGGCGGCGCCAGCGAATCCCCGAGCCAGTCGAGATAGTCGCGGCTCCCCGCGGTCAGCGGCATGGCGATGATCTCCGGCGTTTCATAGGGATGCAGGGAACGGATGGCCTGTTCGATGGCCCCGTAATGCCCCTCCCGGCTCTTGATCAGACAGAGCCATTCGTCCGCCGTCTCCACCTTGCCCTTCCAGCGGTAGACGCTCTCGATCGGCCCCACGATCTGGACGCAGGCGGCCAGCCGCGTCTCGACGAGCGAATGCGCGATCCGTTCGGCATCCTCCCGGGTTGCGGTGGTGGTCGTCACCTGGATGAACCCTTCCATCATCCCCCCTCGTTGCACGAGGCCTTGCGCACGCACTCGTACATCATGATCGCGGCCGCCTGCGGGAGGCTGAGGGAATCGGCCCCCCGGCCCCCGGGTATCCGCCACTGCTCCTGGGTCTCGGCAAGGAGTTCCCCGGGCAGCCCGTGGCTTTCGCTCCCCATGAGGAGGGCCGTCTCCGGTCTGCAGGGATGGGGCGCAATGCCTGTCCGGACGTCGCTTCCCACGATCCGGAAACGCCCCCGGATCTCGATGAGCAGTTTGCGGAAGTCGAGGTCCTCGATCACCGTCAGATGGAACAGGCTCCCCATCGATGTCCGGACCGTCTTGGGATTCGACGCGTCGCAGGACCCCTCGCTGACAAGGACCGTCCGGAATCCGAACCAGTGGGCCGTCCGCAGAAGGGCGCCGAGATTGTTGGGATTGGTCACCCGGTGAAGCAGCAGGAGCGGCCCGGGCTCCTTCGCCAGCAGGACGGCGGGATCGGCGGGCTTCGGGAGCCCGGCCACGGCCATCACCCCTTCCGGCGACCGGTCCTGGCTGAGAGACTTCCATTCGCGGTCCGTCAGCCGGAATATCGGCATCCCGCCCGGAAGGCCGTCGAAGCGTGCCTCGACCAGCCCCGCCTTCTCCCCGGCCACCAGAAGGGCCTCCGCCGGGCGGCCGCTCCGGAGGAGTTCGGCGACGACCTTCATCCCCTCGGCCAGAAACCGGCCTTGCCGGCGGCGGTGCTTTTCCATCGTCAGCTTCCGCCATTCCCTGACCTGCGCCTGGGATGGAACTCCGATTCGCTCCCGCATGGCCTCCTCCGCAAGCGGGCCGGTCCTCTGCATCGACCGGCCGCGGCAAAAAATTCTAACAGAAAAGAGGCGGCAGGTGAAACGGTTTTTGACCTTCCCGGAAGGCGGCGGTTCCTCTCCTCGCGGCGTGAAGGGGACGGCCGGCGCCTTGACACGGGCTCTCCCTTTTTGGTATTCATCCATCGTCAATCCCATGCCGCGCCATTCCGGAGAAAAGGAGAACCCGCATGCCACGCTTCAGCGCCAATCTGTCGATGCTCTTCCCCGAGGTCGATTTCCTCGGCCGTTTCGGGCGGGCGGCCGCAGCCGGCTTCAGGGCGGTCGAATACATGTTCCCCTACCCGTACGGGAAGGAGGCTCTGGCCGAACCCCTGGTTAAATACGGCCTGCGGCAGGCGCTCTTCAATCTGCCGGCAGGGGACTGGGCGTCCGGCGAAAGGGGAATCGCCTGCCTGCCGGGAAGGGAAGGGGAATTCCGGGACGGGGTCGGGCTGGCGATCGAATACGCGAAGGCCCTGGACTGCCCGCTGGTGAACTGCCTTGTCGGCAAGACGCCGGCGGAGGATCCTGAAACGGTCCGCCGGATCCTCGTGGAAAACCTGCGCTTCGCCGCCGCGGCCCTGGAAAGGGAGGAGATCCGGCTTCTCGTCGAACCCCTGAACCTGCGGGACATGCCGGGGTTCCATCTCTGCGGAACCGGTAACGCCGTCGCCCTGATCGAGGAGGTGAACCACCCCAACCTCTGGCTCCAGTACGACGTCTACCACATGCAGGTGACCGAGGGGAACCTCATCCAGACCCTGCAGGACCATTTTCGCCGGATCGCCCACATCCAGATCGCGGACAATCCCGGACGCAACGAACCGGGAACGGGCGAGATCAACTTTCCCAACATCTTCCGCTTCCTGGACGGGATGGGGTACGCGGGATGGATCGGATGCGAGTACCGGCCCCTGGGCGGAACCGACGAAGGGCTCGCGTGGATGGATCCCTACCGATAGGGGTTCTCCGGCGACGGGATCCTCAACAGCCGGGGGCTGGCGCAGCGGCGGTCCAGCCGGCGGACCGGAAAGAGGAAATGCATGCCGATGCCGGCTCGCAGAGGCAAAGAGCCCCCGCCGGAAGCGGGGCCTCTTTGCCTTTCACGGAATGTCCCGCCGATCAGAGCTGCCGGCGGAGCGTCTGGGCGGCGATGTGGATCGGGTCCCAGGAGCCGCTGAACGGCGGGGCATAGGCCAGGTCGAGCCAGCCGACGTCGTCCAGGGAGAGCCCGGACCAGAGGCAGGCTGAAAGGGTGTTCACCCGGCTTACCGCCCCCGCGCGACCCACCGCCTGGGCCCCGAGCAGTTTCCCCGTGGTCCGGTCGGCGACCAGTTTGACCCCCAGTTTCGTGTTCCCGGGCATCGACCCGGCGATCGCGTTCCCCCAGATCAGCGCGGCGGCGGGGTCGAAACCGGCCTGTTTGGCCTCCCGTTCGTCAAGGCCCGTTGCCGCGACCTCCAGATCGAAGACCTTGAAGGACTGCGCCCCCACGATCCCGGGAAAACGCATCTCCTTCCCGCCGATGTTCCGCCCGGCCACCCGGCCCTGCTTGTTGGCGATGTCGCCCAGGGGGATGTTCACCCAGCGGCCGCTCACCCGGTGGAACGACTCCGCACAGTCCCCCACCGCATAGACCTCCGGCCTGGAGGTTCGCTGCGAGAAATCGACCTGGATCGCCCCCGTCTTTCCCAGCGACAGGCCCATGCTCCTGGCCAGCTCCGCATCGGGCCGGACCCCGACGGCCATCAGGATCATATCGGCCTCGTCTTCGCCGAGGTTGGTCGACAGCCGCAGGCGGTGCTCCTTGCCCGCCTCCACGGCCTTCGTCTCGACGCCGGCGACGAATCCGACCCCGTGCCTCTGGAGCTCCTCCAGAACCAGCTTCGAAAATTCCGGGTCCCATCGGGCCGCGGGAAGCGTCCCGCGGTGATAGACCGCCGCCTCGATCCCCAGGTTCCGGATCGCCTCGGCCATCTCCATCCCGATGAAGCCGGCCCCGACGATGATCGCCTTCCGGCAGGGAACGTCGCGGAGCCAGGCCTTGATCCGGACCGCGTCCGAAAGCTTTTTCAGGGTGAAAACCCCTTCCAGCGACTCTCCGGGGATGCCGGGCAGCAGCGGCGTGGTTCCCGTTCCCAGGACGAGGAGGTCATAGGGAAAGGTCTCCCCGTCCGCCAGGCGGACCCGCCCCGATTCCGGATCGGCCTCCTCGACGCGGGCGTCGATCCGGACGTCGATCCCCGTCTCCCGGAACTTCTCGGGCGTCCGGGCGATCAGCCTCTTCGAGTCCCTGATTACATCGCCGATGTAATAGGGCATCGGTCAGGCGGCAACGGAAACCTCGGAACGCTGTTCGATCATGGCGATCGAAAGCGATGGGTCCGTCCGTTTCGCCTCGGCGGCTGCGGAAGCGCCTCCCGCGCCGGCACCGACGATGACCATTCGTTTCCCCATGACACACTCCTTTCTCATTTCACGCGAAGGGTGTAAATCGCAGCGCCGGCTGCGATCATCAGCAGGCAGAGGAGCTGCCCCATGCTCAGGGGGCCGAAGACGAATCCGAGCTGGGCGTCCGGCTGCCTGAAGAACTCGATGAAGAACCTGACGAGGCCGTAGCCCATGATGTAGAGGGCGAACAGGGCGCCGGTCGAGGAAAACCGCTTCCGGACCAGCCAGAGAACCGCGAACAGGAAGATCCCCTCGAAGAAGGCCTCGTAGAGCTGGGAAGGGTGGCGCGGCAGGTGCAGCGGATCGAGCGGGAAGACCATGGCCCAGGCCACGTCCGTGGCCCGTCCGTACAGTTCGCCGTTGAGAAAGTTGCCGATCCTTCCGAAGGTGTAGCCGAGGGGTATCGCCGAGCTGAAGAGATCGGCGAACCGCCAGAAGTCGATCCGGCGAACCCGGCAGAAAATCGCGGTCGCGATCAGCACGGCGAGGGCGCCCCCGTGGTAGGACATCCCGCTGATCCCCACGAAACGGAAGCCGCCGTTGAATTCGAAGGGCAAGAGGATCTCCAGGGGGTGCCGCAGATAGTAGCCGAGATTGTAGAAGAGGACATAGCCGAGACGGCCGCCGATGATCACCCCGAGAATCGCCCAAACGAAATAATCCTGGATCAGCTCCGCCGTGTAGGGCAAACGGTCCTGCCGGATCCGGCGCATGACGACCAGATAGATGCAGACAAAGGCCGCCAAGTACATCAGGCTGTACCAGCGCAGCTGGAAGGAGCCGATCTCGAACAGGTAAGGGCTGATGTGAGCCGGTATGTTCCGCCAGGCGGCGATCCACTGTTCCATCTCAGTACGCTTCTCCCTTGAGTTCCTCCACGTAGAGCTGCGCGGAAAAGGCGGCCGTGGCCCCGTCGCCGCAGGCGGTGACCACCTGCCTCAGGCGCTTGGCCGTACAGTCCCCGCAGGCGAAAATTCCGGGAACGGAGGTCTGCATGTTCGCATCGACCTGAATGTACCCTCCCGCGTCCAGGTCGACCAGACCCCGGAAGGGGGCCGTGTTCGGCGAGAGCCCGACAAAGATGAAGACGCCGCTGACCGGGAGGGTCCGTTTTTCCCCCGTCTTGACGTCCCTCAGGCGGACCTCCTGGAGCAGGTCGAGTCCGTCGATCGCATCGACGACGGAATTCCACGCAAAAGAGATCTTCTCGTTCGCCAAGGCCCGCTTCTGGAGGATCGCGGTTGCCCGCAGCCGGTCCCTCCGGTGGATGACCGTCACCTTTTTCGCGAAACGGGTCAGATAGATCGCCTCCTGGATCGCGGTGTCGCCGCCGCCGACCACCGCCACCTCCCGGTTGCGGAACAGGGGGGCGTCGCAGGTCGCGCAGAACGAAACGCCGCGGCCGATGAACCGCTCCTCGCCCGGCGCTCCGAGACGGCGCCAGGCGGCGCCGGTGGCAAGGATCACGGAAAGGGCGCGGAACCGTCTTTCGCCGGCAACGATCTCCCATCCGTCCAGGGCGCCCAGCCGTTTCCGCGACACGGCCGTCACGTCGGCGGAGTCGGTTTCCAGCCCGAATTCCGCGGCCTGCTTCTTGAACCGTTCGATGATATCGAAGCCGTTGGCCCCTCCGGGGATGCCCGGATAGTTTTCGATGATGTCGGTCGCCGTGATCTGGCTCAAACTCGAAGCGCCCTCGATTGCCAGGGTCCGCATGTCCGCTCGCGCGGCGTACATCCCCGCGGTGAGTCCCGCCGGCCCTCCGCCGACGATCACGATATCGTATATCCGCCCGGCCTCCTCCTGTCCGGTCATGGCTTCAATCTCCTCTCCTGAAACGATTTTGTTCTATTTAATCGAGGAGCCTCCCGTTTGTAAAGCGCAACTTGAGGCCCGCTGTCGCCTTGACAGCGGGTGGGGCATTGCCTATAGTGCCGGCGTAGGGGTTCACGCCGACAGGAATCCGAAGGGGAGGATCAACAATGTCCGAAAATCCGCTCCACCTCCTGCTGCACCCGAAGTCCATCGCCGTCGCCGGCGCAGGCAACAATCCCGTGAAAATGGGCACCCTGCAGGCCCTTTCCATCCTCAAGGACGGCTACCAGGGAAAATTCTACGCGGTCCATCCCACGGAGAAGGTCGTGCTGGGACACCCCGCCTATGCCTCGCCCCTTGATCTTCCCGAGGCGCCCGACCTCGCCCTGCTGGTCGTCCCCACCGCGCAGGTCCTGCCGGTCTTCGAAAATTTCGCAAAGATCGGCACGAAGCGGGCGATCATCATCAGCGCCGGATTCCGGGAGACCGGCGAAACGGGACGGGCGCTGGAGGATCGGCTCCGGGAAATCGCGGCGGCCCGGGGCGTCAGGTTCCTCGGACCGAACTGCATGGGGATCGTGAACACCGCCATCTCCCTCAACCTCACCTTCGCCGCCCTGGAGGGGCGTCCGGGCCCGCTCGGCATGGTTTCCCAAAGCGGGACCTACATCACGCAGACCTTCGCCTACCTCCGCGAGCGCGGGATCCGTTTCAGCAAGGCCGTCAGCTGCGGGAACGAGGCCGACATCCACATGGTCGACGCCCTCGAATATCTCGGCGAAGACGAGCAGACCCGGGCGATCATTCTCTACGTCGAGGGGCTCCGCGACGGCCGGCGCTTCATCGAGGCCGCGCAGCGGATCTCCCCGAAAAAACCGATCCTCGCCCAGTACGTGGGCGGATCGGCCGCCGGCGCCCGCGCGGGCCTGAGCCACACCGGCGCCCTGGCCGGACCTGACTTCCTCTACGAGGGCATCTTCAAACAGTGCGGGATCATCCGCTGTCATTCCATCGAGGATCTCTACGCCCACGGATGGATCCACGCCTCCCAGCCGCCCCTGCGCGGCCGCAGGCTGGCCGTGGTGACGAACTCGGGCGGACCGGGAACCGCGATCTCCCACCATGCGGATCGTGAAGGCATGACGATCCCCCGTTTCTCCGATGGGCTGCGGAAAAGGATACGGGAGATCATCCCCGGACATGCCTCCAGCGCCAACCCGGTCGATCTCACCTTCAACCTGGATATGAAGCTCCTGGCCGTCACCATCCCGAAGATGATCCTGGAAAGCAACGAAGTGGACGCCCTCGTCGTCCACGGCGCCCTGCACTCCGGCTTCATGAAGGCGGTCTATCCGCACCTCCGCGACATCCTGGGGAACGTTTCGCTGGATTCCTTCCTGGAGCGGACGGCTACGGACATGACCCCCGCTGCGGAACTTCCCCGGACATTCGGCGTTCCCCTGGCGGTCTCCTCCTTTTTTGGGCGCGACGACGACTACACCGCCCTCTTCATGGACCGCGGCGTCCCGGTCTTCGACTCGCCCGAGAAGGCGGCGCGGGGCATGGCATCGCTGCTTCGCCACCTGGAGGTCCGGAGACGCAAGCCGGTCATCCGGGCCGCCCTGCCCCCGGCGAGTCCGGAGGCGGCGGAACTCATCAGGACTGCCCTGGCGGAAGGACGGAAGGCCCTCGACGAGCATCAATCCAAAAGGATCCTGGCCGCCTACGGCATCCCGGTCACCCGGGAGGGGATTGCCGGAAACGGGGAAGAGGCGGTGGCCGTCGCCCGCAACATCGGATTCCCGGTCGCCGCCAAGGCGTGCGGCGGAGAGATCCTGCACAAGTCCGGCAAGGGGCTGATCGCGCTGGACATCCGGACGGAGGCGGCCCTGCGGAAGGCCGTCCGATCGATCCGCGCTGCAGCCCGCCGGGATCTCCCCATCCTGGTCCAGGAGATGGTCCCGGGGAGCCGCGAGTTTCTGACCGGGATGACCCGCTTCCCGGGCATCGGCCCCTGCGTCCTGTTCGGCCTGGGCGGCGTCTTTGCCGAGGCGTTCCGGGATACGGCCTTTCGATCGGCGCCGCTTTCGGATGCCGAGGCGGAGGAGATGCTCGCCGATATCCGTGCGACGGCGCTTCTGGGCGGTTTCCGCGGCCTCCCCCCTGCGGACCTTCCTGCCCTTGCCGGGATCCTCCGGACGGTCGGCGCGATCGCCCTCATCCACCCTGAGATCGCGGAGATCGACCTGAACCCGATCATCCTCACGGGATCGGAACCCGTGGCGGCCGACGCCCTGGTGGTGCTGGCCCCCGGGACCGCCGGGATTCGTTCCGGTCCCTGACGCTGCCGCGAACGGACGCCCGCAGCGGAGCCGGGATCTGACCCCGTCGGGGCGCAAACCGATTTCCGTCTTTTCACAAACGGCCACACCCTTGCGGAATATGATCGTGATCCGGACATCCTTTTATGGTATCATTCCCGTCATTGTAACCGCCGCTGCCCCGGATCTGTTGCCCTCGGCGCGGGGTTCGCCGGCCGCGGCGGCGCGCACCGGACGGTCATCCCTCCGGGGTGTTGCCGTCGATATCCGATCATCGCGAAAGGAAACGATATGGACAACGGGATTCAGGACAAGGCGTCGCTTCAATTCACGGTCGGCCTGTTCCGGGAGGAGGACGCCGCGGGAATCGTCCGCCTCTTTCATGCCGTCTACGGGGAGCATTATCCGATCCGGCTGTTCTACGATCCCGCGGCGATCGTCGCCGCCAACGCCGAGGGGCGTTATTACTCCATCGTCGGCCGGTCGGCCTCCGGCGAGGTGATCGGCGTCGAACATCTCTTCCGGTCGGCTCCGTATCCGGGCCTCTACGAGGCCGGGGCGGGCCTCGTGCTGAAGGAATATCGGGGGGCCAAGGTCAATTTCGAAATGCTGCGTTTCATGTATGATGAATTCGTCCCCCGGATGCCGAACATCGAAGAGACCTTCGGCGAGGCGGTCTGCTATCACCCTTACATGCAGAGAAGCGTCAGGTCGCTCCAGCATATCTGGACCTCCATCGAAGTGGCCCTGATGCCGTCCGATACCTACGGGAAGGAGAAGACCACCGCAAGCCGGGTGGCGACCCTGAACGGCTTCCGCTGCTACAGGCCCAAACCCCATCGGGTCTATCTCCCGGCATCGTATGACGGAACGCTGCGCGGGATCTATGGGCGGCTCGACGACGCCCGAGACCTCGTAACCGCCGGACCGGACCCTCTCCCGGACCTTCCGTCGCACATCGAGGTCAGCCAATTCGACTTCGCGCAGGTGGCCCGGATCGCCGTCCATTCCGTCGGCAGGGATTTTGCGGCCCGCCTGGCCGATCTGGAAGCCGGGGCCCGCACCCAAAAGGCGGCCGTGATCCAGGTCTGGCTCAATCTGACCGAACCCTGGGTCGATCGGGCCGTCGAGATTCTCCGGGGAAACGGCTATTTCTTCGGCGGGCCGCTGCCCCGCTGGTTCGACGGGGACGGGCTGCTCATGCAGAAACTCTACTGCCCCCCGGATTTCGAAGGCATCGTGTTGGATTCCGATGTGGCCAGGGACCTCATGGCCGTGATCCGCACGGACTGGGAGCGGGCGCAGGTCGGGAAGGGCTGAGGAGGCTCTCAAGAGGCCGGTTGTCCGGACCCCGTCCGGCAGGGGGATGCACGGACGCATAGCAGCCGGATCGGGGCCATTCCGGCCCGCGAGGGAGGAACCGATGAAAAAATCCGATTTTGCCGCCCAGTACCGGCGGAAACTCACGACCCCGGACAAGGCCGCAGGGCGGATCAAAGACGGGGAAACCCTGGTCCATGGCGCCGCCACGGCCGAACCCCCGGCGCTCCTGGAAGCCATTGCGAGCCGCGCCCGGTCCGGGGATCTCAAGGACATCAAGATCTACTCCTTCTTCCCCACCGCCGTGGCCATGAAGACGGTTCTGGCCGTGGACCTGTGCGACGTGATCACCTCCTATACCTGGTTCGTCACCGGCGCGGACCGCTCGCGGGTCCGGACCGGGCTGAGCTATTTCGTGCCGAACTACTTTCACCAGATCCCCAAACTCTGCCGAGAATACATGGACATCGACACCGTGGTCACCGTGGTCTCCCCCATGGACAAGGCGGGACACTTCAGCTTCGGCGCCTCGAACGATTTCATCTCCACGGCGGCCCGCTGCGCCAAACGGCTGATCGTGGAGGTGAACAGGAACATGCCCCGCGTCTTCGGCGATTCCCTGCTGCACGTCTCCGAAGTGCACGCGATCGTGGAGAACGACGCCCCCCTGTTCGCCGTACCGGTTGCAGCGCCGGAACCGGAGGACGAGCGGATCGGCAAACGGATCGCGGCGCTGATCCCCGACGGGGCGACGATCCAGCTCGGAATCGGCGCCCTCCCCGATGCCGTGTCCCGCTACCTGACCAGCCACAGGGACCTGGGCATCCACACGGAACTCTTCGGTCCCGGCATGATGGAACTGATCCGGGGCGGGGTGGTCACGGGAAGACGCAAGACCCTCCATCCGCGCAAACATGTCTTTACGGTCGCCATCGGCACCCCGGAGATGTACGGGTTCATTGACGACAACCCGAGTCTGGAAAGCTATCCGGTCTCCTACGTCAACGACCCGGCCGTGATCGCCCGCAACGACCGGATGATCTCGGTCAATTCCGTGCTGGAGGTGGACCTGCTGGGCCAGTGCAACGCCGAGGCCCTGGCCGGATATCAGTTCAGCGCCACCGGGGGGCAGCTCGATTTCGTGCGCGGCGCCTTCAACGCCCGGGAGGGGAAGTCCTTCCTGGCCTTCTACGCCACGGCCAAACAGGGGACCGTCTCCCGGATCGTCCCGCGGCTCGACCGGGGTTCGGTGATCACGACGCCCCGAATGGACACGCAATACCTGGTCACCGAATACGGCATCACCGACCTGAAGGGAAAGTCGACCCGGGAGCGCGCCCTGGCGATCATCGAATTGGCCCACCCCCGCTTCCGCGAGGACCTGCTCAAGGAGGCGGAACGGATGTACCTCCTGTGATCATTTCAACCCGCCCGTTTTCAACAATCGGTGTGATCAAGGACCATTCCCGGCCGGACCGGACATGGCGAACGAAACCGGTTAACCTTCGGCACATCCCGTAGAGGCATGACATGAAACCGATCATCCGAACGCGTGAAGAGGCCTTCGCCGCCGTGGGCGGGCCGCCTCCGGCCGAACGCCACGTGGTCGTGGACGTCGAAACCACGGGCCTGTCGCCCCGGCAGGGCCACCGGGTGATCGAGATCGGAGCGGTCGCCATCGAGGAGGGGGAAGTCGTCGGGGAGTTTTCATCGCTGATCGACGCCGGGGTTCCTGTCCCCCTGGTGGTGCAGGCGATCCACGGGATCACCGACGAGATGCTTGCGGGCCAGCCGGCGCCGGAGCAGGTGCTCCCGCTGTTCGCCCGGTTCATCCGGGAGAGCGTGCTGATCGCCCACAACGCGGCTTTCGACGTTCGCTTTCTCCGCCACGAGTTCGCCCGGCTGGGCATGACCCTCCCCCACCCCCATCTCTGCACGCTGGAGCTCAGCCGGAGACGCCTCCCGCGCCTGACGGACCACACCCTGGAAACGGTCTACCTCCACCTCTTCCCCGATGCGGGCCTGCATCGGCAGAACCATCGCGCCCTGGACGACGCCCGGATGACGGCAAAAATCTGGCTCAGGCTCATGGAGGGGAAATCAGGATAACCCCTCCGCACGGGCAGGAGGCCGCGGCTCGGGGGATCTGGTGGAAAGGGCATCGGTCCAGGGAATTCACGGGACCCCTGTGGAGGCGCATCCGGTCCTGAAGGATCTCAGATAGAAGAGATGGCCATCGTGCCTCACCTCTGCCAGCTCTCCATGGGCCAGCAGCTCGTCCACGACAGCCCATGAGGCTCCGGCCTTTGCCAAAAGCGCGTCGACCGCCTCTCTGCGCATGGGGTGAACGGCGGCAATGCTCAGAAGGTCCCTTTGGATGTCACCGGTAAAGACGAACGCATCCCCCTCGTAGCCGATGAGATATTCCACATGCTCCAATTGATCGGCGAAAATTCGGTACGCCCGGTTCACGGTCCCTGCGGCGGGTGCGCGAACCCGCTGCAGGGCCGGCGGCCGGGTCGGAATGCTCAAATAGGCCGCATCGGGCTTCAAGCCCCCGATGAATGCCGCGATTCCCGCCAGGCAATGTTCATTGTCGTTGATGTCCTTTACGAGCATCGTCTCGGTGACAAGTTTCCCGGCAAAGGTCTCGGCGAACCCTCCTATCCCCTCCAGAACTGAGGACAGCTTGAGGATTTTGTGCGGTCGGTCGATCCTCCTCCAGATGCGTTCCTCAACGGCATCGACCTTCACAGAAACCCAATCTGCGCCGGCAAGCGCCTCTCTCACGTCGGCGCGCCAGAGAAGAGAACCGTTTGTAATGACGCCGACGGGAATCCCGAAAGACCTCATCATCCCCAGTTCGCTGCCGAGGCGGATGTCCAGGGTGGGCTCTCCATCCGGAACGAAGGCGAGATAATCCATGGACTCCGCCGCCTCCCTTGTCGCTGCAATCCTGTTCTGCACGTCCCGGAAGATCGCTTCCGGCGGGTAAAAGGCGCGGCGATCCAGTGTCATGGACGTGGTCCGCCCCACCTGACAGTAAAGGCAGGAATAGGTGCACACCTTGGACGGAATGTTGTTGATTCCCAGGCTCTTCCCCAAACGCCTCGACGGAACGGGGCCAAAGGAGTATCGAAAGCCGGGTGGCGCCATGGCTATCCTCCACACGGAGGTTTTCCGCAGCGTTCCTCCCGATCGATTCGGTCCGGTGCTGCGGATCGTCTGGATCGGCCTGCCTCCGGCGGCGTCCCGCGAAAGTTCAAGGGAACAGGGCCGGCGGTCCCGTGCGGTAATGGCCCTCCCCCTCGAGGATAATCCGGTGCCTCCCGCCGCGGGCCGTACTTCATCCTGTCAATGGGGAAACCCAAAACACGATTGGCCGTGACGCACCGGAGCGCCAATCGGCCGTCGTGTTCCTGATTCCAGCCGGCATTATGGCTCCGCCGTCCCGGCTTCGATGTCGGCAAGCCGTTTCCGGATGGCATCCATCTCCGCCTGCAGGGCATCGACTTGACCTTTGAGAAACCGCCTTTCCATCTCCGGACTGGCGGCCTGGTGCGACGCAGGGTGGCCATCAGGCGTCGCGGACCCGCCGAAGCGCATCCAACCCGGTTGACCGGTGGCGTAAAGCATGTTCCGCCATCCGCGGCTCCCCCCGCCGCGTCTCCAAAATCCTCCGCCCCTGCCGGAGCCGATTCCGAAACCCCTCCCGGGCACTGAATTCGCGTACCCCGGAACACCGAACCCTGCGCAGCATCCCGCCGCACGTCCGGTCATGGGCCCCATTCCCCCGGGTCCTGTTCGATCTCCACCTGGCATGTTCGCGTCCTCCTTGACTCAGGATCACCTGTTATTCTCTGACCATGGTGGCCCCGCAGTTCGGGCACCTGCGCTCGACGCAGGGTACTCCGCGTTGATGGGGCTCCTTGTGGCCACACTGAGGGCAGACGCAGTGTCCGTCCGGTCCGGCCGCCAGCGGGCCGCGGCCAACCCTCCGGCCACCCTGACCCCGTCCCTGTCCGCCTCCCATTCCCCATCTGCCCTGTCCCATTCCGTTCATGACATCCCCCTTTCCGTAAACGATGCGCTGACCTCCGAATCGGCGGCGCCCTCCCCTCAAACAACCCGGCATGGCAAAGGCGCCTCGGTGAAGGTGGCCGGAAATCCATGCCCGAATCACATCGCTCAGATCTCCCGAAACAAAGGGAACCACCCGGATGCCGCAACCGGCAAGCATTCCCTGCAGAGGCCTGGAAATGGCGCCGCAAACCAGCACGGCCACACCCAGCTCTGTCAGGCGAAGCGCCTTTTGAACCGGCAGATCCCCCGTCAGCGGCTCCCGGCTTTCCCGAACGACCCGCCCGGATTCCGTCTCGACGACGCAAACCTGCCGCGCGGCATCGAATACCGGCGCGATTCGATTGTCCCAGAAAGGAAAGGCAGCCTTCATTTTCCATTTCCATGCAAGCGTCTGCACAGGGAAGAGGAGCAAGCGACGTGCCATCTTCGGTCGTCAGGAGCGAGAGGGCCGGATATCCATTGCGATACCGATCTTTGAAGGGTTCCGGGGCGGAAAAGCGGAAGAGGTATAGTTGCGTTAGCGCAACCTTACTAATTATCTATCGATGCATAAACGCTACTTCATTCGGCGCTTGCGGCCGTCCTGGTTCGGAGGAGTGATTCCCAGCCTCTTCATCTGCCGGAAGAGCGTGGTCTTGTGGATCCCCAGCATGCGCGCCGCAGCAACGCGGTTGCAGGCATTGCGTTCAAGGGCCGTGCGGATCGCCTGTCCGTCCAAAATATCACGCGCCGAACGGAGGTCGGCCCCGAATCCCGCATCGGGCCCGCGCATTCTCAACGCTTCAGGCAGATGACCGATGTCGATATATCCTTCATGACAGAGGATGAAGGCATGTTCGACGGCGTTTTCCACCTCGCGGATATTGCCCGGCCAGTCGTGGGCCATGAGCAGGGAGAGCGCTTCCGCCGTCATCCCCAGGACCTCGGTCTTCCTGATCCGGTTGAAGCGGGTGACGAACTGGTCCACCAGCAGGGGGATATCCTCCTTCCGCCGCCGCAGGGGGGGCAGCTCGACGCGCACCACATTCAAACGATAATAGAGATCTTCCCGAAACGCGCCGTCTCGCATCCGCTCCGCCAGATCCCGGTTGGTGGCGGCGATGATTCGGACATCGGCCTGTTCGGAGCGGGTCGATCCCAAGGGTTCATAGCTCCGTTCCTGCAGCACACGGAGCAGCTTGACCTGCAGCGCCGGGCTTATCTCGCCGATCTCATCGAGAAAGATCGTCCCCCCTTTGGCCAACTTAAAGCGTCCGGGCTTGTCCTTGGCGGCACCGGTAAAAGCGCCGGCCTTATAACCGAACAGTTCCGACTCCAGGAGCGTATCCGGAAGGGCCCCGCAGTTGACGGCGACAAACGGGCCGTCGCGCCGGGGACTCAAGTGGTGAAGCGTCCGGGCAATCCGTTCCTTGCCCGTCCCGGTTTCCCCCAAGACCAGGACCGTGCTGGGACTGGCTGCGATGGAGGGCAGGACTTCGAATACCCGCTGCATCAAGGGGCTCCGGCTGATCAAATCGCCGAGGCGAAACTTTCCGGTCACCTCCTGACGAAGCGTCTCCACCTCCGACAAATCGCGAAACGTCTCGGCGCCCCCGGTCACGCGTCCCCTGGCATCACGAAGCAGGGCGGTGGAAATGCTGATGGGAATGCGGTTCCCCTCGGCGTCGACGATGTAAGCGGATGTGCCGATGATCGGCCTGCCCTTCGCAAAGGTCCGCGCCAGCGCGCAGTCGGCCCCGCAGAGGCTGGACCGGAAGACATCCGAGCAGCGCCGTCCGATCGCATCCGAACGGACCACCCCGGTAATTTCTTCGGCAGCGCGGTTGAACGAAGTGATGCGCCACTGCGTGTCCACCGTAAACACGCCATCGGAGATGCTCTCCAAGATCACCTCCGTCGGCGTCACGATGCCGGTTCGTTCATTCTTGCTGCGTGGACCCATTCACTCCCACCAGCCCAATGGGTCAATACGGCGATACAGGGCTTTGGCGATGAAGTCCATTCCCCTTTCGTTCCAGTGTCCGAGGTCGTACCAGCACTCGTAGCGGCGGGGATAGGCGTCAAAGTCGGCTTTCAGGTCCAAATAGGGGACGCCCAGTTCCGGGCACAGGCCGCGGGCCACGGCATCCTGGAGTTCGAAAAAATACCGGCCGTCGCGTTCGATGGAATCCCGGTAATTGGCCTGGATCGCCCACAGCCGCCGTTCCTCCCCCGGCGACGGCTCCGGGGTATACAGGGGAAATGAGTTGGTGAAGGCGATCCGGATCCCCGTCCGGCTGGCATACCCGTGAAAATTGCGATACTGATCGAGGATGTGGCGCTTGCAGGCCTCCCAGGGCAGCAAGCCCTCGCCCTTTGGGAAATGCGGGGCAGGCGGCGCCTCGAACAGGCGGCGCAACAGAAAATAGAGGCAGAAGCGGCTTAAAAAGGCATTCCACCACGTCCCCTTCCGCTCCAGTTTCAGCAGGAATTCAAAAGGCCAGTGGGCCTCGTGTGTCCAGCGTTCCCCCAGAACGGTCATCTGAGCGACGTCGTTTCCCCCGATCCCGACCACCACGATTTCCGGCCTGACTTCGGCCAGCGCGCGGGTCCAGAAGTGCCAGTGCTGTGCGCTGCCGTAGAGCGGGGTACCCCCGTTGAGGACCTCCCATTCCCCATGGCCGGCCTCCGTCAGCAGCTCCTGCATTCTTTTCGCCCATATGCGGCGTTCGTCCCTGAGTTTCGCTCCGAACCAATTCGATTCGCCGATCACGAGGATGCGGCGTTTTTCGCCATTGGGCGCCGGTTCGTCCCCCCGGAGCCCGAAACGGTTGGTATTGAGGTGGTCCGACCGGAAACCCCGGCGGAAGACGCAATGAACGGGCGGGGCCGTCTGTTCCAGAAGCCGTCTGTAAGGATACTCGGCAATGCGCCTGTCGTGGAAGGGGAACCGGAACCAGAGGCGAAACGCCAGACGACATGCGATTTCAGCGCCGATCAGGACCCCGATGGCCCCCGTCAAGACCCATATTGCCGCCATCAGAAATTTTCCTCCCCTCGTTTCAGCGTCAGAATCATGAAAAAGCTCAGCATCACGCAAACCGCGGCGATATAGAAGAGGGCGCCGAACCTCGCACCGGATGCGATCAGGGCGCCGCCCAGATAGGGCGTCAGGAAATAGGCCGCATCCATGATGAAAATTCCCAGATTGGTGTTGAGTCCCCGCAGGGCCGCAGGGGACGCGGAAAACAGGAGGGCGTTCAGGAGGGGCATGACCACCCCCATCCCCGCGCCATAGACGACGGCCAGCAGGTAATAGCCCAACGGGGTGCGGACATGGGGAAGCAGCGCCAGGCAGAGGCAAAGACCGATCTGGCAGAGACGCGCAAGGCCGGCCTTTTCGGTCCGGTCGAACAGGCGTGCGCCGAAGAGGCGCACCGCGATCGTGGCCGCCATGGACACGGCGAAAAAGGTCCCGACGTTCCCCGTTCCGATCTGGAGGGTCAGGTTCTTCATGAAATAGAAAAACGTGGCATGGGCAAAATAGGCAAAGAGCAGGGCCGCCAGAAGCATGGGCACAGCCCGGACTTTGAAATTTTCCCGGATTTCGGCGAGGGTCGGCCGGCGCATCATGGCCGCGTCCATTCCCTTCAGGGCATCGGTTATCCGGCGGCGGACCGCCGCCATGATCAGCAGGGCGCCCACGGAGAAGACGGAAACGCCGGCGTAGATGTCGGCAGCATTGCGGAGATGGGGCAGCAGGATCTCGGTGAGGGGCGGGATCAGCGCATAGGGGATCATCGACCCGATGCTGACGATGCTGAACCCCTGTCCGCTTCTCTCGGCAGGGATGAAGATCACCATGAGCGCGATCAGGGCGGAGGTCAGCAGGACAAAGGTCATGCCGTGAAAGACGCGCAGGAGGATCAGCCCCTCGACCGTCGTCACGAAGGGGTAGGCGCAGGAGACCAGGATCAGCATGGCCAGGGAGGCCATGACCATGCCGTAGGCGTTGCGCAGGTGCAGCCACGGCAGAACGAGCAGGCGCAGGGCGAATGCCGCCATGGGCTCCAGCCCGACCAGAAAGCCACGCCACGCCGCGGGGATGCCGATCGTCTCCAGGTAATGATAGAAGCTGTAGAATACGCTGACATTGCAGAAGGCCGTCACGAACACCAGCAGAAGCAGGGTAAATTCGGAAGGGAGGGGTTTCGGGATCCGGGATCCGTCATCCGCTGAATTCGTCTTCATGAGGGGATTTCCTGAACGCCGCCTTCAAGGCCGCCCCGGCCTCCGTTCGCTTCCGCCGTGCGCATGCGTAGCCGAGCCCGGCCGGAGATCTTCTCTGTGGGTCCTGCATGACCCCCAGAGGATCGCAGCGGAACGGGAAAGGCCGTCGCGGGAACGGCGTTTTCGAGCCGATCATAAACCTTTCCCCGAAGAAGTCAAGGCAGGGATGGGAACA
Source organism: uncultured Syntrophaceae bacterium (assembly GCA_964637025.1). Classification (GTDB taxonomy): domain Bacteria; phylum Desulfobacterota; class Syntrophia; order Syntrophales; family UBA5619; genus UBA5619. The sequence goes on along the minus strand of CAZWTL010000001.1, from coordinate 89,780 downwards.
GAGCGGCCGGACATGCGGCTTTGCTTAGGTCCCTATACGGGCATCCCAAGAGCAGTCTGGGTCGGCATACGGCATCGTCGGGAAAGGCGGTGTGAAGGGAGCCGAGGCGCATGGGCCTTGGAATGTATCCCAGGTGAAAGAAGGGGGGCGCCCTCAGCGCTTTTTGTACCGGATTCCCAGATATCTCAATTCCTCGTGGGCGTCCGGCCCGACATCCGTATAGACTTGAACGGCAGTGCCCATGTTGCGCCCGAGGCCCCGGACATAGCCGAGATGATCATGGATGGGCTGAATGACATACCCATCTAACATGATCAGGCCATCGGCGACAGCCAGCGCTTTTTGATCGTTACCCCATCCCGGGACATAGCGCCGGAAATCCTCCGCATCCTGATCAACGGCATCCCAGGTACCGACGCGGGCGCTCCAGGCTTCCGGGATGGCGACAGGCGCGTATTTCTCCGCATAAACATGGATCTTGCCTTCTCTATTGCGTATGACCACATTGCGACCGGAGATGACCGCAAATTCATACTGCACGGTCTGAGAATCGGCCGACGAGAGCCAGCCGTTTGCACGCGGCACAACGGAAATGGGCCCCGTGGAATCGGTCCATTGCAGGCCGCCCGGAATGCTGGCGACATTCGCATAGCCGGTTTCAGAGCAAAGCACATAGATTCCGGCCAACGCATCGAGACTGCTTTGAGACCAGGAAACGCGAGGCGAAAATTCTGGCGAATAGGCGTCCGGCGCTTGGATGCCGGTTTTCTCTTCCAGAGCCAGTCTGAGGGCCTGTTTTGCGATATTGACCACCGCAGCATCCGCGTCGGCTGAATTCGAAAGCACAACGACGGCGAGTTTATGATCGCGCAGCACTTCCATATGACTCTTCATGGCAATGGTGCCGCCGTTGTGCCAGCACAGCCGGCCGGCATAGTCGAGATCCGGATCGTTCAGGAGCCAGCAGAATCCGATGCGGGTGCTGAAATCCAGGGGCGGCGCAGGCTGGGCGGCGAGCATCATATCGAGCGTTGCCGAAGTCATCACGCGCCCGCGTTCCCCCATTCCCCCGTTCATGATCATCTTCAGATATTTCGCCATGTCGTTCACAGTGGATATGATCGAACCGGCCGTACCGAGATTGCAGTAAAAGGGGCCCAGCTCCTTCCCCTCCCAGTACCCCTTGGAAAGACCGGCGACATTGGGGCTGCCCAGAGAAAAGGCGGTCCGGTCCATACCGATTTTCTGGAAAAGAGCTTCGATGCCTGTATTGAAATCCGTGCCGGATGCCGCAGCGATTACATCGGCAAGAAGGGCAACCGCCGTATTGGAATAAGAGAAAATGAGATCGGCGGGGAAGTGGAGGTAATCGGTGCCGATATAATCGCGCAGCCACCGGTTAAAGTTGGGGCGGGGAGATCCGAACGTGAAGGCGCCGTTCAAGACATCCCCGGGAATACCCGAGTGATGCGTCAGCATGCTCCGGATTGTGACCGAGCCGCCGCCTGAAGAACCCAGCGGGGGATTGATGCTGAAATCGGTCAGGTATGCGCTCAGAGGATTGTCGATGCGCAGCAGCCCCTGCTCGACCAGTTGCGCGGCCATGGTCCCGGCAAAGGTTTTGGTATTGGATCCGATCTCGAACTGGGTTTCGGCGGAGGCCAATGTATGATTGGCAAGATCCGAGTACCCGAATCCCCTGGCCCAGACGGTTCGCTGATCGTCTACCAGGGCGATGGACAGACCGATGACACCCGCTGTCTGCATTTCCTGCTCGACAAAGGGAATCATGGCCTGGATCGTTTTTTCGTAGGCTGTATCTCCTCCGCTTCCCCCACAGGCGGTGAGGAAAACAAGGAGCATCAGCACCGCAAGATGCAGCCGTTTTGTTCTTCTTTGAGATTCGGTTCCTTCTGGCTTTTGGAGTGGATTCTCTGCTGGGTCTTCCGCAAATTTTTTTCTGAAATCCATCGGTCCGGCTTCTCCCCTTTTGTTGCAGAACGATATGAAGAACAAAGGTGCGCATCAATCAACGAACTTGCTTTCACAGTGGGGAAGTATAGGGACAACATGGGTGTATGTCAATGAAAGCCGATGTGCCGGCACTGGATCTCGGCAATCTGCGGAGCTGTCCATGGGCGGCCATCGGCCGCGGGTTCCCGGGAAGCCGCCGTTCGATGGGATTTTCTCAGATTGAAAAGCGAAAGGGGATTGACCGCATCAGCAGCCAATCCCCATTTTGTCTATGGTGCCGAAGCCGGGACTTGAACCCGGACAGGAGTACTCCCACTAGACCCTGAACCTAGCGCGTCTACCAAATTCCGCCACTTCGGCACTCTTCTTGCGGCGTTGAAAATTGGAGGTTTTATCTACACCGGCGCTCCCTCGGTTGTCAAGTGAAATTGACGGCAGGGATACCGGGATGCGGCCCCTCGAACGGCTCGCGTGGGCAACCGGTCGATGCGGGTCGTTTGCGGGGCGCGCCGCCGCGCCCCTTTGGCGGAGTCACGCCTCGCGAGGCGATCCGGAGGCGACGATTCCACTTGAAATTGCCGGGATTGATGCTATGGTAGCGGACCCGTGGAGGAGGTCAACCGCTTTTGATGGACGTAATTCGCGACAGTGAGGACATCCCGGAACGTCTCCAGGGCGCCTGCGTGACGATCGGCAATTTCGATGGGGTCCATCTGGGCCATCGTTTCATTTTCCGAAGGCTCGTCGAGGAGGCGCGCCGCGAAGGGCGGGCGGCCGTGGCGATCAGCTTCGATCCGCACCCGAAGCTGGTCCTCCACCCCGATCGTCGTCCCTTTTACCTGATCACCTCCCTTGAAGAAAAGATCCGAATCCTGGAAGGTCTCGGGATCGATGCCTTCATTCTGGTCCCCTTTTCCCTCGAATACGCAAACACGACGGCGGAGGCGTTCGTCCGGGGCTTTCTCTGGGATCGTCTGCGGATCCGGCGCATCCTGATCGGGCACGACTATACCTTCGGCCGCGGCGGGCAGGGAAACGAGGCCTTTCTGGTCGAGGCCGGACGCCGGCTGGGCTTCGAGGTCGAGGTCATCAACGCCTTTCGCGTCGGCGATACCGTCATCAGCAGCACGAAGATCCGGGAGGCCCTGCTCGCCGGAGACGTTCGTTCCGCCGCGGTTATGCTGGGCCGGCCCTACAATCTCTCCGGCCGGGTGATCCGGGGAAACCATCGGGGGGCGGGTCTCGGCTTCCCGACGGCGAACATCGAGCCCGACAAAGCACTGGTCCCGGCCGACGGCATCTACGCCGTCCGGGTCCTCCTGGCAGGGAAACGGCTCGACGGGGTCCTCAACATCGGTTGGAATCCGACTTTCGCCGACGCCAAACGTTCCGTTGAGGTTCATATCCTCGATTTTCATGGGAACATCTATGGGAAGTCGATCGAGGTCCTCTTCGTCGACCGGCTCAGGGACGAGGCGCGCTTCGAAAGCCCGGAAGAGCTGACCGCGCAGATCGAACGGGATACGGTCCGGGCCCGCGCCATTCTCACGGACAACGGGGAATAATTAGGAACTCCCCCTCCCCCGGAGGGAACTGGAACAAGGGGAAGGGGAGTATGGGGGGCTCTATGACTGCCTTTCCCGGTAAAGGCGGTAGCGACGCATCGTCGCCAGGGCCTCTGCCGCCATTTCCACGGTCGAGAATACGGGGATGCCTGCCTTTTCCATTCGGATTACCTCATCCATCATGAACTCCCTGCAGGCCACGCAACCGAGAATGGGCTTTCCCCGATAGTCCATTCCCGCCAGGACATCCACGAAAGCACCGAGCAGCTCGCCCTGGATCACCACGATGAAACCGCTGACGTCCTCGCTCTCCAATCCGATTTCAATACTTCGGCGGAGCTGGTCGGGCTCCATGCTGAAAGAGAAGTTCACGGGGTTGACGTTCCGGACGTAGTCCGGGATGATCCTCAGAAGCCGGGTCTTGAGTTCCGGTTCGAGCTCGGCCAAACGGAGGCCCTGCAGGTAGAGCGTGTCCGTCGCGGCAACCCCCAGCGACCCGGCATAGGTGACCACCATCATCCCGTCTCCCGCAGGCAGAGGCTGTTTCGAGAACGCCCTGACCAAATCGAACAGGTGCGCGTTGTCCCGCGCGCGGATGATCCCGCTCTGGCGGAAGGCTGCGTCGTTGAACCGGTCGTCGCCGGCGAGCGAAGCGGTGTGGGACAGGGCAGCCTTCTTGCCCGCTTCGGTCCTGCCCGATTTCATCGCGATGATCGGCTTGACCGCCGTGACTTCACGGGCGACCTCGATGAGCCTCCGTCCGCTTGTGACATCCTCCATGTACATCGCGATCACATCGATATGCTCATCCTTACCGAGGAATTCCAGAATGTCGGTCTCGTCGATGTCCATCTTGTTGCCGATGGTCGCCACGATTCCGAAATCCATGATCCGGCGCAATCCGGTCAGGATTCCGGCGGCATAAACGCCCGCCTGGGCGACCATGCCGACGTTGCCCTGTCCGAGCTTTTCCAGCAGCCCGATGGACTGGACCATGCGATGGTGGGTGTTGATCACGCCGGAGCAGTTTGGACCGAGAATCCGGCAGCCGCTTGCCTCGGCGAGTTGCCTGATCCGCTCCTGGGCCTCTTTCCCTTTTCCGCCTGTCTCGGCAAAACCCGCCGTCTCCACGACGATGAACCGCACCCCTTTTCGGCAGCACTCTTCGATCGCGGCGGGGGTCCTCTCCGCAGGGACGATCACGAGGGCCAGATCGACCGCCCCGGGCACATCCGCGATATGACGGTAGGCCTTGACCCCCTGCACCACGTCGTTTTTGGGATTGATCGGGTAGAGCTTTCCCTTGTAGCCGTGGGAAAGCAGATTGTTCAAAACGTTGTAACCCAGTTTCCCCTTCACCCCGGAGGCGCCGATCACGGCGATGCTTTTCGGATAAAAGAAGTCCCTGAGATTCGGGGAACGGCGCGCGGCGGGCCTTTCGACCCTCTTTCCGACGAACATGCCGGCATCGACGACGCAATTCCCGTCCGGGTAAAGAAAAACGGGATTCAAATCGAGTTCCCGGATCTCGGGGCAGGCCCCAACGAGGTCGGAGATCCGAAGCAGCAGACCCTTGAGGGAGTCGACATCGACCGATTGCCCCCGGTATCCCTGGAGCAGCGGATAACCCTTGATCTCGCGAATCATCCCGTCCACATCCCTCTCGGTCACCGGAAGCACCCGGAAGGTGACGTCCCCGAGAACCTCGGCGAACGTGCCTCCGAGCCCGAACATCAGGATGCGGCCGAAATTCGGGTCCCGGGTCACGCCGACGATCGCCTCCACCCCGGGCGCGGCCATCCGCTGAACGGAAACGCCGACGATGTGCTGGTAGCGGTATGAGCCCACGATGTCCCGGTAGGCCTTCCGGACTTCATCGGCGGAGTTCAGATTGAGCCGGACGCCCCCGGTTTCGGCCTTGTGAACCACATCGGGGGAGACGATCTTCAAGGCGACGGGATAGCCCAAAACGCGGGCCATCCCCGCCGCCTCATCACCGGAGCCGGCCACAAGCGAGCCTGTTGTTGCGATCCCCATCCCCTCCAGGAGCTCCTTGCATTCATGCTCCATCAGATAGGTCCGGTTCTCCCTGCCTGCCTGCTCCAGAATTTCACGGAATGTTTCGACGGGGATTCCATTCGGCGCGTCATCCACCGCCATGGGCGCCTGGATCACGGCCGCATCCGGGATGGGCATCGCCATCGGACGCGCCACTCCTCGGACAGCCGTTCCCAAGCGTACTTCCTCGATATGCACTGCAATACCTCGCAATACCTCTTGCGCCCGGACCGCTCCGGCGGCCTTCAGGCCCGGAGCATGGACGGGCGTCCATTTCCATGGATGGTTTGAGTATCACGGTTGCAGGGGGGAATCTATCGGCAGGGGTCTGATTTTTGCGTCGGACCGAAGCCGGCCGGCCTGTCGGTCTTTGTCCTACATCGGCGGAAAGGTCAGTAGGTTTCAGTGGAATCGCCGACGAGGCGGTTCCGGACGGCGTAGAGGGTCAATTCAGCATTCTTCTTCATATTCATCTTGTCCATCAGGCGGCTGCGGTAGGTGCTGATGGTTTTAACGCTGAGACAGAGTTCGTTGGCGATCTCCTTCACCGTTTTTCCCGAGGCGAGCATCAGCATCACCTGGTATTCCCGGTCGGAAAGGGTTTCGTGGGGAGGCTTCTGCGCGTCCGCGTCCAATTCGAGGGCGAGTTTCTCGGCCAGAAAGGCGCTGACGTATTTGCGGCCGCAGGAGACCTTGCGAATCGCGCCGATCAGTTCATCCGGTGCGCTCGCCTTGGTCAGATAGCCCGAAGCGCCCGCGCGGAGCGAACGGATGGCGTACTGTTCCTCGGCGTGCATGCTGAGAATCAGAACGGGAAGCTTCGGCTGTTCCGCCCTGATCTCCTTGAGAATCTCCAGCCCGCTCCGCCCCGGCAGGGAGATGTCCAGGAGGATCACGTCGAACGCCGCGCTCCGGATCTTTGCGAGGGCCTCCTGGCCGCCGGCCGCCTCGTCGCTCACCGACATCCCGTTCACGTCGCTCAGGATCTGTTTGAGCCCCTCGCGGACGATCGCGTGGTCGTCCACCACCAGTATGCGAATCATGGCCCCTTCTCCCCGAAAGTCCCGCCTGTCCCCTTCCGGACGGCGGCGTTCGAGGGATTCAACGGAAGGGTCACCGTAACCCGGGTCCCCTCCTCCCGATTGCCCGTGATATGCAGCTCGCCGCCCCAGAGATGGGCCCTCTCCCGCATCCCGATGATGCCGAAGGACCGGCTGTCTTCGCTTTGGTGCTTCGTGATCCCCCGACCGTTGTCGGCCACGGTCAGCACGATCCGGTCCCGGCTCCTCTCGAGGCTGACGTCCACCCGGGTCGCCCCGGCGTGGCGGGCGACATTCGTCAGCGTCTCCTGGAAAATACGGAAGATCGCCGTCGCCAGATCGCGGTCCAGCTCCAGATCGTCGGCGGCCAGAACGGCCGAGCATGCGATGCCGGAATGGTTCTGAAAATCCGCGGCCTGCCATTCGATGGCCGCCGCAAGGCCGAGATCGTCCAGCAGGCCGGGACGGAGTTCCGTCGCAATGCGCCTGACCGTCTCGATCGTGGTGCCGGCAAGCTCCGACATCTGCTGGATTTTCGTCTGCAGGGGCTTCATCCCGGCCGGAAGGCGGTTCTTCACCCAGGAGAGGTCCATCTTGAGGGCCGTGAGGGTCTGTCCCAGTTCGTCATGGATCTCGCGGGCGATCCGCGTCCGCTCCTCTTCGCGGACCGTCTGCTGATGGGCCGAAAGGTTACGCAGTTCCTGCCGGGAGTGCTCCAGCTCCTTTTCCCCCTGTATCCGTTCGGTGATGTCCTCGTAGGTCGCAACGATCCGCCGTTCGCTGAGGGTGGCGCCGATCCTCGAGGCGCGGATCATGCAGACGATGTCTCCGCCGTCCTTCCGCCGGCACGGGAACTCGCTGCTGAAGGTTCGCTGCTTCTGGAGGGCGCTGTAGAAGATCTCCGAGATGTGTTCGTATTCTTCGTCGGTGCGGTAAAGGATCCGGACATTCTTGCCGATCAGTTCCTCCGGCCGCCAGCCGAAAACGGCCTTCACGGCATTGTTGGCGAAAATGAAAATCCGGTTGTGCAGCCCGATGACGGCATGCGGGATCGCGTCGAGAATCGAGGATTCGAGCGCCTCGATCTCCTCAAGGCGGGTTCGGGCCTCTTTCTGTTCCGTAATGTTCATGGAACTGCCCAGCACGGCCGGGCGGCCTCCGTAACGAATGGATGTCACCGTCTCCAGGATCCACTTCGTCCGGCCGTCCCGGGTGATGATCCGGAATTCGTAAGGCGAGAACCGCTGCCCCTTGAGCATCCGGATCGCGTTCTTTCGCGCCTGGGCCCGGTCTTCGGCATGGATGAAGCGGATCGCATCCATTCCGAGCATCTCCTCCGCCGTGTAGCCGGCGTATTCCTGGATGTGGGGATTGACGAACTGGAACCTGCCGTCCTGGAGGATATAGACACCCGCCTGAGAGCTGTCCGCCAGGATTCGGTACAGGTCTTCGTCGGACGGGCGAGGGTTGCTCATCGGATCGATTCCTCCGAGGGGACGGGCAAGGTGCTTGCATTCATGGGATTTTCATAATCCATTTGCGGGAAAAAGGGAACCCCTTTCCGGCGCTCCCGCGGACGGCACAGCCGACCCGTACTGTCCGTCGTCAAAAAAATCGGGCGCGGCGGGAACGGGCAACACACGCGGGGCTATCTCGATCCGGCAGAAGGGGCTGCCACAACCATATCCTTTGCATCCGGCCGGCTGAAGAAGACGTCGCCGATGCAACCCTCCGCTTCGCTCTTCGTGTACTGGGAGTTGATGTGGAACTGGATGCCGTAGGTCACCGTGCCCATCCCTTGGACGTCATGGAAGAGATTGCAGAAGTCCTCGTAAAGGTTCCGGCGTTCGATGTACCACTCCCCGAGGCGGTCGGCCTTGTTGCGGACCACCAGATAGCGGAGCTTGCCTCCGCCGATCTGCTTGCTCCGCCCGATCCATCCATGCGGGGCCTCGTTGTCCCAGATATAGCCGATCGCGGGGGTGTTCAGTTCCGCCGGGAAGCCGGTCGCTGGCAGGGCCACGTAGAACTGAAGGGCCTGGTCGTCCGTTGCGGCATTGCGCACGTCGCCGCCGCGCGGCAGGCGGACGGCCTTCCACCGCCAGCTCAGATAGGGGTATTCCCGCAGATCGACACGGAACTCCCGCTTGATCCCGAAGGAGGAGTTGCCGTCGCTGCACATGCGCACGACGAAGTTTTTCCCCGCCTTTTCCATGCGAAGGTTCACTTTCCCGATCTTGTGGTCCAGGACCCATCCGGGAGGGATCCCCCGGACGAGTTCCGGCGATGGGAACAGTGCCGCCGCAAGCGTCTCTTTGTCCGCGGCCCATCCCCCAGACGAAGCACAACATGCCAGCAGCACAAAAAAGAACAGGGACGCCGCGCTCGTGCGTCCCCCGAAGAATGGTTTCGTCATGGAGTTCTATACGTTGACCGTTTTGAGGGATCCAATCTCTTGCCCCGTGTACCTGTTCATGATTTCGGTCCGGGTCAGCACCGCCTCCACCCGAGGCCCATGGGCCTCGATGTTGGCCCGGCCGTTTTCCTCCTCGCGGTCGATCAGCGCGATCACCCGGTCGACCACGAGTCCGGCCCCCTTGGCCCGCTGGATGGCGGTGATCGTGGAGCCGCCTGTGGTGATCACATCGTCGAGGACCGCGACCCGGTCCCCCGGCTTCACGTTGCCCTCGATGCCGCTCATGGTGCCGTGATCCTTCGCTTCCCGCCGGACGATGAAGGAACGAATCGGTCTCCCCTTCTGGAAAGAGATGACCGACAGGGCGTTGGCGATCGGATCCGCCCCGAGGGTAAGCCCGCCCGCCGCCCCAACATCCGAATCCGCCAGCATCGAAAAAACGAGCTCTCCGATGAGATTCATCCCTTCGGGATCGAGCGTCGTCGGCTTGCAGTTGAAATAATAGTTGCTCTTCCGTCCGGAAACCAGCGTGAAAGGCGGATTTTCACTGTATTTGAACGTTTTCTCGAGGATGATCTCGATCAACCTTTCCTTGGCTTTTCCGGCGTCCATTTCTCCCCCTGATTCAATCAACTGCGGGCTCCTATCACACCTCATGACGTCTTGCCAGCGGAAAATGCACCCGGGCCGTTCCCTCGGAAGCGGTCTCCGGCTGCACGGATCTGCATGGGCGCCTCGGACGCCGGGTCGACGACCGCGACGGTCAGACCCGCGGCGTGCGCAGCGGCCAGCAGAAATGCCTGAAGCCATGGCGCTTCGGGAAGCCCCTTGCCGACGCCGCAGACATCGATCAGCGTCGGACACCCGAGCACCTTGGAGCACCAGGCAATCATTCCCAGCATGGACCGGACCGCTTCCGGGTTCAACGCCGGGGGTGTGCAGTCGACGACGATCTCCCTCGTCGCAAAACCATGGGTGCGGGCTTGCGCAACCGCCCGGCGGACCGCGGCGCGATCCGCCGTCCCTGCGCTGAGGACCGGCACTGTCCCGTATTTCGCAACGACGGGAAGAAGGTTCGCGGACGTTTCGCCCCCTTCGACGCGCACCATCATTCGGCCCGGATAGAAGCGGAGCGCCCTCTCGACCGTTTCGACCTTGCCGGCGGCAAGCAGGAAGGCCGAGCGCGTTGTGGGCGCAAGCTGTTCCAGGACCTGCCGTACGGCCCCGGTTTCGTCAACCTTCTCGGCGCCGACCTTGAGCAGCAGGATCTGGGCCCCCTCCTTCTCCTGCGCCCGCACCGCCTGGCGGACCGGTCCGGGATCGCCGTCCAGAAGCCCCTGTCTCACGGTCTCGTTCTCATCGGCATTCAGTCCCCCGCCCGCGACCACAAGGGACCTGCCGCGGTCCAGGATCACGGCATTGCGCGCCGAGCTCACCGCCGCGGAGGTGCGACGGAGCGGGGCGTTCGGTTTCGCCGCAGCCGTGGCTTCCCGGAGCGCCCGGATATGAGCCGGCGTTGTCCCGCAGCAGCCGCCGATGAGGTTCGCTCCGGCCGCCGCCAGCGGTTCACCGAAGACGGCGAAACCGGCCGCGTCCAGATCGAACACCGTTGCGTCCCCCACCAATTTCGGCATGCCCGCGTTCGGCTTGGCGGCAAGAGGCACAACGGCATGGCCTTTCATCGCGGCGATCATCCCCAGCATCCCCTCAGGTCCTGTGGAGCAGTTGCAGCCGACGACATCCGCTCCCAGGCTCTGGAGCGTGACCAGGGCGGATACGGGATCGGTGCCGTTGAGTGTCCGTCCGTGCTTTTCATAGGTCATCGTTACGATGCAGAAGAGGTCCGATATCTCGCGAACCGCGATCAGCGCGGCCCGGGCCTCCTGGATGTCCATCATGGTTTCAATGACGAAAAGGTCCACGCCTCCTTCCAGAAGCCCCTGGGCCTGCTCCCGGAACAGTGCGACGGCATCTTCGAAGGGCACATCGCCGAAGGGCTCTACAAAGTGGCCGGTGGGACCGATGTCTCCCGCGACGAGTCCGCCCCCGGCAGCCGTCACGGCGATTTCGGCCAGCCGCCGGTTCGTCTCGTGAACATTCGAGAGATGATACAGGCCCATCTTGAGACGGTTCGCCCCGAACGTCGACGTATAGACGATGTCCGCCCCTGCCTCCCGGTAGGCCGAGTGGATCTCCGCAACCGCCTCCGGATGGGCGAGGCACCACGCCTCGGGACAGACGCCTGACGGCAAACCCCGTTTCTGGAGTTCCGTCCCCATCGCGCCGTCCAGAATCAGGACCTTTTCCCGCAACAGGCTGAAAATGCGTTTTTTGGCATTCATGGTCTTCTCCCCGCTCGCGGCATCAGCCTCCGCAAGCGCAACGACAGAAACAGCGGATCATCAAACGAGTAACACTTGCTTTTTGAGCGGTTCAACGATACGTAGAAGCGCCATCCATGTCAAGGAAATGTTCGCTCGGGACCACGACGCCATTCGAGCGGGCGCGGTGTGGGCATCACCGAGGACAGAGCCGCCTGTCGAGAGGCACCGGAATGCCACGTCGCATTGTCACGGGTGTGGGTGCCCCGGTCCGGTTGGAGACGGGGTTGATGGGAAACGGAATTTCATGCAAACGATGGGAGTGATGTGGAATGAAAAAGACGACCCTTTTGAAGAGATCCATTCTCGCCCCGGAAATTCTCATCCTGCCGGGAGCGCACGACGTCCTGTCCGCCCGGATCATCGAAAAGAACGGTTTCAGCGCCTTTTTCGTGGGAGGATACTCCGCGACCGCAACCCTGCTGGGAAAACCGGATATCTCCCTGCTGACCCTCTCGGAGATGGTCGAGCACGCGGCGAGGTTGAGCGAGGCGGTGGACATCCCCTTCCTGATGGACGCCGACACCGGCTACGGGGGTGTTCTGAATGTCGCCAGGACCGTGCGTGAAATGGAAAGGGCGGGGGCGGCCGGCCTCTTCATCGAAGACCAGGTCTTCCCCAAACGCTGCGGCCACATGGAGGGAAAGCAGATCATCGCCGCCGAAGACATGATCGCCAAAATCAAGGCGGCCCTGGACGCAAGGATCGATTCCGATTTCGTCATCATGGCCCGCACGGACGCCCTGGCCGTTTCCGGGATCGGGGAGGCCATCGAACGGGGCAACCTGTTCCGCGAGGCGGGCGCCGATGCGATCTTCGTGGAAGCCCCCAGGACCCGCGAAGAGATGCAGCGCATCACCCGGGAAGTTGCGGCCCCCACCCTGGCCAATATGGTTGAAGGGGGAAAGACGCCGTTTCTGACCGCGGGAGAACTCGAAGCCCTTGGCTACAGCATGGCGATCTTTCCGGTCTCCACCACTTACGCCGTCGCCAAGGCCCTCCAGGACTGCATGGCCGAACTGTTCACGACCGGAACGACAAAGGGATTTGCGGACCGAATGTGGCTATTCGATGATTTTTACCGTTTCATCGGCGTGGATGAGCTCCGGGCACGGGAACGGTCGTACCTGGAGCAGGGGAATCGGCTCAAGAAATAGATGTCCCTTCCGATCGGGGGCGTAATGCCCTCCGCAGCCGGTTCAACGTCTGCTGCGGAGGGCATGCGGGACTTCCCCCTGCGCTGCGTCAAGGGCCTACCGGAAGGTCGATTGCGGCAGCCAGAGCGCAAGCGCCGGGAAGGCGACAAAGAGCACGAGACAGAAGATCTCGATCGCCACAAAGGGAAGCGCCCCGACGATCACATCGTTGAGCGAAACTTCGGGAGGGGCGATCCCTTTGATGGTATACAGATTGAGCCCCACGGGCGGGGTGATCACCGCCATTTCGAGGGTGATGCCCATCACGATGCCGAACCAAAGGGGGCTGTACCCCAGCATTTCAATGGTGGGGAGCAGCAGCGGCGTGGTGACGGTGATGACCGAGACGGCGTCGACGAAACAGCCCAGGAGGATGAGGATCCCCATGATCACGGTCAGCGTCAGCCATGCGGGCCATCCGGAGGCGCTTATGAACTCCACGATAAAGTCGGGCAGTTTGAGCAGGGTCAGGACATAGCCGAAGAACATGGCGGATGCAAAGATGATCAGGATCATCCCCGTGGTCAGCATCGTGCTCCGGGTCACGTTCACGAAGGTGCGCCAGTTCAGGCTTTTGTAGTAAAACCGGGCGATGAGCAGGCTGACGAGGAATCCGATCGCCGCGGCCTGCGTGGGCGTGGCCACCCCCAGATAGATCGTGCCCAGGACCGCGAAGATGAGCAGCAGCCCGGGCCATACCTTGCCGACACTTTCGAACCGAAGCCTCCAGGTGACGACCTCTCTGGATGGCGGGGCGATCTCGGGGCGCATCGCCGCCCGGACGCCGATGTACAGACACATCAATAAAGCCAGAACGAGCCCCGGCACGATCCCCCCGATAAAGAGCAAACCCACCGATACGTCGGCGATCTCGCCGTAGACGATGAACCCGACGCTGGGGGGAATGAGCAGGGCCAGGGCGCCGGCTGCGGCCACGGTGCCGGTGGCCAGCCGCTTGTCGTACCCCCGCTGCAGCATCTCGGGGATGGCAAAGGAGCCGATCGTGGCGGCGCCCGCGACGCTGACCCCGCACATGGCGCCGAAAATCGTGCAGGCGGCCACGCTGCCCATGGCCAGCCCCCCGGGAAGTCGGCTCAACCAACGGCTGCCCAAGGTGTAGAGGTCCTTGCCCATCCCGCTGAAAAAGATGACCTGCCCCATCAGGATGAAGAGGGGAACGGCCACCAGGATGAAACTCCTCAGCTTGTCGTACATGACGGTGGGAATGGCCTGCAGGCCGTCCGGCCCCTTGAACATGACAATGCCCAGGGCGCCCGCAAGCCCGAGAGAGGCAAAAATCGGGACCCCCAAGACCAGCAGGACGAGAAATGACACAATGACGAGGCCGGAAATGACGATGGGATCCAACATCACGCCAGTCCTCCTTCCGAAGGTTTTCCCATGATGTCTCGGGCAAACCGGCGAATCCGGACCAGGCACTGCAAGGAGAGGCAGAAGGCGCCCAGGGCAATGACCAGGTAGGGGATCCACAGCGGCAACGTGACCAGAGAGGCCGACCGGAATCCCCTCTGATAGTTGAGAATTGTGACGCTCGCCGCCTCCCAGGTCAGGATGCCGCAAAAAACGAGCATCAGGACCGCGGCCACAAGCTCAGACTTCAGCCGCGCGCCGCGTGGGAAAAACGTCAGGGCGGCATCCACCACCACGTGTCTGTTTTCCCTCAGGATGAACGCAACGGATGCAAAACAGATGAACACCAGGATATAGGCGCTCACCTCCACGGAAAAGACATCCCGGGACTTGAACACATAGGTGAGCGTCACCCCGGTGATGACCACCGCGGCCAGAACCACTGAAGCGATCTCGGCCAGGATCTCCCCGAAGAGGCTGATCCTGTTGATTCCCCGTTCAGCGGCATCCATCCATCTCCGAATTCCCATACCCATCTCTCCCCCCCGCAGATTGAAAACAGGGGGAGGATCCGCCTCCCCCCTGAGAAGAAAATCAACGATGTTTTTCAACGAAATCGAGATATTTCTGTCCGTCCGGCACTTCTTTCTCCAGCCACCACTTGTAGACCGGCGCCATCGCCTTTCGGAATCGGGCCAGTTCCGCCGGCGGCATTTGCGTGGCGATCATTCCACCGTCGGTCAGTTTCTTGACGGCGGACTGCACGTATTCCTTCGACTGCACCGCTATCTGCTTCTCCCACTCGCGGCCGGCCTGTCGCATGATCTCCTGGACGTCGGGGGAAAGCTTGTTCCATTTGTCCCGGTTGACGATCAGGACGTTGCCCCAGGGCGAAAAGCTCGCCAGCGTCAGATATTTCGCCACCTCGTTGAGTTTTCTCCCCACGCCGGTCAGCAGGGGCCGGGTGGTCCCGTCGATGGTGCCTGTCTGAAGCGCCAGGTAGAGTTCACCGGAATCCATCATCGTGGGGGATCCCCCCAGGACCTCGATGGCCTTGGTATGGGTGGTGCCGGAGACGCCCCAGATCTTGCCCTTGATGTCTTCGATCTTGGCAATCGGCTTCTTGCTGTAGAGCTGATAGGGGTCGAAGACGCCCCAGCCCAGCAGGACAACGTTCGCTTTCTCGATCTTGGGCCGGACCATCTCCTTGAGGCCGGCGTCGAGGATGCGCTGGGCCTGGTCCACGTCCTCGAACAGGAAGGGCAGGCTCGTGATGCCGAGCTCGGGAACCTCGCCGGTATGATAGATGTCATGGGGAATCCCCACATCGATGTTTCCCCTTCCCACAGCGGCGAATTCCTCCTTGCCGCCGTAAAGCTGCGCGGAATGGTAGGTGTCGAATTTGACCTTCCCGCCGCTTCGCGCCTCCACTTGCTTGCAGAAGTCAAGACCCGGATTGAGGACGTAGGTGTAGGATTTCGGAAACATCGTGGAAAAAACCAGCTTGACCGCCTGGGCATGCGCCGAGGCCGTCACACAACATACGAACACCAGACCGAAAATCGTTGCCAAACATTTTTTCATGATCCCTCCTCCTTTCATATATGACCCCTTGGATTGAATCGATACGAGGCCTCAAGCGAATCAGCCGCAGGATCCCCTCACCCGTCGCGGCGAATCCACGTTTACGCGCGGGAACGCCATCGCTACGCCGCAAATTCCCGAACCTTGTGGGCTACGCGGTCGCCCATTTCGATCGTTCCGATCACGGTAGCGCCATCCTGGCGAATGTCCTGCGTCCGGAAACCCTCCTTCAGGACCATGCGGACGGCGTCTTCCACCAGGGCCGCCTCCCGGTTCATCCCGAAAGAGAAGCGGAGCATCATCGCCGCCGACAGGATGGTGGCGATGGGGTTGGCGATATTTTTTCCGGCGATGTCCGGGGCGGATCCATGGATCGGCTCGTACATCGCCGTCTTCTCCCCCAGACTCGCGGAGGGGAGCATGCCCAGGGAACCGGTCAGCATCGACGCCTCGTCGCTGAGGATGTCGCCGAACATGTTGGACGTGACGATCACGTCGAACTGCCTGGGATTCCGGATGAGCTGCATCGCACAGTTGTCCACGTACATGTGGCTCAGGTCGACATCCGGGTAATCCCGGCCCGTCTCGATGACGACGTTTCGCCAGAGCTCCGTCGCCTCGAGGACGTTGGCCTTGTCCACGGAAAGGAGCTTTTTGCCGCGCTGACGCGCGATCTCGAAGGCGGTCTTCGCGATCCTCCGGATTTCCGTCTCCGAATAGATGATCGTGTTGATTCCGATCCGCTGGCCGTTTTCGACCCGCACGCCCCGCGGCTTTCCGAAATAGGCGTCCCCCAGAAGCTCCCGGACGAAGAGGAGATCGATCCCCCGGACGACCTCGTTCCTGAGGGGCGAGGCGTCGATCAGGTCCTCGAAGACGACCACCGGACGGAGATTCGCAAAGAGGCCGAGACCAGACCGCAGTCCCAGCAGCCCCCGCTCCGGCCGCACGCTGTAGTCAAGGGATTCCCATTGGGGTCCTCCCACGGCGCCCAGCAGAACGGCATCGCTCGAAAGCGCAAGGTCCATGACCGGTTGGGGAAGCGGGGTTCCGAAGCGGTCGTATGCGGCGCCTCCGACCAGCCCCTCCTCCATCTCGAAGCGGACGTCGGCCCGCGCCGACACGGCATCCAGGACTTTCCGGGCTTCCCGCATGACGTCCGGGCCGATGCCGTCGCCCGGCAGGACTGCGATCCGATAGGATTTCATCTTGCATCCCCTCCGGACTGACGTTGGGAGAGGAACTGCATCAGGCCGCCCGCATTCATCAGCTCCCGCATGAAGGGTGGAATCGGCTTGAAACGGTGCGTTTCCCCGCCGTTCCTCTCGATCCTGGCCCATTCCTCATCCGCATTCACGGTGATCCGGTCGCCGTTTGAAACCCGGTCCCACAGGGTGGGCGCCTCGAATATCGGCAGGCCCATGTTGAAGGCATTTCTGTAGAAGATGCGGGCAAAGCTCTTGGCAACGACGCAGGCAATCCCGGCCGCCTTGATCGAGATCGGGGCATGTTCGCGCGAGGAGCCGCAGCCGAAATTCTTCCCGGCGACCATGATGTCGCCCTTCTGGATCTTGCCGATGAATCCGGGATCGGCATCCTCCATGCAGTGCCCGTCCAGAATTTTGGGATCCGATGTCGTGAGATAACGGGCGGGGATGATGAGATCCGTGTCGATGTCGTCGCCGAATTTCCATACGTTTCCTGTAAAGTTCATGTTTCAAACCTCTCTGATGTGATAGGCAATGCGGGAAAAGGGATCCCTGTTCCGAAGTTACAATTCATCCGGGCTGCCGATTCTTCCCAGCACGGCCGATGCCGCGGCCACGGCCGGGCTGGACAGATACACCGAGCTGTTCCGGTGTCCCATGCGTCCGATAAAATTCCGGTTGGTCGTGGATACGGTCACTTCCCCGTCCGCCAGAATGCCCATGTAGCCACCGAGGCAGGGTCCGCAGGTGGGGGGGCTGATCACGGCGTTTGCGGCCAGGAAGATGTCGAGCAGCCCCTCCTGCATGGCGGTCCTGTACATGTCGGGCGTCGCGGGGATGACGATCAGGCGGACAAAGGGGGCCACCTTTCGGCCTTTGAGAATGCCGGCGGCCACCCTCAGGTCTTCGATCCGGCCGTTCGTGCAGGATCCGATCACCGCCTGGTCGATGCGGATGTCACCGACCTGTCCGATGTTCCGCGTATTGGACGGCAACGGCGGGAAGGCGACCTGGGGCTCGATGGCCGAGACGTCGATGTCGATGACCGAGTGGTAGGCGGCATCCGGATCGGAATCATAGAGCGTAAACTCCCGTTCCGCCCGGTCCTTCACGTAGGATACCGTGATCTCGTCGGGAATGAAGATGCCGTTTTTCGCGCCGGCTTCGATGACCATGTTGGCCATGGTGAACCTATCGGCCATGCCCAGGTTCCGGACGGCATCCCCGGTGAATTCCATCGCGCGATAGACGGCGCCGTCCACGCCGATCTTGCCGATGATGTAGAGGATCAAATCCTTCCCCGAGACCCATCGGTTGAGTTTCCCATGCAGCACGAATTTCATGGTTTCGGGCACGATCAGCCAGATTTCGCCGGTCAGGAAGGCCGCGGCAAGATCCGTGCTCCCGATGCCGATGCCGAACGCGCCCAGCGCCCCGTAGGTGCAGGAATGGCTGTCGGCGCCGATCACCAGATCCCCCGGCAGCACCACCCCCTTTTCGGGCAGCAGGGCATGTTCAATCCCCGCCTCTCCCACTTCATAATAGTGGGTGATGCCCTGTTCTCTGGCAAAATTTCTCATCACCTTGCACTGTTCGGCGGAGGCGATGTCCTTGTTGGGCGCAAAATGGTCCGGAACGAGAACCACCTTTTCGCGATCGAACACCTTCTGCCCGCCTGCCTTCCTGAACGCCTCGATGGCGATCGGCGCCGTGATGTCGTTGCCAAGGGCAATGTCCACCCGGGCGTTGATCAGCATCCCGGGTTTCACCTCAGCAAGATCGGTGTGTCTGGCGAGAATTTTTTCCGTGATGGTCATTCCCATGTTCCCACTCTCCTTCCGTGACTTGAAATCGTTATGGTACCGGGCAGCAGCCTGTTCCCGTCGGAACGTCCCGTTGCTTCACTTGGGCATCGCAGGGGATGTTCGTGAAGGGATCGAATCTTGTTTGATGTTGCTTCCGAGAAGGGATTTCGGGCAAGATCCTTCGGCATGAAGAAGAGCCTGAGAATCCCGGGTTTGCCTATAGCATGCAATGTTTGGGAGACACAAGAAAAAAAAGCGGCTGCCCGCCGCCGCACGGCTTGTTGCATTCGGCCGTGCATCCATGTATAGGGTTCCCATGGACGAGCAGATCATTCGGAACAAGCGCGGCTTCATCTGCGACATGGACGGGGTTCTCTACCACGGCAACCGGCTGCTCCCGGGGGTGAAGGCATTCGTGGCCTGGCTGCAGCGGGAGGGGAAACGGTTCTGTTTTCTCACCAACTCCAGCGAACGATCGCCGCGCGAGCTCAGGGAGAAGCTCGCGCGCCTGGGCATCGAAGTCGAAGAGGGCGCCTTTTATACGAGCGCATTGGCAACGGCAAGCTTTCTGGCCGGCCAGTGTCCAGGGGGCAGCGCCTATGTGATCGGGGAGACGGGGTTGACGAACGCCCTCTACGATGCGGGCTTTTCGATGAACGAAATCAATCCCGATTACGTCATCGTGGGCGAAACCAAATCGTACAGTTTTGAAAAGATGACCCGGGCCGTCCACTGCGTCCTTCAGGGGGCAAGGCTCATCGGCACCAATCCCGACCTGACGGATCGGTTCGAGGAGGGGATCGTCCCTGCCACCCAGGCCCTGGTCGCCCCCATCGAACTGGTCACGGGCAAGAAGGCCTACTACATCGGGAAACCGAATCCCCTCATGATGCGGCATGCCCTCACACAAATCGGGTGCAGTCGAGAGGAGACCCTGGTCATCGGGGACCGGATGGATACGGATATCGTCGCCGGAATCGAGGCGGGGATCGATACGCTGCTCGTCCTGAGCGGGGTCACATCAAGAGCAGAGATGGACCGTTTCCCCTACCGTCCCGCCTTCGTTCTCGACGGCGTCGGCGACATTGTCGGAATGCCGCCCGCTGCTGCCTGAAATCCCTGTCGAACGGCCGCCCCTTGCCGAAGCCCTGGACCTGGAGCGTCCTTCCCCTGAAAAGGGCTTGTTTTCGGAAGCGGGATTGTGTAGATTTCGCGAAACGCGCCTGCAAGAAACCGGCGGCCTGCAACCGTCCCCGCCGGCCGCAGGCTCGGGGAACGGACCCGGCAGGCCATCATATGACTGGAAACAGCAAAGATCGCAATATCCCGTTTTTTGTCGTCCTGGGGCTCGTGACGCTCCTGTTCCTCTATCTGCTGAAGCCTTTTTTCTTTCCGCTTTTCTGGGCCGTCGTCATCGCCGGCGTGTTCAGGCCCCTCTACCGCAGGATCAACGGCAAATTGCACCGCCCGAACCTGAGCACGTTGATTCTCTTCATGATGATCGCGCTGATCGTGCTGCTGCCCGCCGGGATCATCGGAAAGATGGCCTTCAACGAATCCGTGCGGCTCTACGCGGCCCTGGCGCCGGATACGCAGAACATGGACCAGAGCCTCCATCGCTTCATCGACACGATCTCCGGAAACTCCGTCCTCCGCCTCCTCAACATCGAGAAGGCCGTGGTGGTTTCAAAGGCAACCGAGGTCGCGCAGGGAATCGTCAGCTTCATCCTGTCCCATCTCAAGAGCCTGACGCAGAACACCCTCGGGCTGCTGGTCAAATTCGCGATCATGCTCTACGCCCTCTTTTTCCTTATCCGTGACGGGGATCGGTTTCTCCAGACCGTGATAAGGCACCTGCCGATGGGGATGGGAAGGGAGACGTTTCTCTACGAGCGTTTCATCGCCACGGCGCGCTCGACGCTGAAGGTCACGCTGATCATCGGCGGCATTCAGGGGATACTGGGAGGGCTCGTCTTTTTCGTGACGGGCATCGAGGGGGCGCTGATCTGGGGCTTCCTGATGGTCCTGGCGGCCATCATTCCGGCGGTCGGCTGTTCCATCATCTGGGGTCCCGCCGGCGTCCTGATGCTCCTGGGCGGTCACCTCTGGGAGGGAATGCTCATTCTCGTCTTCGGCTTCGTGGTCATCAGCACCGTGGACAACCTGCTGCGGCCTCTCATGATCGGCAAGGACGTTGAAATGCACCCGCTGCTCATCTTTCTCTCGACGCTCGGGGGCATCGTCCTCTTCGGTTTCTCCGGTTTCGTCATCGGCCCCGTCATCACCTCGCTCCTGATCGCCCTCTGGGATATGTACGGGGAGTTTTACCGGGCTGCAAAGGTGTGACTCACGGATCGTCAGCAGGGGGTGAAGCACGACGGAGACAGGGGACGTTGCGCCGACCCCGACCCCTTGATCAACTCCCGGATGTCCGGCTCGCTCTCGAAGAGATGGGCTATGGCCGTTCGCAGGATTGCATCCTCTGCGTTTTCCGGCATATGGATCTCGGCACCGGTCCGTTGAATCAATCAACGGTGCGCGCCTCATGTCCCGAAGTCCGTGAATGGGTCACCGGCTATTCGAACAAGATGGCCCAGAGAATGAGGACGGCCAGAAGCAGGCCGAGCAGCAGCATGGCCAAACCAAAGATCCCCGAGATCACCTTGAGCGGAATTCCCGGATGTGTTCGTTTGAGGGTTTCGATGCTGCCATTCGCCGTGAGGCGTTCGTACTGGAGCGGCTTGTGCTTCCGCATCTCCCCCAAACGGTAACGCCCTGTGAAGATGATCGGATCCATCGGAAATTTCGTCGGAATGAAGTGGGTATTGAAATAATGAACCGTGAAGATAAACAGCGCCGCCAGCAGCGCCTCATCCGAATGCACCAGTATCGCGACATTGAGCACCCATCCGGGCACGATCCAGGATGACCACTCGGGAATCCACAACAGGAACCCGGATCCGCCGATGAAGAGCATTCCCCAGAAAACGGCGAGAAAATCGAATTTCTCCCAATAGGTCCAGCGGTCGAACTTCGGCATCTCTCCCCGATCGAAGAACCAGCGGAACATCCCCACCAGGTCATTGATATCCTTCATGTTCGGGCAGAGGGAATCCGGGCCGAAGAGGCGCCGGACCCAGCCCTTCGTCCCCTGGCCGGGCGGGAAGAGAAACCGGAAAGAGAGCCAAAGCGTATAGAGGAAGAGGATGGTAAGCAGCGCCGCCGCCATGCGGTGGAAGGTTCCCGCCCAGTCCACCCCGCCCCATAGACTCAGCAGCGGTCCGGCCCAGGGAGACACGTGGTATTTGAGGGGGAAACCTGTCATGACGAGCGTCATGAACGATATCGCCAGGAGCACGTGGATGATCCGTTCCTGCAGCGTAAACCGTTCGACCGGCACCGATTCCTCGCCCCCCGGTACCGGACAGGCATCATGAAAATCGAGCGTTTCCCGCTTGTGCTTTTCCCAGTAGCTCTTTCGCCACCACAGCACGGTATGGACCCAGAAGAACAGGAAAGTGCCGATCAGCAGAACCGACATGAAAACGAAAGTCCAGAAAAGAGCGGGTTGATTCTTCCGGTCATGAAAATCCGGATGGGCCTTGAACGAGACAAAGCGGGGATGGAAAGAGCTGTGGCAGCGCCCGCAATTGGTGATCAGGTTGTTCGGGTGGATGGAGGAACGGGTGTCCGATTTCGGCAGCACGTTGTGCGAGGCATGACAGTCCGCGCAGCCGGCCACCCGCGAAGGATTGCCGATGCTTCCCACCTTGCCGTGATAGGTCATCTCGTATTGTTTCACGATGTCGGCGGACAGGCCGCTGCGGCCCATGAGTTCCCTGTCCTCGTGGCATTTCTTGCATTTTTGCGTATAGAACTCCCGCGCTTCGGCGGGATAGGCCGATAGGGACGTGTGAAAGGCCCGCGTGTCGTGCAGGCCGTGGCAATCCGAGCAGGCCGCCGAACCCTGATTTCCCTTGAGGACGGATTCGCCATGGCCGGAGGCGACGTATTCCTCGTTGGCATGGCACTCCGTGCACTTGCGGATCACGGCTTCTTTTTGGCGGGCATCGGCGCGTTCCCGTGTATGGATGTCCCGGTGGCAATCGGTGCAGCGGAAATCCTGATTGAGGGAATGGAAGCTGCTCCTGAAGGACCGTGCAACCTCCTGATGACAGCTCCCGCAGTTCACCGGGTTCGGCTTTTCCTCGCCGTCGCTGTGGGCGGCGATATCCCGGATGCCGGTGTGACAGCTCGTGCAACGATTGTTGCCGTGCACCGAAACATCGAAACGGGAGTGGAATCTCCCGTCATCGTGACAGTCCGTGCAGCGTTGATCCGGCCCGGCCGGAGAAGATACCGCTGCCGGCGCCGCCGGCACAACAAGGCAACACCCCATCAGAAGGGCGGCCCTCAAAATGATCCGAATCCTGAAACCCATGGCGTTTCCTTCTTCATCTGTCCCCGGCGACCTTCCGTTTTCCATGCGTCGCGGCAAGATAGTCCCGCCATCGCGCCATCCCGCCGAAGAGCCTCTTCACGTCGATGATCCCCTTCCGGATGAGATAGGAGCATGCAAGGAAGGAGCGCAGTCCCTGCTCGTCCACGACCAGGATCCTTCGGTTCAGCGGAATCTCGGGATACCGCTCGTGCAGGCGGTGGAAGGGGATGTGGATCGATCCCGGGAGATGATCTTCCCGGAAAAGGGCCTCTTCGCGGATATCGAGGATCAACAGATCCTTCTTCTCCGACAGCCATTGGGCAAGCTGCTCCGCTTTGATCGACTCCGAGGGAACCCGGGGAATCCGCACCTGGGAAACCGTATCGAACCCCGCCTTTTTCCAGGCTTCAATGCCGCCGCGCAGCACCGATACCCGCGTATAACCGTGCTGCATGGCCATCGCAGCCGTCTTTTCGCCCAGGGCGCCCTGATGGCCCTCGTCGTAGAAGACCAGCAACCGCTTCTTGTCCGGAAAGCGTTTGGGTGCCGTCCCGGGAAACTCCTCGCCCGCGACGCACATCGAACCGGGAATGCTGTGGTCCATGCACTCCAAGCGGCTCATGGCGTTGACAAGGGTAAAATCTTCCCCCTGCCGGATCATTTGTCTCAGCAACGCCGGCTCAATCACGTTCGGCGCCGACGCCGACGCCGGCGATGCCGCAAGAAGCGCCGACAGCAGTGCCGCTGTGCCTATCCACTTCGTTCGACTCATCCCATTCTCACCCTTTTGCCGAGGGTCTGTCCCACATCCAGCCCCCGAACCGCAGGCCTATGGCCCCTTGTATTCCGGGTATTGCCGGAGATGCTCGCGGATATTCACGATCTGGGGCTTTGTAAAGAAAGGCGCCCCCTTGTCGTGACAGTCATTGCATCCCTCATACTGCCCTTTTTGCCCCAAAACCGCTTTCCTTTCGAGCGGGACGACGCCATGGGCCACGGGGTAGGAATCCGCGGCAATCAGATCCTTTCCGGCAATCAGCTTCCCGCCGGACATCTCATAGAGCCGGTCATCCAGGAGCACGACATCCCGGAAACCCGACTTGGTCAGGGCGTCGATCATGCGGAGGATGTCCTCATCCGACCGGACGGAAGGAATTTTCACCTTTGTCCCGTCCGTCCGGACCGTGTCGATGGCAGGTCTTTTCGGAAGGGCGCCAAAGGCCGCCTTGACCCGGTGAAGCGGAATCGGCCTGACATCGCCGGTGCTGCTCCTCTCCCCGAACCACTGGAGCCGCTTGGGAACATGGGGAAGGAGGATCTCGATGTCCCCTTTTCCTGTCTTGGCATGGATGATCCAGGGCTGCCAGGGCGCCCGCGCCTGTTCGTAATCGGCGGCCCAGGTTACCGCCTCGTCCGCTTCGGCTGTGAAACCCTGTTCCCGTCCGGCACTCAGATCCAGCAGGGCCATTCCCCGCGCCGTTTGGGCCGTTGAATGACAGGCATTGCACGCAATTCGCGTGAAGTGTAAAGCCCCGCCCGGAAATCTCGCGGCATGCGTGCGATCCGGATTCGGGGCCGACTTGGGCACCCCGGGGCGGCTCGGCCGGTACCTTCCCTCCTTGTGGCAGCCAATGCAGGTTTGCATCTCCATGCCATCGAGATCGTTCCGGACACTGGTCTGCGGATAATCCCCCTTTGCGATCTGGTGGCGGAGTCGTTCCTGGGCCGACTTTCCGACAAGGGGATGGCAGTCGGTGCAGGCAAGACCGGCTTTGGCGTGGGCGTCGTGCGGCGCGGTATTGATTGTCCCGGTATTCTTCCAGTCCGCCTCGCCATGGCATTGGAGGCAGTTCTCCGATCCGACGCCCTTGCGGACAATCATACCCCGAAGTTTTCCCCTCTCCGAGAAAAGTTTCCGATCGTTCCAGAAGTAGGACACCTTCGGCCGCAGGGCAAAATTCCAGTTTCCAGAGGAGAACCGGGGGTGATCGGGACCCGCGGCGGGATCGGTATGGGTGAAGACCGCCCCCTGGATCCGGCCGAGCCCTGCGCCAGCGGTGGCGGCCCAGCGGTAATTGCGCGACGCGAGTTGTCCGCTGCGCCTCTCCATCTGGTAGCCGGCCATATGGCAGATCAGGCAATCCGCCTCGACAACGCCGCTTGCGCGGAAATGGCTCAGGCCATCGGGGGTGAAGCGGGAGCTGAAATCCCCATCCAGAGGATTTCCCTTTCCCGTCTCCGCCAGGGTCAGGTTCCGTGAGAGATCGGCCTGCCCCTCCGGGGTCCTGCCGTATTCGAGCGGACCGCCGCCGGGATGACACCAGCCGCAGGCAGGCGAACGGATTTTTTTTGCGGTATTGAGTTTGCCGCCGCCGATCCAGTCATAGGCAGAGAGGTCCATCTGCCTCTGAGCGCTGTTGGTTTTAGAGGCCAGAAGTCCCGCCGCCGCATAGGGAAGCCATTTCCCGTACATTCCCGGCGACAGGACCCAGGGCCTTTTGGCGTCGAAATGATCGCTCATCACGTCGAAGCCCTGCTGAAAATGGTACCCCTGCGTGATCGTCGCATAGGAATGGCATCCGCCGCAGGTATGCCTTGGACTGTAGGGATCTGTCCGGTTGTCAACCGGGGCGATCCGGTCTCCCTGTTCGTTCTTCAGCCAGATATCCGGGTGAACACCGTCCTCGGCCCAGCCGGGCCAAGACAGAACGACACCCATGAGCAGGAGGAAGGCCGCGATGCAGCCCCCGACCCTGTTCATTCGCTTCATTACTGCTCTTACGACCATGCTCGATTCCTGTTCCTGTCCCCGCTACCACGGGAATACCGGTTCCCCTTGCGGAAAGGCAACGTCACCGATGGGATCGAACACTTCGATCTGGGGATGGGACTTCGCCTCTTCCAACAGGGGTTCACTGATCACGATCTCCTCCAGCATACAGGTGTTCTTGATCCATACGACCTTCTGCTTCCCCGGAGCCGTCCCGTTGCAGGTCTTAAGGGCGATCCGGAGGGCATCCTCCTTGCTTGCCGCGACCAGGGGAATCTTGACCGCCAAAAACTCCGTGTGGGTGAGGGCGTTGGTATAGGTGCTCACAAAATCGATCTTGTCGAACAGGTTTCGCGTGATGATGTCGACGCATCCCATGCCGTTGGCATTCCCATGGGCTTCAGCGGACAAGTCAAAGATCACGCTCTTTTGAAAGCTGGGACCGCCATGGCAGCACTGGGTCAGATAGAGGCCCGTGACGTTGGGATCCTGACCGTCCCCGCTGATGTCTTTGCCGATCTCCTCGATCACCAGCACGTCGAACTCGGGAAACAGGAGCCGTCCCATGATCCGCTTGCTCTCCTCGAGCAGGGCCGCCTCCTTCTCCATGGACAGGATCTCCTGCCGGGAGAAGGCCTCAATCCGGTAGGTCTGTTCATAGGCATTTTCAACCACCCCCAAGGCAAAAAGAATGGGGGTCCTTTCGACAACCATCCTCGCCATCCGGGGAATGAGTTCTGCGAAGCGGGGAAACCCCTCATGGTGGATGCGATCGGCCCCGATCTGCTTCCCCAGGCCAATCGTCAGCATTTTGGCCACGCCGCTTTCGATCGGACCCCGGAAAGCGGTGTGAGGCTTGATACGGGCGATCACGACCATGCCGTCTGCCTGCAGGGCGCTTTTGGCGATGGAAACGGGCATTCCGGGTTCGATCTCCCCAATGCCCGCCACTTCCATGGAGGCTTCAACCGGCACCCCCATGCTCTCCGGCGTAATCCCGTACGATGCGAGGATCGCCGCCTGTCCCGAGGCCGTCGCCCCGCCATGGCTTCCCATGGAGGGGATGATGAAAGGTTCGGCGCCCGCGGCAACGAGTTCACCGATGAGGCTCTTGGCAATCTTGCTGAGGTTGGCAATGCCCCTGCTGCCGATCCCGATGGCGATCCTTTTGCCCCGGACCCGCCTCAAGTGAGGCGCCAGTTTCATTTCGACCTCATGAGCAATATCGTCGATGCGCTTCTTCTCAAAATGCTGTTTCGCTCTGAGGAACCTGGGAAGGTCGATAGCGGGAAACTGTTTTAAATCCAGGCATTTCATCATTCACCTGATTTGTTCAACATTCTCTCCATTACGGGGATGTGCAGGCAGACACTTCCTTCTCCATTTTTTCCAGGGTTGCGACCGGCCACGAGCAGAGGCAGAAGAAAGCGATGCCGATCAGCCCCAGGATGGCCGCTCCCTGGAAAATGGTCTCGATTCCCCCAAAACCCAAGGCAAAGCCGCCTGCCAGTGGGGCCAGAACCGTGCCGAAGTTCATGGCGCCGTAAAAGACGCCCATGGAAAACCCCATCCCGTGGAGATTCCCCTCATGGACCAGAAGGGCTGAACTGGCAGGCAATGATACCACCCTGAATATGCCGATGGCAATACTCAGAGACAGCAGGTGACCGAAACTTTGGGCCAGGGGAAGGCAAAAGGTCAGGAGGGCCGTCATGGAACCGCCGCAGATGACCAGCCACCGACGGTTCAATCGATCGGAAAGGATGCCCATGGGCCGCAAGAGGAGCGCGGTGATCACCGTGCCGGCCCCCATGACGATGCCCATTTCCACCCCTGTGAGTTTCAAGCGGTCATACATGAAAATCGGAATGAATATGGTAAAAAGCACAATAGAGAAAGATCTCGTGAAAATGAAGCCCGAAAGACCGACAACCATTCTGCCCATTCCCAGACCACCCGGATGGAACCGGCTCCAGGTCACCCTGGCTGCCTGAACCTTGACGGGAGAAATCATCCCAAAACACAAGGCCCAAAGGAGCGACATGAAGCAGAGCACAACGAGACTCAGGAAAAGGCCCGGGAAACCGGCAACATCCTTTAGCGCCCCCCCGATGACAGGGCCGACGGCCTGTGCGCTGAAATAGGAAATATCAAAGGTCCCCATGGCCCGGGCCTCTCTGCTTGCCGGCGCCATATCCCCGATGAATGCCAGGGCAATCGGCCGGATCAGGGCAGCGCCGATTCCCTGAATGATCCTGAGGGCTATCAAGGCCAGTGGCCCCGGTTCGAGGAGGTAGCACAGGGAAACCAACAGGCAGGCACAAAGACCGGCGATGATCAGTTCGCGGCGTCCCCGACGGTCGGACCACCATCCGATGAGCGGCGACATGACCATTTTGGCAACGGCATAGGCTGAAAAGATCAGGGCAATGTGAAATGCCGTGGCGCCGGCGCTGAAAGCGTAAACCGAGAAGAAAGGATCGACGATTCCAAAGCCAAGGGAAATTAGAAAATTGATGATAAAAAGTCCTCGGTAAGCGGATTTTTTCGCATCATCACTCACGGCCGATCCTCTGCTGCTCCCGGTCAGGGTATGGAGATGACCAGCCCCCCGGAATGGGTTTATTGGAGGGGCTGGTCCGTTCATCCGACTCTCTTGTTCTCTATTCCGTGTATGGCGGTTCCCCGTGGATGGATCTCGTCAAATCCAAGGCCTTCTGGACCTGATCCCTGGTTCCCCTGAAAACGATCCACACGGCCCCTTCCGCACCGCTGATACCTCCACCACTGGACTGAAAGGCCGTTGCTCCGGTCAGGATGTTAATGGCCTCCAGCTCCGTGACAATCTCACCCGTGAGGAGCCACATGGAGGGAATAACATCACCGGGAAATGGCAAGGGCGGAGTGCCGGCGGGGGCAGTCAACGTCTCAATTGGCTCACGCATTTTCAAGGTCAGATCCACCACATCCCCGGCAACCACTTTGTCGAGACCGACCGGGATGACGACATGAACCTTCCTTGCGATCGAAATGGGCCACGTGGCCCCCAGCGTTCCGCCGAACGGGTCCAGGATATTGGTCGCCGCCACCTTGTTCTTGTAGTCCAGGGCATTGGCCCCCTTGATCACCACGTCGCCCGGCTTGAGCTTCTTCGCGGCATCGGGAAGCGAGAGATTTACGACCTTGCCTTTCTCCAAAACGAGGTGGGGAGCGGCAGCGTTTACGGGGAGCAGTTTTGCCCCTTTCTCGGGTTCAACCCTTCCCGTCACAAATTCTCCATGCTTGACTTTCGTCCCGGTGATTTCCTCTGCCACGTAGGCATTGGTCGTCCCCTTGATGATGATCACCATCCCGTTTGCCAGGGCGTTCTTGACGATCGGCATCTGCGCCACAGCCTTGCCGATCAGCCTCTTGGATTCGGCCACCGTCAGGATCGTCCCGCTCTGGACGATCTTATCCGACCCCGAATCCGCTGCGTACAGAAACCCCGAGAACGTCAGGGGTACACCGATGGCCACCACCAACAGCAAGACAAACTTCCTCCACGCTTTTTTCATGTTCTCTGCTCCTCCTTTCACCGATAGGCACATTTTGTTGTCCACAACCACCGGGGCGTCAGTGCATCCCCGTCCTTCGCCATCATCAGGCGTCCGCGCTCCGCCCCCTCCGGGCCGCGCAGCCGCCCAACGCTAGATCGTGATGCCTTGCTTGAAGATCCCGATCTCGAAATACCCGTTCACCTCGTTGCGGGCACGGTATTGCCCATTGACCGTCTCCATGACCTTGTCATACAGGCCGGCCGCCGTCTCCCGGAGCCCTCTCCCCTCCAGCAGAACGCCCGCGTTGAAGTCGATCCAATGCGGCTTGTGCTCATGGATCGCTGTATTGGAAGAGATCCTGAAAGTCGGCGCGGCAAACCCGCCGGGCGTGCCGCGTCCGGTGGTAAAGACGATGAGGTTGCACCCCGCGACGATCTGCGACGTGACCCCGATGAAATCGTTGCCCGCGCTGCTGAGCAACACCAACCCCGGCTTGCGGAACCGTTCGCCGGAACTGAGCACGTCGGTCACGACCGCCGTGCCGCCCTTCTGGATGCATCCCAGCGACTTTTCCTCCAGCGTCGTGAGTCCTCCGGCCTGGTTGCCCTGGGTCAGATTGCCGGCCGCCGATTCACCGTGGCTTTCAAAATAGGCCTTGTAGTCGTCGATCATCCGGACGATCGCGCTGTAGACCTTTTCGTCCCGGGCGCGGTTCATCAGAAACTGTTCTGCCCCGAACATCTCGGGAACCTCGGTCATGATCACGCTGCCGCCCCGGCGGATGATCATGCCGCTCAGCTCGCCCACCAGGGGATTCGCCGTGATCCCCGACAGGCCGTCGGATCCGCCGCAGTTCACCCCGACCACCAGCTTGGAAAAGGGGACCGGGGTGCGCCGGAAGCCGCTCACGGTCTGATGGATCTGGCCGCAGCGCCTGATCCCCTCTTCAATCTCGTCGCCCACCTCCTGCATGATGAGGATCTTGACCCTTTCCGGGTCCACATTCCCGAGGATCGGCTCGAAAACCGAAGGGGCGTTGACTTCACAGCCCAGGCTCACAAACAGGGTCCCGGCGGCATTGGGATTGTGCGCCAGGCCCGCCAGGATCTTCTGCAAGTTCGAGAGGTCGTCACCCGCCTGGCAGCAGCCGTAGGCGTGGGGCAACACGACGAAGCCGTCGAAATCCTCCGATGCGGGAAAGAGCGCGTTGGCCCGGGCCGCGATCTTCTGCGCCGAGGCGTTGGCACACTGGACCGTGGGGATCACAAAGACATAGTTCCTGATCCCGGCCTGGCCGTCCTGGCGCCAATAACCACGGAAATAGGCTTCTTCCTCCTCGCCGTTCCTGGCGCCCTCCAGTTCGGGCTCGTACCGGTAGGACGCTGTCCCTCCCAGTTCCGAGCGTACGTTATGGGTGTGCACCCACTGACCCTGCCGGATATCTTCGGTGGCAACCCCGAAGCGGCAACCGTATTTCACCACCCCGGTACCGGCGGCAATTTCCTTAACCGCTATTTTGTGACACGCCGGGATGTCGTCGAGAACCAGGATCTCCCGTCCGGCGGCCTTGACGGACTGTCCCTTGCGCAGCCCCGTCGGCGCGACGGCCACCAGATCTCTCTCGTTGATCTGAATCACGTCCATCGATGCTCATTCCCTTTCCACGATGCCCGCTCGGCAAGCCCCGGAGGCCCGTCAAGCCTGTAACTGCGACGCCGCCTTCGCTTCGCGCCGGCGCTGGCGCGCCTCCTTGACGTGGGCGTGGGCCCCCAGGTAGTGGGCCTTCATCTCTTCGTTGGCCAGGAGATTTGCCGCCGTATCGGCCAGCATCACCCTGCCTGTCTCCAGCACGAAACCGCGGTTCGCGATCAAAAGGGCCATCCGGGCGTTCTGCTCCACGAGCAGGATTGTCGTCCCGGCCCTGTTGATCTCCTTGATGACCCTGAACACTTCCTGCACCACGACCGGCGCCAGCCCCAGGGAAGGCTCGTCCAGAAGCAGGATCTTGGAGTTGGCCATGAGCCCCCGGCCGATGGCCAGCATCTGGAGCTGGCCTCCGGAGAGCTGCCAGCCCAACCGCCCCTTGAATTCCGCGAGCTGCGGAAAGATGGTGAAGACGCGTTCCAGGTCCTTCTGGATTTCCGCCCTGGATGCGCGCTTCCTCGCGGTCGCCCCCAGCATCAGGTTGTCGATCACATTGAGCCCCGGAAAGATGCGCCGTCCCTCCGGCACACAGGCGATCCCGGCCTCCGCGATGCGCTCCGCTTTCATTCCCGCGATGTCCTGTCCGCAGAACTCGATCCGCCCCTTGGCGGGCTTGAGCATACCCGTGATGGTCATGATGGTCGTGCTCTTGCCCGCGCCGTTGGCACCCAGCAGCGCCACGATCTCCCCCTCCTTGACGTCCAGGGAGATCCCCTTCAAGGCCTGAATGGCGCCGTACCAGGTTTCGATTCCTTCGACCTTAAGCATTTCCCACCTCCGTTCCCAGATAGGCGTCGATCACTTCCCGGTTTTTTTCGATCGTTTCCGCCGACCCTTCGGCGATCTTCTTACCGAAGTTCAAGACCGTGATGTGGTCGGAAACGTTCATGACCAGGTTCATGTCGTGCTCGACAAGAAGGATCGTGACACCCCGGGTGCAGATCTGGAACAGGAGCCCCACCAGCGCCTCGGTCTCGGCGGCATTCAATCCCGCTGCCGGCTCGTCCAGGAGCAGGAGCTGGGGTTCCGAGGCCAGGGCCCGCGCCAGCTCGAGCAGCCGCTGCTGACCGTAGGGCAGGCTGTTGGCTTGGGCAAACTCCTTGCCCTTGAGGCCGACGAATTCCAGCATCTCCAGCGCCTTGGCCCGTATCGCGGACTCCTCGTCCCTCTGGGAGGGCAGATGGAGGATGCTGGCCCAAAGCCCCGTCCGGCAGTGGCAATGGCGGCCAATCAGCACGTTGTCGAGCACAGTGAGCTCGCCGAAGAGGCGGATGTTCTGGAAGGTCCTGGCCATGCCCAGGGAGGTGATGAGGTGGGGCTTCTTCCCGGCGATTGCGGCGCTGCCCAGGGTGATCTCCCCGGCGGTGGGGACGTAAAGGCCGCTCAACATGTTGAGGATCGTCGTCTTTCCGGAGCCGTTCGGGCCGATGAGGGCCTGGATCTCGCCCCGCCTGACCACCATGTCCACCCCGTCCACGGCTTTGAGGCCCCCGAAGTGTTTGGCCAGCCCCTTGACGGTGAGCAGCACCTCGCCCGATGCTGCGCAGTCCTCGGGTTTGAAGGTCTTCCGGCTTTCGCCGCGATTCTCTCCGGAGGCTACGGCAGCCGCGACCTGCCGGGCCGCCGTCGAGTCGGCGTTCCACCAACCCCTCAACCGGACACTCAAGGGCATGCTCTGGACCAGGCCCGCGATGCCGCTGGGCATGAAGATCATGATCGCCACGATACCGGCGGCGTAGACCATCATGTAGGAGTCCTTCAAAAACCGCAGGACCTCGGGCAGCATCGTCAGGAGCGTCGCGCCCACGATGGAGCCGATGGGGGAGCCGTTCCCACCCAGCACGGTCATCACCAGGAGGATCACCGACTGATCGAAGGAAAAGGTGTCCGGGCTGATGTAGTGCGAGCCGCTGTGGGCAAACATCCAGCCCCCGAAGCCGCCATACCCTGCCGAAAGCGCGAAGGCCATGATCTTGTAATAGGTCGTGTCCACCCCCGTAGCCCCGGCCGCCATCTCGTTTTCCCGGATGGCCATGAAGGCGCGGCCCACGCGGGAGTCCTTGAGGTGGATGGCGCCCCAGGTCAGGAGGATCAGTGAGACCGCCGCCACGTAGAAGAAGGCGCCCGGATCTTTGAGCTCCAAAGGACCGATCCAGGGCGAGGGAATCGTGGTGATACCGTCGGACCCTTTGGTCAGCCAGATTTCATTGACCAGGATGAGCTGGAGGATGATCCCGAACCCGATCGTGGCCATGGCCAGGTAGTGGCCGGAGAGCTTGAGCGTGGGGATGCCCAGGAGCACTCCGCAAAACGCCGCGACGAAAAACGCGGCGAACATCCCGGCCCACACGGGCAGACCCAGTTGGGTGGTGAGGATGGCCGAGGTGTAGGCCCCGACCCCCCAGAAGGCCGCCTGGGCCAGCGAGAGCTGCCCCGCGAATCCCAGCACGATGTTCAGCCCCAAGCACGCGATCGAAAAACTGATGGCGAGGTTGATGAGGTTGAGCCAGTAGTTGCTCGTGATGAACCGGGGGAGAAACACCACGACGGCGACCAGGACGACAGCTACGAGCAGGTTCTTGCTTCGAATCTTCATCGGCGCACCCCCTATGCCTTCTCGGCGATCTTCTCGCCGAAGAACCCCTGCGGACGCAGAAGGAGAACGAGGATCAGGATGATGAAGGCGAAGGCGTCGCGATAGGCGGTCGAGATGTAATACGAGGCAAAGACCTCGATCACGCCCAAAAAGAGACCCCCCAGGATCGCACCGGGGACGCTCCCGAATCCCCCCACGATGGTCGAGCAGAAGGCTTTGAGCCCGATCATGGCCCCCATGTCCTTGGTCACGAAGAAGATAGGCCCGACCAGGATTCCGGCGGCAGCCCCGAGAATAGAGCTGTAGGCAAAGGTGATGGCGATCATCTGCGCCACGGGAATACCCAGAAGCCGCGCCATCTGCTTGTCCTGGGCGATGGCGAGCATTTTCTTGCCCAGCAGGGTCTTTTCAAATAAAAAATATTGGAAGCCCAGCAGGATCAGGGTGCACAGGATGATCACGATGTACTGGGGGTCCACAAACACTCCAAAGATGTTCAGGGCCGTCGCGGAGGTCGGTCGGGACATGGAGAGCGGTTCGGCGCCGAAGACAAGTTGTGCCCCGTTCTTGAGAAAGATGCCCACACCGATGGTACTGATCACCACGGGCAGGAAGCTCCGATGGCGCAGGGGATAATAGGCGATGCGCTGGAAGATGATGCCGAATATCCCCATGAAAACCACGGTGATCACGCAGGTCAGGGCGAAGGGGGTGTTCAGGCTGTTCATCAGCCACACGGCCACGAAGGCCGGGACCATGGCGAATTCCCCCTGCGCAAAATTGACGACGTTGACCGCGTTGAAGATCAGGACGAACCCCAGGGCCACGAGGGCGTAAATGGAGCCCATGGCCAGGCCCGCGGCGACCATTTGAAGATTTGTAGACCAATCCATTTAAGAATCCCTCCTTGGCATCCGGTCCCGGCATGCCGTCGGGACCGGATGCCTGCTGCATCATCCATGCGCTGGGGGCGTCTATTTGGCGCCCAGGTTCACGATCTTCAGGAGTTTCGGCTCGCCCTTCTCGATCTGGACGATGCTCACCTCGCTCAGGCCGTCACCGTTGGGCGTAAAGGCAAAATTGCCCTGGACGCCCTTGTATCCCTGCATGGCCAGGATCGCTTCCCGGATCTTGCCGCGATCCTCCCCGGCCTTCTTGATGGCTTCGACCAGGATCTTGAGCCCGTCATAGGTCCAGGCGGCGAGGCTGTCGTAGTTTTCGTTGTATTCCTTCCTGTAGGCCTCGGCGTAGCGCTTGTTCTCCGCGGTCTGTCCCGGCACGAAATCGACCACGGCCCAGATCCCCTCGGAAGCCTCCTTGGCGAGGTTCAGGGCGTCCTTCGAAGCGCTGCTGGGAGAGCCGAGGAATTTGAAGGGGGAGCCGAGCTGGCGCAGCTGCCGCTGGAGGACGGCCGTGGCTTCCTGGTGGCCGTAGAAGATCAGGATCTGGGCGCCGGCGTTCTTCATGGCCAAAAGCTCGGCGGTGAAATCTTTTGCCCCGGTCGAGGACTTCTCCCGTTTGACCACGGTCAGCCCCAATTCCTTGGCGCCCTTTTCAACGAGGTCCGCACCGCCGGTACCGAAGGCGTCCGAATCGTGGATGAGTCCGATCTTGGTGAAATTGGTGTCTTCCTTGATGTATTTGACCATGGCCCCGGCGGCGACGGAGTCGTCGGGCCGCACGCGAAAGAGCCAGGGGTTCCCCTGCTTGGTGATGTTGACGTTGGTGGCGCCGATAATCGTGGGGATGCCGTAGTTCTTGATGGCGTCCGCCGTGGCAAAGACCTGGGTGCTGTAGAGGTAGCCCATCAGAGCCAGCACTTTCTCCTGCTCCACGGCCTTCTGCAGGGCCGCGAGCGCGCCGGGATTCGTGGACTGGTTGTCCACGACCCGCAGGTCGATCTTCCTGCCGTTGATGCCGCCGGCGCCGTTGATCTCCTTGAGGGCGAGCTTGATCGCCTTGAGCTGGAGCGATCCGCCGGCCGCGTGGACCCCGGTGATGGGGGGGGTGAATCCGATCCGGATGTCGTCAGCTGCCGCCGCCATGCCGCTGCCGAAAAGGGTCACAACCATGATGGACAAGAAAGTAACCGATGAGATTCGCTTTAGACTGATCATACCTTCCTCCCTCCTGCTGTTGGATTTGGTTTGACAAAATCGCACTTCGGGACGAACCCTCTCCATCCCTTCTGCTTTTCCCCCTACACTCCCCAAGAAATAGCCGATCGCCTCCTTTCCCTCTGTTCTTTCTCAACCAGGCAGTGCCGAGCGGATCAAAGCAACGGCCCGTCCGGATTGAAGCTGCCCGAGGAGTCCCAGCGTCGCTTCAGTGCCGACAATAAACGGGCCCCGCTTGGCTCCTTGAAAACACGGTTCGGATCGGGTGGCGTTTTGCTGATGTCGATGGCATAGCCATTCCGCTTAAGGGCCCTGCCGGCAAGACAGGCCCGGTCGTCGCCGCCGAGATAAAGACAGCCGTTGGCCATATCGATGAGCAGCGCATTAGACGCCATTTCATCGGGTCGGTTGCGGATCAATTCAAGCAGGTCTCCCGGAGCTACACCATATTTGACCAGCGGCCCCGCATCACAGCCGGAACGGACCCAATCCGCCCAGAGCGATGACCCATCCCGGTCCCCGACGGCATCAACGGCTGCAGGGTGATGGGCCAATGATATTTGTCGAAGAAGCTCCTCCTCGATTCGGATATCTTCAGGCAGCCCTTCGAAGGTGCAGATCAACTTCCCCGGCAGCGACCCTTGCTCCTTGATCCAGAGGATGGCCGAAGCGTTGATGGTTTGTCGGTACAGGGACAACCCCATCCGGATCGCCTCGGCTGGATCCTCAACAGGGATGGACCAGGTGACCCGGGCTTTGGGGAACGCACGCACCTTGAACGTCACGCTCGCGATCATCCCCAGGGAGCCGAAGGACCCGACAAACAATTTTGGCAAATCGTAGCCGGCAACATTCTTGACCAGCGGTTTCCCGGCATCGATGACCCGCCCGTCCGGCAGGATCACGGTCAGGCAGAGCAGGAGGTCTCTGATCCCCCCATAACGGGTGCGCAGCGGGGCGTTGAGGTTGGCGGCCACAAGCCCGCCGAGGGTTGTCTCGTCCCAGGGGGAAATCAGGGGAAGATACCGCTCCTTTGCTATGAGAAATCGGCGCAACCCCTGCAACGATGTACCGGCGCCCGCAACGACGTACATGTCATCCGGGACAAAGGATATGACGCCGTCCAGGGTCTGACTTGAGAGGAGCAGATCCCCGGGAGCCGAAACGCCGTCGGGCGCAGGCATCCGGCCAAGGTGCACCCTGGCCGGGGGAACGGATTGGGCCGCGATCCGGATCTGATCCGCCATGGCCTGTACGGCCGGGAGAACCTGGCGTTGCGGGATGAGATCCGGCTCCGGCTCCGTGGTCGGGAACATTTTGTCCGGGTTGAATCGATTCTGCGGATCGAATACGGCCTTGAGGTCCCTCATCGCCGAAAGCTCGTCGGGGGTATGCATGAAATTCATGAATTCGCGCTTTTCAACCCCGACGCCGTGCTCGCCCGATATGGTGCCGCCCATACGGACCGCTTCCTGCATCATGAGTCTTCCTGTTTCACGAACATGATCCAAGAGCTTCTCATCGTCGGCATCGGCGATGAGGATATGGGGATGGAGATTGCCGTCCCCGGCGTGGGAAACGTAATAGGCCGGCAGGCCCCTTGCTTCACAGATCTTCGTCATGCGACACAGGGCTTCCCCCAGCAGGGATCGGGGGACGGTGGGATCCACCGCCAAAAAAGCGGGTGCCAGTCTGGCCATGGAACCGGCCGTGCTTTTCCGGGCAAACCATATCGCCGCCCTTTCCTCTTCCTCCTGTGTGCTGCGCAAGCCAAAGGCGTTGAATCGCTCGATGATGGCGATGATCTGATCGATCTGGGGCTGCAGGCCAGCCCCATAGCCGTCCACTTCGATAATCAACGCCGCTCCGGCCTGTACGGGCAGACCCGCATGCGTATAGGCCTCCAGGATCTCCATGATCTTCTGATCCATCAACTCCAGCGTGGCCGGAATGATGCCGCTGGCAATGATCGCCGAGACCGCCGCACAGGCCAGATCCACGGAACCGAAAGCCGCCATCATGGTCATCACCGCGGGCGGCTTCCTGAGCAGCCGGACCGTGGCGCTGGTGATCATCGCCAATGTGCCTTCATTGCCGGTCAGCAGGCCGGGCAGGTCGATCCCCGGAACATCGAGCGCAGGCCCCCCCAGGGTGACGCATTCGCCATCCGAAAGGACCGCTTCCATCCCCATCACGTAGTTGGTTGTGACCCCGTACTTGAGACAGTGAGGCCCGCCGGCGTTTTCCGCGATGGTCCCGCCGAGGGTCGCCGAACGGTCGCTACCCGGGTCGGGAGGGTAATACAAACCCTTCTCGGCGACGGCGTTAGAGAAAAATTGCGTGATCACACCGGGCTGGAATCGCGCCCGCAGACCCGTTTCATCGATTTGCTGGATCTCCTTCATCCGCGAAAATTCTAGGATCAGCCCACCCTTTGCCGAAATGGCCCCCCCGGAAAGACAGGTCCCCGCGCCGCGGGCCGCGATGGAGATCCCGTGGTCGCGGCACCACGCCACGACGCGAACGACATCCTCTGTCGCGGCCGGAAACACGACCGCCAAAGGCTTTTGCCGATCCACGCCGGCATCGACTTCGTAGGTGATCAGTTCCACCGGATCGGCGATCACCTGACCGGCCGGGAACAGACTCATTAAAGATGCGATGTGATCCTCAGGTTGACTCATCCCCGGCTTCCCATGGTGTAAGATTCTTCCATAACTTCGGCGATATGGAGCACCCTTATGGGGTAGTTAGACCGTTCGCTACCCGCGATCAGCTGCATGTGGCAACCCGTGTTGCTCACAATCAGGAGATCGGCTTTGGCCGCCCTGATCTCCGCCATCTTCAGATCGAGGATGGGGTTGGCGGTTTGCGGGTGCATGATGTTGTAGACCCCGGCAGAACCGCAGCAAAGATCGGGATGTTGCAGCTCCACCAGCGCCAGCCCGGGAATCATCCGGAGCAATTGGCGTGGCTGCTTCTTGACCTTCTGAACGTGGCGGAGGTGGCAGGAATCGGAATAGACGGCGCAGGCCTTGACCATCCCGGCGGGAGGTTCGTGCAGGTGATCCAGCATGAATTCGCTGAAATCCTGCACCAGGGCCGAAAAACGGGCGGCCCGCGCCGCAGAGGCCGGATCTGCCGAAAAGAGCGACTCGTACTCCTCTTTCAGGGTGGCGCCGCACCCGCCGGCATTGCTGATCACCGCTTCAAAACCCTGGTCCAGAAAAGCGTCGATGTTCTTGCGGGCCAGCTCGCGCGCAAAATCGAATTCGCCCAGGTGCAGCTGCGCGGCCCCGCAACAGGTCTGCTGGGCCGGGAAATGCACCTCGTAGCCGTTACGCTGCAGAACGCGGATGGTGGCGCGGTTGGCCTTGGCCAGAAAGGCCTCCTGGACGCAGCCGATAAAGAAGGCCACCTTACCCCGCTTTTTGCCCATGGCCGGTGCAGGAATGGCATAATCGAAATATTCCCGGGATATGGGGGGCAGGAGCCGTTCCATCTGCCGCAGCGACTCCGGCATGAAGCGCAGAGATCGAAAGAGGGTCTGCAAACCGCTGCTCTCATACAGCCAGAGCACCGAAGCCAATACCTTGAGGCGTTCGCGAAAGGGCATCAGCTGTCTGAAACCCAGCCATTTCATCCTCTGCGCCAGCCAGCTCTCTTTCCTCTGCTCGCGAATGGTCGCTTGGGCCGCCTTGATCAGGTGGCCGTACTTTACCGCGGAGGGGCAGGCCGTTTCACAGGCCCGGCACCCCAGGCAAAGCTCGATGTGGCGGGTGAAAGACGGCGGCAGGTCGTCCACCTTCAACCGTCCCTTGGCAACGGCCCGCATCAGGGCGATGCGCCCCCGGGGAGAATCCATTTCCGTGCCGTAAATGTGGTATGTCGGACAGAACTGCAGACACATGCCGCAGTGCAGGCAACGGGACAATTCATCTTTTACGGCCGGATCCAGCAATCCCGTCTGCAGCTGAGGCATCTAATCAATCCTTTGCTTTTATTTACAGGGAATATCCCCTTGATCTCTTCCGATATGCGATAAACGATGCCCTTCCGGTACCGGGTCGTTATCTGTTCTTTTCGTATCTTCCAAGAAAACCATCAGGAACGAAAAATACCTTTTGCGATGAGCCGCCTCGATTCAGAAGATATCAGTGTAAATGCAACTTTTCTTTCAAACCTCCCATGATATAATCTTCAATCACACCCGTCAGGATAGCTGTTCAGCGGATCAAACTGCTTATCAAGGCTTGGCCTCAATTTGGATCCCACTGGATTCCTCACCGATGCCGCAGAGCCTCTTGGCCTTGCGCTGCTTGGCCTTCAGGTCGACCAGGCGGGCGATCATGATCCGCTGGGCCTGGGGGGAACCGGCGCCGTGCATCGATTCTGTGAGGTAGCCCACGGCGGCGGTCCCCAGCGTGAGGTTTTCGATCAGCCGCAGGATGCGCATCCGGTCCTCAACCGGGACGCCCTCGACGCCCTTGCAGAACTTCTCAACCCACTTTCCGACCTCCGGCGAACGGAGATCCGCCTCCGAAGGCAGAGTGACCATCAGGCCCCCGGCGATGTCCTGGGCGAGGCGGGCGATCTCGTAGGGGAACCGGGTGACGTTCTGTTTGTGCACGTTCGCCAGAAGCGGATCCACGCAGTAGGTTCCGCTGGGCTCCCGGCAACCCTCCGAGGCGCAGGCGATGCAGCCGCAATAGAGCGTCTCGTTCAACTGGTTCATCTCAACGATCTTGTCCTTGATGTGGGACGCCTTGGCTGCCCCGTTATATTCGGCGATGGTCTGCGACGCGCCGATCAGCACGTCACTGACCCCGACCTTGCAGGCATAGCTCTGGCGGTGGTAGGAGGCGAATTTTTCTACCAGGGACCCGGCAAACTCGTACTCCTTGTACATGAAGACCCTCTCCCAGGGAACGAACACCCGGTCGAAGACCACCAGCGCCTCATGCCCGCCGAAGAACGGGTTGCCGATATCCATGCGGCCCGCTTCGAGTTTCCGGGTGTCGCAGGACTGCCGTCCGATGATATAAACGATCCCCTGCGTATCGCTCGGTAAGGCAAAGGAAATCGCATAGTCCTTGTCATCCGCACGCATGGCGATGGTCGGCATGACGATGATTTCATGGGAGTTCACCGCGCCGGTCTGGTGAGACTTCGCCCCGCTCACCACAATGCCGTCGGATCTTTCCTCCACCACATGCAGATACAGATCCGGGTCGGTCTGCTGGTGGGGGGCGAGGTTTCTGTCCCCCTTGGGATCCGTCATGGCGCCGTCGCAGGTCAGATCGTTTTCCTGCACATAGGCCAGGAATTTGAGGAAGCGCTCGTTGTATTTCGTGCCGAATTTGGCGTCGATGTCATACGTGACGATGGAAAGCGCGTTGAGCGCGTCCATCCCCACGCAGCGCTGGAAGCAGCAGGCCGTGTGGCCTCCCAGCATCCGTCCCATCTTGCTTTTCTTGACCAGGTCATCAACGCTCTGGTGAATATGGCAGAAACGGTTGATCCTCTTGCCGGTCAGATGCGATACGGCGGTCATCAGTTCCGCACAATCCGGCCGCTGGGCCAGTTCGTAGGTGGCGGCTACGGCATTCATCGAGGGCCGGATAATCGGATCGTCCACCACATTCGTGATCTTCCGTCCAAACAGGTACACTTCCAGTTTCAGTTTCCTGAGGCTCTCCTCGTACTGCTGCGCTGTCATCATGATCGTATCCCTCTCATCCTGTGGAGCCGGACTTTTTCACCAGTCGTTGCCAGTCATCGTCCACCTGTTTCTGGAATATTTTCTGTTCCTCGATGGACATCTTCCTGAACCGGCCCTGGGGTTTCAGGTAACCGCCCACCTCCTCCTTTTCGGGCATGGCACTGAGCTTCCAGGTCTCCCCGTCGAACACCTCGTAAAGCGGAAACACGCGGGTTTTGATGGCCTGCCTTGCAACCTCGATGGAGAGTTCCGTGGCGTGTCTCCAACCCGTTGGGCAGGAAGCAAACAGGTGGATGAAGCGTGAACCTTTTATTTCTTTTGCCCTTTGAAGTTTTTCTTTGAGATCCTCGGGTGCGCCGATGCTGGCCGTAGCCGCATAGGGGATTCGGTGGGCCGCCATGATTTCCACCATGTTTTTCTTCCGTTGGCCCTTCCGGGCCGAATCCGGTGTCGTAGTGGTCCATCCGCCGGCCGGTGTCGCCGAGGAGCGCTGGATGCCCGTGTTCATGTAGGCTTCGTTGTCGTAGCAGACGAAAAGGATGTCGTCGTTTCGTTCCACCACCCCCGAAAGCGGCTGAAATCCGATATCGAAGGTGCCGCCATCGCCGGCAAAGGCCAGGACCGTCGTGTGATCGTTTCCCAGAATGGTCAGCCCGGCCTTGATCCCGGCGGCGACGGAGGCTGTGGCTCCAAAGGCGACTGAAACCACCGGCACGGTCAGGCAAGTGTAGGGATAAATCCCGATCAGACTCGACCAGCATCCGGCCGTCATCACCACGATCGTATCCTCGCCGAGCGCCTCCAGCGTCTGCTTCATGGCCACGGTGGCGCCGCATCCGGGACACCCGTAGTGGCCCGGCACGAACAGTTCTCTCTTGGCCTGGATCTGTTCACTCATGGCAACACCTCCGCCCATAGCGATGTCCCGGCTTCGACGGCGTTTCCGTTTCCGGATATCGCCTGTTGCACCAGGGGAATGATCGTATCGGCAGTGACGTCATTCCCGCCGACACCCGCCACAAAGCCTGTGACTTTCAGATCCCCCCGGCGCTCGAAGAGGGCCGCTTTCACCTCCTGGGCCACGATCCCTTCCGCACCGAATGAGACATC
Organism: uncultured Syntrophaceae bacterium; assembly: GCA_964637025.1. GTDB lineage: Bacteria > Desulfobacterota > Syntrophia > Syntrophales > UBA5619 > UBA5619. The sequence continues at coordinate 47,183 of CAZWTL010000001.1, read as the reverse complement.
GCGATCGATGACGACCACATGTTTGACCCTTGCCGTCTCCTGCTGCAAACCTTCAACCGGAAAAGGCCGGATCATCGCAAGCCGCAGACTGCCGATCTTCAATCCCTCTTCCCGCAACCGATCGACCGCCAAGCGAATGGTGCCGGCGGCCGTACCGATGCTGATGATGCACAGTTCGGCATCTTCCATGCGGTACGCCTCCACGGTCTTGTGCAGCCGGTTGAAGTGGCGGTTGAATCTTTCAGCGGTCTGGTCCCAGAGCCGCGGCACCGCCAGGGTATCGATCTGGCGCTTGTACTTGATGGAGCTGAAGAGATCCGCTCCGCATACGATGCTGAAGGTCTTGGGATCGTGCACATCCACCTTGGTCGGCGCCTGATAGGGGGGAAGAAAAAGATCCACCGTTTCCTGATCCGGCACGTCTAGAAGCTCGGAGGTGTGGGTCAAATAGAAGGCGTCCAGGTTGACCATGACCGGCAACAGCGCCTCTTCGGCAACCGCATAGGCGATCAAGATGGCGTCAAGCACGTCCTGTGCATCGGCGGCGTAATATTGGATCCAGCCCGTATCCCGCTGGGAAAGCGAATCCGTATGATCGCAATAGAGGTTCCAGGGGGGGGCCATGGCGCGGTTGCAGTTGGCCATGACAACCGGGACCCGCTCGCCGGCGGTAAAATGAAGCATTTCATGCATGTAGGCCAGCCCCTGCGAGGAGGTGGCCGTAAAGGCCCTGGCGCCCGCCAGGGCCGCGCCCATGCAGGCGGACATGGCCGTGTGCTCGGACTCCACAGGCAGGTATTTGGCCTTCAGTTCCCCCCGGCCGATGATGTCGGCGAGGCTCTCGACGATGACGGTCTGTGGGGTGATCGGATACGCCGAAACCACTTGCACACGGGCCAGTTTCGCGGCCATCGTAGCGGCTTCGGTCCCCATCATGACTTTCTTCATAGGTTCATATCCTCCATGGTAATGACCCCCCGGGGGCACTCATAGGCACAGATGCCGCATCCCTTGCAGTGGTCCAAGTCGACCGCAACCGTGGCTTTCTCTCCATCCTGCCGGATACTGGCATCGGGACAATAGGTGACACATTGCAGACAGAGGTTGCAGGTCCCGCAGGAGAGGCAGCGCCCGGCTTCACGCGTCGCCCACTTCCGGTCCCTTATTCCATCCTGCTCGGCGGCCTCCTCAATGGGAGGACCAACGGCGCAAAAACGGTCGATTCGGATATTTTCAATCTCCACGGCCCGGAGGGGAGGTTTTGGGATCGGCTTTTCGGACCCTTCCAGGTTCAAACCATCGACCACCTTCCGGGCCATTAAGCGTCCTGCTGCAATGTAGTGGGCGATCATAGGCGCCTTAAAGGGTGTGAGGATTTTGGGCAATTGGACGGAGACCATCCCGCCGGTGACGACCTCATCGTCAAAAGGGTCACAGGCGACCGTACCGGCAGGTTGACAAAAGTCGGCAGAAAGTCCCGTCGGGTCCAGAATGACCAGGTCCGCTTTTGATGTCGCTTGACCGAGGTCGGTGGAATCGATCGCTACGTTGGCTTCATACCTGATACCGCCAAGGCGGATCAAACGGTCGATTTCGTGCGACAGCACCCGCGGCTCAATCTTCTCCGGCGGAAGAGCGGCAAGCCCTCCCCCCGCCTTCTGGAATGGGTCCAGAATGGTGACTTCGTATCCCTGACAACCCAAATAGAAGGCACAGGAGAGCCCCAGAGGACCGGACCCGATAAACGTGACCCGTAGACACGTCTTGTCACCCTTCTCAATGCTTATGTCTGTAGCGAGATCACCCAAAAACCGTTCCAACTCCTGGATCGGTATCATCCGGTCGATTTTCCGGCGAACACACTGGGTCTGGCAGGGGTGATAACATAGGCGACCGGTCAGGCCGGGCAAAGGGTTATGGGCAAACAACAGGGTAAGTGCGCCTTCAAAGTCCCCGTGGCTCACAGCGCCCAGATGGCGTGGAATCGGAATGCCCGCCGGGCAGCTCTGGCTGCAGGGCGCCAGCTTATCGGCGACCAGCGGCGTGACGTAGCGCCAGTCGCCCGTCAGATTCCAGGCCATGGTGCCAATCGTGGTCGGCGCGGTGGGTAGTTCCAACAATCTCTTGATGATGGTTTTAGTTTGCATTCACATCTCCTGAGATCATGAATACGCTCTGATATGCCGCTTCAGCGGCGGCCATGTTCTGCTTTTGGTTCACCGGCACACCCGTTTCAATGGCCTCCAGAAGGTTTGCAAGCGCGAGATCTCCGGAAACCCTGGCATAGGCCCCGAGGATGACGGTGTTGATGATGGGGGCCGTCTTCGAGCCCAACCCATGCTGGAGTGCTATTTTGACGGCGTCCACTCCAGCCACCCGAAGGGAACCCTTGATGGGATTCTGTTTTTCATTTTCCCGCCAATTGATCAGGATCAGCGCATCCGGCTTGACGCCATGGGTCACATCCACTTTGCGCAGCAGCGAAGAATCAAGCACGATGATGGCTGAAGGATTCCTGATCTCTCCACGCTCGACAATGGGAGCGTCATCGAGTCTGACGAACGCGGAAACCGCGGCCCCTTTCCTCTCCATGCCGAACGATGGAAAAGCTTGAACATAGAACCCCTGTTTGAAATAGGCATGGGCCAGAATTTTTGATGCGACGACAGCTCCCTGTCCCCCTCTGCCATGAAACCGAATCCCAATCATATCGTCATCCCCACAGTTCGAATGGTGTTTCCAAATTCAGTGCGTACTTAAGGAACTCGATATTTTTGCAGCCGTTTCGGAAACCAGTTGCATGAGCGTGTCCCGCGTATTTGCGGATGCCCGCTCCTTCGGCGCCGAAATACTGATGGCGGCCACACATTCACCTTTTGGGTTCAAGATGGGCGCGGCTACGCAGTAGACCCCAATCAGGGCCTCTTCATCGTCGACCGCCAGTTTCTGGATCCGGACTTCCTCGATTTCCTGAATCAATTTGTCGATTGAGGTGATCGTGTTCCGGGTGAACTTCTTCAAGGAATTGCTCAGACTGTAAATCTGCCGGATATCCTCGTTGCTGAAGTAGGACAGTAGGACCTTACCTGTGGCGCAGCAGTAGCCCGGGAATCTCGCGCCCCCCACCGTGGAGATTCGCAGTAAGGCCTCCGATTCCAAACGGTAGATGTAGCGAATCCCGTTGTATTCCCATACGGCGGCATTGATCGTCTCGCCGCACTGCTCATAGAGGTCCATCATAAAGGGAGCCATGGCGATGCGGAGGACCCTCTCTCTTTTGGAGTCTATGCCGATCTCCAGCGTCCGCACGCCCAGGCCATACATTTTGGTTCTGCTGTTCTGCTGGATAAATTTCCGCATCACGAGGGTGGCCAAGACGCGATGCACCGTTCCCTTGACCATGCCGAGTTTCTGACAAATCTCCGTGATGGAAAGATCCCGGCCCTGGTCGATCAGCAGTTCGAGAATCAAGAGCGCCTTGTCGAGTGAGGTCACCCGGTATTTATTTTCGGGATTCAATGGGTTCTGGAGGCTTGACGGTAATCGCTTCACGGCCATTCCCCGCCATAATTATTGTTCCGTATATTGGGATTTTTTTTTAGCATATGGAAAATCAATGTCAAGCTGAATGTTCTGTATGTTAGATTATGAGTTTTCATATATGGAACAAATGGACCTGGCAAGGCGAATGGTGCTTGAAATGCAAAATCGGACCTGCTATACGCCGATCCTGGAAAAGTCAAGCGAATGCGCCCAAAATTACATCTTGCCAACCGAAATCCATTCAGGAGAGGGGCGATACTGAAACGCACGCTCATGGGCTGCACCCGTCAGCCTGCTATGATGGGCGAAATCTCCGATGAAAAGCGGGACATGGGCCCTGCGTTCCATTTTTCACCAGCCGTCATGTTTCTTGCGTTGCACGCGCATTGATCAACAACCGGCACGCCGGCTCATCAGCAGGAGCGACCTGGGGAAAATGACCGGAACGGTTATCAACGTCATCTCAATCCTGGCAGGCAGTGGCATCGGCCTGCTCTTTGGCCCGCGCCTGTCCGATCAGCTCAAATCCGCCGTGCTTGGGGGAATGGGGATATTCACCGCTGCAGTGGGCATGCAGATGTTCCTCAAAACGGAAAATCCGCTGGTTGTGCTGGGTGCGTTGATTATGGGGGCGCTCTTAGGTGAGTGGATGAGGATCGAGGATGGGTTGCAGAATCTGGGAATCTGGCTTGAAAGACGGATTACCGGCGGCTCGACGCAGGGTGCCACCGGTTTGTTTGTCCGCGGTTTTTTGGCCGCATCCGTGCTGTACTGCACAGGACCGATGGCCATCCTGGGATCGATCAGCGACGGTATGAGCGGCGATTACCTGACCCTTGCGATCAAATCCGTCCTGGACGGTTTTCTTTCAATCGCCTTTGCTTCAACCATGGGGATTGGGGTCGCATTCTCAGCCCTTCCGGTATTCGTCTATCAGGGCGCGATCAGCCTTCTGGCGGTACGGTTGAGCGCCGTCGTCAATACGGCGATGATGAACGAGATGACGGCCACGGGCGGGATTTTGCTGATCGGCATCGGAATCAGCAGCATCCTGGAACTTAAAAGAATCCGGGTGGGCAACTTCCTGCCGGCCCTGGTGATTGCACCTGTCATCGTAAATCTCTTGAGTCTGCTGACGCGATAGCTCCACCACCGGATCGGCCAGCATGGCGCATGGAGCCGTTTCGCATTGCCTCGGCCCCCTCCGTCATCGTGCTGATTCTTCATGGATCCCCACCAAGATGGCGAGTTTGAAGTCAGCCGTTCCCGTAAAAAGCTTATTGACAAACCTTCACTGCTTCGACCACGTGCAACATGAACTGCCCTTCGATTCCTCGCCCCCGATTGGATGGCGTCGCCTTCTGGGGCAGGACAGAGTTGAAATCTGCCCGCTGAGCCCCTGAAGACTTTCAAGGCGGGAACGACGCTGTCGACCAAACTTCATGCGATCTTTGAACGGCAGCCAGGCTACACCATAATAGTCGACAGGTGACGGACGAGAAACGTTGTCGAATGAACAGTCTGTCTCAACCCCGTTTGCACCCATTGAGTAGTTTTCAGGGGCAACGGGATATATGGAAATGGCTAATCCGTGGGAACGGAGAGTGTCTTCGCGAAAATGACCTTGCCGTCCTGCGGGGCGTAGAAATCGGACAGGAGCGCCTCTTCGAGATAACCGCAGGCGCGGTAGAAGGCGCGGGTCGGCTCATACTGGGGGCGGGACGAGGTATCCGCGAAGATCCGCCGCGCGCCCCGCTCAGCCATCCGCCGTTCCGCGGCCTTCATCAGCAACCGCCCGATCCCGCGTCCCTGTGCCCCGGGATCGACGGCGATCCAATACAGATCGAAGCTGTGCACGCTGCCGGGAATCGGGCCGAAACAGGCGTAACCCAGCAGGCGGTTCTCCGCTTCGGCGAAGACAAACCAGTAGCCGCTCGCATTCCCTCTGGCCAGCCCCTCCTCGACGAGTTCGACGGCGATGCCGATTTCCTCCTCCGAAAAAAAACCTGTCGCGCGGACGAGGCGTTCGACCTTCTGGCTGTCCTGCGGAGAAACCTCCTCGCGGAAGCACGGAACAGACGCCCAAGGGCTTTCAGGCATGGGGTGCGCCTCCCCGGAAAATGAAATAGGCGGCGCCGATGAGACAGAAGCCGGCCCAGAGATAGTCCATCTTCAGGGGCTGTCTCATATAGAGGACGGCGAAGCCGGCGAATACGATCATCGTGATGATCTCCTGGATGACCTTGAGTTGACCCAGATTAAAATAATGGATGCCGATGCGATTGGCGGGTACCTGGAGCACGTATTCAAAGAAGGCGATTCCCCAGCTTAGCAGGATGATCAGGATGAGGGGTTTGCCGTTCATGGTCTTGAGGTGGCCGTACCAAGCAAACGTCATGAACAGGTTGGATAAGGTTAACAGGATAAGCGGTTTGAACATGGTTCTGCATTTCCTCGTCATATGAATCGGCACAGCGCCCGCAGCGCTGCACCGCCCCTGGGGGAAGGCCGGAGGGTTCAGGCCGGTCGCCGGTCCCCCGTATGCAATATTCGGTTCAGAAGATCCGTAAAGCTCAATCCCACCCGGTGGCAAGCCGCGGGAAAACCCGCATCCGGCGAAAGGCAGGGGTTGGCGTTGATTTCGAGAATCCAGGGTCTTCCCTGCCGATCGACCCGGAAATCGACCCGGGCATATCCGCGCAAATCGAAAAGGTTCCAGCATCGAAGGGCCATTTCCTTGAGATGCGCCAGCAGAAGGGCATCCTCGTCGGAGAAATCGAACGTCCTGGGGGTGTTGACGAATTCGAAGCTCTCCTCCTCCCATTTCGACCGATAGCCGACCACGCGGACCTTGCCCGGCGGATAGGCATCGAACCGGATCTCGGCAGGGGGAAGCGCCTGCGGCCCCTCGGGACCGTCCAGGATCGAAAGGTTGAATTCCCTGCCGTCGACATAGGCTTCCGCGAAGCAGGCCCCGCCCAATGCCTCCCGGCGGGCGTCCATTTCCGCGAAAAGCCGGGTTTGGTCCGTTGCCAAGAGAACGGAATCCTCATCGAGACCGATGGAGGCATGCTCCCAGACGGACTTGACAAGCCATGCCCCATCGATGGGCAGGGTTCCTTGCCGGTCCGCCGCCGACAGCCACCCCGGCGTCGGAAGACCTGCAGCGGCCAGGAGGCGCTTTGCGAGAATTTTGTTCGACGTCAGGAACATCGCGTCCGCCCCGGCGCCCGTATAGGGCACCTTCAAGGCATCGAGGAGGGAGGGAACAAGATGGATGAGGGCTCCCCTGCCTGCAAGCGTCTCCACGAGATTGAAGACCTTCACGGGGCGGATATCTGCCAGCGCGCGGGCGAGGGCATCGAGATTTATGGAAGCGGGAACGGCAACGGCTTCATGCCCCAGGGCGGTCAACCCGCGGGAGACGCAGTCCACCTGCGCGAGGACATCCTGTTCGTCGCGGCCTGCACCGGCGGCCACCTCTCCATGGACGACGGCGATTTTCATGGATGGTTTCCGATGCGTTTCAGCGCGGAACGCATGATCCCGTCGATGAGATCACGGTAAGGCATGCCGGCGAGCTCGCAGAGGATCGGGAGATCCGAATGGCCGGGCCGGAGGCCCGCCAAGGGATTCACCTCGATGAAGTTTGGCGTTCCATCCGCATCAGCGCGCAGATCGATCCTTCCCCCGTCCCGGCAGCCGAGGCCCCGCCAAGCCGCCAGGGCCGCCTCCCGGGCCGCCAGGGCCATCGCGTCGTCAGCGAGGCGGTATTCGATTCGCCCGTGCCAGTCCTCTTTGTTCGCGTAGGAATAGGCCTCTTTCTCCGCCTTGGCCGTCAGGAAAACCTCGAGCACCCCGGGAACGAATGCCTCGGCACCGGTCCCGATGATCCCGACGGTGAATTCGCGCCCCGGAAGAAAGGTTTCAACCAGTACGGGCTGATGGAATGTGGCGAGCAGATTCCGGCAGATCCGGGTGAGTTCGTTTCGATCTGTGATCTTCGATGCGGCGGTGACCCCTTTCCCGGTTCCTTCCGCAACCGGCTTGGCAAAAAGCGGAAAGGGCAGATCCACCGCTGCGGCCTCCTCCGGCGTTCCGACGACGGCGAAATCCGGGGTCGCGATTCCGAGATCGCGAACGACGCGTTTCGTCATCCCCTTGTGGAGGGTGAGCGACAGCACAAGCGGATCGGAGAAGGTGTAAGGGATCTCCCAGGCGTCCAGAAGGGCCGGAACCTGGGCCTCGCGGCCAAAACCCCGGAGCCCCTCGGCGATGTTGAAAACGAGATCCCACCGGTCTCCCGCTGCGAGCCGCCGGACCAGCGCCCGGAGGTGACCGATCCGATCCGTTTCGTAACCGAGAGATTGCAGGGTCTCCTCGATCGCGGCGATGGTCCGCGGATGATCGAACTCCGCCGTTTCTTCCTCTCCGTAACCTTCGGCGAGGTAGTCGTCCCGCAGATCGTATGTAATGCCGATCATCATGGCGAATTTAATCGGGGACAGCGGCCATCGTTCCCCCCGTTCGCGCGGGGTTCAACATGGAATGACGCGCTGTCCCCGGGTTCAGTGAATGACGCCTTCCACGGACGGGCAATCCGGATAGCGGAAGACCTTGCCTTCGTAGTTGCGCAGGAGCAGATCGCCTTCCTCGCGTCCCTCGACGTACTTGGGAAGGATCGGAATCTTGCCGCCGCCGCCGGGTGCGTCGATGACATAGGTCGGCACCGCATAGCCGGTGGTGAACCCCCTCAGGCCCCGGATGACCTCCAGCCCCTTTGCCACCGGCGTCCGGAAATGGGAGGAGCCGGGTATCGGATCACACTGGTACAGATAATAGGGCTTCACCCTGATCTTCAGCAGCCCGTGCATAAGGCGCGTCATCGTCCCCACGTCGTCGTTGATCCCCGCCAGCAGGACCGTCTGGCTGCCGAGGGGGATGCCGGCATCCGCCAGGCGCTGGCACGCCCTGGACGCTTCCGGCGTCAGCTCGTCCGGGTGGGTCGCATGGATGCTTATCCAGAGGGGATGGTAGCGCCTCAGCATCCGGACCAGGGCGGGCGTTATCCGCTGCGGAAGGACGATCGGCGCCTTGGTGCCGATCCTAATCAGCTCCACGTGGGGAATCCGACGCAGATGGGCGATCAGCCATTCCAGCTGCCCATCGGCCAGGGTCAGGGGGTCTCCTCCGGACAGAAGGACATCCCGCACCTCCGGGTGCGCCGCGATGTAGGCGATTCCCTTTTCCCACTGGTCCGTGTTGAGGCACCGGTTGCCGTGGTGTCCAACCATACGCGACCGGGTGCAGTAACGGCAATAGGTGGAGCAGATCCCCGTAACCAGAAACAACACACGGTCCGGATAGCGGTGCACAATGCCGGGAACCGGGCTGTCTTCATCCTCGTGCAGCGGATCGTCCGCCTCACCGCTGCTACGGAAGTGCTCATGCACGGTGGGTACGACCGTCCGGCGCAAAGCCTGGCGTGGATTCCAAGGATCGATCAGGCTCATGTAATACGGGGTGATGGCGAGGGGGAGCGAGCCCGCCGCGCCGATCATGGCGTGGAGTTCGTCCTCCGACAGGCGAACCATTCTCCCCAGCGTCTCCGCGTCGCGGATGCGGTTGCGAAGCTGCCATTGCCAATCGTTCCATTCCTTGAGGGGGGTGTTCGGGAAAAAACGTTTCCGGAAGGCCCGTGCCCGGCCATCTTTGCAAGCGGATAAGGCCGGAGCCGGCCTCGCCGGCAGGGCCGGGGGGGTGTAAAGGATGTTCATGGTTGAACCGGCATGTCCATCGTAGGATTGACCGTTGCCGGTCCCACGACCTGGAGGTTCCGCCTCCTCGGTAAAAAGTGACTCGCTTTCCATTTGTCAATGCCTCCTGATATTCTGAATGCTCAAAAAGAGAGGACGCGACCTCTCTTTTTATCGATAATCCTCGTGATGGTTCGGAAACCCTTCAGGACAGACACGAACATCACGATGCAATCCTGCTTTGCATTTTCGTCGGCCTTTACTCCTTTTGGCAAGGTCTGTCAATAAAAAAACACCCTCCGTACCGAACCGTTGCAGCCTTTCGCCTTACTTCACGACATATCTTTTGACGGTGATGACGTCCCTTCCTTTTTCATCGCGCCCCACCACTCCGGCGGCCTCAACCTGTCGCTGAAGCGCGTCCAACAGCTCTTTGCCTTTTCTATTCCCTGCAATCCGGTATTCCCGTTCGTCCGCTGTTGCGAGGGCTGCGGCGACCACCTCCTGTTGGTCGTTCCAGTCCGCCGGAATGACGATTCCCGTCAGGGTGACTGTTTTGTTCGTGGAAAGAGCCATGCCGCCTCATCCTTGCCACTCGTCCGTTGCCTGTGTCGCGGATCGAGACATCCATCAAATCATCGATCGGACGCACAGCTTCAAATTAATGGAATATCCATGCCAATGAGGAAAGTCAATGATAACCATGGGCTTTTTACATAAACGTCCTTTTCGGACCGGAATTTCTTGTTCCGGTCTAAAATTGTAAATCGATAGTAACCTTATATTTTTCTGAAAAAATTCATTTAACATATTGCAATATAAAGTTAAATTATTAAAGAACTGATTGTTCCCGTTTTTGAAATAAAAGAACTGAAAGGTCTGATTTTAAGCGACACTTTTTTGCTTGACAGGGCGCCGCCATCAATGAGAGTCGTTGCAAAATCAATGGCGCCGCGAGCGCCGTTCGGGACGATCCGGATCCCGAGCCGCGCGGCCGATTGGGAAAGCCGTCATGCCGGAACTTCCAGAGGTCGAGACCCTTTGCCGCCAGTTGAACAGCGTGCTTCGGGGCGGGATCATTCACCGGATCGCAATCCTCGATTCGCGTCTGCGAAAAACCGGGCAGGAACGGGAAAAAGGCGTGGCGTCTTTCCCGGTCTCCGGTCCGGAAAGCCCCGGGGTGGATCAGCCCGCGGGTCTGATTGGACGCCGCATCTCCAAGGTGACTCGCAGGGGGAAGAGCATCCATTTGCAGATGGAGGGAGGCATGACGGCGGCCATCCACCTCCGGATGTCCGGGCGGCTGCTTTACAGGCCGGCCGATACGCCCCCGGCCGGCCGAACGACCCCACATTGCCGCATGGTCATCGGTTGCTCCTCCGGAACGTTGCTGCTGATCGATCCGCGCCGTTTTGCCACCTTTACGGTGAATCCGGAAGCGAAGGTCCCGGCCATTCCGGATGACCCCATGGACGGGCTATCGGCCCGGCGGCTTTACAAGGTCGCCGGGACACGTCGGCGTTCGGTAAAAGCCTTCCTCATGGATCAGGATCTCGTCGCCGGAATCGGAAACATCTATGCCTGCGAGATTCTTTTTGCCGCAGGAATCGATCCCCGCCGGACGGCCGGCAGTCTGAAGGCCGCCGAATGGAGGAAGATCGCGGAAGCGGCCCCCGTCATCCTGCAACGGGCTGTGGACTGCCGGGGCACAACGGTTTCCGACTGGAGGGATCTCTTCGGCCGACGCGGAACGAATCAGGACCATCTCGAGGTATACGCGCGGGAGGGGGCGCCCTGCAGGCGTTGCGGAGGACGCATTGAGCGCATCAACATGGGGGGCCGGGGAACCTGGATCTGCTTGATCTGCCAGAAATAGGGATTGCCGATTTTCTCAGAGTTTCGTCTCGACCGACTTGATCTTTCCCTCGATACGGTTCTGAGAGGCCTCCCGGTAATCCATTTGGAGCGTCATGTAGATCCGGCCGCAATCCGTCCGGAGTTCCCGGAAGCAACGCTCAACGACGGCCATCACTTCTTCCCACTCTCCTTCGACGGCCGTGCTCATGGGACCGAGTTTGTAGGGAAGGCCGCTGTCGCGGATGATGCGGACGGCCCTGGCGACATAGGAACTTACACCCGTCTGCTTGTCCGTGGGAAAAATCGAAAAATGGATCAGCACGCTCATCAGGACAACCTCCGTTCCATCTCACCTCTTTTTCAGGAGTGGCTCGATGAGGGGCTCCACCCCCTGGCACTGGCGACAGAGGATGTTCCCGTCCGGGCCGACCAAAACCATCGACGGCACGCCCCGGATGCCGTATATGCCGCTCACGATGCCGTCCTCATCGAGCAGCACACGGTAGGGAATGCCATATTTGGCGGTAAAGCGCGCCACCCTTTCCTTCGATTCCTGGATGTCGATGTTGACGATCTCCAACCCCCGCTTTGCATAGGTCTCATGGATGAACTTGAAACGGGGGATCTCATCCTTGCAGAAGGTGCACCACGTAGCCGTGAAAATAATGAGGACCGGGTTTTTCCCCTTGAAGTCGCTCAGGCGGAATCTCTGGTCTTTCAAGTCTCGGAGCACGAAATCCGGGGCTCTGTCGGCGACGGCCGTCTTGGCGGTAACCAGGGGCTGTGGACCGGCGGCGCGGCCGTCCTGGGGGAAGGCCAGAACCGCCGCCATCATCGCCACTGCGGCAAGCCACCGCATGCCGGCGTTCAGCAGGCTGCCCGCATTCGAACCCGGGATGCAAAGGATCTGTTTTCGCATCATCGAATAGAACATGAGTTACCCCTTATATCCAAAGCATTCCGGCATGGATCAAAAAATACTCCCCCGCTCCCAGTAGAACCCAGCCGAAAATCGTCGTGATCCGGGTCATCCAGACACCCGATTTGGGGATAGCCGAAAGAAAGCCGGCAAAGGTACCCACCAGGACGAGCAGGGTGCCCATCCCGAACGCAAACACAAACATCAAACTCGACGCAAAGACCAGATTCTGCCGCGTTGCCGCATAGCCGAGAAGAACGGCGAGAACCGGTGTCGTGCATGGACCCATCACGAGTCCGGAGGCCGCCCCCACCAGAAAACTGCCTGCTACCCCTTTTGCCTTGTTGCGGGTCTGCGTCTTTGCCACAAAGTCCGGCGTAGGGACGGCAAAGTGGAATACGCCGAGCATCGACAATCCCATGAGCACGCAAAGGTTCCCGATCAGAAAATAGGTCCAGGGGTTGCTCTGGACCTGGCCGAACAGCTTTCCGGAAAGGGCGGCGGCGGCGCCGAGAACCGTATAGGTTGCGGCCATGCCGGTCACATAGACCACGGACAGGAGAAGCGCCCGTCCCTTGGATCCGCCCCCGCGGGCGCCGATGTATGCGGCGGTGATGGGAATCACGGGGTAGACGCAAGGGGTGAAGCTGATCAGCACCCCTCCCAAATAAGCGGCCAGCAAAGACAGTGAAACCGATCCCTGCAGATAGGCGGACAATCCTTCGACAAATTGATCTGCCATGTCATCCTTTTGCAGCCGGGCCGTATTTCATCCCGGAAACGGCCCGAGAAGAATTTCATTTCCGGCGTCCGGAGCCCTTCGCGCAACGGCTGCGGAATAGCCAACGCAGGACCGTCGGCTTGAGGTTGATCCGTTTTCGCCCGTGGAAACCCGTTGGGGACGATCCTCCCTCTTCCCGGGAGTGGAAGCGGAATGCGTCGGACCGCTCGGCGAAACAGGAGATCCGTTCCCGGTGCAGCCTTGCGGTCCAAGTGTCTGCTAACATAAAATATGGCAAAGGTAAATCCTTTTATCTCTTCCTGACTGACTGCGGGATGAGGGAAGCGGCCCTGCGGATGATCCGGCTGACCATGGTCTCTCCAATGTCGATTGCCCCGAAGGGGCACACTTCAATGCAGCAATAGCAGCGGATGCACCGGTCGTAGTCGAAGTCAATCGGCTTCTCCTCAGGGACGATCGCGCCAGCCGGACAGATCGACAAGCACTGACCGCACTGCCGGCAGAGGGCGGGATCGCAGACCGGCCGCTGGAGAACCTGCCGCCGAATGAAGCGGTGTGTAAATTTCGGGCCATAGACCAGGGAGGTCCTGCGGGGAAGGCGGAAGTCGTGGATTTCAGGGAGGACGCCATCGATGCGGGCCTCCGGGATGGGGAACCCCAGTTCTCCAGCCGCCTTGAGGACCGGAACCGCTGCCGGATCCAGCGCGATCATCCGACACACGGCCTGATCAAGGGCAAAAGGATCGCTGGCGGCGAGCATGACGCACAGCTCCCGCGGGATGCCTCTCTTGCCCGGTCCCTGTCCTTCCATGGCCAGGACGCCGTCAAGAATATTGAAGGCCGGGCTGAGGCTGAGGCCGATCCGGGCGATCAGCCGTGCAAAAGCCTGCCGGTCAATCCCGGCCCTCATGTGCCACTCCAGTTTGCGAACGCCGACGACGCAGCCGAAGAGGTTCTTGACGGCCAGAGTGAGAAGCATCTGGCTGTGGGTCTTCAGCTTGGGCAGATTCACGATGAAATCCGCCCGGGCGGCATCCTCCGCGATCTCGATCTCGCCGAAAGGGGCGCCGATATCCAGCCGCACGGATTTCTGAAATGGACGGCATTCGCAGTCGAGGTCCCTGAGGGCCATGCGGATTCCGTTCCTGCGGAGGATGAGATGGAACGAACCGATCGCGGGGCTGTCGGAAACGAGCACCCGGGCGCCCCGATCGATGCAGTATTCGACAGCAGCCTTGATGACGCCGGGATGCGTGAGCACGGCCTGGCGAGGAAACGCGGGAGAAAGCAGATTCGGTTTCACCAGGACCCGGCTCCCCTTCCGGATCTCGCCTCCCCCCATCGCATCCATCATCCCGAATATCAAAGGCCTCAGGACGTCGTTTTCATAGGTCGCATGGCGAACGTACACGGTCATCGGTCCCCCCTTGGGACGCGGATCGAGCCTCCCCTCGGACGCCATGATCCCGTTGCATTCAGAATAGCCGAAAATCGGCTGCATGACCATCATGGTCGCGGCCACCGGGATTAAAGACGGTCAAAGGCCTCCCGAATCGCCGCCAGAAAATCCCCCTGATGAAACAGAAAAGCCCCCACGTGGCCGGTATCGAGCCAACGCATGGTCGATCCGGACCAATGGGCATGCAACATGGCCGCCGAAGCCGGCGGTATATAGGCGTCTCGTCTCGCGGCGACGAGAAAGGCCGCCTCCGGCCGCCGCGGGGGCGGGGACCTGCGCAGATCCGTCAGGTCCAGGAGTTCCCGCATCAGGGCGGCCGCCGGTTCCCGGCCATCGAGTTCCCGGTTCAGCACCCCCCAGTCGAGGGAGTGCTTCAGGATTCCGTCGGTGAAAACGGCGCTTGCCGAATGGGCGGTGACGCAGCCGATCATGGCAACCGGTTCGTTTTCGAGGATGGCGACCCGTGCCGCCATGCTCCCTCCCATGCTGATGCCGCACACCCCGAGCCGCCTGTACCCTTCCCGGCGGAGCCATTGCATCAGGGAGCGGCCTTCTTCCACGGCGGCGCCGCCCATGGCCCAGAGGTCGCTGAAGCGGTTCAGCATCTTCCGGTGCTGTCCCGGCGGACGGCGGCGCCCGTAATATGGATTTTCCAGGATCAGCGAACCGATCCCGTGCCGGAGCAGGGGCAATGCCAGCACCCGGCGGCGTCGATCGAATCCCTCGTCCCCGGTCGCTGCAAAATGGACGCAGACAGGGGTGCTTTTACAGCCACCCCGCGGCATGATCAGTTCGAAGCAGGCCATCCGGCTCTCCGGCGGCAGGGGGAGGTCGGTATACGGGGATGCGAAGATGCCCCGGCGCAGGACCATGGTCCCGTTTTCCATGGCGTCTTCCCATCGGATCTCGACCGGTCGCGGCGGTCCGGGATGATCTCCGGCGCGGTGAATCTCACGGATGCGGGCAAGTTCCCCCCAGCCTTCCCTGAAAAATAGGCGGCGGTTCGATCGGCTGGCGTAAATGCGGTCAAGGATGCTGAGCATCACTCGAAATGCTGAGGATTCCAGGGCATATCCATCGATGGCCGGAATCCCCCTTTCCTTTCTGTTTTCTGTTGTGATAGGATGGACTTGTTCTATTTTTTTGCCGCCGAACGGCAAAGGGCCGTGCAGCGGAAGATCGGATCATGCGCATCATGAACCTATTGCCTGTTCCCGTCGGGGAGCAAGAACCGAGGAGGTGCCTGTCCTGCGGGACGACGGAAAATCTCGGCCGTCGGCGTTACTGCAGCATCGAGTGCCGGCAGAAACTGCGCCAGCGGCTGGACATGCGTTGCGGCCTCATGCAGGCCCTCAACACCCGATATGCCACCTTCTATTTTTCGGACCTGATGATCATCATGGATGTCCTCCCTTACGGCTATAAGGAGATCCGAAGCTTTTTCTATCCCCGTACGCCCGGGAAAAACCCTGGCGAGGATTTCGGAAGGATGGCGGACATCTTGGGTGAAACCTGGTGGGCGGAACAGCGGCGGACCAAGAAACGGTATTGCGCCACGCTTCATGTCCTCAACCAGGCGGCCCGAAACCTCGTGCCCCCCCAAGCCGTCAAGCCTAAAATCCTCCACACGCCCGACATCAAGCCGGCGTCCCTCATCTATCTGAATCTGGAGAAGTCAAACCTCGACTCTCCCGAACTCCGGAAGATCATCCGGGGCGCCTACCGGCGTCAGGCCAAGATGCACCATCCCGATCTCGGGGGGGATGCAGTGATGTTCCGGAAGATCCATCAAGCTTATGAAGATCTGATCCGCTGGGCCGAGAACCCGGTATTCATCCGTCATCGGGGTTTCTCGGACAAGTGGTTTTACGAGGGCGATAAAGAGCGCTGGATCCAGCCCACGCCGATCCACCCCCGTGGCCGGTGAAGCGGGGAAAATCCTCGCATAGAATCGTCGTCGTGTAAAGGATGTTTCCGTTTCACCGGCCCGGATGAAGGCCCTTGTTCGACCGATTGCGTGACGTGGGGGAGTGAGACCGCCTGCCCCGGACGAGGATTTGTCCGTTGCACCTCGTCGCCGTTTTCGGACAGGCAACGGGTGTCCTCGGTGCGCCATGAAAGCAGCCGAAGGGTGCGAAACGGATCTGTCATGGGAGGGAAGGGATGATGGGCATCTCGTATGGTTTGGAGGACCGGGTGGTCGTCGTGACGGGGGGAAGCCGGGGGATCGGCCTGGAATTGGCCCGAAACTTTCTCCTGCAGGGCGGCCGGGTGGTCATTTGCGGCCGGAAAGAGGAAAACCTCAGGGCGGCGGTGGATACCCTGAATGCCGGGGAACGTCTTGTCGCCGTTGCCTGCCATGTGGCCAGAGAGAACGATGTGGCTAACCTTTTTGAGACTGCCGTGCGCCGGTACGGTTCTTTGGACATTCTCATCAACAATGTCGGGATGAACCTCTTGACCGCATCCGTTGTGGACGCCGAGCCGGCAGTCTGGAACAAGATCATCGAAGGGAACCTGACCGGGGCTTTTCTCTGTGCCAGGCAGGCCGCCCGCATCATGCGCGAACGGAAAAGGGGAAAAATCATCAGCATCTCATCGACTGCAGGCTCCAGGGCAGCACCGGCCATGGGCATCTATGGGGTCGCAAAGGCCGGACTGGACATGCTGACGAAGGTCCTCGCGGCGGAGCTTGCCCCAGCGAACATCCAGGTCAATGCTGTGGCCCCGGGGATGGTGCGCACCGATTTCAGCAAACCCTTCTGGTCGACGCCGGCCATTCACGACCAGGTCGTCAAGGCGATTCCCGCAGGTCGTATCGCCGAGCCTGCGGACCTCGTCCCCATCGTCCTGCTCCTCGCCTCCCGTTACGGGGACTACATCACCGGCCAGACGATCACTGTGGACGGGGGGGCTTCGGCCATATGAGCATCACGGCCGGGATCGACATCGGCTCCATCACCGCCAAGGCGGCCGTACTGAAGGACGGCAAAATGCTCGGGGCCAGAGTGATCTTCACCGGATACAATGCCGAGGCGGCGGGACGACGCGTGCTCGAGGAATTGCTTTCGGAACTGGGTCTGATGCCCGGCGACCTCTTCCGGATCGTGGCGACCGGGTACGGCCGCAAAAGCATAACGATGGCCCATAAGGCGGTGACTGAGATCATGGGCCACGCAGCCGGAGCCCGTTTTTTCGATTCTTCGATCCGTTCGCTGATCGATATCGGAGGACAGGACAGCAAGGCGGTGGCCATGGACGAGAGGGGACGGGTCACCAATTTTTCGATGAACGACAAATGCGCGGCCGGTACGGGACGGTTCCTTGAAGTGATGGCGCGCGCCCTCGAAGCGGATCTCGACGACTTCGGCGCGCTTGCCTTCCGGGCAGAGCGCCCGGCAAAGATCAGCAGCCTCTGCACCGTGTTTGCGGAGTCGGAGGTGGTTTCCCTGATCGCCAGCGGCGAACCGCGTGAAAACATCATCGCCGGGATCCACGAGGCGATCGCCTTCCGGGTGGCGGCGATGACGAACCGCGTCGGACTGACGGCACCCGTGATGATGACCGGTGGGGTGGCGCGCAATGCAGGCGTTGTCCGGGCGCTGGAAAAGGCGATCGGCCTGCCGCTGGTCGTCTCATCCAACGCCCAGGTGGTCGGGGCCGTCGGTGCAGCCGCCCTGGCGGCTTCAGAACCATGACGGGCGGGCGTTTGTTGTCGCGGAACGAATGATGGGACGCCCCCTTCAAGGGCAGGGGAACTGGGGTCGACCATGGATTGGACGGACAGGACGAGACCGGTGCGGAAGGGCGAAGATTTGGACCTCGGCAAAGTGGAGCCGTTTCTTCGGGATTGCATCCCCGGGCTGGAAGGGGATATCAGGGTCGAGCAATTTCCCGGAGGCCATTCCAATCTGACCTATCTGATCCGATGCGGGAACCGGGAGTTGGTGCTGCGTCGCCCGCCCTTCGGCCGCAAGGCGAAGACGGCCCATGACATGGGGCGGGAATACCGCATCCTCAGGGCCTTGCGGCCCGTCTTCCCCTATTGTCCAGACCCGCTCGTCTATGCGGAGGATGAGTCCATTATCGGATGTCCCTTCTATGTCATGGAAAGGATCCGCGGGATGATCCTCAGGAGGGATCTGCCGGAAGGGCTCGCCTTTACGCCGGCCCAGGCCGGGATTCTCTGCGAGAGGCTGATCGATGTGTTTGTCGAACTCCACCGCATCGATTATGGAAAGATCGGATTGGAAGGATTCGGGAGGCCATCGGGTTATGTCCAGCGGCAGGTGGAGGGATGGAGTGAACGCTACCGGGCGGCCCGGACGCCGGACGCCCCGGATTTCGAAGGCGTCATGTCCTGGCTTTACGAGGCGATGCCGCCGGATTCCCCCCGTGCATCGGTCATCCACAACGACTACCGCTTCGACAATGTGGTCCTGAATCCCGTGGACCCCTTCCGCGTCATCGGGGTCTTGGATTGGGAGATGGCGACGATCGGAGATCCGCTGATGGATCTCGGCGCGGCGCTCGCCTACTGGGTGAACCGGGATGACCCACCGCCCGTGCAGGCGATCCGGATGGTTCCGACCCATCTTCCGGGAATGCTTTCACGGGAGGATTTTAGTCGACGGTATGCGGAGCGCATGGGGATATCAATCTCAAATATATCATATTATTACTGTTTTGGTCTATTCCGGTTGGCCGTCATTGCCCAGCAGATCTACTACCGATTCTTCCACCGGCAAACCGGGGACGAACGGTTCAAGTTGATGATCGTGGCGGTTCACGTGCTCGACGAAGCCGTCCGGAAGATCATCGGAAAATAGGAGAAGTGCATGGGACTATTCAATCTTAAAGGGAAAACTGCATTGATCACGGGTGCCAGCCGCGGAATCGGTGAGGCGATCGCGAAAATCCTCTCGCTGCACGGCGCTCACGTCCTCCTGGCCGGCCGGAAAGTGGAGGCCCTGAAACATGTGGAGGAGGAGATCGTCCGGAACGGAGGAACGGCGGAATCAATGGTGTGCAACGTCGGGTATCTGATTCAGATTAACGATTTGTTTAAGAAAATAATCGACAACCATCCCCGTCTCGATATCCTGATCAACAATGCCGGCACCAATCCCTTTCTCGGAGACCTCCTGGGCGTGGACGAGAAGGCCTGGGACAAGACCTGCGATGTGAATCTGAAAGGTTGTTTCTTCATGAGCCAGAATGCCGCGAAACTCATGCAGCAATCCGGCGGCGGAGCGATCGTGAACGTCGCTTCGGTCAATGGCGTCCGTCCGGCGCTCCTCCAGGGGGTCTATTCCATCACCAAGGCCGGAATCATCGCGATGACCAAGTCCTTCGCCAAGGAGCTCGCACCATATCACATCCGCGTGAACGCCCTGCTTCCCGGATTGACGGATACCCGATTCACCGCCGCGCTCACGCAGAACCCGGACATCATGAAGGCGGTGCTGCCGATGATCCCCATGGGGCGGATTGCGAGTCCGGGGGAGATGGCCGGCGCCGTTCTCTACCTGGTCTCCGGAGCCGCCTCCTATACCACGGGAATCTGCCTCACAGTGGACGGCGGCATGCTGGCTTGACCGGTCAAGGCCGAAAACAGGCGCTGCTTCTCCAGACGGCGGTGCGGCACCATTCATGGGAATGTTGCTGCATCGGGAGGGCTGGCCACACCCGACGAAGGGGATGAGCTCACGGGCGGTTCAGGTCGGGTCCCGCACGTTTCCGCAATACCTGTGGGCCACCCTTCGGGCCGCGAAGGGTTCTTCAGGGTGCCGCCACCCTTCCGATGGGCCTTACGATGATCGCCACGGTACTAGAAGAGGGTGCGATCCCAGCCGTTTTCCCGGTCATCCCGTTCCTGATGGTCCCGCATCCTCTGCTCAATCTCGATCCGAATGCGCTCGAAGGCAGCGGCATCCAGTTCCGCGGGCACGGAAATCGGTTCGTCCCAACGAATCCGAACGGTGCTGAACGGCTTCGGAATCAGGAAGCGGTCCCAGCTTCGCAGGACCCAGGCCCGGTTGACGGATACGTAAATCGGGATGATCGGGGCGCCCGAGCTCTGGGACATGCGGACAAGGCCCGCCTTGACCAGACCTCTCGGTCCCTGGGGACCGTCCAAAACATGAACGGCAAAAGGATGGGCGGAAAGCTCCGCAATCATCCTGGCCAGCGCCTCCCGGCCCCCTTTGGAACTGGATCCGCGTACGGGACGAAAATGGAAGCGGCGAACCAAGCCGGCGATCAGGTCCCCATCCCGGCTCTGGCTGATCATGACCGCGGGACGAAGATGTCCGAAACGTTCGGCGTAACGGAGGACCAGAAGGATCCGCTGGTGCCAGAGGGCAACGATGCCCCCCCCGCCTTTGCGGACATGATCCAGAATCCTCTCCTCGCGTTCCGAACGGACGCGCACGAGGCAAAGGTACAGCTTAAGTAGGCCGTAGACAACGGAGATCAGACCGTAGTGTATAGCAATCCTGGAAACCGTCTTGATCATCGTAAAATGGATGGGTTACGGATGGGATCGGAGGACCATGGGGGCCCTGCCCCTGGAACCATCCGTCTTGCGGCAGCTTTTGGCCGGAATCCCCGCACGCGGAAGGCGATCCGCCCATGGCGGTCCGACAGTCACCCCCGCATCCGACATGCCCCGGCTTCGGGAAAGCTATATCATCTTTGCCGTTCCAGGAAAAGTTCAAAACGAAGCCGGCTCTAACCCCCTCCATGGCCGGGATGCCCCTTCCGGGACACTTCGGCCCGCGGATCCGTTCAGAGATGCGGCCATTCACTGGCCGACGACCCCCTCATGCGCGGCCAAGGGGCACATCGGGTCCGGTGCGGCTTCCATCCCGTACTTCCGTTTCAGAAACTGCTCCCCAGTCGTTGGATAGAGGGCATAGATCAAAAGATCTTCTTCCGTTTTGGCGAGGCTGCCTATCCTCTTGCGGGCTTCCTCCAGTTCCGGTTCAAGGTAATCGGCCGGCCTGCCGGCAACGGGTGTCTGACCGCGTTTGTTGCGCTTCAAAACGGTCTGCTGCACCTCGGGATCGATAGGTGCCGGTGTTTTTCCATAGAGCCCGTAAATGAGGTCGCTGAATTGGTTGTTCACCATCCGGTAACGGCCCGCAACCACGTTCATGACCGCCTGTGCACCGACGATCTGGGAGGTCGGCGTGACCAGGGGAGGCGTGCCGGCCTCTTTCCTCGTCCTGGGAATTTCGGCATAAACATCGTTCAGGCGATCCAGGGCGTTCATCTCCCTGAGCTGGCTGACGAGGTTCGAAATCATCCCGCCCGGGATCTGGTGGGCCAGCACCCCCGCATCGATCAGGGAGAGGGTATGGTTTGCCAGGTGTTCCCGGTATTTGGGGGCAATTTTCTCAAGGTGTTCTCCCAGGGAAAGCAGTTTGCGCAAATCCAGGCCCGTATCCCGTTTCGTCCCCTGAAGCGACACGACCAAGGGCTCGACAGCAGGCATCGATGACCGAAGGGCATAGGGAGCCAGGCAGGTATCGACGATGTCGATGCCCGCCTCGATCGCCTTGAGGTAGGACATGGAGGCCATGCCGCTGGTATAATGGGTATGGAGATGCAGCGGGACCCTGATGATCTTCTTCAGCTCGGTCACCAAGTCGTAAATGTCGTAGGGGGAGATGATTCCGGCCATGTCCTTGACGCAGATGCTGTCGGCGCCCATCGCCTCCAGCGCCCTGGCCATCCGCAGATAGTAATTCATGTTGAACACGTCGCCCCCCAGATGGGGCTGGGTCAGAGAATAGCAGATCACCCCTTCGAAATGTTTCTTGTTGGCCTTAATCCGCTCCACGCAGGTCTCGAAATTCCGGATGTCGTTCAACGCGTCGAAAACCCGGAAGACATCGATCCCGACTTCGCAGGACTTGTCCACGAACGCGCGGACCACATCGTCCGGATAGTTGCGATAACCCACGAGGTTCTGCCCGCGGAGCAACATCGTGAACGGGGTTTTTTTGATATATCTTTTGAGCGCCTTCGGCCGCTCCCATGGGTCCTCTCCGAGGAAACGGTGCATGACGTCGAAGGTTGCGCCCCCCCAGACCTCCATGGCCCAAAATCCCATCTCATCCATCTGTTCGGCAATAGGCAGCATATCCTCCGTTCGCATCCTGGTCGCGTAGATGGACTGGTGACCATCGCGAAAGGTGTTGTCCTGAATCTTTACGGGACAGGCAGGTCCCTCCTTCATGAAATCTCGCATCTCTTCTTTTTCAGTCTCCTTATGGTTCATCGTCCTCAGGGACGGATGAGATAAATGGGATTGGAATATATCCACGGGCGATACCGCCCGAAGGCCTTCAAGTCGGCTTCGACGCGGTAAACACCCGGTTCCTGGACCGTTATCCGAAAAGCATCCGCATTGCACTCATGGAACAAGATGCCGTTCCGGATCAGCCGAATCCGTGCCCGGTGGGGACACCGGACTCGGAACTCCGCGGTATGGCGGAGGACGGCCTCATCTCCCAGGGTGTATGGTCCGCCGTCTGCCTCCAGGATGAGCGAGAATCCCTTGGCCGGCTGGAAATGGTCCAGGGAAACGTACGCGCGGCCCCTGCGCAACGCCTCGAGAATCGTGGCGATGTCGGAACGTCCATCGCCCGAAAGGGGCTTCTCGATCACGACGTGCGTCCTGATGAGATTGAAGACCCTGCCAAAGGGAAATACGGAGACAGGGATCCCCCAATGTCGTCTCAGGCTGTTGTGGTTGTCCAGTTCGCCGATCCCGACGACCCGCCGCTCCTGCGTCAGACGGTCCCAGCGGGCAAACGTTTGCGGCAGCGGGCCCCGGAGCAAAAGGGCGGGGAAGGCATAGCCCATCAGGGCCCGGAGAGGACTGGAAAGGCCGCTTTGCCAGTCCGTCATAAAATCCCAGATGCCCATCCCCGCGTATCCGGCGACCGACCAGTCGATCCAGGGATAATGTTTCACGTGAAACAGCGGGGCCCCGGTGTGGTCCGGATGGGCGATGAAACCCATCCCGCCCCTCATCTTCACCCGGTCAATGTAGGCCTGCGGGGGGAGGTTTGGCTCTTTTTCCGCGCAATCAATGGCGCGATCATGGCCGAACGCCAGATAATGGTTGAAACGCGGCGCTATTTCCTCGCCTACGACCACCAGAACGCCGTCCTGCCATCCTTCGAATCCGTCTTCACGGGCCCGGAGCGTCGAGTGGTCTGTGAGCAGGAGGATATCGATGCCGCTCCTCCTCGCCGCTTTCAGAATGGCCGTAACGGTCGTGCGGCCGTCGAACGAATAGGCAGAATGGACGTGGATGACGGCGGTGTAGTCTTTCAAATTCATGCTGACAACCCTTGTCCGCGCGCGTGCCCCTATGGTGCGGTCGGCAAACTGGCGAGCGGGCAGGCCTCGCACAACGCCGTCTTCCGGCAAAAGAACTTCCCGGCGTTCACGATCAGGGCGTGATACTGATTGAAAAGAGCGACATCCGGCCGCAGATGATCCATGAAAAGTTTCTGAATCGATCCATAATCGGCGTCACCTCCGATCATGCCGTGGCGCCAAAGAAGCCTCTTGGTGTAGGCATCAACGACAAAAACAGGCTTTTCGCAAGCATACAGCAGGATGCTGTCGGCCGTTTCCGGCCCTATGCCCCTGACCCCGAGCAGTTTGTTGCGGAGCCTCGACTGCTCTTCCAACTTCATGGCTTCCACCCGTCCGCCATATTCCGCCATCATGAACCGGACAAAGGACTTGACCCTCCCGGCCTTGAGACGATAATAGCCGGAGGGACGGATCATCCGGGCCAATTCTTCCTCCGGCACAGACAAAAGCGCCGCGGGAGCGAGAAGCTGCTTCGCCCGCAGCGCTTGGATTGCCTTTTCGACATTGGTCCAGGCGGTATTCTGGGTCAGGATCGCCCCGACCATGACCTCGAAGGGATCCGAGGCGGGCCACCAGTGAAGATCGCCGAAATATCCGTTCAGCAGTCGATAGATCTTCAGCAGATCTTCACCGTAGCCCATCCCGGCTTTTCGTGGTCCCGTCATTTCGTCAGGGGTACGAAGAAGCGCTGTTTCCCGCGCTGGATCAGCAGGAGCAGGCTGCCCTTCTCCCCCGCTTTTGAGAGCTCCTTCTGATACTCCTTCATGGTCGTCACCTTGACCTTGTTCACCTGGAGAATGATGTCCTGAGGCTGGATTCCCACCTCATCCGCAGCGCTTCCCTCCTGGACATCGACCACGATGATCCCCTTCTTCGTCCCAAGCCCGAGATGGCTGGCAATCTCCGGAGTAATCTCCTGGACCGTCATCCCGAAGGCCTCTCCAGTCTGCTGGGAAGAGGCGATCTCCGCCTTGTCCGTTCTTTCCGCAATCGTTATGGGAAGGATCTTTTCCTGGCCGTCCCGAATGATCTTGATCTTTACCGTCTCTCCGATGGAAAGGCTTGAAACCACGAGGAGCAACTCATGCGTGTCCTTCACGGGCTTCCCGTCGATCTCGGTCACGATATCCCCGGATTTGATCCCGGCCTTGTCGGCCGGATCCCCTTCAAAGACATCGGAGATCAGGACGCCGTTTCGGTCCTTGATCTTCATGGTCTTGGCGATATCCTCGCTGATGTCCTGCACGGAAACCCCGAGCCATCCCCGGGTCGCCTTGCCCTTGGCCTTGAGATCCGGCAGGATGCTTTTGGCCATGTTGATCGGAATGGCAAACCCGATCCCCTGGCCCTGGGCCACGATCGCGGTGTTGATGCCGACCACCTTGCCCTCCGTGTTGAAAAGCGGCCCGCCGCTGTTTCCGGGGTTGATGGAGGCATCGGTCTGGATGAAATTGTCAAAGGGACCCGCACCGATCACACGGCCCTTTGCGCTCACAATTCCAGCGGTTACGGTCTGTTCCAGGCCGAAGGGGTTCCCGATGGCCACCACCCATTCGCCCACCCTGAGTTTCTCCGAGTCGCCCGTTTCCGCTACCGGCAGGCTGTTGCTCGGTTTGATCTTGATCAAGGCAATGTCGGTCTGTGCATCCTTTCCGATGACCTTGGCCTTGTATTCTTTTCCATCGGAAAGTTTTACCAGAATTTCGTCTGCCTGTTCCACGACGTGGTTGTTCGTGAAGATATAGCCGTCATTGCTGATGATGAATCCCGAGCCAAGGCTCTTCTGTTTAAACTGACGCTGCGGGCTGTCGCCGAAAAACCGCTCAAAAAAATCATCCCCTCCGAAAGGACCGAAAGGCGCTCCCTGTCCGAAAGGAGAACGGAACCCGCCGCTGCGTACCGTTTTGGTCGTGCTGATGTTGACGACACAGGGTTTGAGTTTGTCAACGAGATCCGCAAGAGAGAGAGGCGGACGCGCCAGATCGACGGTGGAAACCGCCGACGCCACCTGCACATCCGGACCGGGTCCCGAAGGTGCAAAGGACGATCGAAGCACCTCTACAACGGAAACGACGAAAAATCCGATCAAAAAAGCCAACAGAAACATTATGAAAGTTTTTCGTCCCTTGTTATCCCGACTCATGATCTGCCTCCTGAACCATCGGTATCTTGACTTCCGAAAACACCCGCAGTTCATTTTGTTTGTGCTGCCCGCAGGGTTTCCGAATCAGATTCCGTACTATAAAGGTATTTTGGTATTTGTCAATGCCCGTGCCCGTTCATTTCAGGCACACCCTGGATTCTGCTGAGCGACCTCCAAACGGAGCCGTTCCAGAGAATCTTCCCACGGCTTCATGATAGCAACGGACGTGCCAAAGCTTTTTATTTTTATCTTTATGCGATCATTATGTTATATGCATATTGATTCTGTTTCGTCCCGTTCCCCCGGAAAAGATGGATCGCAATTATCCGTTCCTCCCATCCAGTCGGCTACAAAGTATCCAGTTGTGGCGGGATCGGGGCATTGCGCCTTGCTGGCGGCGCCGGTTAAGGCTTGAGAGCCCCGGGATTTTGTCCGATGCCGCAGACAACCCATCCTTTTGGGGGGAATACGATCGGAACGCACCGCGTCGCATCAACGGTCTATCACATCACTCCCGTCCGACTGGATTGGTAAGGCTTCCGATCCCCTCGATTTCAATGGTGATCTCATCCCCTTCTTGGAGATAAACCGGCGGATTTCTCGTAAAACCAACCCCTTCGGGCGTCCCGGTCAGGATGACGGTGCCCGGAAGAAGCGTCAAGGAACGGCTGAGGTCGGCAATGAGCGACCGCACGTCGAAAATCATATCGGAGGTGTGGGAATCCTGCATGATCTGCCCGTTGAGGATCGCCCGGAGGCCGAGCCTGTTCGGATCCGGTATCTCATCCCGGGTCACAAGACAGGGGCCCAGGGGACAGAAGGTATCGAAGCTCTTTCCCCGCGCCCACTGCCGCTTCTGTTTATCGATCTGCCAGTCGCGCGCGCTGACGTCATTGGCGCAGGTGTACCCCAGCACCACATCGAGGGCCTCTTGACGGCTCACGTTCTTGGCCCTGCGTCCGATGACCACGGCCAATTCCGCCTCGTAATCGACCCGATCGGGTCCCACCGACGGTAGTAGGATCACATCGCCCGGTCCGATCACCGACGTGGTCGCTTTAAGGAACAGGACCGGGCTTTCAG
Organism: uncultured Syntrophaceae bacterium; assembly: GCA_964637025.1. Taxonomy (GTDB): domain Bacteria; phylum Desulfobacterota; class Syntrophia; order Syntrophales; family UBA5619; genus UBA5619. The sequence continues at coordinate 20,282 of CAZWTL010000001.1, read as the reverse complement.
GCCGGCTGATTTTCGTTTCCGCGGCATGACCGCCGTAATTGAGTCCGACCGCAAGGATATTGCACGGCGTCAACGGGGCCAGGAGTCGCCGGATCCGGGCCCTCTGTTCGGTGGGCTCCAACCTTCCGAAAAGATCGCCCCGCACGATTCGGGCCTCTCCGGGCCGATCCTCGTCGATCGACCCCATGCGGACCTCCCCGTCTTCGGTTAAAAAACGCACGATCTTCATGAGTTCTCCCTGTTTTTTTCGTTTATATACCAGTTTCCTCGCAAAAAAGAAATCCTTCGTTGAATCCCGTTTGCGCGCCGAACCATATTGTGTTACAAAAGATTCGTCGCTAGGGGCTGCTTGGCCCTTCCTGACCCTTCCCTCTATTCCCCGTCGGAGCGCGGGACAGGCGATGATCGATGAAGGGTTCCCGTATTCATTCCCCGAGGCGTCGCTGTTGGGTCTTATGATCACGTTTACCGACCATATCGGCAAGGCAACCCTTCTGAGCGTCCATTCTCTCCTGGAAACGCTTGCCCTTGCCGCGAGGGTTTCCCTGAAACTTTTCCACCGCAGGACGTTCAACAGCGCCTGCAGAATGGTGTTTGCCCAGCAGCTTTATGCCACATCGGTTCAGATCCTCCCCCTGTTTCTTTGTGTGGCGCTGATCTTCGGCTTCCTCTTCAACGGCATGGCCTTCCAGGCCGTCAAGCACGCGGAGCTTGCGGATTCCTTGAGACGGCTGCTGATGGGTTTCGTGGTCACGGAATTCTCTCCCTTCGTCACCGTGCTGCTCATTGCGCTTCGTTCCAGTTCGGTGACCAACGCGGAAATGGCCGTCATGAAGGTCTCCGGAGAGCTGAACACCCTTGAAAGTTTCCGGATCGACCCGATCCATTACCTCTTCGTCCCGCGGATCCTCAGCGGGATGCTTTCGATGGTCCTGCTGACCGGCCTCTTTGCCCTCGTGGTGGTTTCAAGCGGGCTGGTGATCTCCAGTCCTCTGTTCGGAATCAGCGCGGACGCCTATATCGACGCGCTGCTGCAATCGACCGATCTCCTGGATATCGTCGTCATGCTGTGCAAGTGCGCCACCTTCGGCTTCTTCATCACGCTCATTTCCATCCAGACCGGCCTGAACGCGTCCGCAGAATTGGCGGATATCCCTCTTGCGATCCTAAACGGCATGGTCAGGGTATTCATGGCCATCGTGACCATCGAGGTGCTGTCATCGATCATAAGATTCATATAAGGCTCTTCGAAAATGACGGGCCACTGAAAAAAGACTTGGTGCAGTTCCTGTCGGAACAGGTCACGCCGGTCGCGAGAGTCTCCCCGGAGGTCCCCCTGATCTCGAATCTGCCGGTGTGGAGCAACATCGCCCTGATTCGCCAGTACCATGAGAATGAGCCGTGGCCGGACGCCATGTCGTTTGCGGTGCGCCTGCTCGAGCGCTTCGACATGTCCGATATGGCCGAACGGAAGATTTGTTCCTTGAAACCGGAGGAGCTCTTTTACGCCATGCTGATCCGGGCGGCCACGGTCCGCGATGCCTCCGTTGTCCTGGACAGGCCTTTCCGGATCCTGCCCGATGGCCGGGATGGCCGGTTTGTCCTGGCCGCCCTGCAAAAGGTTGATGATTTGATTGCAGAGGTCCATATTTTCGATTATACTCGGGAAAAAGGATTTTACGGGGAATCGGATGGCGCAACGGATTGAATTCAAGGTGGGGCTGTTCATCACGATCGCATCCCTTCTGATCATGGCATCGCTCGGCTATGTGGCATACAAGAAAGGGATGTTCTCCAAGGTCCACACCTTCACCCTCGCCTCGAAAACAGGGGAGAATCTGACCGAAGGGATGCCTGTGACCGTCTGGGGGTTCACGATCGGCCGCGTCAGCGCCCTGGAACTGGACGAGCGGGGAACGGTCCTCATCCGGATCCGGATCCCCGAGCGTCATATCCGGATGATCAGGGCGGACAGCAAATTCGTCCTTGACAAGCCTCTGATCGGCACGCCCCGGATCATTGTCACGACCAACAACCTCGACGCCCCTCCCCTGTCCGAACATGCCATTCCCGTGATCACGGAATCCAACGACATCAACGAAATCATCAAGCGGGCGCAGCCGATCATCGACAAGGCCGACCGGATCATGGCCAATGTCGCCCAGATCACCGCGAACCTGGCGGATCCGGAAGGGAATGTCAACCGGGTGCTCCGCGATACGGACACGCTGATCGCCCGTTTTGCCAGCAAACAATCCATCCTGGAGATGGCTGTCGGCGATCCGAGAAGCGTCCGGTCCATCCATGAGGCCCTCCAGAGGCTCGGAGAGATCACGGCCAAGGTGGACGGGATCCTCCAGAGGGTCGACACCATGGCCGGCCAGGCCGATCAGGAGCTCTACGGCCCGGACGGTGTCCTGCCCCAGGTCCGGACCCTCCTCCGCGATCTGCGGGCTAACCTTTCGGTGATCGACGCCACCCTGGAAAACTTCCGCAAGGTCAGCTCCCAGGCAGCCGAAGGGAAGATCGACGCCACCCTGGAAAACATCCACAGGGTCAGTTCCGAAGCGGCCGACGCGACCCGGGATCTCAGGATGCTCCGGGAGAATCTGGATCAGACGATCGTGGAACTCCGCAACCTTGCGGTCGAAATCGATCGCAAGATCCCCTTCAAGGCAGAGCCGGAGATTCAATTGCCATGAGGAAGATCTCCCCTTTGCTGCTCCTGTTTCTCTTGCTGGCCGGTTGCGGCACGAAACCCGCGCCGGGGTGGATCGCAGCGGGCCACAGGCAACTGGAGGCATTCAAACAGCATTACCTGACCGCCGGCCACCAGCGCATCACGGAGATTCACTTCCGTGAGGCTGTTGCGGAGATTCAAAAGGGGGGGGACATGGACCTCTTGGGCAAGGCATGGCTGACGCGGATGGCGCTCCAGGTTGCTGTGCTGTCGGAGCCGGATGGCGGCGACTACCCGAAGGTCGAGGCGGTCGAGGTTGTCCCTGCGAATCGGAACTATTATCGCTTTCTCGTCGGAGACCATGCCGCGGTGGATCCGCTGCTGCTGGCGGCATCCTACCGTCCCTTTTGGGGGGCGCTACGCGACCGAGACGCCGCAAGAACGGCCGCCGCCGTCGCCGCGATCGAAGACCCCCTGTCCCGCCTGATCGCGTCGGGGCTGGCCGTGCGCCATGGCCTGGAAACGGAGGCGCTCCTCCAGTCCGCCGTGGAAGCCGCTTCGCAGAACGGATGGAAGACGGCGCTGCTGGCTTGGCTCGAGCGTTTGCACCGCCTCTATGAAACATCGGGACAGCCCGCCAGGGCCTCCGAGATCCGATCCCGCATCGATCTCATCTCGTCCATCGGTGGAGAAAAGGAGGAGTCGGCCGGACCTGTCAGTAACGGAAACACCCGTTCTCGTAGATGACCGTCTTCTTCCCCGCGGTTCCCTGCGCGGTGACCGTCTTGTTCTCCGTGTTCACCAGATCCCAGTGAAGGGCTGAATCGTTGAAGCCCAGTTGCCGTTTGAGGGCGCCGTTCATCTCGGCATGATCGCCGGCAAAGGTGTCGGTATAGGATGCCCCGACGGCGATGTGGCAGTTCCCGTATGGTCCGCCGAAATTTTCATCGAACAGGGTGTCCGCCATGAAACGGTCAATCCGTGAAAAGCGCCGGTCCGTCAGGGAGAATTCACCGATCCGTTTCGCACCCGCGTCCAGGGCCAGTTGCCGAACGGCAAACGCCTCCCCGGTCTCGGCCCGGACCTCCACGGCGTTGCCCCGCTCAAAGTCGAGTCGAACCCCTTCGACATAATTGCCACTCCGGTAGGAAGGCAGATTGGCATAATATCTCCCCTCTGTGCCGCGCCAGTCCGGAGAGATGAACAGTTCGAAACTGGGGATATTGTGGCCGGAAACCCCCGCCCATCGCCTCTGCTCACCCGGCGTGATCCAAAGGTCGCAGTGCTCGGATTCAACATGGAAACGGCTCGCTTTCATACCGTTCAGCCACCGTTTGATGGAGGTCAAATGGCGCCTGATCTCTCCCCATTGTCCGGCAGGATCCTTCCGATCCAGATAACAGGCCCGGATGATCTGATCCCGGTAGATCGCCGGCGTCGTTCTGGCCTGCGCGGCAAGTTCCGGGGTCGGCAGGGTGCAGAGGGTCCACCCATACCGTCCCTCCTGCTCGCGTTTGTCCAGAATATCGCGGAGCGGCTTGCGCGCCACCAGAACCCTACAGATTCGGGCCGGATCAATGTCTCTGAGGTGGGTCAGGGAATCGGGTGCATGGAGGTAGATTCTCCCGTTGAGGTTCATGCAGAACTCCCTCTCTCCCGGCGGCTGGAATACGAGTTGGCGGCCGCCGGATTTTCCGTAAAAGGAGCGCTCCATACCGATCGTCAGCCCCATCCGCTGGACGGGATGCATCCCCGCTGCAATGATCTTTTCGTAGAGGACCTCGGCCAGCGGCAGGGCCGCCCGGTCGTACTGGACGAGGATGATGTCCCCCTTGCGGAATCTCCCCTGCCGGGCTGTCCGGATCCCCCAGAGCAGCACATCGGCGTACCGCTCCAGATGCCGTTGGCTCATGATCTCGCTGTCGTTCCCCATATCTCGTATCTAACGCCCCGGCTGCCGGCGCAGCGCCCTCCATCGTCAACCGCATACCCGATAAGCGAATCCGCCGATTCGCCCTGGACAGATCCCTGCGGTGACGCCAGCACCGGCCCGCCCCACTCAGGCCGCATTCCGCGTCCGGTTGTTTCGGGGCCCGATGCAGGGAGAAGCCTTTGTCGTTACAGCCGCCTTTCGATGATGTAGTCCGCAATGGCCACAAGTGCGGTCCTGGCCTCCGAATCGGGGAAAAGGGTCAGGGCCCCCTTCGCCTCCTCGATGCAGGCCTTGGCCTTGCCCAGTGCGTAGGGTATGCCGTCATAACGCTGAATCAGCCCCTTGATGCCGGCATCTGCACTCCGGTCCTTGTTTTCGATCCCCTCCCGGATGAAGGCCTTTTCCTCCGGCGTGCCTTTCCGCATGGTCCTGATGAGGGGAAGCGTCAGCTTTCCCTCCCCCAGATCCTGTCCGATCGACTTGCCGAACTCCTCCTCTTCGGCCACGTAATCGAGCGTGTCATCCGTGATCTGGAAGGCCGTGCCGAGCCTCATCCCGAAACGGGTCAGCGACTCGATCTGCCCCTCCGATGCTTCGCCGAGGATGCCGCCGATCGCGCAGGCCGCCGAAATCAGAATCGAGGTCTTCTTCTCCACGATCATGAGGTACTCTTTTTCGGTGATGGTCACGTCGCCGGCTTTCATGAGCTGAAAGACCTCTCCTTCGGACATCGTGTTCGTCGCGGTTGAGAGGAGTTTGAGGATGGCCGGTGTCCCGTCGTCCGTCATCAGCTTGAAGGATTTGGAATACAGGAAATCGCCGACCAGCACGCTGGCGGCATTGCCCCAGACCCGGTTGGCCGACTCCTTTCCGCGGCGCGTCTCGGCACGGTCAATCACATCGTCATGGAGCAGGCTCGCCGTGTGGATGAACTCGATGATCGCGGACAGGGGATAGCGGCGTTCTCCCCGATAGCCGCAGAGATCCGCCGTGGCCAGCAGCAGGAGGGGCCGAAACCGTTTCCCGCCGCTTCCGATCAGATGGTTGATGATCTCCGGAATGAGGCGGACTTCCGAGCGGAGGTACATCTCCATGTGTTCCTCGACCCGCTTGAGGTCGTTTCCATAGTATTGGAATACATCCCGTATCTGCATGGCATTGCCCCTCGCTTCCGAAACATGGGGTCAGAATCGGCGTATTTTTTAAATCGCGCGGCCCATTTATAATGGATGCCCACCCAAATGTCAAACAACCGCCCTGGAAAGCGGTTCCTGCCGGAACACTCATTCGGGCACGGCATCCGTTCGCGTTCCACAGGGATGCCGGGAAAGGAGGGAAAGGCTATAGCGGCATCGGCGCCGCGGCTCCGGATTCAATCTCCAGCAGTCCCTCCGGCGTATCCACCAGAAAATCGGGCACCGCGGCCTCGAGCCTCTGCCGGTCGTGCCACCCCCAGGCCACGGCTACCGACCGAACGCCCGCGGCCCGGGCCTCCTTGATGTCTCCAGCCGTGTCGCCGATGTAGAAGGTGCTTTGGCGCGGCATGCCGTAAGTCGCCAGGGCATGGTCGATCTTCTCCTTCTTGCTGGCCTTGAAGTCGGCGCCCAGGATTTCGTCGAAATAGGGGTCGAAGCGGAAGCGGACAAGCATCCTGCGGATGGTCCTGGAGGTGTTCGAAGAGATCACCAGCAGGCAATGGTCCCTGTGCAGGCGGTCCAGGACAGGAGCGAGGCCGTCGAAGGGCTTCATGGCGTCGTAGTCGAGGCCGGGCATGATCTCCTTCGCCGCCCGGATATAATCGGCCAGGCTGACTCCCCGGGCCGCCAGCGATTCGTAGAGATTGCCGTCGAAGAGCGCCAGGTAGTCCTCCCGGGTCTTCACGATGGGGGTCCCGATCCGTTCCAGGCAGCGTGCCACCGCCTGCTCGTAAATCGCCAGTGAATCCGCAAGCACGCCGTCAAAGTCGAACAGGAAGAGGCGGCGCTCCTTCACAGCATGATCTCGAGGCCGTCGTATGCCAGATCGATCCGGAGCGACGAGGCTGGGGAATAGTTCTGCAGATAATCCCGGGTTTCAGCGAGAAACCGGTCCAGGGCCTCGTCCCCCCACGTCGGCTCGCTGTGGAAGAGGCAGAGGCGTCTGACCCCGGCGCGCACGGCCAGTTCGACGCCCGATAGGTTGCTGGAGTGGCCCCAGGCCTCCTTCGGTCCGCTGGCATCCGCCAGGGAATACTGGGCATCGAAAATGAGCAGATCCGCATCCCGGAACCGGTCGACATAGGGATATTTCTCCTGATCCGCTTCCGACGTATGTTCCATGTCGGTGGAGTAGACGATCTTGGTGCCCTCACGGACGAAACTGTATCCGAAGGAACCCCCGGGGTGATTTTGAGGAAACATCTGGACGTCGAATCCGGCGACGCTCACCGGTCGCCCCGGCTCAAGGGTTGTGAAATCGATCGTTGCCCCCATCCCTTGAAAGGCAATAGGGAAAAAGGGGGGGGACTGCTGGAGCGTTAAAGCCTGCCGGATGTCCCGATGGCCGCCATAGATATGGATCTGCTCACCGGGAAGATACGCCGGGGGGAAGAAAGGAAACCCCTGGATATGGTCCCAGTGGAGGTGAGACAGAAAGATGTGGAAAACTGCCGGAGTCCTGCCCTTTGCCGAATGCATGAACGCGTGGCCGAAATCCCGGATGCCCGTACCCGCGTCGCAGAGGATGCATTCCTCCATACCGCCGATCTCGACGCATGAGGTGTTCACCCCGTAGCTCCCCCGGTCGGCAAAGGGAAGGTCCTTGTCAATGAAGGCCTCGATATCCTCCTGTGCGCCAGGATGCTTCGATCGGAACAACCGGAGGGCCCGGGAGACCTTTTCCCGGATTTGCTGCGCTGTTGCCGCTGCGGGCACCGAACCCCGCGTTCCCCAGAAACGGACGTACATAGCACCCCTACCCCGAATGAATCGCTTTGAGAGACGCGTTCATTCCCTGTTCAGCATTCAGCTTCCATATGGCAGCCCGCCGACGGTGAACGGACCCGCCGGCGTCTTCCGGCCCCTGCAGGGCGCAAGCGGGTCTAAGGGCATTTTTGGGAATCCTATCCGCTTTTTGGCCTTTTGTCCAGTTTTTTGGTGCCGTTGTACGTTTCATTCGCGAGGTACTGGGCAGCGCAGATCGGCGTTTCCGGGCAGGCCGGGATGACACGGTCTCTTTACCGGACACATCGGTCAGCGCCGGTGCTGGCCCGGGCGGGGACTGCCGACCGCCCTGGCAACCAGCCGCTTCTCCAGGAAAAGGGGCTCCCCGCCCCGGGAGGCCGCCCACTGTTCCCTCTCCTCCACGTTCACCTCCACCTCGCCCGCGCCCGCAGCGGTGGCCTTCGCCCGTACAGCCGCTGAAAGGAGATCCCTTCCCCTCTGGGTCGCCTCTTCCAGAGCGGTAAAGACCTCTACACCACGTGCGGTGTGGAGCCTGAAACGCCCCTCTGCAGGCCGAATGAGCGCCTCGTCGGTCGCGGCAACGGCACCGGTGATCGCCCCGATGGCGTTGGCCACGCCCGCATGGTACGGCACCACCGCCGCTGTCTCCAGTTTCCGTGCCACCGGCGGGAGAAAAACATGGACAGGGGCACCGATCCCCACCAGGCGGTTATTCAGTGAAATCCGGAACCGGACATGGTTGCTGTGCCTCTCGGCCGAAAAACAGCGATCCCAGAAATCGCGGCAGAGGTTGGATGCCTCCGGCCGCCGGACACCGCGGTCCTGTTGGGCGAGGACCAGTTCCAGAACCTGGAGGCCGATCTGCCGCTCCATCTCCCCGGAGAGTTTCGCATGGAGCTCCGGGAGGGAGATGCGGTGGCAACCGCAGAGGATCTGCACGGCCAGCAGGGCCGCCTTCCGGTTCCAGGCGGTGAAGACACCGTCCGTATGGAGAAAATCGGTGGGCGTAACGCCACAATGCTGCACCAGACCCTGATGCTCCAGCCGGTCCAACTGCCTCTGGACATCGGTCATCCCCAGATCCGCGGCTTCGGAAAGCTGTAAAAGGGACCGCGGTCCCGGACGGAGCGCCTCGCGAATCCTCTCGGCGGCTCTTTCTCCATCCCCTTCCGGAGGTGGTCCGCAGGCCATCCAGAAATCGGGGGCGCTCCGGAAAGGCAGGTGGCCGCACTGGTCGCGGATTCTCTCCAGTTCAGCCTCGATTTCCGGATGTCCGGCTCCCAGGAAGGCGAGTGGGACGACCCGATTCGGCCCCACATGAATGGACCCGTTTTCGTCGATCCTGATCTGGCTGTCTCCCCCCAGGCCGATCGTTCTGACGTCGATTGCCTGGACGTTCGTCTGCCAGGCGCCGATCCGGGCACCCTCCGGATTCAGACAGGGACGCCCGTCCCGGAGAAGCGCCATATCGGTGGTGGTTCCCCCGATGTCCACGATCACCGCATCTGCCGCCGCCTCTTCCCGCCCCAGCAGAAACCGGGCGCCGATCGCGCTCGCGGCCGGTCCGGACAGGATCGTCTCGATGGGCCGGTTCATGATGGCTGGAGCCGCCATCAGGCTCCCGTCGCACCGGACGATCATCAGTGGCGCCGCGATCCGGTTTCGGATGAATATCCTCTGGACCGAATCGAGCAGATGATGGATGACGGGAATCAGATGGGCGTTGAGGATCGTCGTCGCCGCCCGCTTGACGGCATCGAGCCGCTGCGAGAGTTCATGGCCGCAGACCACCGGGCGGCCGGTCATCCGGCGGACCATGTCCGCGGCCCTAAGCTCGTGGTCGGGGTTGCGGACGCTGAAATAGCCGCAGACGGCATAGGCCTCGATTGCGTTCCGCGTCTTTTCCACGATCATCCGCAGGGCGTCCGCATCCAGAGGCTCTTGTTCCTCGCCCCGCACGTCGTGGCCGCCCCGGATCAGGACGGTGTCCTTCTCCAGTCCGGAGGGAACCTCATCGGGACTGTAGCCGATCAGGATGCCCAAAATCTGCCGCCGCGCCCCCTCAACGATGGCGTTCGTCGCCAGGGTCGTCGAAAGGCCGACCAGAGCGATATGGGGAAAACGGCTTTGATCGAGCCCCCGGAGGCTTTCCGCGATCCCCGCGGCAAGGTCCGCCCGTGTGGTGGGCGCCTTCGAAAAGGAGAGGATTTTCTTGTCATCCAGATCGACGAGGACGGAGTCCGTATTGGTTCCCCCCACATCGATCCCCAGGCCGATGGTGTCGCTCATGATGAATGGATACGGATGCCCTTTCAGCCCTTCAGGGTACGGGCCTTCTCGACGGCACTGGCCGCGTCGGGGGCATAGCCGTCCGCCCCGATATCCCGGGCGAACTGCTCCGTTACCGGTGCCCCGCCCACCATCACCTTCACCCGCTCCCGCAGGCCCGCCTCGACGAGGGATTCGACAACCTCCTTCATCCTCGGCATGGTCGTCGTGAGCAGGGCCGACATGCCGATGAAATCTGGTTTGTTGGCCTTGACGGACTCGACGAAACGGTTCGGGGCCACGTCCACGCCCAGATCGATCACCTGATAGCCCGCACCCTCGAACAGCATCCCCACGAGGTTCTTGCCGATGTCGTGGAGGTCCCCCTGGATGGTGCCGATGACGATGGATCCCGCGGTCTTCGCCCCGGTTTCGACCAGTTTGGGCCTCAGGACCGCCATGGCGGCCTGCATGGCCTTGGCCGCGATGAGGACCTCGGGCATGAAGAGCTCGTCCCGGCGGAATTTCTCTCCCACCACGTCCATGCCGGCCACCAGTGCGTCGCTGAGGATCATTTCCGGCGCAATGCCCTTGTCCAGGGCCTCCTGGGTCATCTTGGGCACATCGACATAATTGCCGTGCTGCAGTTCATCCGAAATCCTATCCAACAGATCCATCGGTTCCTCTCCTTTGATGATGATTGCTCCTTTTATGACACCGATTCCCGACACCGTCCAGCGGATTCCCAGTCACGCGGGCCGGGCCCCCAAGGCCTTCATGGGCGGATCCCGGGAAACTGGGCCCGCAGGGCGTTGTTGAGCTCCGCGTCAATTCCCAGGGACGGGTGCTCCTGGACAAGCCGCTTCGCCATCGCCAGGGCCTTATCTCCCACCGTCATCCTTCCCGTCTTTTCCCAGTTGATCCTCAACTGCCGGTCGCTCAGCCGGGGCAGATAGTGCTCGCGGCGCATCCATTGGATCGTATGCGGATCCGCCAGGAAATTGCCGCCCGGCCCTATGCGACGGTAAGCATCCAGCGCGATGGTTTCATCGGTCACCTCGATCCCCCGGACCGCCCTCATCGTCATCCCGATGATCTCGTCGTCGATCACGTACTGCGCGTAGCTTGCCGTGCTGGCGAACTCAACCAGGCCGGCCGCGTCGTGAATGAAGTTCGAACCCGCCAGGGCAACGAGAACATCGGTGACGGCCTTCTCGTAACCGTTCTGGGCATCGATGACCTTTGAATCCGACATGCCCGCGGTCGTATAGTTGGGCAAGTCCAGGTATTGCGCCATGGCCGCCGCGCCCGCGTTGATAAGGCCCATCTCCACGGATCCGCTCACATATCCCATCGTCCTGAGGTCCGTCGAGGTGGCCGTGCAGGCGTAGAAAACCGGGGTCCCGGGACGGACGATCTGGGTCAAAGCCAAGCCGGAGAGGGTTTCCGCGTGGAGGCCGGTGATCAATCCTGCGATTGTGACCGGCGCCGTCGCCCCGGTCAGGGGCTCGGCAGGGATCGCCACCGGCATTCCGGCCTCGGCGATGTGGCAGAGGATGTCTCCGTAAAGGTCGTCGATCTTCAGAGGTGAAACCACGCAGGTAATGAAGGATACGAACGGTCTCTCACGGAGCGCCTCGGGGCTCCCCGCGATCCTCTCGGCCATCCGGATGACGTCCAGGGTCCCCCGGAGCGTATAGATGCCGCCCATCAGATGTTTGGAGCAGTTCATGATGGAGGAGTGGAACCGGTTGATGTCCACATCCTCGGGAGGGAGATCGTTGGGGTAGACGGGCAGGACCATGAAATGGACGTTGTCGAGCGCGTCGCAGAGCCTGGCGATGTCCCGCACATCCTTGAGCGTCGAGGGCCGCTTGACGCCGTCGAGATCGATCACGTTGAGAACCGTGCCTCCCGTGCCCAGGTGGACGTTCTTCCCCTCGCAGCAAAGGTCGTGCTTCGCATCGCGGCCGCACAGGACCACCCGTTTCGGCGCGCTGGCCACGGCGTCCTCGACCATGGCCCGGGGTATCTTCACGACCCTTCCGGCCGGATCGCACTGGGCGCCTTTCCGCCGGAACGCCTCGAAGGCGAGCTTGCTGTGCACCTCGACCCCGATCTCCGACAGGAGAGTCAGGGCGGATTCGTGGATCCTCCGGATCCCGTCGTCGGTGAGCGGCCGGTACTGGCCGCCGGGCGTCGCTTTCATCGCTTCTCCTTTCTCTTCCCCGATCTCTTCATATCAGAATGTTGAATCGCCTCCGTATTTCCCGATCCACGGCGGGATCGATCCCCGCCGGACGGTGGGTCTCCAAGATCCGTCCCGCCTGGATGCGCGCCCGCTCGCGGCCATCCGCCGCGCCCGCAGCTTCCCAGACCTCCCGGCTCCGGCGGTCGGCCACGGTGGGCCGGAAATACTCCTGCCGCATGAACCTGACCGTATGCAGGGAGGAGGTGAAGTGGCTTCCCGGCCCGGCTTCGCTGATCGCGTCGAGCCCCAGGGTCTCCTCGTCGACCCGGATCCCCTTCAGCAGGCGGAGCGCCATGCCGATGATCTCGTTGTCGATCACGTACTGCTCGTAGGCGACCGCCTTCATCGATTCCAGCATGCCCGCTGCGTGGTGGATGAAGCTGGACCCGGACAGTGCGCAGAGGCAGAGCGAAAAGGCCTTCTCGTACCCGGACTGGATGTCGGGAATCTTGGCGTCGGTGAGTCCTGCCGAATTGTAGTTCGGAACCCCGATATGCCGGGCCATCTGGGAGGCCGCCGCGTTCATCAGGCCGAACTCGACGCCCCCACCCAGATAGTCCATCGATCTCATGTCGGCCATCGAGGGAATGGCCCCGTACAGGACCGGCGCGCCCGGGTGGGCGAACTGGGTCAGGCCGATCCCGGAGAGCTGTTCGGCGTGCACCTGGGCCAGGGTCCCGGCCAGGGTCACCGGCGAAGTGGACCCGGCCATGGGCGCCGACGAGAGTGCGACGGGGATCCCGTGTCCGGTCACCTCCAGAAGAACCCGGGTGGTTCCGTCCGCAAAGTGCAGGGGGCTGATCATCCAACTCGTCACGAACGAGATGAAGGGCCTGCGGACCAGGGCCTCACGGCCTCCGGCGATCAGCTCGGCCATGGCGATCACCTCCCGGGCATTTTGGGGGGACTGGGCCGCGGCCATCACGTGCTTGGTCGTGTTGGACAGGGCCGCATAGAACTGATTGATGTCCAGCGCCTCCCCGGGGATGTCCTGGGGGACGCAGGGACGCAGATAAAAATGGACGTTCTCCAGCGCGTCGCATAGCCTGGCGATCTCGCCGATGTCCCGCAACGTTCCCGGCCGCGCCCGGCCCGTCGCCGGATCGAGGACGGTCAGGGCCGCCCCGCCCGTGCCCATGTGGACCCGCCCGCCGCCGAGAATCAGGTCGTGTCGTTCCTCGCGGCCGGCCATCCGAAACTCCCGGGGCGCAGTGGCGAGGGCCTTCTCGACCGCAGCCGGTGGAATCCGCACGATTTCGCCGTCGATGCGCGCCCCGTGTCTACGGAAGATTTCCCGTGCCTCCTCCAGGCCCACCCGCACGCCGGTCTCCTCGAGGATCCGAAGCGCCGCCCCGTGGATGCGGTCGATCTCGTTTTCATTCAGGGGCCGATACTGCCCCCCGCGCAAAGCCTGCATGGACCTTCTCCTTCCGACCTTCCCGGTTTTTTCGACGTCTCCTCGCCCGCGGCTTCCCCGCGCGATCCGGCCCCTGCGAAACCCGTCACCGGTCCGGTCCCCGCCCTCCTCCCGGGGTTATGCCCTCCATTCCGACGCCAGGGCCGCATCGAGCCGGTGGCAGGCCGCCAGATGCCCCTTGTCCGTTTCCAGGAGGATCGGCTCCTGTGCGGCGCAGACCGGTCGCGCATAGGCGCACCGGGTCCGGAAACGGCAGCCCGAGGGCGGGTTGATCGGACTCGGGACATCGCCCTTGAGGATGATCTGCTTGCGTTCCAGCGTCGGATCCGGCACCGGCACCGCCGAGAGCAGGGCCTCCGTGTAGGGATGGAGGGGATGTCGGTAGAGCACGTCCGTGCCGGCGGTCTCCACGATCTTGCCGAGATACATCACGGCAACCCGGCTGGAGATGTGCCGGATGACGCTCAGGTCGTGGGCGATGAACAAATAGGTGAGGCCGAAGCGGGCCTGCAGGTCCTCCAGCAGATTGATCACCTGGGCCTGGATCGAGACGTCCAGAGCCGACAGCGGCTCGTCGCATACAATGAGCTTGGGGTTCAGGGCCAGGGCCCGGGCCACCCCGATCCGCTGCCGCTGCCCGCCGCTGAACTCATGGGGGTATTTCCGGGCATACCGGGGATCCATTCCCACGGTTTCCAGCAGGGCAGCCACCCGCTCCTGCTTCTCTTTTCCCCGGGCCACGCCGTGGATCTGCAGCGGCTCGCCGATGATGTCCCCCGCCGTCATCCTGGGATTCAGGGAGGAGTAGGGGTCCTGGAAAATGATCTGCATGTCCCGCTTGATGCGGCTCAGCCCTTTCTTCCCCATCCCCGCCAGGTTCACCCCTTCGAAAACGATCTCCCCGGCCGTCGGCTGCAGAAGCCCCAGGGCCAGACGGCCCACCGTCGTCTTTCCGCAGCCCGACTCCCCCACCAGCCCCAGGATCTCTCCCCGTTCAAGATGGAAACTGACGCCGTCCACGGCCTTCACATACCCCTGAACACGGGAAAAAACGCCGCCCTCGATGGGGAAATATTTTTTCACGTCCTTGACGTCCAGCAAGATGACCTCTCTTCTCTTCGTTTTCCGGCGAACAGCGCCTTTTTCTTCTCGTTGTACATGAAACAGCGGACCCGGTGGCCGTCGCCGGCATCCTCCAGCTCCGGCTCCTCCACCCGGCAGCAGTCGCGCGCACAACCGCAACGGGGATGGAATCTGCACCCCATCGGAAAATCGAGCGGATTGGGCACCGAGCCGGAGATCACATTCAGCCTCTCCTTCCGGCTGTCGGTCAACCGGGGGATCGAGGTGTAGAGGGCGCGCGTATAGGGGTGGAGCGGATTCCGAAAGATCATTTTCACGTCGGCGCTCTCGACCGCCTTCCCGGCATAGGCCACCACCACATCCTCGGCAATCTCGGCAATGACGCCCAGGTCATGGGTGATCATCATCACGGCCATGCCGGTTTCCTCGCGGATCTTCCGGATGAGCCGCAGGATCTGGGCCTGGATCGTCACATCAAGCGCCGTGGTCGGTTCGTCGGCAATGAGCAGTTTCGGCTGGCAACAGAGCGCCATCGCGATCATCGCCCTCTGCCGCATCCCGCCGCTCATGTGGTGGGGGTAGTCGTCCATCCGCTTTTCCGGCGAGGGAATCCCCACCAGGCGGATCATCTCGATCGCCTTCTCGCGGGCCTCTTTCTTGCCAAGCTTCTGGTGGAGGAGGATCGACTCCATGATCTGATAACCGATCGTGAAGACCGGATTGAGGGACGTCATGGGCTCCTGAAAGATCATCGCGATCTCGTTTCCGCGGATCGCCCGCATCTCCTCGCGGCTTTTCTTCAGCAGATCCTGACCTTCGAACAGGATCTCTCCCGCGACGATCCGTCCCGCCGGCGCGGCGACAAGCTGCATCACGGAGAGCGCCGTAACGCTCTTCCCGCAGCCCGATTCGCCGATAACGCCCAGGGTCTCGCCCTTGAACAGCGTCAGGTCCATGCCGTCGACGGCGCGGGCCACCCCGCTGTCGGTGTAGAAATATGTCTTCAGGTTCCTGATGTCGAGCAGTACGTCTCGCGGCACGGCTTGTTCGATCCTCCCTTGTTGCGGCGCCGGCGGCGCCGTTATCCCTCGTTCATCTCGACGCGAGCAGGCGGACAAGGTCGCTGACCATGACCTCGTCGATATGTTCCGTCATCTCGATGAGGTCCCGGATCCGTCCTTCGTCGACGATGCCCCGGGTGATCCGGCGGAACTTCTCCCTCAATTCCCCGTCCGTGAGCGGGTTGTCGAAATCCCCCCTCGCCGCCATCAGGCCGGAGGAGCGGATCCCGCCTTCCGTGGTCTCAACCTCGACCTCCGCAAGACACTGTTGCGGGAACAGCGCCTGGATGGCAGGATCGGCCTCGATCTCCGTCGCATCCATGATCGCCCGGACATCGGAACGGCCGTAATGCTCCTCCCTGAGGTGCTGGGGCGTGAACTCCCCGTGGAGGGCGGTCACGGCCACCGGGTAGAGGACGTTGTACTCGGCCTCCTCCAGTGTCCTGGGGGCCATTTTACACAATTCGACCGCTTCGGCAAAACTCCGGATGCGGATCCTGGCGATTCTCTCCGACGTCAGGCCGTCGCGGTCCATGATCTTCCTGAGGCCGTCGATCGCGGGCTGGGCCCAGCGGCAGCATGGATAGGGCTTGAAATAGAGCCGCATCATCCGGAACTTCCGGCCCAGCGTGAAGACGTCGGCGTTTCGCACCGGATCCCCCAGCAGACTGGGAATGCCCGTATAGCCACCCGCAGCCAGCAGCGCGGCGCTCATTCCCACCAGCGCCCCCCAGGCCATGCCGTCCTTGGGGGCCATGCTGGGATGCGCCACGGCGCGGAGCTCCGGGATGAGCGGCGCATAGGATTCGGCGACGCCCATCGCATGGCCGGTCTGCTCCGGGGAGAGGCCCATCAGCCGGGAGACACCTGCGGCCGATCCAACTGCCCCCCAGGAGCCGGACCCGTGGTAGAAGCCGTAGTGATCGTGGAGGATCGCGCCGGCCCGGATGGCGACCTCGTAACCGACGATCAGCGCCTCCAGAAGCGCCCTGCCCGTGGCATCCGCATGCTCCGCCGCGGCCAGGATGGCGGGGAAAACGGCGCTGCCGGGATGCCCTTTGACCAGGCGGTAACCATCATCGATGTCCAGGGCGTTGGCGATGAATCCATTCACCAGGGCGGCCGCCGCGCGCGGAAGCTTCCGTCCCGCCCGGATCACCGTGGCCTCCTCGGGGCCGGCCATCTGGTTCAGGGCGAAATCTTGAAGGATCCTGGCGCCCTTCACGTCTGCTCCCGCCAGACAGGCGCCCAGGAGATCCAGGAGGCAGGCCCGCGCCTGCCGGTCCACCTCAGGGGGAACGGAGCCCAGATCCAGACCGTGAATGAAGCGGATCGCGTGCGCATTTCCCTCTGTTGCCATGACACCCTCTCTCGGGGATTCACTCGCCCCGCAGACGCGGATCGACCATATCCCGAACCCCATCCCCCAGCATGTTGAACGAAAGGATCGTGATCAGGATGCCGAGCCCGGCATAGACCGATATCCAAGGGGCGTTGATCAGCACGTCGACCCCCTCCCGGATCATGTTCCCCCAGGTCGCCGTGGGGGGCTGAACCCCGAGTCCGATAAAGGCGAGGTTCGCCTCCAAACGGATCGCCACGCCGATCCAGAGGGTTCCCGCCACGAGCAGTTCGCCGAACAGGTTGGGAAAGATGTGGCGCAGCAGGATGCGGGGCACCCGGGCGCCGATGGCCTGCGCCGCCACCACGTAATCGCGTTCCCGGATCGACAGGATGAGCCCGTGCGACAAGCGGGCGAAACGCGGCACCATGACCAACGCGATCGTCAGAATCAGGTTGAGCAGGTTTGAACCCAGGGCCGCCGCAACGGCAATGGCCAGGATCAGATCCGGGAAACACATGATCACGTCCGTAAACCGCATGACGGCCATCTCCGTTTTCCCCCGGAGATAGCCGGCCACGATTCCCATCAGGGTGCCCGCCATGAGCCCCAGCAGGACGGAAGCGATGCCGATGACGAGGGAGATGCGCGTCCCCCAGACGATCCGGGAGAGCACGTCCCGGCCGAAATCGTCCGTCCCCAGCCAATGCTGCGGGCTGGATCCCGTGAGCCGGATATAGGCATCCTGGGCCAGGGGATCGTAGGGGGCAAGCCAGGGGGCGAAAATCCCGACCAGGATGATCAGCAGGGCGATCAACCCGCCGGCCAACGCCGTCCGGTTCCTCAGAAAGGCGGTCCACATCCGCCTCCCTTCCGAGATTTCACGAAACTGAACGACTTCCGACATCCCCGTTTCCCCGGCCGTTCCATCCCGGCCCACGCGTCTGAAACATCCCGCCATCATTGATACTTGATGCGCGGATCGATGATGCCGTAGATCAGGTCCGTCAACAGATTGATGAGGACCACGATCACCGTATAGACCACCATGACCGACTGCAGGGTCGTATAATCCCGCTGCTTGATGGCCCCCACCATCAGGGTGCCCAGCCCCGGCCGTGAAAAAACGATCTCGACCATGACCGAAGAGCCGATCAGGACCACCGCGTAGAGCCCCCCCAGCGCCACGACGGGGATGAGCGCATTCCTCAGTACGTGCTTGTAGAGCACGCGCTTCTCCGCAACCCCCTTGGCATGGGCCGTGCGGACGTAGTCTTCGCCGAGCACATTGAGTATGGAAGACCGCGACATGCGGGTGATGTAGGCGGTCATCAACAGTCCAAGGGTCAGCGCCGGCAGGAAAAGATGGCGCAGATTGTCCTTCAGGTTGTAGAAATCCCCTCCGCCCACCAGTGGGAAAAGGGGGATCTTGATGGAAAAGCACAGGATCAGGAGGATCCCCAGATAAAAAGCCGGAACCGACAGACCCAGCAGTGAAAAAATGCGGTTGAAGTAATCGACGAAGCTGTTGCGGCGGACCGCAGCGGACAGGCCGAGTGGCAGACCGAACAGATATCCCAGGCCGATGGCGCAAAAGGTGAGGGAGAGCGTGAAGGGCAGCACGTTGGCCATTTGCGTGGCCACCGGATAGCCTGTGATGATCGACGTACCCAGTTCCCCGCGGACGAGATCCGCCAGAAAACGCAGATACTGCTGCCAGATGGGAATATCGAGCCCCATCTTGGCCCTCAGGGCGTTGATGGATTCCTTGCTGGCATAGTCCCCCAGCACCGCCGTTGCGGGGTCTCCGGGGAGCACCCGGACCACGATGAAGACCAGGGTCAGGACGATCAGCAAAATGGGGATGCTCTGCAGGATCCTGCGCACCGAATAATGGAACAAGGACGACCTCCGACGTTTCCGCCGCCTTCACCGCGTCGGCAGGCCAGGGCATGGGCATGATGAGACCCCTTCGCCCGCCAGGCGGCGCTTCGCAGCATGGAAATCTTCAGCTCAATGTGGCGCCCACAGGCCCCGCCCTCGGGGCGGGGCCTGTGGGCGAATGCTCTCGTCCAGGAGCAAGACCTTTAAAGCGGTGCAGCCCTCCGGGCGTCAATGTTCCACCTTGACACCCTCCAGGGGGGCATGTTAGCGGTAGGAAGCGGTTGCACCGAACGGAGTCGATACGTCACAACCGGCGGGTGAAGTAACAACAAAGGAGCCGTGTTGTCAAGTCTTTTCCCTGCCGAACGACACCTTGCTCCAGGAGCATGCCCCATGTCCCCCGGCGACGAACGGGTTTCCCTCTTCATCCGAGATATCACCTGGCACAAGCTGCCAGCCGAGGTGCAGGATCATGTCGTCCGTTGCGCCATCGATCTTTTCGGCGCCGTGATTGCCGGAACCGCCGCTCCCGTGGCCGCCATCGGCCGCCGTCTCGCGCAAAGGCATTTCCCGGGCGGGGATGCCTCCATCCTGATGACGCCGGAACGCGCGTCGCTTCCCGGCGCCGCCCTGGCCAACGGTCTGGCCGCCAACGCCCTGGATATCGACGACGGTCACCGCCTCGTCAAGGGACATCCGGGAGCGGCGGTCTTTCCGGCCGTCCTGGCCGCGGCAGAGCAGCGGGATGCCGGCCTGCAGGAATTCCTGGCCGCCCTGGTCGCCGCCTACGAGACGGCGATCCGGGCCGGTCTCGCGATGCAGCGCCATTACGGTTATTATCACAGCACCGGTGCCTGGGGAGCCGTCGGCGCCGCAGCCGGCGCGGCCAAGCTGCTCGGCCTGACGGCCGAGGAAACGGCACGGGCGCTGGCCGTGGCCGATTTCCACGCCCCCATGGTGCCGGTCATGCGGTCCGTGGCCTTTCCCTCCAATTGCAAGGATGGTATAGGCTGGGGCGCCATGACGGGCGTCCTGGCGGCGCTTATGGCCCGGGAGGGATTCACGGGCGGGCCGAGCATCTTCGACGGTCCCGCAGTAGAGGATCTGACGGCCGATCTGGGAAGCCGTTACGAAATCATGAATCTCTACTTCAAGCCCTACACCTGCTGCCGCTGGGCCCATCCCGCCGTCCGGGCCGTTCTGGACCTGCGCCGGATGCATGGATTTTCTCACGGCGATATCCGGCAGGTCCGCATCCTGACCTTCCAGGCCTCGGCCAGCCTCTACCGGGGAAAACCCCGGGATACGGAGGATGCCCAGTACAACGGCGTCTATCCCGTGGCGGCGGCGCTGGTCGCAGGCGAGCTCGGACCGCGGCAGGTCAGCGGGCTCTTCCTGTCGAACCCCGACGTCCTGGGGCT